>NZ_JAAKEI010000003.1 GCF_011039085.1 Desulfovibrio sp. ZJ369 | reverse complement strand
TTTGGCACCGGTTTCATCAATAAATATCAATCTATTACATGAAGCTTTTTGCTGGAACAGTTTCCATTCCTCACGTTTCCTTCTTACATCTTCGCGTTCTTGTTCGCTGGCCTTGAGAGTTTTTTTTTATATTTGTAGCCAAGTTTAACAAGCAGACGGTGGATGGCAGCCAGGCAACATGATTTATTAAAATGCTCTTTAATTTCCTGAAGCGTCATATCAACATTTTTATCAAGAAGGGCTTGCAATTCCCGAATCTCCTCGCATGAGAAACAACTTGGGCGATGGCCATTGGGTTTGGCTGATAATCGTTGGTTTTCACGGTAAGCTCTGACCCAATTGCAGATGGTAGCCGGGGTATAACCTAAAATATTTGCCAATTGCCTGGCTGTTGCTTTTCCATCAAGATACGCATGAACAGCCTTGGTTCGGATTTCTTCAGATGCAAATTTCATCTCTGCAATCTAAACGATTTCTAAATAAAATAAAAGTCAAATTGCTCTAGAGCATTTTCAAAGAGAAAATGCTCTAGACGCTCTGGCAGGGCGAAGCCATGCCCACCCGCGAGCGTCAGCCGTTGGCGGCTGTCCACCTTACGGATGACGACAGCAGAGAGAGGCGCAGGCGCAATGCACTTGCGCCGTTACGCGCCGGAGCGAACGTTTCAGCGGCTGTTTTCCGTGAGCAAGCCCACTGTGCCGCAGCCGAGCAGCCTCACTTTCTGTTGCGGCGGGAAAAAATCACAAAGACGCCGGTTCACGGCTCGACTTTCAACAGCCTCCGGCATAAGCCTTCTCCGGGATGGCGCTATTTTTTCAGTCTGCCGATGCGCTCCAGCAAACGCGCGTAATAGGGGTCGTTTTCTTCCACATGGATGGGGCGCTGGTGACGCATTTGCGCCTGCATAATCATATAGCGCAGCTTTTGCATCTGCCGCACCCGTTCCTGTTCATTTTCGCATGCTTCCAGAAGATCCACAAGCCGGTTGAGTTCGCGGCGCTCGGCCAATTCGGGCGGAAGGCAGCCTGCATTGCGCAAAATTGTGTAGGCCATGCGCAGCTCTTCCGGCACATGGCTCATATCTTCCAGATGCAGAGGGCGACCCTGGCCCGGAAGATTTTCAAATTCACCCCTGGACTGCGCTTCTTCAATGCGTTTTTCCGCAATGAGCTGAATCACGGACCAGGGGTTGGCGTCGCTCATGCTTCTTCAGCCTCTTGCGGGACGGCCGACGCCGCTTCCGGCTTGGAAGCCCAGAGGCTCTTCCATTCGATCAGCAACTTGAGCGCGTCCAGGGGGCTTAACGTTTCGGGTGAGAGTTCGCGCAGCATCCGCACGAGCGGATGTTCCGCCGCAGGCGGCGCGGCCGCTGTTTCCGGCAGGTCCGCACGCCTGGCCGCTGTGTGCCCGGCATCCGGCAACGTCAGGCCCGGCAAGGGCATTGAGGCCACGGCCACAGCCTTGCGCGCGCCGTCGCGGCCCCGCTCCAGCCCGGCCAGAATGGCTCTGGCCCGCTGCACCACGGGCACGGGCACGCCGGCCAGCCGCGCCACTTCCACCCCGTAGCTGCGGTCCGAAGGGCCCGGCACCAGTTTGTGCAGGAACAAAATATCGTTGTTATATTCCCGGATGGCGATATTCATGGTGAAAACGCCGGGTATCCGGCCTTCCAGGGCCGTCAGCTCGTGATAATGGGTGGCAAAGAGGGTGCGCAGCTCGCCGCCCGCCCGTTGCGCCAGATCCTCCACCACGGCCCAGGCCAGGGCCACACCGTCATAGGTGCTTGTGCCGCGCCCAATCTCATCCAGAATCACCAGGCTGCGCCGTGTGGCCTGGCGGAGAATGCGCGCGGTTTCCATCATCTCAACCATGAAGGTGCTTTGCCCCTGAGCCAGGTTATCCGAGGCCCCCACGCGGGAGAACAAGCGATCCACCAGGCCCAGCCTGGCTTCGGCGGCCGGAACCATGGAACCCGCCTGGGCCAGCAGGCAAATGATCGCCACCTGGCGCAGCACCGTGGATTTGCCGGCCATATTGGGGCCGGTGAGCAGGCAGAGGCGGCGCTTGTGATCCAGGCGGAAACTGTTGGGCACAAAGTTGGCGCTGCCGAGCATGGCTTCCACAACCGGATGGCGTCCCTCCCGGATGTCCAGATCCGCATTGTCCGTGAGCTGCGGCCTGCACCAGTTGTTCCGGCGGCCCACTTCGGCAAGGCTTTGCCAGTAGTCGAGCTGAGCCACCAGATCCGCCATATGCACGATACGTTCGCGCTGTTTGGCCATATGCTCGCGCAAATCCTGAAAAAGCCTGTATTCAAGGCTTTTGCGCCGATCCGAGGCGGAAAGCAGTTCTTCCTCCAGATCTTTTAAGGCGGTGGTTGTAAAGCGCTCGGCATTGGCCAGCGTCTGCCGACGGATGAAATGCTCGGGCAGCGGCCCGGAATACGCGGCGCGCGTCACTTCATAATAATAGCCAAAGACGCGGTTATAGCCCAGTTTCAACTTGGCTATGCCGGTTCTTTTTTGTTCTTCTTCAAGCAGAGCCTGAAGTTTTTGTTCGCCATGCTCCACAAGATCCAGAAGCTTGTCCAGATCGGCATGATAGCCGCTTTTAAACAACCCTCCGTCGGTGATAACCGCGGGCGGGCTGTCAACCAGGGCGTTGCTCAGCAAGGTGGCGCAATCCTCAAGGTGATCCCAGGTCTTGACGATCTGGTAGAGGCTTTGCGGCAGTTCATGGCCCAACGCCTGAGCTTCCGTGGGATAGCTTGAATCCGTGCTTTTGAGCAAGGCGTCATGGACTTTGGGCAAGGCTCCCAGACTGTTGCGCAGAGCGATAAAATCGCGCGGCGTGGCGCGATTGAGACTGATTCTCGTGGAAAGGCGCTCCAAATCGTACACGCCCCGGAGGGCCTCCCGCAGGGCGGCGCGTCGATTGTCGTCGTCATGGAAAAAGGCCACGCATTCCTGAATGCGCTCAATGGGCGCGGCTTCCCGCCAGGGATGGCGGAGCATGTCTTCCAGAAAGCGGCCGCCCATGGGCGTCATCGTATCATCCAGGACATGCCGCAAGGTGCCCTTGCCCTTGCGCCCGTTAAGCCGGGTGAAGATCTCAAGGTTCCGTTCGGTCACCTCGTCGATCAGCAAACGGCGGCTCAGATCCAGCGGCCTGAAAGGCATGAGGTGATCCGGGTTGCGCTTCTGGGTCTGATCCAGATAGACCAGAAGTGCGCCGCACGCGCGCATTAATTCGGATTTGCCCTTCAGGCCAAGGGCTCCTGCCTCGCGCACGCCCTGGGCGCGGAGCACGCGTTCTGTGGCGCGTTTGAGATCAAAATGAGCGGCTGACATGTGCACAAGCCGCACGCCCTCAAGCAGGCAGCGCGGCGGCAGATCCAAACCTTCGGGGATCAGGAGCTCGCGCGGGGCCAGTTTCTGCGCCCATTGCCAGAGCTCGGTCTGACGTTTGAATTCCACGCCGGACCATTGCCCCGTTGAAATATCAGCCCAGGCAAAGCCGCCTCGGCCCTGGGCCGAATTATAGCAGAGCGCGCCAAGATAATTATGGCTTTTGGTGCTCAGGTTGGCGTCTTCCAGCACCGTCCCCGGCGTAATCACGCAAGTGACGGCGCGCTTGACCAGACCTTTGGCGGCTTTGGGGTCTTCCGTCTGGTCGCAGATGGCCACATGAAAGCCCCTGTCAATGAGCTGGGCCACATAACCTTGCACTGCGTGCCAGGGGACGCCGCACATGGGCACGGGGTTTTGGGAGTCCTTGCTGCGGCTGGTGAGAGCGATCTGCAATTCGCGCGCGGCGGTTACGGCATCGTCGAAAAAAAGCTCGTAAAAATCGCCCATCCGGTAAAAGAGCAGCGCATCAGGGTAATCAGCCTTGATGCGCATATACTGCTCAAACATGGGCGTCAGCTTGGCGGAAGTTTCAGGCATGACATTCCGGTGCGCTAAAGGTGAGAGCGCTCGTCAGAAATACACAATAATCTATTCTCGCTCTTCCGTAACCAAATACAGACGAGCGGCGCACCGATGGAAAACTGGAACTACGCGCGGATCAGGCCTTGTCGGGATCCGGGGCCAGCACATCCTCTGGCCTGGAAACAGAAGGCGTTTCAGGCTGCCTGATGGCCACGTTTTCCGTCGCGGCAGCTTCTGCCGGACGGATTTGCGTTTTACGCAAAAATGCGCTGCGGGAAGCTTCCTTGCCCAGATTTTTGTGCAACTTTTCCACCTCGCGCTCAAGGCTGCTGACGCGCCATTTACTCTTCATAAGCCGGGCTGAAAGGTTGACTTTATCCCAGACAAGAAAACAAAGCGAAAGCAGCGCGCCCACAAAAAATGCGGCAATTATCAGGAAATAGAAGGGCAGCGGTATGGAAGACATGGGCGGAATAAAGAAAAGGTTGAGCGTGAGCACCATGTCCTGAGAAAGCGCGCCCTGATTCTGGAAAAAGAAAACCAGGACCAGAAAGAGCAGGATGATGAGCAACAGCACCTTAAGATAACGCATAAAAAACTCCTCGGGCTACAAGCTTTCTGAAAACACTTGCGAGGCGTTCCTGAGAACCATGCCGCGTCCGTACAGTAACGATCAGCCATTGCGGATGAGAGGCGGCGATGCCGCCGTAATCCCCAGCCTTGTCAAAGGAAACGCCTGATTCGTTCCATGCGCCTCCGCTTACTTGAAGCGGGGCTTTAATGCCGCGTATGTCCGGCGGAGATGCTCCGGCATGGTGCGCACTTCGTCAAAAACAGCCATGAACGAAGAGTCGCCGTTCCATCGCGGCACAAGATGAAAATGCAAATGCTCACGAATCCCCGCGCCGGCAGCCTGCCCCTGATTGAGGCCGATATTGATGCCTTCACAGTGGAAGTGCTCTTTCAGAATAAGCGTACAGCGCTGGAGCAAATCCATTATTTCGTGGGTTTCAGTGCTGTCAAGATCCGCCAGAGCCATCACATGCCTGAAGGGGCAGACCATGATGTGCCCGTTATTATAGGGGAACTTGTTCATGATCACAAATGCCCGCGCTCCGCGATAGAGGACGAGGCGTTCCTCGTCTTCTTCGGTGCTCTCGGGCAGGCAAAAGACACAAGTGTCAGGTTTGGCCCCAAGGATATATTCAATGCGCCAAGGCGCCCAAAGCTGTTTCATAACCTCTTTAGTCTACACGGATTCTTGCCTGGGAGCAAGCAATGATTGGAATGTGGCGCAAAATCCTGTCGCCGGGGCGGCATCTGGTCTGCCCTCGGCAGAAGTACCGGGCGAGGGCGGCAAAATCCGGGCGGTTACGGCAAATGCGCGCGCGTCCCGTATACAGGGCCAGGCGCTCAGATTTCTCCCGACACTCGGACACGGCAGGGCGCACGGCCGGAGCCTGCTCAGGAAAATTCGCGAATCAGCTTGCGGGCCAGCTTGAGCTGGCTTTCCGCGGTAACGGCTTTGCCGTCCAGCTTGGCAGTGAGAGCGGCTTTCAGGATGCGGCCGACCAGCGGGCCCGGCTCAAGGCCGAGGCGAAGCAGATCCGCGCCGTTGATGTCGGCTTTTTCCCTGCGCCATTGCGTAATATAGCGGGAAAGATTTTTTTGCAGTCCCTGATCGGTGGCGTCGGCCATGCAGTACAGCAGACACTCCAGAGAGATGGGGCGCAGCAACTCGCACAACGCGCTGACCTTGGCGACGCCCACGTCATCCTTGCTTTGCCAATCCGTCAGTTTGGGGCGGATGGCGCGCATTCGCTCACGCTGCCCCAGGATTTCGGCCTTTTTTATCTCCGGCAGCCCCAGGCGGTCAAAATTGGCTGAGGTCTCCGCATAGTTCAGGCGCAGGTTGAGGCCGTAAAAATAGACCAGCCAGGCGTGCGCTCTTTCGTCAAAATAGAGCAGCCGGTACCAGGCGAGCATTTCCATAAGACGCCGGAGCAGGTTTTTTTTGTTGGGGGTAAGGGCAAGTTGGGGCGCGATGGCCTGGAGAATGCCCAAATCATCCAGGCGCGAGAAGCAGGCCACGGGATCGGCTTCCTCGCAGATATGGCGGTATTCGTTAAACAGGCGCGGCCGCGAAAGGCGATCCATGAGCTTGAGCGAGAGCACGTTCCTGATGAGCTTTTCCGTGCCCGCTCCGATCCTGAACTTATACCGCTGCTCAAAGCGGACGGCCCTGAGGCAGCGCGTCGGATCTTCCACAAAGCTCAACGTATGCAGGACTCTGATAGCCTTGTCTTTTATGTCTCGCTGCCCGCTGAAAAAATCCACCAGCAGGCCGAAAGGCGTGCTGTCCAGGCGCACGGCAAGGGCATTGATGGTAAAATCACGCCGGAAAAGATCCATTTTGATGGATGAAAGCTCCACCGTGGGCAAAGCGGCAGGATATTCATAATACTCCAGCCGGGCCGTGGCAACGTCAATGCGACATTCCTCCCCCCTGGCGTCATGATAAATCACCACTGACGTCAGAAATTTCGGGTGTTCGCGTATTCGGCCGTTGAGCTCCCGGGCCAGAGCCCGGGCCAGGGCCATGCCATTGCCCTCCACTACCAGATCAATGTCCTGGTTGGGCTTGTTCAAAAGAAGATCGCGCACGAATCCGCCCACGGCATAGACCGGCAAAGCCAGCTCTTTGCCCAGCCTTCCGGCCAGATGCAGCATCTGGCGGATTTCTGAAGGGAGGCGATCCTGGATGAATTTGCTGATGTTTCGCTCCCTGGCTCCCAGTCTGGCCCGATCCGCCAGCAAGCCGGGTTCATCGGCAAAAACATTAATCAGGTCCGTGCGCGTCACCACGCCCACGACCTTTTCCTTTTCCACAATGGGCACCAGTCGTTGACGCGAGCCCACAATCACGTCGGTAAGCTCCTTCAGGCTTGCTTCAGGCGGCAAGGTGAGGACGCTGCGCTGCATATAGTCGTCAACCGGCGATTCCCTCAGGCCGTGCGCGGCAGCCCGGGAAGCCGTCTGGGCATCCAAAAGCCCCGCGCAGGCGCGGCTTCCGGCCTTGAAGACAGGCACGGCCTTCAGCCCGAAATGGAGCATAAGCTCGTCCGCTTCATGTATGCTGGCTGTCGACTCTATGCCCACGGCGGGTGTGGACATATACTCGCGCGCGGTTTTGCCGGGGGAGGCCTGATCATACAGGCGGCGCACAATAACCTCGCGCACCTCGCTGATCGTCATGGATCGGACGGAAGCCGAAGCGGCGTAGGCATGGCCGCCGCCGCCCAGCTCGGCGCAGATTTCGCCCACGTTTATGGCGTTGCTGCGGCTGCGCGCCACGACTTGAATGCGATCTTCCATAATCCCGATGGCGAACAGCACCGGGAACTTTTCCATCTCCATGAGCCGGTGCGCGAGGTAGGCGAAATCACCCAGGTAATGCTCCATGGAAGCTTCGGCCAGAACCACCTGCGTATTGTTGACGGCATAGGCGCGCGACGACTCCAGCAGGCTGTTCAGAGCCTGGATGTGCAAGCTGGTCAGCTCTTGCGCGGCCAGATCGTTGATCCGGTTGACGTCCATGCCCTGCCTGAGCAGCCAGGCCGCGGCCTGAAAGTCCGTCGCCGTGGTGGAGGAATAGGTAAAAGACCCTGTATCGCCGTAGATGCCGAGACCAAGCAGGGTGGGCTCCTCGGCGTTGAGGCGGATGCCACGCGCCTGGAGGCTCAGCACCAATAAGCTGGTCACGGCCCCCACCTCGGCCAGATGGATTTCAGCGGCCTGAATGTCGTCGGGCGAGTCCGGGTGATGATCCCATATTTCCACGCGCACGTCGGGTCGATCCAGCAAGGGAGCCGCATGACGCACACGGGTGCGCTGACGTGTATCAACCAGGACCAGACAATCAAAATCCTCCCAGTGCAGATCCCCGGCTTCGACAAGATTATAGGCTGACTTGTCCAGGTTGGCATAGACTTTCTGCAGGCCGCGTTCCTGACTGCCGGGAAAGAGCAGAACGCAGGGAGCGTAAAGATGCCTGGCCGCAAGCATGGCGGCAAAGGCGTCAAAATCCGCATTGGCGTGGCAGGTGATCAGGGTAGACCCGGCGGCGTTCATACCCGGCTCCGGGGGTGAAACTGGCGATGCACGCCGCGCAGGCGTTCGGCCTGAACATGCGTATAGATTTCCGTTGCGCTGATGTCGGCATGGCCGAGCAGCAATTGCACGGCACGCAGGTCGGCGCCGCCTTCCAGAAGATGCGTGGCAAAGGAATGCCTGAACGTATGCGGCGAGATGGGCCGCCGGATGCCGGCCGCGAGCGCGTACTTTTTTACCATCTTCCAGACATACTGGCGGCTGAGAGCGCGGCCGGAGCGGTTGACGAAAAGCTGTTCGCCGCCGGGCGAGAAGGCCGGGCGCCAGTGGCGCAGATAGTCGGCAAGCAATTTTTGGATCATGTCGTGCAAAGGCACCAGACGTTCCTTTGCGCCCTTCCCGAAAACACGCACGAGGCCCCGCTGCAAATCAAGATCCCTGACGCACAGATTGCAAAGCTCGGAAACCCGCAGCCCGGCCGCGTAAAGCAATTCCAGCATGCAACGATCACGACGGCCGCTTTTGTCGTTCATATCGGGCAGGGCCAGGAGGCGTTCCATTTCTTCCCGGCTGAGCACTTCCGGCAAATAGTGCGGCAGCTTGGGATTTTCCAGCAAAAGCGCTGGATTCGCGCGCAGCGCCCCTTCCTCCACGGCAAAGCTGAAAAAAGCCCTCAACGCGGAAAGCCGCCGGGCCAGAGTGCGCCCGCTGTTGCGTCTGGCCCGCGACCAGGCAAGATAAAGAAATATTTCCTGCTCGTTCAGAACGCCGGAGGCGGATCCGCCTTGCGCCAATTCTTCCTGAAACAAAAAAAAACTTTCCAGATCCTGCCCATAGGATGCAACGCTGCGGGGTGAAAGCCCCCGCTGCGCCAGCAGGTAATCTTTCCAGGGCGCGAGCAGTCCGGCAAGTGGAGTGGATCCGGGTTTGATTTGCATCATTCCTGTATGCTAGCCGCCTTGGCGTGAGCGGGCAAGCCTTTTGCGAGGCAGGCAACGGCAAGATCCGCAAGAAAAAGAAACTTTTCAGCAGCCCGACGATAGGCTATGCTCAAACAATGCGTACAATCCTCAATAAAAACAGCCCCGGCCCCCGCCTTGCCGTCTGTAGCCGTAGTACTTTGCCGGAGTCGGCGTGAACATGGAACAAAACGTGAAAGCCTATGTGGGGCTCGGTTCCAACAGCCCGGACGCCGAAACCATGCTGAACAAGGCGCGCCGTCGCATTGCCGGGCTGCCTAGGTTGCGCCTCACTGCGGCTTCGCCTGTATACAGCACTGAGCCCCAGGGCTTTGCCGATCAGCCCTGGTTTTTGAATCAGGTTGTGGAGATCGTGCCCGAGGCATGCTGGCGGCCCCAAAGCCTGCTCGCGTCCCTGCTCCGGCTGGAAACGGAGATGGGGCGCGTGCGCAGCCCTGACCCGGCCATGCGCTACGGCCCGCGCGTCATTGACGCGGATCTGCTGCTCTATGGCGGGGAACGCCATGCCGATCCGCGTTGCGTGCTGCCGCACCCGCGCCTTACCCAACGCGCCTTTGTTCTTGTGCCCTTGCTGGATATTGCTCCGCAGATCCGTATTGACGGCCTTCCCGCAGCAAGCTGGCTGGCGCGCCTGACCTATCGGCTGGAAGGCCGCAGAATTTTTCAGTGACGCCGCAAGCCCTTCATGCTACATTCAGGGTTGGTCTGATGCCAAGCCAGTGAAACGGCAGCCGGAAAACGGCGCCTGGCGGGATCGTTGTCTTTGTTGACGGCCTGGGGCCGCAACGGCCAAAGGAGCAGAACATGTGGAAATGGCTTATTTTACTCCTGGCGATTTATGTGCTCTACCGACTTTTTGCCAATGACATTCTCAAAAAAAAACAAGCCAATAAAGAAGAGAGCGCGGCGGATCTGGAGCGGAAAGTAGCAGCCGGCGAAATGGTGAAAGATCCCGAATGCGGCGCTTATGTCTCGGTGGACGGCAATATTTCCGTGCGTGACGGCGACAAAACCTATCGCTTTTGCAGCTATGACTGCCGCGACAAATTTTTACAACGCCTGGAAGAGGGCGGCCGGGAGTTGCCGCCGCGCGAGTAGAGCATTTTGCTTTTGAAATTAGCTAAACCGCTCTAATTGGCAGACGCGTCAAGCCTGCCCGTGATATTGTCGCGAATCCATTTGGCATCGATCCATTCCAGGGGCGTCACCTCAATGCCGCCCACAAGCATGCCGAAATGCAGATGATCGCCAAAGGCCAGTCCGGTACTGCCTGTGCGCGCGATGATCTGCCTTTTTTTGACCACGTCGCCGGGGTTGACCAGTTGCTCGCTCAAATGGGAGTAGAGCGACATAAGCCCCAGGCCATGATCGATGACAATCAGATTGCCGTAAATGCCCAGGTCGCCCACGAAAACAACCCGGCCGCTGTTGGCGGCAGGGACTTCCGCATTGCGTACCGAAGCCAGGTCAAAGCCCAGATGGAAGGATTCGCCCACGAGCTTGCCCTGATAGTGAAAGAAGCGGTGATCCGCAAAGCCCGCCCGCGCGGCGGAGCGGGGCAAACGCTGGAACACGCCGTCCCAGAGCATGGCTGCGGCCGTATCCTGGCCTATTTCGCGCAAACGCTGCGCATTGCCCGCGCGCACCTGATTGTTAATGTATAAATAGCATTCCAGAGGATTTGCCGCATGGGGAGCAAGAGCACGCAGCTTGTTCTCCACAGTCTGGAGAAAGGCGTCACTCAGCTCCAGGTTGTCGCTTTTGAAGTTGCGCTCATAGGCCATGACCGTCAAACGGCTTTTGGTCACGTTCCCGGCCAGATCCGCAGCAGTGATTTCCACCGCGTTTTTGAAGTCCTTGGCCGTCATGGTATAGGGAAAGGGGAAAAAGCAAAGGTAGCTGCCGTCTTTTTGCAGAAAACCGGGCACAAAGTAGCCGGCCACAAGCACGCCGGAAGTGCTGACGTCCTCGTCAATGGCATAACGGATGACGGCGGAGCCGCCCCGACGCACATAGGGCGGCAGGGTTTTGACGGAAATGCGCGGGGGCTGGGTATCCAGCCGCATGGGCAGCTGCACCGTGCGCGTATTGCCCTGGCCGAAACCTGCCAAAGAGCCGTCCGTGGCGCGCACTTCCAGATCGAACGCGCCTTCGCGCAGATTGGCGTCTTTAAGCGGAACCTCCACCACGCGATCGGGCAGATATTCATCAAAATGCCGCTTGAAAATCACATTAACCACATTATTTTTCCGAATACCAACGGAAAGGGAGCGGATGCCGGAGGGATCGCTCATTCTGATCTGCAGGACGCTGGCAGGGGAGACTCTGCCGGTAGTGGGCGAAACCTGCACGGCCGGCCCGTCCATATCCTTGAAAAAGGTATATCCCCCCGCGACCAGGGCAGCGATGACCAGCAAACCTAACAAGCTGGAAAACATACTTTTTTTGCGCATTGAGGACTCCTTGTTCTCCGGCTCGAAAATGTTTGCATAAAGAGAAGCAATTTTCAAGGAAAAGTCTTGATATTTTCTTGACGAAAGCGGCAAGGCCGATTCCGGCGCATTGACTTGGCGATCAAAATCTGTTTTCTGTTCCACAGCATGCAGAACGGTAACGTATATACTCACGCCGCCCTGGCCCCGCAGACTTTTCAGGTGGACCCCAAAAGGCTGCGCCGCCGCATGGTGCGCGAGCAACTTGAGGCCAGGGGCATCAGCAACCCCGCGGTACTCTCGGCCATGGCGGCCGTGCCCCGGCACCTCTTCGTGCAGGAGGCTCTGCGGGCTCAGGCGTATGAAGACACCCCTTTGCCCATCGGCCACGGCCAGACCATCTCGCAACCGTATATAGTCGCCCTGATGACGGAACTGCTTGAAGTCAGGCGGGGCATGCGCGTGCTGGAAATCGGCACCGGTTCGGGCTATCAGGCGGCCGTGCTGGCCACTCTGGGCTGCACGGTCTTTACCGTGGAGCGATTGCGGGAACTCTATCAGAGCACCCGGACCCTCTTGCGGCAACTCGGCCTTCGGGGTATCCATATGCAACGGCACGACGGAACTCTGGGCATGCCTGACGCCGCGCCTTTCGAGCGGATTATCGTCACTGCGGGCGGGCCTGAGATTCCCCGTCCCCTTGTGGAGCAACTGGATGAGGGGGGCATTATGCTCATCCCCGTGGGGACGCGCCCGCGCACGCAGCGACTGCTGCGCCTGCGCAAAGAGCATGGGAACGTCCGCAGCGAGGATCTCGGTTCCGTCATTTTTGTTGACCTTGTGGGCGATCACGGCTGGTAAGCCGTGCGGCTGCAAACTTTTTCATACCAGCAAGGAGATCGTATGTCCTCCTGTTCCTCCTGTTCTTCCGCTGCCTCTTGCAAAAGCGCCCCGGGCAACGGCGGCGACGGCAACTGCACTGATCCCATGGCCCTGCAGGATCGGCTTATTGCCGCCACTCTGGGCAAGATTCGCCACAAGATTTTCGTCATGAGCGGCAAGGGCGGCGTGGGTAAAAGCTCGGTGACGGTCAATACCGCCGCGGCCCTGGCCCGGCGCGGCTTCAAGGTTGGCGTGCTGGACGTGGACATGCACGGCCCCAGCGTGCCCAACCTGCTGGGTCTTGCCGGCACGGTCGAACTGGACCAGGACGGCCGTCGAATGTTGCCTGCGGCGTACAATGAAAACTTGTCCGTCATTTCCATGGACTCGTTGCTGCAGGATAAGGATCAGGCCATACTCTGGCGCGGACCCAAAAAAACCGCCGCCATCCGCCAGTTTATGGCGGATGTGAATTGGGGCGAACTTGATTTTCTGTTCATCGATTCGCCCCCTGGAACCGGCGACGAGCATATGACCGTGGTGAAAAGCATTCCCGACGCCCTCTGCGTGGTGGTCACCACGCCGCAGGAGATTTCTCTGGCAGATGTGCGCAAGGCGGTGAATTTCCTGCAATATGCCAACGCCAATGTCCTGGGGGTGGTAGAGAATATGAGCGGCCTGGTCTGTCCGCACTGCGGGCAGGAAATCGATCTCTTCAAAAAAGGCGGCGGCGAGGAGCTGGCAAAGCGCTATGGGCTCACGTTTCTGGGGGCCGTGCCTTTGGATCCGGCCACTGTCGTAGCTGCGGATCGCGGGGTGCCCGTGGTCTACCTCGAGACTGACGGCCCTGCCAAAACGGCTTTTCTGACTCTGGCGGATGCTATTGCCAAAGCCGCGGACAGCAGCCTGGAATCCCTCGCCGGCTCGCATCGTTAGAGCGGTTTAGCTAATTTCATTAGCAAAACGCTCTAACATGGGAATATACAGGGCGAAGCCTTGTCAGGTTGTGGGCCAGGTAATACGATGGACTTGAGCCGGGCCGTGCTCTACTGTCCGATGATAGCTGACAGCCGGGTAACCGAAAAGCATGGCATAGCCCAGGGTATGTGTTTCCGGTATGCCCAGGCGCGGCAGAAACTCCGGCAGCACAAGCCGCAAGCACCAGTACAGCAGGCCACACCAGAGCGTGCCGAGCCCCTGTGTCTGTGCCAGCAATTCAAAAGAGGAGAGATAGATCAGAGGATCTTGTTCCACGCAGGTGGCATCCTTGGCGTTGGAAACCAGAATGCAGTGCGGCGCATGGCGAAAGATGCTGTCCTTTTGTTCCTTTTGCCAAAGTTCCGAGGCTGTGCTGAAAAATTTTTGCCGCGGATTTTCCGGCATGAGATTCTGCGCCGTCACTTCCGCCAGTCGCCGGTAAACGTCTTCGCGAAAGGCGTTCATGACTTTGATGTCGTCAATAACCGTTATCCAGAGCTTGCGCGAGTTGCCCCCTGTGGGCGCGTGGGAGGCGGCGTCCAAAATTTTTTTGAGCAAAGCGGGGTCGACATTTCTTTTCCTGTACTGTCGGACGGAGCGGCGCCCTTTCAGTAATGTTTCCAACTGCTCCGGCGTCGGGTAATTGCCTTTCAGGGAACGGCTTTGGGCAGGCGTATGGTTCAGAATGGAAATAGCGCCTGTGGGACAGACCGCCAGACAGTGCAGGCAGCGTATGCATTGCTCTTCCTTGCGGATCACAGGGTATTGATCCACCATCTCAATAACTTGCGGCAGACAATCCCTGGCACAAGACCCGCAGGAAACGCACAGATTTTTATCAAGTCTGAAATGCAGCATATACGAACTCCTTGAGAGAATGATGCGCGAGCCGTCCGACAAAGAAACGGTCTGCACTGCGCATAGTATAGGCTGCAACATCAGCCTCTGGCAAGAAAAGTCGCGTGCGGAAATGGAACCGGCAAAAGATGCACAAAATTGCCTCGGCGTACGCCGGGCTTTCATCTCGCCCGCGGCTGCCTTCTCCTTGGCCCAAGCGCCGGCAGCCACTGCTGGGCCCGGCGCGCTTGAGCTGCTGGCGTGGGGCTCTGCCTGCGCAAGCCGGCCTTACTGCAGGAAAGGCAGACCGAGCACCGCGCCGGTGGATACCGCCACCTGCATAAGCACCTGGGAAATGTCCTTGACTGCCTGCATACTCTTGGATTCCACTTTGGGCAGCACCAGAATCTGATCGCCGGCGCTGATTTTTCCACTGTTTCTGGAAACTGCGCCGTTCGAATGCATAATCAGCACATTGTCGCGGTCAGCCCTGTTGCCGTAGCCCCCGGCCCCCCTGACATAATCGTCCAAATCCTTTTCCTCGCTCCAGAGCATGGCCTGCGGCACCATCACCTCGCCGCTGACCAGAACAACGTCGCTTTTGGCCGGGATCACGATAACGTCGCCGTCCTCCAGCGTCAGATCCGCATTGTTTGAGCCGTCGTCAAGCACGACGACTCCCTCCGGCTCCACGCTTTTGGCCCGCTCCACGAATTTGGCCACCATTTCCGCTTCCTTGGCGCGGATCTGGGATTCCTCGGTGCTGGACGAGGACGCGGTAAGCGCGGTTTCCTCCAGACGGCGCAGAGAGTCGGCAATGGCTTTCTTTTGCCGGGCCGCCACGCTTTTGCGTTTGATGTACAGAGCCTTGAGATTGGCCCGCCCCGGCTCCACAGCAATGAAGTCCTGCACATCCCTGAGGCGCGCCCCCCGGCGCACCGGGAAGCGCGAGGAGCCGCGCACAGCGCCCTGGACCTCGATCATAATCGTATTTCCTGTGGCGTCGGCCATGAACTGCACGCGGTCGCCGTCTTCCAGACGCAGATGCGCCAATTCCTTGAGAGGCAGATAGGTGCTGTAGGGCGCGCCGTTGCGCGTTCCGGTAAGGGAGATGTGCGAAGCCCGGCTCTCTGGCCCGGCCAGTTCCATGAGCGCTGCGCCTGTGGCCTGCCCCTTCAAAAATTCAAAGCGCGCCTCATTGCGCACCGCGCCCGTGGCCGTGACCGCAGGCCCCTTGCTGCCCACCACAAGAGTATCGCCGTCCTGCAGGCGCAGGTTTGGCAACTCACCCCCACGCACAAAGGGATAAAGATCCAGATTGCCGACAAGCGCGCCGTTGCGCAGCAGGCGGATGGAACGGTAGCTGCCGCGCCGGGGGTCAATGCCTCCGGCCTTGTCCAGAAGGCTGAGAACCGGATCGCCCGGCGAAACAGCGTAGCGACCGGGCCTGACCACGCCGCCGGTTACAAAAACCGATACGGGCCGCGCGTCCAGCGGGGCCACATATATTTGAGTTTCGCCGTGCCCGCTGGCTGCCAGCTTGCTTCGCAAATCCTCTGCCAACTTGTCGTGGGCAATGCCCGCCACAGCCAGAGGCCCCACACCCGGCAGCTCGATGCGCCCGCCGGCATCCACAATAAAGGTATCGTCCACAGTGAGGCCACCGCCCCAGAGCCGCAAGACTACCCGGTCGCCGGGCGCGACTGCCGCGCCTTCCCCGCTTTGGGAGAAATTCCCCTGAAAAAGGTTGGCTCCATAGGGCTTGGGCGCGTCCGCGGCGTGACTTACCACGCTGAGCGCCAGGCAGGCCAGGACAAGAGAAAGGCAAAGTGATTTGAGCATGATGTGCATTGGGCGGTTACAGGCTTGTGATGAAGAATACCATGCGGGCGAGTCCGGAGAATGACGTCCGACATGTGAAATTTTTTTGTTTCCGGCAATGCTGCAAGTTTGTTATGCAGGGTAAGGTCTTGCGATTCATACTGCGCCCGTTACGCCGGGCTTCAGGGGGGGCGAAATCACGCATGGGGACGGCAGAAGCAAGGGCATGGCCCGCGCCGTGAGATCCCTGCCGCCTTAGTGGCCTATGCCGTGGCCCCACACCCGCGGCGCCATCCGCCATTCTCCCTCGCTGTTGCGGCAGATCACCACGACTTCGGCTTCTTTTTGGCCGGAAAGCACGCTGGCCCGTTTGCACTCCTCGCCCTTGGCCGAGGTGAAGCCGTTCTCCAGAGTTACCCGCACATTCTTGCCGAAATTCGGATCGTCAATGGTCGTGGAGTCGCCGGGATTGGCTGAAATCATATAGGCCTCCACCGGGCCGGGCGGCGTTTGCGGCGGCAGGGGCGGCGCATCGCCAAACAGTCCGCAGCCGTGCAGCAGCACAACCAGGGGCAGGCTCAGCAAAGGCAAGGGGCGAAAGGATACGCTCATGACAAGCCCTCCGGCGTTTGGCAAGGTAACCGTGTTCGTCCCGTCCTGAAAAAGCAGGGCGGCGTTTGCTTCATCTTGCAGAGAAAAGGGCCGCTGTCAAATGCCGCGTGATCCGGTCGTCCACGGGTTGGGCCCTGCGCAGCAAAGACTGCGCCTCTGTATGCAAGGCAGTCGCGTTTTTTCCCCAAATCGAGAAAAAACGAGGTAAAATTTTTATAAACCAATATGTTGTGATTACCACGATTCTGCATAACCTAACTTTTGTTTTGCCCTTTTATTGAAACACTGCTAAAGTAAAAATAAGCATATGCCAGAAAGAATGGGGTAGGGTCATGTCGAAAAACGCCGCCATGAAAACCATCAACGTGCGCGAGGCCGTGGGGAGCGTGCTCTGCCATGATATTACCCGCATCGTGCCGGGCGACTCCAAGGGGCCGGTGTTCCGCAAGGGGCATGTGGTGCGTCAGGAGGATATTCCTGTGCTGCTGGATGTGGGCAAGGAGCATCTGTACGTCTTCGAGCCCCAGCCGGGCCTTGTGCATGAAAATGAGGCGGCGGCCCGCATAGCCGCGGTAGCTGCCGGCCGCAATATCGCAATAGGCGAGCCCAGAGAAGGCCGGATCGATTTTTCCGCCGCCTGCGCGGGGCTGTTGCGGGTGGACGTGCCCATGCTCACCCGGCTCAACAGCCTTGGGGAGATAACTCTGGCCAGCCTGCATACCTTGCAGCGGGTGGATAAGGGCCGGGCCGTGGCCGGAACCCGCGTTGTGCCTTTACTGATCGATGAAGAAAAACTGCAGGCTGTGGAGGCACTGATCACCAGGCCGATCATTGAAGTGTTGCCCCTGCGGAAACTGCAGGTGGGCATCGTGACGACAGGCAGCGAAGTTTTTTCCGGTCGGATTCAGGACGCTTTCGGCCCGGTGCTGCGCAAAAAATTCGCCGAGCTGGGCAGCACGGTCCTGGGCCAGACCCTGACCAGCGACGAGGTGGCCATGACGGCCACAGCCATCAGGGATTTCATTGCGCAGGGCGCGGACATGGTGGTGGTCACCGGCGGCATGTCGGTGGACCCGGACGATCGAACCCCGGCCGCCATCCGGGCGGCAGGCGCGCGGATAATCAGCTACGGCGCGCCGGTTTACCCCGGAGCCATGTTTTTGCTGGCCTATATGGACGGTCCCCAGGGGCAGGCGCCGGTGCTGGGCCTGCCCGGCTGCGTCATGTACCACAAGGCAAGTATTTTCGACCTGCTGGTCCCGCGCCTGCTGGCCGGGCTCACAGTTACGGCCGAAGACGTGGTCGCGCTCGGCCACGGCGGTTTTTGCGCCGCTTGCCCGCAGTGCCGCTATCCGATCTGCCCTTTCGGCAAATGAGCATCCGAAACGGGCTGCGCCGCCAACGTGCGGTCAGCCTCTTACTTTAAGGAGTCGCGCATGGAAACAAAAACGCTTGTGGTTAACGGCATTCCCAGACGGCTGCTGGTCAACTCCGAAGACATGCTGGCCGATGTGCTGCGCGGGCAGTTGCAGATCACCAGCGTCAAGGTGGGCTGCGGTCAGGGCCAGTGCGGCGCATGTTCGGTTATTCTGGACGGCAAGGTAGTGCGCTCCTGCATCGTCAAAATGCGCCGCGTGCCGGAAAATGCCTCCATCACCACATTGGAGGGCATCGGCACGCCCACCTGCCTGCACCCCCTGCAAAAGGCCTGGATATATCACGGCGCAGCGCAGTGCGGCTTCTGCACGCCGGGATTCATTGTTTCGGCCAAGGGCCTGCTGGACGTGAACCCCAATCCGAGCCGGGAGGACGTGCGCGACTGGTTCCAGAAACATCATAATATCTGCCGCTGCACCGGCTACCAGCCCCTGGTCAACGCCGTCATGGACGCGGCCGCGGTCATGCGCGGCGAGAAAAAGCCCGAAGAGATCGAGTTCCAGATGCCGGCTGACGGCCATATCTGGGGCACGCGCCTGCCGCGGCCCAGCGCGCTGGCCAAGGTTACGGGCGTTGCGGAATTCGGGGCCGACGCCGCGTACCGTCTGCCGCCTGAGACCCTGCATCTGGCCTTGGCTCAGGCCAAAGTGTCCCATGCCCTGATCAAGGGCATCGACACTTCGGAAGCCGAAAAAATGCCCGGCGTCTACAAGGTGCTGACGCACAAGGACGTCAAGGGCAAGAACCGGATCACCGGCCTGATCACCTTCCCCACCAACAAGGGGGACGGCTGGGACCGGCCCATCCTTAATGACGAAAAAGTCTTTCAGTACGGGGACGCTCTGGCCATTGTCTGCGCCGACAGTGAATGCAACGCCCGCGCGGCGGCGGAAAAAGTCAAGTTCGATCTGGAGCTGCTGCCCGAATACATGAGCGCGCCCGAAGCCATGGCTCCGGACGCCATTGAGATTCACCCCGGCACGCCCAATGTCTATTATGATCAGAACATTGAAAAAGGCCAGGATACCCGCCCCTTCTTCGAGGACCCCAACAACGTGGTTGTGGAAGACAGCTTCTACACCCAGCGCCAGCCTCATCTGCCCATTGAGCCGGACGTGGGCTATGCCTATCTGAATGAGGACGGCAAGCTGGTCATCCATTCCAAGTCCATCGGCCTGCATCTGCACGGCCTGATGATCGCGCCGGGCCTGGGCCTGGATTTCGCCAACGATATGATTATGGTCCAGAACACCACGGGCGGCACGTTCGGCTATAAATTCAGCCCCACCATGGAGGCCTTGCTGGGCGTGGCCGTGCTGGCCACGGGCCGTCCCTGCCATTTGCGCTACAACTATGAGCAGCAGCAGCAATATACGGGCAAGCGCTCGCCCTTCTGGACCACAGTGCGGTACGCGGCGGACAAAAACGGCAAATTGCTGGCCATGGAAACCGACTGGTCCGTGGATCATGGCCCGTATTCCGAATTCGGGGATCTGCTCACCCTGCGCGGCGCCCAGTATATCGGCGCGGGCTACGGCATCCCCAATATCCGCGGCAAGGGGCGCACGGTCTGCACCAACCACTGCTGGGGCGCGGCTTTCCGCGGCTACGGCGCGCCGGAGAGCGAATTCCCTTCGGAAGTGCTCATGGACATGCTGGCCGAAAAGCTGCATATGGACCCGTTGGAACTGCGCGCCCTCAACTGCTACCGCAAAGGCGACACCACGCCCACCGGCCAGGAGCCGGAAGTGTACAGCCTGCCGGAAATGTTCGAGCTGATGCGGCCCCGTTACAAGGCCGCCCTGGAAAA
Source organism: Desulfovibrio sp. ZJ369 (assembly GCF_011039085.1). Taxonomy (GTDB): domain Bacteria; phylum Desulfobacterota; class Desulfovibrionia; order Desulfovibrionales; family Desulfovibrionaceae; genus Desulfovibrio. The sequence continues at coordinate 119,583 of NZ_JAAKEI010000003.1, read as the reverse complement.
GGCCAAGGCCAATTCCGAGGGCAGGATCAAGCGCGGGGTGGGCGTGTCTCTGGGCGTCTATGGTTCCGGCCTGGACGGCCCGGACACGGCCGAAGCCTGGGCCGAGCTCAATGAGGACGGCGGCGTGACCATCGGCGCATGCTGGGAAGATCACGGCCAGGGCGCGGATTCCGGCACGCTGGGCACCGCGCATGCGGCTCTGCGGCCGTTGGGGATTCCGGCGGAGAAAATCCGTCTGGTCCTCAACGACACCAGCAAGGCGCCCAACTCCGGCCCGGCCGGCGGTTCGCGCTCCCAGGTGGTTGTGGGCAATGCCATTCGCGTGGCCTGCGAAACGCTGATCGAAGCCATGCGCAAGCCCGCGGGCGGCTTTCTGGATTACGCGGGCATGAAGGCGGAGGGCCGCGACGTGCGCCAGCCGGGCAAATGGAGCGCCCCGGCCAAGGATTGCGACGCCAACGGTCAGGGCAACCCCTTCTGCTGCTATATGTACGGCCTGTTCCTGGCCGAAGTGGCCGTGGACGTGGATACCGGCAAAACCCAGGTGGAAAAGCTGACCTGCGTGGCCGACATCGGCTCCATCTGCAACAGATTGGTCACTGACGGCCAGATCTACGGCGGTATGGCTCAAGGCGTGGGCCTGGCCCTGAGCGAGGACTATGAGGACATTAAAAAGCACAGCACCATCGCGGGCGCGGGCATACCCGACATCAGGATGATTCCCGATGAAATGGAAATCATCTATGTGGAAAGCCCGCGGCCGGATGGCCCCTTCGGCGCATCGGGCGTGGGCGAAATGCCCCTTTCCGCGCCCCATGCGGCGATCATCAACGCCATTGCCAACGCCTGCGGCGCGCGGGTCAAGCATTTGCCCGCCCGGCCGGAAAAGGTGCTGGCCGCCATGCCCAAGTAACAACAACTGAGAAAAGGGGAGGGCAACCTCCCCTTTTCGCCGCGCCTTTTGCAGAGTAAACGGATATGGATCAACGTCGCCTCCACGAGATTGAAGCCCGCTGCACGCAGGAAAGCCCGCCGCACTGCCGGGCCGCTTGCCCGTTCCATTTGGACGTGCGCGCTTTCATGGCCCGCATGGCCGAAAAAAAGCCCGCTGAAGCCCGTAAGGTTCTGGAACGGCATTTACCCTTGCCGGGCATCATCGGGCGCATCTGCGATCACCCTTGCGAAAACGTCTGCCTGCGTTTGGATCTGGGCGGCAGTCTTGCCATTCATGCCCTGGAGCTGGCCTGCGTGACAACAGGCGAGCAGACCAGACGCCTGCTGCCCATGCCGCGCAAACGGTTCCGCATGGCCGTCCTGGGCGCGGGCCTGGCCGGTCTGGCCGCCGCCCATGATCTGGCGGCCAAGGGCTACCCGGTCACTGTTTTTCACCAGGGAGAAGCGTGGAAATTTTTGCGGGATCGCTATCCGGCCCTGAAAAAAGATGTCACGACCGGACAAGATCCTCTGGCGGCTGATCGGGAGATGCTGGCTCGCCGCCAGGTGCTTTTCAGCGAGGCTGTTCTGGACGCCGCCCTGGCGGAGCGCGCTGAAACGGAATTCGACGGCGTGCTGATCGACGCGGATGCAGCTCAGGCTTTGGCCCCCCCTGAGAGCGCAATAGATGCTGCCACCCTGCATTGGCGGGGCAAAATCTGTTGCGCGGGATGGCTCAGCGTCACTGCCACCGGCCATTGTTATGCCTCGGCCTCAGCACAGGCGGGGCAGGGGCGTTGCGCCGCGCAGACCCTGGAGCGGCTGGCAAGTGGCGTCTCATTGACGGCCGCGCGCGAAAAAGAGCAGGGTCCGTTGCACACCTCCCTGGAGGGCCTGGAGCCTGAGCCGCGTGTGGAACCCGCCGCAGAGATATATACGGAAAACGAGGCTGCCAGGGAGGCGGCCCGCTGCCTGCAATGCGAATGCCTGCTCTGCGTCCGGGAATGTGCGTATCTCCAGAAATACAAAGGCTATCCCCGGATCTATGCGCGCCAGATCTACAATAATGCCTCCATCGTCAAGGGCCTGCATACAGCCAATGCCCTGGTCAACGGCTGCGCGCTCTGCGGCCAGTGCCAGGAGCTCTGCCCTGAAAATTTCTCTATGGCGGAACTCTGCCTTTCCGCGCGCCGGGATATGGTGGAGCGCGACTTCATGCCGCCCTCGGCCCATGAGTTCGCGCTTGAAGACATGGAAAGCGCCTCCGGCCCCGAGTGCGCCCTGGCCCTGCCGGATGTTTCCCTGCCCCAGGGACGCCCCGCATCCTGGCTCTTCTTTCCCGGTTGCCAGCTGGCGGCCTCGCGGGGGGAGCAGGTGGGCGCGCTCTATGCCTATGTGCGGGACGCGCTGAAAGATCAGGCCGGGCAAAGGGCAGGCGTGGCCCTGCTGCTTTCCTGCTGCGGGATTCCGGCGCGCTGGGCAGGTCGTGAAACGCTTTTCAAGGAGCATGCGGCGCGGCTCGCGGAGCAGTGGGAGCAACTGGGCCGCCCTCAAATCATGGCGGCCTGCTCTTCCTGCTTGAGCGCATTGCGCGACGCCCTGCCCGAGGCCAAAGCGCTTTCCGTCTGGGAAGTGCTGGACGGCCTGCCGTTGCCACAAGCATCCCCGCAAGCCTTGCCGGAAGTATTTTCGATCCATGATCCCTGCACGGCCCGCGGGGATGCGGCCTGGCTGACCGCCGTGCGCAGCCTGGCCCGCAAATGCGGCGCGCGTCTGGAAGAGCCCCGCCTTTCCGGCGCGGCAACGGCCTGTTGCGGCTACGGCGGCCTTGTCTGGTGCGCGCAGCCCGATCTGGCGCGGGCTATGAGCGAACATCGCGCCGCCGGGCTGCCGCACACGGCCCTGGCTTCCTGCATCATGTGCCGGGACAGGCTGGTTGCGGACGGCAAAAAGTGCCGTCATCTGCTGGATTTGCTGTTTCCGGATCAGGGCGCTGCGGATGAGACGCAAAAAGGTCCGGGTCTTTCCGCGCGCCGGGCCAACCGGGCCGCTTTGCGCCGCAGGCTGCTGCGCGCATATTTGGGAACAGAGGAGGACGAAGCCGCGCCCGCCATTGTGCATGTGCCCCCGGAAACTTTGGCGCGCCTGGAAGAGCGGCATATTCTGCTTTCGGACGTGGAAGGGGCCGTAGCTGCCGCCGAAGCCGGGGGCGGACGCTTTCAGAATCTGGAAAATGGGCATTGGCTGGCGTCCTGGCGGCCGCGCCATGTGACCTTCTGGGCTGAATACAGCAATGAAGACGGCGTGCTGGTGCTGCATGACGCCTGGTGCCACCGGATGCAGGTGCCCGGTTCCGGCGGTCAGAGCGGCTGCGTGGCGGACAGCGGCTAGAGCGTTTTGCTAATGAAATTAGCTAAACGCTCTGGCGGCAGCGTTAGCTGGCGCCCGCGCCGAATGAGCGTCCAGACCGCGTTCTGGACGCGAAATGATGGCAGCGAAGTGATTGAAAATGAATATTTTCAATCAAAAAATGCTCTAGGACCGGGGAGGGCAGAGCGCATGAGCATGGGGCCCAATTATCCGCCGGACGCGGGCCAGTGGGTGTGCGGCCAATGCCGCTGCCCGCTGGAGCAGGCCAAGGTGCAGGCATTCTATCTGAACAGCGCATTTGACGTGTATCTTCCACGTTGCCCGAAATGCGGGCTGACCCTGGTGCCCAAGTCTCTGGCCCAGGGCAGGATGCTGGAAGTGGAAGCCTTGCTGGAAGACAAATGAGCCCTTTGTGGGAACAGCGCGATTTTCAGCGCGTGGCAGGGGATGTCTGGCGGCCCGGCGGCCCGGAACTGACCCGGCGCTGCCTTGAGCTCTGCGCGGAGCGTTGCGGCCTGCAACGCGGCTCCCTTGTCCTGGATCTGGGCTGCGGCCGTGGCGCAAGCCTGGATCTCCTGGCACAGGAAGGCTACCGCGCTCTGGGCCTGGATCGCAACGCCCATGCGGCATGGCCGAAGCGAATGTCAGGCATAAACGCGCTGCAAGCCGACGCCTCCTGTCTGCCCCTGACGGACAACAGTCTGGACGCTGTGCTCTGCGAGTGCGTGCTTTCTTTGCTGCACGATCCTTGTGCCGTGCTGCGCGGCTGCCGAAGGGTCTTGCGGCCCGGCGGCGCGCTGCTTGTCAGCGATCTTTTTTTGCGCGCGCCTGGGGGGAGCGGCTCTTCCGGCAGAGCAGGGCGTTGTGCCGAGGCTCGCTTCTCCTGCGCGGACGGAGCCCGTGCGCGCGAGGAGTGGGAAAGGCTGCTTGCGCGGGCCGGTTTTTTTCTTCATTATTTTGAGGATCACAGCCGGGCCCTGGCCGAGCTGGCGGCACGCCTGATCTGGTACGATGTCGCGGACGCGCCGGGCCCGGATCGCCGGGCCGCGCATTGTGCCTGCAAGGGAGGCCGCGCGCTGGGCTACGGGCTGTGGATAGCGCAAAAGGAGCCGCAATGAATCCCCTGATGCTGGAACTCCTGCCCTTGGTGCGCCAGGGCTATTGCTGCAGCCAACTGCTGATCCTGCTCATGCTGCAAGTGCGGGACCGGCAAAATCCCGAGCTGGTGCGCGCCATGCATGGCCTCTGCCACGGCATCGGCCAGTCCGACGGGCCCTGCGGCCTGCTCACCGGCGGGGCCTGCGCCCTGGCCCTTGCCACCGGCAAGGGCGCGGACAGTGAAACCGCGCATCCCATGCTCACGCCCATGCTCAATGACTACGCCCTGTGGTTTTATGAGCGCGTCAATCCCTACGGCGGCACGGCTTGCGGCTGTATCGCGGCCGGGCTGGGCGCCGTTGCGGGCGGCGAGACCGGCGGCGCGCCGGATGCCGCGGCCTGCGGCGATCTGCTGGCCGAATGCTGGGAAAAGATTCTGGAACTGCTGCAAAGCTATGACCTGGATGTGACCGCCGCATCATGATCCTGCGCCGCACCCAAAGCCTCTGCCCCGTCTGCCTGCGCCGCGTGGAGGCCGTTTACCAGCGCGTGGGCGGGGATTGCCGGGACGTTGTGCTGCGCAAGACCTGCCCGGAGCACGGCCCGTTCAGCGCGCCGGTCTGGCGCGAGGGGCCCGGCTTGGAGAACGCGCCGCTTTTTGAGAGCTGGTCGCGGCCCAAAAGCCCTTCGTATCCGGCTCACCCCGGCACGACCGTGCGGCGCGGCTGCCCCTTTGACTGCGGGCTCTGCCGCCTGCATGCCCAGCATACCTGCACCGGTCTGGTGGAAGTGACCATGCGCTGTGATTTGTCCTGCCCGGTCTGCTATGCCGGGGCGGGCGCGCCTGCGCTGCCCCCGGACCCGCCGCTTGCCGTTGTGGCCGCGCAACTGGATAGCCTCAGAAGCGCTTCAGGCCCTTGCAATGTGCAGATTTCCGGCGGGGAGCCCACAGTGCGCGAGGATTTGCCCGCCATTCTCCGCCTTGCGCGGGAGCGCGGCTTCGGACTGGTGCAGCTCAATACCAACGGCCTGCGCCTGGGCCGTGAAGAAGGCTATGCAACGCGGCTGCGCGAGGCCGGGCTGGATTCGGTTTATCTGCAATGGGACGGCGTCAGCGAGGCTGTTTTTGAAACCCTGCGCGGCAGGCCCTGCCTGGATCTGAAGCGCCGCGCCGTGGAACGCTGCGCGGCCGCGGGCCTGGGCGTGGTGTTGGTGGCCACTGTGGCCCGCGGCGTCAATGATCGCGAAATGGGGGACTTGCTGCGCCTTGCGCTTGCGCTGGGGCCTGCGGTACGCGGACTGCACTTTCAACCTGTTTCCTCCTTCGGGCGCTATCCCTGGCCCCTGGAAAACGCGCCCCGGCTCACCTTGCCCGAAATCATGGCCGCATTGGAACACCAGGCGCCGGAGTTGGTCAGGGCCGCGCATTTTCATCCGCCGGGCTGTGAACATTCCTTGTGCTCTTTCAGCGCGCTGTACCGCAGGGTGAGCACGCAGAGCCGGCCCGGCCGGGCAGAAGCCGGGAAACGGGCAAGCGCCCATCTGGAATGGCTGCCCGACAGCAACAGGAGCTGCTGTTCGCCGTTGCCGCCCCCGGCGGCCGAAGGCGCGCGCAAGGCCAAACAATTTGTGGCCCTGCACTGGAAGGGCGCGGGCCCGCGCGACATGGGCGACATGGGCGGCGCAAAGGACGAAGCGGGCGCAGGGGGCGATTTCAACCGATTTCTGGCCGGGGCCGGAGCCGGGCAGCGATTCACCGTTTCGGGCATGGCCTTTCAGGACGCGCTCAACCTGGATCTGGAACGGGTGCGCGGCTGTTGTATTCATGTGGTCCGTCCCGACGGGCGCCTGATTCCCTTTTGTCTGCACAATCTTACGGCCCGTGACGGAACGCGGCTGTACGGAGAGCCGTGGGCATGAGCGGGCCCTCGTGTCTGGATCTCTGGCTTGCCCAGGCCTGCGGCGCGCGGGAGCCGAAGCAACTGGCCGCGCGTTTGCGCGAGGCTCAGGCTGCGGCCCTGCGCCGCACGTTGCGCTATGCTCTGGAGCGCAGCGCTTTTTACGCGCGGCGTCTGGCGCAGTGCGATCTCAACCTGCGCGGCCCGGAAGATCTGCCTTGCCTGCCGTTTACACAGCCTTCTGATTTGCGCAACTGGCGCGATTTTCTCTGCGTCTCGCAGGGCGAAGTGCGGCGCATGGTCACCCTGCAAACCTCAGGCACCACGGGCAGCCCCAAGCGTCTGGCCTTTACGGATCGGGATCTGGCCCGCACCCGCGATTTTTTCCGGGCAGGCATGAGCCAACTGGTGGAGCCGGGCCAGCGCCTGGCCGTGCTTTTGCCCGGCGCGGAGCGGCCTGACGGCGTGGCGGATCTTTTGCGGCAGGCTCTGGCTGCCCTGGGCGTGGCCGTGGCTGTTCCCCCGCCGGCAGGGGCGCATTCCGGGGCGGATCAGGCTCCTGACCGGCATATATGGGGCGATGCCGACCATCTGCGCCGCTGGCTCAGGGACTTCGCGCCGCATTGTCTGGTGGCCGCGCCCGCGCAACTGGCCCTGCTTTTGCGCGTTTTTCCCGAACAGGGGCCGCCGGGCCTGCGCGGCGTCCTTTCCAGCGCGGATCGTCTTGATCCCGGCCTGGCCCGGCGCGTGCGCCATGCCTGGGGCTGCGCGCTGCTGGATCACTACGGCCTCACGGAAACGGCTTTCGGCTGCGCTGTGGAATGCGCGGCTCACGACGGCTATCATCTGCGCGAGCTGGACGTGCTGGCGGAAATCGTGGACGCGGCCAGCGGCGCGCCTCTGCCGCCTGGAGAGGCGGGCGAAGTGGTGATCACCACGCTTGACCGCGAGGCCATGCCCCTGATCCGGTACCGCACCGGCGACGTGGCCGCGCTTTTGCCGGGCCCCTGCGCCTGCGGCAGTCCCTTGCGCCGCATCGGGCCGGTTCTGGGGCGTCTGGAGCGGGTCGGCTCCGGCGGAACGGCGCAAATGCGTCTTGCGCATCCAGCCAAAGGGGCACAGGCGCGGATCGCCGCGCGAGCGGCCATTGAGGGGGCTGTATGAAAATTTGCGCGGTAGTGCTGGCCGCCGGGCAGGCCTCGCGCATGAAGGCTGTCAAAGCCCTCCTGCCCCTGCCCTTGCTGCCGGGCGGCCGGGATTGCCCGGCTCTGGAAGGTCTTGCCCGCCTGTACCGTGAGGCCGGAGTGCGGGATATTCTTGTGGTCAGCGGCCATCACGCGGCGGAGGTGGAGACGGCGGCCCGTTCTCTGGACCTTGTGACGGCGCGGAATCCCGATCCGGAGCAGGGCATGTTTTCTTCGGTGCGCGTGGGGCTGCGGGCTGTGGCCGCGGATTGCGACCGGGTATTCGTGCATCCGGCGGACGTGCCCCTGGTTCGTCCGCTGACCGTGCGGGCCTTGCTGGAGGAGGCGCGGGCTGTGCCGCGCGCGGTTCTGATTCCCGGCTTTGAGGGCAGGGAGGGGCATCCGCCCCTGTTGCCCGCGGCTTTTGCGAAAACTATCTGCAACTACCAGGGCGGGGACGGTCTGCGCGGAGCGCTGGCAGCCTTGCCGCGGCGGCTGGTGGAGGTCGCCGATTCCTTTGTTCTTGAAGACATGGACAGGCCCGAAGATTATGCGCGTCTGCGGGGTCTGGCCGCGCGGCGTGGGGCCCTTGCGCCCGCCGAGGCGCGCCGCCTGCTGCGCGAGCGGGGCATCCCGGAAAAAGGGCTGCGCCATGCCGAGGCGGTGGGGGCCGTGGCGCAGGGCCTGGCTCTGGCCCTGCAAGAGAGCCGCGCGGCCCAGGGATCTGCGCCGGGCATTGATCCCTCTCTGGCTCTGGCTGGAGGCCTGCTGCACGACATCTGCAAGGGCCAGGCCGGGCATGAGGCCGCGGCCGGGCGTTTGCTGCGCGGCCTGGGGCTGCCGGTTATGGCCGCGCTGGCAGTTGATCACCGCGATCTTTCTCTGCCTGAAGGATGCCCTGTGGGCGAGCGGGAAGTGGTGTATCTGGCCGACAAATACTGCCGCGGCAAAGAATTTGTCAGCCTTGAGCAACGCTTCGGCCAAAAACTGGCGCTCTATGCCGCTGACGCCGAGGCCTGCGCGGCCATCCGGGCGCGCCTGGGGCGGGCCCGGACACTGGAGGCGCGTCTTGCCCGCGAGATGGGGCAGGAACCCGCGCGCATAGCGCGGCGGGTTCTGGCCGACCTCAGCGGCACGGAAGGGCGCTTGTGAGCGGTCTCTGGCTGGTGCGCCACGGGGCTTTGCCGCCCAATCCGGAGCGCCGTTTCGTGGGCGCGCGCGATCTGCCGTTGAGCGAAGCCGGACGCGCGCAGATCCGGGGGCTTGCCCGTGATTTCGCGCCGGTTTTGAAAAGCGGCGCGCTGGCGGCTGTCCTTTCCTCTGATCTGGAGCGTTGCCGGGAGACCGCGGCGATTATTGCCACTGCGGCAGCCTGGGCAGCCGGAGCAGAGGGAAAGGGCACAACTGCCGCAACGTCGGTTCCACTGCATGCGGACGCGGACTTGCGGGAAATCAATCTCGGCTCCTGGCAGGGACTGACACCCCAGGAGGTGCGGCAGGCCTTCCCCGGCCAATACGAGCGGCGCGGCAAAGATCCGGCCCGATTCCGGCCGCCGGGAGGCGAGAGTTTCGCTGATGTGCAGCGCCGCGCTCTGGCGGCTCTGGCCCGCTGGCGGGCCCGCTATCCTGAAGGGCAACTGCTGCTGGCGGGCCATGCGGGCTTGAACCGGACGTTGCTGGCCCGCTATCTGGCCCTGCCCCTGAGCGAAGCGCTGCGCATTCCGCAGCCCTATGCCTGCCGCGCTTTTTTGCCCGGATGGTAGCTCTTTGCCGCGGTTCCGCCCGCGCGATCCGGCAGGCTCACGCCAGGCTCAGCGCAGATCCAGGCGCACGCCCTTTGCATCAAAAATGCCGATGCTCAGGGAGATATAGCGTTCGGCAAGGGTCTGCTCGCACAGATCCAGGGAGATGTGGCGAAGATTCTCAAGGCTGAAGCCGGTCAGCCAGCGTCCGGCCTCCAGACCAAGAGCCGCGAGCTGCTCCAGCGGCGTAAAGATCACGGCCGGGCAGGTTTTGTAGAGATAAAGACTGCCGTTGACCAGTACCAGCGGGAACAGGCCGCAGGCCACGGGCCGTTGCGCGTGCGGCAGGCGGCAGCCTTGATCCGTATCGGCCTTGCAGCCGCGCGCGTCCAGACAGGCCGTGTCCGCATTGAGCAGATAAAAGTCATCGTCAAGATTGGGGCGGAGCTGACTTGGCAGCAGAGCCATGGGAAAGGGGGTATTGGAATCCTGCGGGCCGCAGCAATAGCGGCAATCCTGGCAGTAGGGATTTTCCAGCCAGTGGCCGCGCCATTGCAGCGGGCGAGGGCGTGGAAAACGTTCGCGCCAGAGTTCAAGATAATGCCAAAAGCCTTTCTGCATGCTCATATCCTTCCATGACGTTATAAACAACGGCCTGCAACATTAGCCCGGCTGCATTGTACAGTGCGCCGCACGTCTTTCGCTTATCCCCAATGCGCAAGATCTGTCAAATATGAAGAAAGCGGCAATGTTACTGCGAATGCAGCGCGTTCTACACATTGAACAAAAAGTGCATCACGTCGCCATCCCGCACCACATAGTCCTTGCCTTCCACCCGCAGCACGCCGTCAGCGCGGCATGCTGCTTCGTTTTCATGCTTCATGTACTCCTCGAAGGAGATGACTTCGGCTCTGATGAAGCCGCGCTCAAAATCCGTATGAATCACACCCGCGGCCTGGGGGGCTTTCCACCCTTGGCGAATGGTCCAGGCGCGCACTTCATCCGGCCCGGCAGTAAAATAGCTGCACAGGCCCAACGTGGCGTAACCGGTATGAATGATCCGCGCCAGCCCGCTTTCCGTAATGCCGTAGGAAGTTAGCATTTCCGCTTGTTCCTCGTCAGACAAACCTTGAAGTTCTTCTTCAAGTTTGGCGCAAATGCAGGCAAAGCCCGCCCGGCGTTGCCCGGCCAGGGCGCGCACTTCTTCCACATGGGCGTTGCCGTGGGCCAGGGCGGCCTCGTCCACATTGGCGCAATAGATCACAGGCTTGGCCGTCAGCAAGCCCAGTTCCCGCCAGGAGGTCAAAAAGGCCTCATTGTCGGGCAGGGGAAAAGCGCGCGCGGCTTTGCCCTCATTGAGATGCGCCAGCAAGTCCTGCATGATTGCGGCCGCGTTTTTGGCGTCTTTGCTGCCCTTGGCCATTTTTTGCAGTTTTTCAAGGCGCTTTTCCACGCTCTGCAAATCGGCCAGCAGAAGCTCGGTCTCAATGGTTTCTATATCGCGCAAAGGGTTCACGTCGCCATCCACATGCGCGATGTTTTCATCTTCAAAGCAACGCACCACCTCAACAATGGCCGCGCATTCGCGAATATTGGCCAAAAACTGATTGCCCAGCCCTTCGCCCTTGCTCGCGCCGCGCACCAGGCCTGCAATATCAATAAAGTCCACGCTGGCGTAGATGGTTTTTTGCGGCCTGGCCTTGGCCGAAAGCGCGTCCACGCGCGCGTCCGGCACAGCCACGGTGGCTTTGTTGGGCTCAATGGTGCAAAAAGGGTAATTGGCGGCCTGGGCGTTCTGGGCTTTGGTCAATGCGTTGAACAGGGTGGATTTGCCTACATTGGGCAAGCCCACAATACCGATGCTGAGCGCCATGACGACTCCTTGAATGTATGACGTATGTTGATATGCGAAATCTTCGCATGCCTCGGAGCGTTAAAGCATTTTCAGAATGAAATGTCGAGAATGCGATCCGGGCGCGGCAGGGCAGACGTATGCGGCCGCCAATGCAAAGCCCCGCACAGGATTCGCAAGTGGCGTCTTTTGATGGCAAAAAGACGCCGCTGCGAATCTGGCGCGGGGCAGTCGGTACCCTTTCGGTTCGCGCCTGCCGCCAGAGGCGGCAAGACGCTGCGACGATCACTGCAAGCGGGTGTATACCGTAGGCATATAACCGCTGCCGGGGAGCGGATCCTCAAGCAGGGGCAGCAGATCATCGGTAATGGGCACCGTGGCCGTGCCCTTGGCCAGCACTTCATTGCTGGTGGTGTGAATAAGGCTGATGCTGAACCGCACCTGCTCGCTGCTGACCACATAGGTTCCGGCCAGCACGGCCTGGCTTGTGCCCACGGTTCTGGCGAGCTTGCGCACGTCGCGGGTCAGGATGAATTCGCCCTTGCGCCTGTCAAAGCGTATATAACGCCCTTTGCGCAATTCCTGATAGCGATAGCCGGCGTTGATCAGCCAACGGGAGATTTCTTCCGTCATCTGGCGACCCAGGGGGGAGGATTTTTCCAGGTTGTTCAAATTGACCGGGGTTGTGCCCATGATCATGATCCCGGCCCGCGCCCGGGCGAAGCGTTGTTTTTTGTCGATGTCCGGATCATTGCCCGCATAGCGCATCATCAGTTGCGCATCCATTTGCTCGGCAATGCTGTTGGCCGCTTTGGGCACGGTGCCTATGGCCGCGGCGGTCAGCGGAAAAAGCAGGGCGGCAAAAACCAGAATAACGACAATAAAACGGCTCATGTCAGACCTCAGCGCATAGTGCGCAACAGAAGTTCAACTCCGCCCAGCTCGTGTTTGATCACGGCCAGGGCTTCATTTGACTGGCAGGTGGAAAGCGCCTGGGCATACGATTGGCGCGCCAGCTCATAGCGGCCCTGTGCTCTGTATGCGCGGGCCTGCTCCAGATATTGGGCGCTTATGTCCGGTCCCAGCTTGAGAGGCGGGGCACCTGGAACCTCTTCCCCGTGAGCGGAAAGCGATTGGGCCGGGAGGGGAGAAAAAAGGATCGGCAGTATCCAGAGCATGAGAGAAAAAACAAGTGCGTATCGCATGGCTGTTCCGGCATTATTTGCCTTGCTTGATGGGTATGCTGCCGCTGCTGATGGAGCTCGCGGGCGTATACAATGAAGGATACAGGCCTTGCCGTTGCCTGGCTGGCGTAACGGCGGCCGGTTTCACGGCGACGGCCCTGGAAGCCACCGGGTCGGATTTGCCCATGCGCGCGATGATCGGCGTGTTGACCAGCACAAGCTGGCCGGTGCGCAGCACCAGGCCGTCATCGGCGCGCACCAGCCGGGCATTGACGAAAGTGGCGTCCTTGTCCACATAATAGGTGCCCACGACCAGGGCAGCCCATTTCTGGCCCTGGGTGGATACGAGCTGACTGGCCGCCAGAGCCAGATCGTCGCGGCCGCCCGCCACCGAGATATGGCCGGTCAGGCGGTACTCGCGCGTGGGAAAGCCGCGCTGGTTGAACTCGTAGAACATGGCCTCGCCCAGCAGCCTGCCCAGGGGGGAACTGCGGGAGGTGTTGTTTTGATCCACAAAAGACGTGGGCATGGCCACAAAACCCTGAATCGCGTCATTGGGCATGGTGGCCAGCATCTGATCCGCCAGTTCGCGGCATTTAAGCTTCAGCTCCACAGCGTCCACATATGCGGGATCGTTGGGCGCGGGCGTTGTTGTGCAGCCCGGCAAAAGCGGCAGCAGAAGCGCGCAGAGCAGCAAAAGGCGCAACAGACTGTGCATAGTGACCTCAACAAGCACGTTAATATTTTTCTTATCGTCGGCGCGGCCCGGAACTTGAGTGTGATTGCCGAAAAAGCCGCATGTTTTTCCCGGTTGTTCCCGATAAATATATGCAAGATATGTTCCAGGCGCAGGCTTGGCTTGCGCCCGGAAATAGCGTACAAGGTTTTTTTGCCGTGGAACAGGGCGGCAGAGAGCTGACAGGCAGTTTTTTTGTGGGAGCCGGAGATGCGCAAGACACAAACCCGCGCCATCAGGCTGGGCGGGCTGACCATCGGCGGCGGCGCGCCGGTCATGGTGCAGAGCATGACCAATACCGATACCCGCGACGTTGCGGCCACCCTGGCGCAGATCGCGCGCCTCGCGGAACGCGGCTGCGAAGCCGTGCGCCTGGCCGTGCCGGACGAAACGGCCGCCAGAGCTCTGCCCGCCATCCGCAGCGGCACGTCCCTGCCGCTGATCGCGGACATTCATTTTGATCACCGTCTGGCAATTGCCGCACTGGAGGCAGGGCTTGAAGGCCTGCGCATCAACCCCGGCAATATCGGCCCGAAAGCGCATGTGGATAGAGTGGTGGATGCCGCCAAAGCCCACAAGGCGGTGATCCGTGTGGGCGTCAACTCCGGCTCTCTGGAAAAGCGCCTGCTCCAGGAGTATGGAGGGCCTTGCCCCAAGGCCCTGGTGCAAAGCGCCCTGGGGCATGTGCGTCTGCTGGAAGGCCGGGGTTTTTATGACATCAAGATTTCGCTCAAATCATCTTCGGTCCCGGATACCATCGCGGCATACCGCTTGCTGTCCGAGGCCTGCGACTATCCCCTGCATATCGGCATCACGGAAGCGGGCGGCCTTGTGCGCGGCGCGGTCAAATCTTCCGTAGGCATCGGGATTTTGCTGCACCAGGGCATCGGCGACACCATGCGGGTTTCGTTGACCGCCGATCCGGCCGAAGAGGTCAGTGTGGCCTGGGAAATTCTGCGCGCGCTGGGCTTGCGCTCGCGCGGGCCGGAAATCATTTCCTGCCCCACCTGCGGCCGCACGGAAATCGATCTCTTCAGCCTGGCCCGCGCCGTGGAGGATCGACTGGCCGGGTCCACCGCAGACATCAAGGTCGCGGTCATGGGTTGCGTGGTCAACGGCCCGGGCGAGGCGCGCGAGGCGGATCTGGGCCTGGCCGGAGGCCGGGACAAAGGCATCATCTTCCGCAAGGGCAAAGTCATCCGCTCGATCAGAGGCCAGGAGGCCCTGCTCGCGGCCTTTATGGAAGAGCTGCAAAGACTGTTGGATGAAAAAGGCGGCCTTTAGAGCATTTTCTCTTTGAAAATGCTCTGCTGACGCGAAAGCGGCAGCCGCCGCAACGCGGCGTACATTCAGGCGAAAACCGCGTTTTTCGCCTGAATGCCACCTTTGACTTTCATAAAAAGTCAAAGGTAATCTGTTCTAGACCGGATAAGCTTTGAAATTTTACAAATTTCAACGTTGTCATGCCGTGGAACAACGTGGCTTTTCACGGAATGCGCTCCGGTCGTTGCGGCTTGCTCACGCCGTTGCGCCGCGCGGTAAAACTTCATGTAAAGGATGCAAAATCCATGCGCTTCAGTTCCTGTTACATTCCCACGCTCAAGGAATCCCCGGCAGACGCCGAGGTGATCAGTCACAAGCTTTTGCTGCGCGCCGGCATGGTGCGCCGACTCACCTCCGGGCTTTATATTTATCTGCCCCTGGGCCTCAAGGTCATGGAAAAAATCGCCGGGATCGTGCGCGAAGAGATGAACGCGGCCGGTTTTCAGGAATTGCTCATGCCCATGGTCCAGCCAGGGGATCTCTGGAAAGAGACCGGCCGGTGGGAGCACTACGGCAAGGAGCTTTTGCGTTTCAAAGATCGCAATGAGCGCGAGTATTGCCTGGGCCCCACGCATGAGGAAGTGATCACGGATCTGGTGCGCGGCGAAGTGCGTTCCTACCGGCAACTGCCGGTGCGTCTCTATCAGATCCAGAGCAAGTTCCGCGATGAAATCCGCCCCCGCTTCGGTCTGATGCGCGGCCGCGAATTCATGATGAAGGATGCGTATTCCTTTGACGCCGACAGCGCGGGCGCGGAGCGGAGCTACAAACTGATGTACGACGCCTATACCCGCATTTTCAGCCGCCTGGGCCTCAGGTTCAGGGCAGTTGAAGCCGACACCGGCTCCATCGGCGGCAATTTTTCCCATGAGTTCATGGTCCTGGCCGATACCGGCGAGGATACCATCGCCTTCTGCCATAACTGCGATTACGCGGCCAACGTGGAGCGCGCTGAAGTGACCTGGCAGGGCGAAGCATGCGCCGCCGCCTGCCCGCCTTGCGAAAAAGTCGCTACTCCGGGTGCGCACAGCGTGGAAGAAGTGGCAAACATGCTGCATGTGCCTGCCGCGAGCATCGTCAAAACCATGCTCTTGACTGTGGACGGCAAAACCGTTGCCGTGCTGGTGCGCGGCGACCGCGAGGTCAATGCCGTCAAGCTCAAGAATCTGCTCAAGGCGCAGGATGCGGAACTGGCCGGGGCCGCCGTGGTGGAAGGCCTGACCCATGCGCCGGTGGGCTTCGCGGGCCCCATTGGCCTGTCCGTGCCCGTGTACGCGGATTTTGAATTGCAGGGGGGCACGGATTACATTGTCGGGGCCAACGCCGCTGACGCCCATTTCAGGCATGTGGACCTGCGCCGCGACGCAACAATCACGGCCTGGGCGGATCTGCGCGCCATCACCCCGGAGGATGTCTGCCCGCGTTGCGGCGGCCGCATTGAGCTTACCAGGGGTATTGAGGTGGGGCACATCTTCATGCTGGGCCTTAAATACAGTGAGGCCATGCATGCGGCCTTTCTGGATGAAACCGGGAAGGAAAAGCTGATGATCATGGGCTGTTACGGTATCGGCGTCTCGCGCGTGGCCGCTGCCGCCATTGAACAGAACCACGATCAAAACGGCATTGTGTTCCCGCCGCCGCTGGCTCCCTTTACATGTATTCTGCTCAATCTTGACCCGCGCAACGCCGAAGTCAACGCCAGGGCTGAAGCAATCTACGCCTTGCTTCGGGAGATGGACGTTGATGTCTTGCTGGACGACCGGGATGAGAGGCCGGGGGTTAAATTCAAGGATGCCGACCTCCTGGGCGTGCCCATGCAGTTGGTGGTGGGCGGCAAAGGCCTCGCGCGCGGCATTGTGGAATGCAAGGATCGTCGCAGCGGCGAAAAAGGGGAACTTTCCGTGGAAAACCTGGCCCGGGATTTTTCGGCCTGGGCCGCGGCGGTGCGCAACGGCTGGGAAAAGCAGCAGGGGCCTGAGCGATCCGGCCCTGCGCTTTGAGCCTTTGCCGGAGCCGCTGAACCATGCGGGACGGCATTCTGACTGTCCGGGAGCTCACGGAGCTCTTGCGGAAAAGTCTGGAAGCGCGCTTTCCTTTTGTCTGGGTGCGCGGCGAGGTGAGCAATCTCTCGCGTCCCGGTTCCGGGCATATCTATTTCAGCCTCAAGGATCAGGACGCGCAGTTGCAGTGCGTCTGGTTCAGATCCCAGCAGCGGGAGCCGGAGCAGGGGAGGCAGTTTGATCCGCTTACCGGCGAGGTTTTCGACAAACCCCGGCCCGCGGCTCAGGAACTCCTGAGTAACGGCCTGGATGTGTTGTGCGCCGGGCGGCTCAGCGTCTATGCGCCGCGCGGCCAGTACCAGTTGTTGATTGAACTGATCCAACCCGCGGGCCTGGGCCTGCTGGCCCAGGCTTTTGAAGAGCGCAAGCGGAAGCTGGCCGGCCTCGGCTATTTCAGCCGGGAACGCAAACGCCCCTTGCCGCGGGATCCGCAGCGGGTGGCGCTGATCACTTCCCGCACAGGCGCGGCCATTCACGACTTCCTGGAGTTGGCGCAAAACCGGGGTAGCGGCGCGCAGATTCGACTTTTCCCGGTTCTGGTTCAGGGCGAGAACGCCGCGCCGGAGATTGTGCGGGCCCTGGCCGAAGCCAACGCCCAGGGCTGGGCCCAGGCCATTGTGCTGATCCGGGGCGGCGGCTCTTTGGAGGATCTCTGGGCTTTCAATGAGGAAGAAGTGGCTGCTGCGGTTTTCCAGTCGCGCCTGCCTGTTCTGGCGGGGATCGGGCATGAGGTGGATTTTACCCTTGCGGACATGACCGCGGATCTGCGCGCGTCCACGCCCTCCCATGCCGCCCAGTTGCTCTGGCCCCTGCGCGCCGAGCTTTGGCAGCGCCTGGACGAAGCAAATGCGGCCTTGCAACGGGCCGTGAGCCAGCTTGTGGCGCGGGCGGAGCAAAAACTCAAAGAAAACGAAAACGCCCTGCGCTGGTTTTCGCCCGGCCGCCATCTGACCCGCCTTGACGAGCGCTTGGCAGGGCTTTGCTCCCATCTCCAGCGCGCGGCCGCTTACTGGTTCAATGCAAAAAAACAGGCTTGGGAGCACCTTGAGCAATGCCGCCGGAACAGCTTCACTACGGAAAACCTGGCCATGCGCAATGCGCGTTTGGAAGTGCTGACTTCAACGTTGCGCGCGGCTCTGCCGCGCCGGATCATGGATGCGGAGCATGGGCTGGCTTTGGCGCAGAACCGTTTGCAGACGGCGAGCCGCAACCTGCTGGCAGGCCATGAGCGCAGGCTGGAGAGTCTCCAACTGGCGCTGGAAGCCCAAAATCCCCTGACGCCCTTGCGCCGCGGTTATGCGCTGGTGCGTACAAAACAAGGGGATATTCTGCGTTCGGTACGCAGCGCGTCTCCCGGCCTGCCCATTGAGGTGCGCCTCTGCGACGGCCGTGTCGACGCGGTGATCAGTGACGTCAAGCCTGAGAAAAAAAAGCTTTCGGAGCAACAGGATGGTTCGCATGAGGCATGATAAAATCTTTCGGATACTCCCCATACTGATTGCGTGTCTTCTGACCCATGTCTGCGCGCTGGCGGGCGTGCGTCTGGAGGCTCCGGCCAGGGCGGCCCGGGGCGATGCCTTTCTGGCGCTGGCTGCCGCCGATCAGCCTGCTACATGCTTTACGTTTCACTGGCGGGGCAAGTCTTACAAAGCTGTGGCGCAGCGTGCGGCGGATGCGGGCGGGCAATGGCAGGCGGTTATCCTGTTGCCTGTGCCCCTGGATGAAAAAGCGCAACGGCTTGAGCTTGCCGTAACGTCCGGGCGCGAGGGGCCGGGGTCGCGCGCTTCCGACGACGTGGCGAAAGCGAACATGGCTATTGCGCTGTATGACAGGGAGCGGCCGGTACAAAAGCTTACGGTGGACAAAAAGTACGTCAATCCGCCTGCCGCGCAGCAGGAGCGGATCAAAAAGGATCGCGAAAAAGTGCGCCGGATTCTCTCCGTCTATCTGCCGGAACGGTACTGGACGCTGCCCTTTGAGCGCCCTGTGCCGGGCGGCGTCTCCAGCCTGTTCGGCATGAAGCGCGTTTTCAACGGCCAACCGCGCAGCGTGCACCGCGGGCTGGATCTGCGCGGCGCGCAGGGCACGCCCATCCGGGCATGCGCGGACGGCGAAGTGGCCCTGGCGGATAATTTGTATTTTTCCGGCAATGCGGTGTATATCAATCACGGGGAAGGGGTCTTCAGCGCCTATCTGCATATGTCGGAGAGCAAAGTCAAAGCCGGCGAGCGCGTGCGCAAAGGCCAGGTTGTCGGTCTGGTGGGCGCAACCGGGCGCGTGACCGGCCCGCATCTGCATCTTTCGCTCATTGTGCAGGGGCAATCCGTGGATCCGCAGCCCTTTCTGGCTGCTCCGGCCGCAGGGGCAAAGCCCGGGGCGGCTGCCATTTCTTCCGGCAATGCCCGCTGAATTCGGAGACAAAGCCATGAGCCCCACGAAAGATAATCTTTTTGAAGTAAAAATGGCCCGCTTGCAGGAAATCGTCAGCGCCCTGGAATCCGGCGATCTGCCGCTTGAAAAAGGCATGGCCCTGTATAAGGAAGGCGCGGAATGCTCGCGCTTTTGCCGCAAGCAATTGGAAAAGGCCCGCCACGAGCTTTCTCTCTGGCAGGACGGCGAGCTGAAATCTCTTGAAGTCGTAAACGATCTGCCCGGCGGGGCAGAGGAGAAGGCGGATCAATCATGATGCCCATGCCGGAAATGAAGACCCTGCTGCAAAGCCGGGGCAAAGAAGTGGAGGCTTTTCTCGCCACATGTCTGGACAATCGTCCCCTGCCCCCGCGACTCAAGGAGTCCATGCTCTACAGTTTGCAGGCTGGCGGCAAGCGGCTCAGGCCGGTTCTTTGCATGAGCTGCGCGGCCCTCTGCGGCCTTGCGCCGGAAAAAGTGCTGCCTTTTGCTTCGGCCATTGAAATGATCCACACCTACTCTCTGATTCATGACGATCTTCCGGCCATGGACGATGATGATCTGCGCCGGGGCAAGCCTTCCAACCACAAGGCCTTTGACGAGGCTACGGCCATCCTGGCCGGAGACGGCCTGCTTACGGATGCTTTTGTAATCATGTGCCGCACGCCCCTTGCCCCTGACGCGGTGCTCAAAGCCGTGGCCGAGCTGGCTCTGGCCGCGGGATCTTCGGGCATGGTGGGCGGCCAGGAATGGGACATGATCTATACCGGCCGGCCCGGGATCGGCCTTGAGGAGTTGCGCAGCATGCAGGCCATGAAAACCGGCGCCTTATTGCGGGCCTCATGCGTTTGTGGAGCCCTGCTGGCCAAAGCGGACGACGCGGCCGTGCGCGCCATAAGCGATTTCGGCGCATCCCTGGGCCTGGCCTTTCAGATTGCCGACGATATTCTGGATGTGGTTGCGGATACGGCCACATTGGGCAAACCCGCGGGCAGCGACGCGACGCAGGGGAAAAACACCTATCCTTCCCTTCTGGGCCTGGAAAAGAGCCGCAAGCTGGCCCGGGAGCAGGCTGAAAACGCCAGGGCGGCCCTGGCGGCTTTTACAGGAGTTGAGGCGGATTTTCTGCGCGCTCTGGCCGATTACACAGTAAACCGGGCGGCCTGAAATGGCGCAAACCGCAGAAAAAACGATTCTGGACGGCATCACAAAGCCCGGGCAAGTGGCCGCACTCTCCGAGGCTGAACTGGAGCAACTGGCGAGCGAAGTGCGCGCGCGCATCATTGACGTGGTTTCGCGCAACGGAGGGCATCTGGCGCCTTCCCTGGGCGCGGTCGAGTTGACCCTGGCCCTGCTTTCCACATTCAATCTGGACAACGACAAACTGATCTGGGATGTGGGGCATCAGTCCTACGCCTTCAAGCTTCTGACCGGCAGGGCGAATCGTTTCGACAGTTTGCGCACCCTGGGCGGCCTGTCGGGTTTTCCCCGCATGGCGGAAAGCCCCTATGATCACTTTGGGGTGGGGCATTCTTCCACATCCATTTCCGCGGCCCTGGGCATGGCCCTGGCGCGCGATCTTTCCGGCCTGCATCATCATGTGCTGGCAATTATCGGCGACGGTTCGCTGACCGCGGGCGAAGCTTTTGAAGGGCTCAACCTTGCCGGGCATATGGGGCGGCGGCTCATTGTGGTGCTCAATGACAATGAGATGTCCATTTCGTCCAATGTGGGCGCGCTCTCGCTTTTTTTGAGCCGCACGCTTTCGCGGCGCTGGGTGCGCCAGACCCGCAAGGAAGTGCTCAAGTTTTTGCGCTCCATACCGCGCATCGGGCAAAAGCTGGCTTTGTACGCCATGCGCGGCGAGTGGAGCTTCAAGTCCTTTTTCACGCCGGGCATGCTTTTCGAGGCCTTCCGCTTTACCTACATCGGCCCGGTGGACGGGCACGATATTCCGGCTCTGCGGCGGCATTTGCAAATGGCGGCCGCCGTGGAGGACGGCCCTGTGCTCTTGCATGTGCGCACCCACAAGGGCAGGGGCTACGCTCCGGCGGAAAAAGATCCCACGCAATTCCACGGCGTGGGCCACTTCGAGCCCGATACCGGGATGCTGATCCCTTCCGGCGGCAAGGCGCCTTCGTTTACTTCGGTTTTCAGCGACACACTTTTGCAACTGGCCGAAAAGGACGAAAAGATCATTGCGATCACCGCGGCCATGCCTGAAGGCACAGGGACAAGCAGCTTCAGGGAACGCTTCCCTGATCGCTTTGTGGACGTGGGCATCTGCGAACAGCATGCGGTCACCTTTGCCGCGGGCCTGGCCAGCCAGGGATACCGGCCGGCTCTGGCCATCTATTCGACATTTCTGCAGCGCGCCTATGATCAGGTCGTCCATGACGTGTGTCTGCAAAATCTGCCTGTGACCTTTTGCGTGGACAGAGCGGGCCTGGTCGGGGAGGACGGAGCCACGCACCACGGCGTTTTCGACATTGCCTATTTGCGGCATATTCCGCACATTCGCCTGCTTGCGCCACGGGACGAAGATATGCTGCGGCACTGCCTGCGCACGGCTCTGGGCGGCAAAGAGCCCTGCGCCCTGCGCTATCCCCGCGGCGCCGGCTTCGGCGTGCCGCTGACGGGCGAGCCGCGCCTGCTCGCGCCGGGCGTCGGCGAAATCTTGCGCCAGGGCGAGAAAATAGCCGTCATTGCCGTGGGCAATCGCGCGCATCCGGCCCTGGAAGCCGCGTCTCTCACAGAAAAAGAACTGGGCTTCAGCCCCCTGGTTTTTGACCCTGTCTGGCTCAAGCCCCTGCCCGAAGAGCAACTGGCCGATCTCGCACGCCGTTTTGATCGCCTGCTGATTGTGGAAGAAGGCGTGCTGGCGGGTGGTTTTTCTTCAGCTGTGCTGGAATTTTTGAATGACAACAGCCTGTTGCGCGGGCAACAGATTCGACGTCTGGGCCTGCCCGACAGTTTTGTGGAACACGGCAAACAGGTGGAGTTGCGTGAGCTGGCAGGTCTGCGCGCTCAAGGCATTGCCAAGGCCATCAGGGAATTGGCTCACCGTGCATGAGCTTTGTGGCCTTAGAGCATTTTCACTTTGAAAATGCTCTGCTGACGCGAAAGCGGCAGCCGCCGCAACGCGGCGTACATTCAGGCGAAAACCGCGTTTTTCGCCTGAATGCCACCTTTGACTTTCATAAAAAGTCAAAGGTAATCTGCTCTAAGGCAATCTCAAGGTTACTCCGCTCCAGCGGCTGTTCTCTTCTTTTGCGCTGTTTTTTGCTTTTGTCGTACTTGAAAAAGCGGATTTCGCCGCTTTTCAGCCGGGCTTCCACACCGCCGGGCAATTGAAAGCGGGTGTTGCCGCGTCCCTCACGCAAAGCCTCGTCGAGCTTGAGCAGGGTTCGCGCTCTGGCCTGGCCGCTGCTGCGGCTTTGGCTGCCTTCAGGGCCTGAGGCAAGTCGGCGCAGCGCCGCAAGGTACAGGCGCAGGCGGGCTGCCGGGTGCAGGGCGGCCAGCAGCATCCGGGGCAGAACGATGCCGGCGCTGTCTTCCTGCCAGGGGCAGGCGGCAAGAGCCGCGCTCAGGGTGGATTGCCAATACTCTTTGTCCCATTGCGCCAAACGCCAAAGATCGGCCAGCGTCCGATTCAGGGCCGGGTTTTTTGCGCGCAAACGGGGCAGAACCGCATGGCGCATGAAGTTGCGGGTAAAGACGCAATCCCGGTTGCTGGCATCTTCCCGCCAGCGGATGCCGCATTCGCGCAGTAAATTTCTGAGATCTTCCGGCTGCGTGAAAAGAAGGGGCCGCAGCAATCGCCGCTGCCCGTCTCTGGCCGTCATGCCGCCCAGCGCCGGCCAGCCTGTGCCCCGCACAAGGCGCAGCAGGATATCTTCAGCCAGATCTCCGTTGTGATGCCCTGTGACTACAAAATCGGCATCCTGCTCTTTTCGCGCTGTTTCCAATAAGGCGTAACGCCGCGCGCGCGCGGCTTCTTCCAGGCTCAGACGTTCCTGCGCGGCCAGAGCCGCGACATTCGTCTCACGCAGTGCGCAGGCAATATCCAGTTGCGCGCAAAAATGCAGGGTCCAGCGGGCATCCTCCCCGGCTTCCGGCCGCAGGCCGTGGTTCACGGTCAGAGCGCGGAGATCCAGCCTGAGACGCGGGGCCAAAATGCGCAGAATGAGGGCCAGCGCCGTGGAATCAGCCCCTCCGGAAAGCGCCAGCAACAGGCGCAGGCCGCGCGGCATGCCCAGATCGCGCAGCCAGAATCGCTCCACATTCAGGCAAAGCCGGGCCGATGCCGGGGTGAGTGCGCGCAGATCAGGCAAAAACTTCATGGAAAGGGGAAGAGATCAGGCCGTGACATTCAGATCGCACAAAAGCTGATCCAGATAGGCCTGCATATGCTCCCGCAAGGGGGATGATGCATAGTGCACACATTCGCAGCGCAGGCGGCCGCGGGCCCGCACCAGCAGTTCCAGGCGCACGCCGTGCTCCTCGACTTCCAGGCCCATGACATACGGGCCGCAGTCTTGTGCATGCTCGCGCTGCACGGGAGATAAGAGCTCCAGCGGCACGGGAAGCCAGAAAAGGCCTTCCATGCCCGCGCCCAGGCCCATATCCTGAAGTGTACGGGCCAGCCGCGCAGTATCCTCGGCGTTCAGTTCATCAATGAGATAGGAGCGCATCAGCTTTTCCTGCCACAGGCGCCGCTTGTCTTGTCCAGATTGAAAATCCGCCGCACAATGCTGATGCGCGGCGCGCTGCCTTCCTGGGCCATGCCGCCGCCTTTCAGAAACATGATCGGGTCATGGTTCATCTTCCGGACCAGAGCGTTGGTCATGGCCGACAGCGCTTCACGCTGTTCATCGCTCAGCGGCCCCAAGCGTTTGAGGGTGCGGGCCAGCTCTTCCTGGGCCATGCGCTCGCCGCGCCGGATCAAGTCGACGATGGTGGGCTGCGCGTCCAGGCTGTTGAGCCATTGCGCAAAGAAATCCACTTCCTCGTTAACGATTTCCACGGCTTTGGCCGCCTCGTCGCGGCGATTGGCCAGATTTTCTTCAACAACTTCTTTAAGATCGTCAATGTCGTAAAGATAGACGTTGTCCAGGCCGTTGACATCGGGATCAATATCGCGGGGCACTGCAATGTCGATGAAAAACATGGGCCGGTTTTTACGCGCCCTGAGCACGGCCCGGATGTCCCTGGCCCGGATGATCGGTTCGGGCGAGCCCGTGGAGGTGATAATGATGTCGACCTCGGTCAGATGCTCCGTCAAGCGCTCAAAGGCCACGGCGCGGCCGCGGAACTGCGCGGCCAGCTCTTCACCCCGGGCCAGGGTGCGGTTGGCCACCAGAATTTCGTCAATGCCCGCCTGCAAAAGATGCGTGGCCGCCAGTTCGGCCATTTCCCCGGCGCCCACCAGCAGGGCCTTGTGGGGATGCATGTCCCCGAAGATGCGCTTGGCGAGCTCCACGGCCGCATAACTGATGGAAACGGCGCTGGAGGCCACGGCCGTCTCGGTGCGGACCCGCTTGGCCACTGAAAAGGCCTTGTGCAGCAGACGGTTGAGAATCAGGCCGGTGGCGCGGCAGTCCACCGCCTTGCGGTAGGCGGTCTTCAACTGCCCCAGAATCTGCGGCTCGCCCAGGACCATGGAGTCCAGGCTGGAGGCCACGGAAAAAAGGTGGCGCACGGCTTCCAGATTTTTGTGAATGTAAACGTAGGGCGCGAGTTCCCGGGCGTCGGCGTCGCGCGCCCTGGCCCAGCAGTCAAGCATCTGGCCGGACACGTCGCCCGTGCCCGCGGCAAGCAGCTCAACGCGATTGCAGGTGGAAAGAATCATGGCCTCGTTCACGGCGCCGGCGCAGGGCAATGCCCAGTGCTCCTGGTCGCAGTAATTGGTCAGGGCAAAACGCTCGCGCACGTCCACTCCGGCAGTGCGGTGATTGAGGCCCACAAGAAAAATGTCGCAGTCCATAGCCCAGCCTGCTTAACGGCGGATGAAGGCGTGGTGCGTGACCATAAAGGTATTCACCACAATTATCGAGAAAAGACAGAGCACAAAGATGAACACAGCCAGGCGCGCGGGCTTGCGGCCCTTCCAGCCGTTCGCCAGACGATTGTGAAAGAGCACGGCAAAAAGCAGCCAGACCACGATGCTGACAACTTCCTTGGGATCGCCCGTGACCGTGGCCCCAAACACGGGCTTGGCCCAGATCAGCCCGGCAACAATGCCCAGGGTATAGAGCGGAAAGGCCGTCAGGGTGGTGAAGGCGTTGATTTTATCCAGGATGGAGAGCGCGGGCATGTCTTGCCAGAAACCGCGCATGCGCTGTTTGCTTTTGATCCTGCCTTCCAGAAAAAGAAACAGGGCCCCGGCGGCAAAGGCAAGCGCGGTCAGCCCCAGGCTCAGAAAGAGCGCGCCGATGTGCAGGGCGTAAAAGGGCGCTTTCAGCGAGGGCGGCACATGAATCAGGGCGCTCAGATACGGGCCGGACATGGCAAAGAGTATTAATCCAAGGGGCGCGGCAAAGAGCAGCGCCGTTTCCTGGCGCATTTTGAACCAGACAGCCAGGCCGCAGAGCAGCACAAACCAGGCCAGCATCTGCAGATACGCGCCAAGGCTCAGGCCGCCGGGCAAGGCGGTATGAAAACCCAGGGCCAGCATCAGGGTCTGGCAGGCAAAACCGGCCAGCGCCAGCCAGCAGCCCAGACGCCGCCAGAAAAGGCTGCGCGCCACCATGCCCGCAATGCCCGCAATGCTTGCCAAAGCATACAGGATCAGGGTGACCAGGGTGGAGACTTCAGGGGAGATCATCAAGCAACTCCGCTAGATGTGTATGCAAAACCGGCGGCAATTCCGCCAGAAGCCACTGGCGGCAGCGTTGAAAATCACCCTCGCCCAGCCATTGCTGCAAGGGCGATGCCGCCACTCTGCGGAACAATTGCGCATTCTGCCCTGTCTCAAGGTGCAAGGCAAGAACCAGCGGCCGCAGACGGCCCATCAGGCAGGCCATGCGGGCCCGCGGCGCAAGCCAGAGCTCAAGCTCGCTGCGCCAGCGCCGGGCCAGTGCCGGGCTGGCTCCGCCGGTGGAAAGCGCGACCGCCAGATCCCCATGCCGGGCAACGGCAGGGACCAGAAAAGAACCCAGCTCCGGCGCGCTGACGCAATTGCACGGCACGGCAGCCTCGCGGCACCAGGCGGCAATCCGGGCATTCTCCCGCGCATCGCCGGTGGCGGCAAAAACCAGTGCGCGGCCCTGCACATCTTCCGGCGTGCAGGCGCGTTTTTCAAACCGCACATGCTCATGCGCCAGCAGGGGAACGGCGTCCGGGGACGTGGCTGCCGCTGCCGCCGTGTCCAGCACGAGCACCGAGGCGGGCGCGCAGCACAGCAGGCCAGAGAGTTTACGGCGGCCCACTTCACCCAGGCCCGCCAGCAAACAGTGTTTGCCCTCCAGCGAGAGAAAAAGAGGGTAGAGCGGCGCGCTGGCATGTAGTGCATTCATAATCCGGCCTTTGCCTTTCAGCCGCGGCAGCAGGGCACGGCGAACATGCAGGGAAGGAAAAGAATATACAAAGAGCGGCGTTTTGCAAAGGGCGCGCGGCTTGCCTCAGGCGGATGAATGCGCTAGATTTTCTCTCTGGCCGCCGTCCCGGGCCAGGGCTGGCGTCCACATGCAAAAAAAACAGGGCAACGCCCGGAGGATGTGGCGGCGCAGCCGCCGTGAGTGAGCGCAAGCGACCGGAGGCAGCCCCGCCGGGAGTTCTCTGCACACTGCCGCGAATTTCTCCTGCCGACGCCCGGCCTGTGCCGGAGAAAATATCTATCTGTTAAGGATGGCTGATGGCTGCTTTTCTGGTCTTGCAAGCGGCACGCTTCGGCGACCTTGTGCAGAGCAAGCGCCTGATCCGCACGCTGGAAAGCCGTGGCCGGGTCCATCTCGGCATTGAGGCGGGGCTCGCTCCCCTGGCCCGGCTGTTGTACCCGGCGGCTGAAATTCACGCCCTGCATCTGCACGCGCAGCCGCAATATCAGGCCCTCAAGCACAACAGGGAAATCCTGGCCCAGTGGCAGGCAACCGACTTTCAGGCCGTGTACAACTGCAACTTTTCCGGCATGACGACGGCTCTTTGCCGCTGCTTCGAGCCGGAACTGGTGCACGGCTACCGCCCCGCGCCGGGGGGCATCCTGCGTTCCGCCTGGGCGCGCAAAGCCTTTCGCCTCAGTGAGCGGCGCGCGGTTTCGCCGCTCAATCTCGTGGATTTCTGGGCTCATTTTGCAGATTCCCCAGTGGCGGCGGATCAGGTCAATCCCCAGGCCCGGCCCGGCGGGCAAGGTCTGGGGGTGGTTCTGGCCGGGCGCGAATCGCGCCGCTCCCTGCCGGTTCCCGTGCTGGCCGCAGTGCTGGAAACGGCCTTCAAGGCGCTGGACGGGCCACCCGTCCGCCTGCTGGGCTCCAAAGCCGAACAGGCCGCCGCCCGCAAGCTTTTGCGGCTCTTGCCGCTCCGAATCCAGGAACGGACAAGGGATCTCAGCGGAAAAACCGACTGGCCGGGTCTTGTGGACGCCGTGCGCGGCCTGGACGCATTGATCACCCCGGATACGGGCATCATGCATCTGGCGGCTCATCTGGGCGTGCCTGTGCTGGCTTTTTTTCTCTCCTCGGCAAGCGCACATGAAACCGGGCCTTACGGCCGGGGGCATTTTATCTGGCAGGCAGCGCGGGCCTGCGCTCCCTGTCTGGAGTCGGCTCCCTGCCCCCATGCGACAGCCTGTCTTGCTCCCTTTCGCCAATCGGAACTCCTGCGCTCCCTGGCCACCTGCCTGCGGGGCGAAACAGGCTCGCAGGCGCCTTTGCCGGATGATCTGCAACTCTGGCAGAGCGATCTGGACGCGCTTGGCTGCGTCTTGCGTCTGCAAGCCGGGTCGGATCCGCAGGCTCGGCAACGGGCTGCCGTGCGTGCCGCGCTGACTGAATTTTTGCGGCTGCCCAAAGCTGCGGGGGATGTTTTCGACGCTGCGGCGCTCCAGACCGAAAGCGCACCCGCTCCGGCGGTTCCGGATGACTGGCTGTGCCAGGACCTTGATTGGATGCTGCCGCCCGGGAGGTATTGCTGATGGCTGTTGCGCCCCTGCGTATTCTGGTGATTCTGCCCATGTACGGCGGTTCCTTGCCCATTGGCCGGTATTGCGCGGCTGCGCTGCGTGAGCTCGGCCACACCGCGCATGTCTTTGAGTCGCCGCTGATGTATCCGGCATTTACCGGCCTGCAAGGCCTGGCGCTCACGCCGAACCGGGCCGCGCAACTGGAACATTCTTTTTTGCAAGTGCTTTCTCAGGCCATCTGGGCCCAGGTTGAGTCCGTGGAGCCGCATCTGATGCTGGCGCTGGCCCAGGCTCCGGTCAGCCGCAGCCTGCTGCAGCGTCTGCAGCGCAGCGGCGTGCGCACGGCCATGTGGTTTGTGGAAGATTACCGCCTGTTCACTTACTGGCGAGCCTATGCGCCGCTTTACGATGTTTTCGCGGTGATTCAGAAAGAACCCTTTCTTTCGGAACTGGCGGCGCTGGGCGTCCGCTCCTTGTATCTGCCCCTGGCGGCCCTGCCCGACTTCCACAAACCGCTTGCGCTCAGCCCGGCCGAGCAACGTGAATACGGGGCGGACATCGGCTTTCTCGGGGCCGGCTATCCCAACCGGCGGCTGGCCTTCCGGCGGCTGGCCGGCCGCGATTTCAAAATCTGGGGATCGGACTGGGAAGGGGAAAGCCTTCTGGCTGGTCACGTCCAGCGCCAGGGCGCGCGCATTGGCGAAGAGGAAAGCGTCAAAATTTATAACGCCACGCGGGTCAACCTTAACCTGCATTCCAGTTTGCAGACCAACGATCTGGTCAGCCACGGGGATTTCGTCAATCCGCGCACCTTTGAGCTGGCCGCCATGCGCGCCTTTCAACTGGTGGACGAGCGCACGCTGCTGCCCGAATTGTTTGCCCCGGATGAACTGGCCACCTTTGCCAGCCTGGAAGAATTTTACGAAAAAATCGACTATTTTCTTGCCCGGCCTGAGGAGCGCGCGGCCTACGCCGCGCGCGGCCAGGCGCGGGTTGTGCGGGAGCACACTTATGCGCGGCGCATGGCCGCCTTGCTGGAATACTGTGAACAAAGCCTGGGCCCCTGGCAGGAAAGCGGCCCGGAAAAAGCGCCCCTGCCGGAACTGCCTGTGGAACTGCAGGCGGAGCTGGCGCAACTGGCCCGAAAACTGGGCCTGGGGCCGCATGCCTCCTTTGAGGACGTGCTGGCGCGCTTGCGCCAGCAGAGCGGCGCGCTCAGCGATCTGGAAACAAGTCTGCTTTTTCTGGACGAATGGCGCAGGCAATATTTGCAGCGGTAAGCCTTGGTAAGCCTTCGCGCCCAGGGCCCGCGCAGGCAGAGCGGCTGCGCGCTGCGCGTCGCAGCGTCTTCTCCGCTCATTCAGATGCCGGGCTGTGCGTCTGTATGCGTGACGCGGACCCTAGAGCATTCTTTGATTGAAAATATCCATTTTCAATCACTGCGCTGCCATCATTTCGCGTCCAGAACGCGGTCTGGACGCTCATTCGGCGCGGGCGCCAGCTAACGCTGTCGCCAGAGCGTTTAGCTAATTTCATTAGCAAAACGTTCTACATGGCCGTGGCTTCCAGATAATAGGGCAGCATGAAGGTAATGCTGATCACCAGCGCCGCCAGCAATGTCAACTTGTGACGGAGGGCTATGGCGCTGTGGCAGACCAGCGTCCAGAGCAGAGCCGGAATCAGCCAGAGCAGCAGGCGGGAGGTCTGGATAATCGCGTCCTGCATTGTGAAAACTCCAGCCTGCCAGTGCTGGGCGATCTGCATGCCGCTGGATATGAGCAGCAGAAGCCAGAACAGACCCCAGGCATTGCGGGCCCAGGCCGCGCACCAAGGGATCATGGTATTGTAATGATCCCTGCCGAAATCGTCGTGGGCGCGCCGCAGAGGGAGCCACAGCGCGCCGAAGGCCGCAGGCATGGCCAGAATCAGCAGCGGCGTATAGCATAACGCGCTCCAGAAGGGGGAGCCCCATTCCGGCCGAAAAAGATCGCCCAGGGTCATGGTTGCGGCGTCAGGCTGCGCAAGCGCCGTCAAAAAGCGGGCTGAGGCCAGAGCCGCCACCACTGCCGCGCTGCCCTGCACCCCGCTCAAAATGCCCAGGGTCACATGCAGAACGGGCATAGTGGCCAAGGGTTTCCAAAGCGCATGGTAGAGGCTGCCGATCAGAACTCCCACCCCCAGCAGGATCCAGGTCATCTCCACCATGAAACCCGGCAGAGAGTCCGGGGTGTAGCCTTCCTGGGTGAAAAAAAGCCAGATACGGCCGCCGATCAGCAACAGCCAGCCCAGAATGAGGCCCAGGGCAGCAAGCTGGCGGGCGCATTTGTCATATGAGGATCGTCCACGCGTATGGGACAGAATTTTGGCTGTGGCGGACATAAAGCCCATGCCGGCAAAAGCCAGGAGCATGGCCAGCGGAATGACAATCCCCAGTACGTCCAGACCGGTTTGCAGCAGAGGATTGGCGCGGAGAAACTCATGCACCGAGTTCATTGAGCACCGCCTTGCGCCCGGCAAAAGGACCGGCTGTAAATATTCATGCTTACTCCTTGCGGTATTGCGCTGACCGGCTGTGTTCTGTACCCTGAGGAAAACGCATACAGGCCTGTTTTTGCCTCAAAATTACGGTCGCCGCAAGAGTTCTCAGCGCAGTATGCCAGAGAAAATGCTCTCTTGCCGCACATGGCGCGTTGCGCCGCGCAGCGGCGTGGATTCTGGAAGAAGCCGCGTTTTTTGGCAAAGTGATCCTCATAACTCGTTTGTATGACGATGTATGAAATGAGCTCTGGACAAATTCAATCAGGAAATGCCCCAAAGAGCGGCCGGACTTGCGGCGGAAAAAGGGTGTGGGGAGTACTATGAAAAAGCTCTTGATGATACCGGCAGCCTGCCTGCTTTTGGCAGGCGGTTGCGCTTCAACGGCTCAGATGCGCAAGCTTGAAGAAAGCAACCGCACAAACCAGGCGACGCTGCGCGAAACGGAGCATCGCCTGCAAAAGCTGGAACAGAGCGTTGCGGCGCTGGATAGCCAGGTCGCCATGCTCAACAACCGGGCCTATGAAGTGCGCACTCGTGGCGGCCGCAAAACCGGCATGACCGTTGTGCCGATTATTCCGGCACAGACCGCCAGGGCCGCTGCCTACAGCCCGCCGCTTTCTTCTGCTTCTGTTCCGGCGGGCATGCCGACTTCGCGCAACATGCCCGCCCGGTCACTACAGGCGGATCAAAGCGCGCAAAAGGGGCACAATTCTCAGTCCGCCGCTGCATCCACAAGGGATGCAGGCCCATCGTCCCCGTCCGGCCGGGTGATCAATCCGGCCGCGCCGCCCACGCCCTTGCCCGGCAAAACCGATGGCGCGCGCGCCAAAGTCGGCAATAGCCCCGACGCTTCCCGCAAATCCGGCGTAGCCGGCCCTGCGGGTCAGGTGGGCAGCCCCGACAGGGTGGCCGGCCCTACAGGACAGTTGGCCGCAAGCGAGCCTGCGCCCGGCAGTCTGGCCCTTCCGCCGGTTGAAAACCCTGCGCTTGCGACGTCTCAAAAGGACGCAGCCCCGGCTGCCAACGCTGCGGGAGGAAAGAGTGTCTCCGCGCCGCCCGCCGCCGGCACGCCTCTTGCTGCCCAAGGCGGCACTGACGGCAATGCCGCGGTGCAGGTGCCGGCATTGCCCCCTTCGACTCTGTCGCTGCCGCCGGAGCATCCGGGCTTGCCTCCGCTGGGCGCGGCCGCCGCCGAGACAAGCGTGCCGCCCGTTTCGCGGGAGAGTGCCGTTGCGCCGCAAGCCGCGCCTCCCCAAACCGTTGCCGCTCCCAGAGCCGGAAAAGGCGAGGACCGGGCATATAAAGCGGCATTGCAGGTGGCGCTTTCCGGGCGTTCAACCGAGGGAATTGCCCGCTTTCAGGAATTTTTGCAGCACTATCCCCAGGGCCGCTACGCGGCCAATGCTGAATACTGGACTGGCGAATGTCTGTATGCCCAGGGCAAGTTGCGGGAAGCTCTGGCCCAGTTTGAGAAAGTCAATGCCGCGTATCCGCGCCATCATAAGAATGCCGACGCCTTGCTCAAGGCGGGCATGTGCCTGAGCCGCCTTGGCGATAAGCAGGGCGCGGCGAGCAAGTACAAGACGCTTCTGGCTGATTTTCCCAATTCCGAGGCCGCCCGCCTGGCGCGCTCACGCGGGCTTGCGCGCTGAACATGGCTTTGTGCAAGCAAGACACTGACCTGCACGCTGCAGGGCGCGGCGGGCCCGACCATAGGGCTGCCTCTGTCCCCACCTGGGCGTATATGGATCAGGCGGCGCGCACCGAATTCTGGGCCAGCCTGGCCCTGCGGCATTGCCGGGGGCTGGGCGCGCTCTCCCGCGCGCGGCTGCTCAAGACCTTCGGTTCGGCATATAACGCCGTGCAAGCCCGGGAGCGCTGGCCCGAAGCCGGGCTTACCCGCCGTCAGGCCGCGGAGATGGCGACCGGCTCCTGGCGAGTCACAGCAAAGGAAGAGTGGAACCGCGCGCAAACAGTGCAGGCGCACATTCTGCTCTGGTCTGACCCGCGCTATCCGCAACGACTCCGCGAGCTTCCAGACGCGCCGGTTCTGCTCTATTGCCGCGGCGACCTTTCCCTGCTGCATTCCCCGGCTTTTGCCGTTGTGGGATCGCGACGCGCCACGTTTCAGGGGCGCAGTATGGCATCCTACATGGCGCGTTGCCTTTCGGCCTGCGGCATAGCCGTTATTTCCGGCATGGCCCTGGGCATCGACAAGGTGGCCCATGAGGCTGCCCTGGCGCGGGTAGGGCGGAGCATAGGCGTGCTGGGCACCGGCATTGATCAAATCTACCCCAGGAGCAACGCCCGGCTCTTCGGGGAAATGGCGGAAAAAGGCCTCCTGGTAACGGAATTTGCCCCCGGGGCCTTGCCGCTGGCGGAACACTTTCCCATCCGCAACAGGATTATCAGCGGGTTGGCTTTGGGCGTGCTGGTGGTGGAAGCGGCAAGCCGCTCCGGCAGTCTGATCACCGCCAGGCTGGCTCTGGAACAAAACCGCGAGGTATATGCCGTGCCCGGCCCGGCTTTGGACGCGCACTGCCTGGGCTGTCAGCAATTGGTGCGTCAGGGCGCGCGGCCGGTATTCAGCGCCGAAGACGTGCTGCTGGATCTGGCCGAGCAGTTGCGGCCCTTCGGGATCAGCCACGAAACCCTGCCGGAAGAGGAAAAAAGAGCGCCTTTTCCCCGTCCGGAGGAGGAACCCGCGGCTGCGACGACGCGCAACGCCGCTGCCGTACCCGGAAAAAATTCATGGCCCGCGGCCGGGCCTGTTTGCCCTTCTGCCGACGCGCTGGTTCCGGAAGAGCGCAAAGAGCGGCTGCTTGCCTGCCTGCGCGCCCAGGGAGCCATGCAGGCCGATGCTCTGGCGCTTGCCCTGGATATTTCCGTCCCGGAACTGAACACCTTGCTGATCGGCTTGGAAATGCTGGGGAGGATCAAGCGGCTGCCCGGGGCCCGCTATGAGGCTTTGCCGTGAGAGCGGGCAAAAGTATGCCGTCTTCTCTGGACGGGGCCGGAAAAGCCCGGCCTCTGATCGAGGCGTTCCTGGCCTGGCTTGCCGTGCAAAAAGGCGCTGCCGAGGCAACGCAAAAAGCCTATGCTGCGGATCTGACGCAACTGGCGGTTTTTTTGCATGAACAGGGCGCGGATCTGGCCCGGCCGGGCGAGATAAGCCGCAAGCATATTCAGGCCTTTCTGGTCTGGCTTTTTCGCAAGGGCACGGCTAAAAGCTCCATGGCCCGCAAACTGGCCGCCGCGCGTTCTTTCTTTCGTTTTCTGCAACGCAGCGGGCAGGTTGGCGAAAATGTGGCTGCCGCTGTGCGCAATCCGCGTCAGGAAAGGCATCACCCCCGCGCGTTGAACGTGGATGAAACATTTGCCTTGCTGGACGCGCCCAGGGCCGACGCGCCCACGGATGCTCACAAGGCGCGCTTGCTTTGCAGGGATCTGGCCCTGGCCGAGCTGCTCTATGGTTCCGGCTTGCGTATCTCCGAGGCGCTGGGCCTGGACGTGGACGACGTGCAGTTGACTTCCCGCGTGCTGCGGGTCATGGGCAAGGGCTCGCGCGAGCGCCTGGCGCCGCTTTCCGACACTTCCTGCAGCAGTCTGGCGGCCTGGCTGGACGAGCGCCCCTTGCTGGCTTTGCCTGAGGAAGCGGCGCTTTTTGTGGGCGCGCGCGGCGCACGTCTCAACCGGCGCGAGGCAGCCCGGATCATTGCCCGGCTCTGCCGCCGGGCCGGGCTGGATGTCACGGTTTCTCCGCACAGCCTGCGCCATTCTTTTGCCACCCATTTGCTGACCGCAGGGGCGGATTTGCGCAGCGTGCAGGAACTTCTGGGGCACAGACGCCTGACGACCACCCAGCGCTATACCCAGGTGAGCCTTGAGCATCTCGTGCAAGCCTATGATCAGGCCCATCCGCGTTCAGGGAAAAAGTAAAAAAATCACGAGCCGTTTTGGGGCTTTTTCTCTGAAGTTCAAGCCCGGAACATCTGCCGTTTTTCTTCGGAGCCGGGAAATTTGCGCCAAAGGTCTTGGCATGGCCGCGCCCTTGTGCTAAAGATAACAAATCGGCCATCGTTCGTTATCTTCAAGAATCATACCGGAAGGAGTCATGTCATGCCCGCATTCGTTCTTGGCCATATGAATCCCGATACCGACAGCATTATTTCCGCCATCGCCGCCGCCGATCTGTACGGCAAACGCGGTTTTGACGTCACCCCCGCGGCTCAGGGCGCGCCCACCCCGGAAACCGAATTCGTGCTCAAAAAATTCGGCCTTTCCGCGCCGCAGATCGTCAACGACGTGGCGGGCAAGGAATTGTATCTGGTGGATTTCTCGGATCTGCCCCAGGCTCCGCAGGGCATGGATTCCGCCACAGTGCTGGGCATTGCCGACCATCATAAACTTGGCGACGTGACCACCTCCACGCCCCTTGAGGCCTGGATCTGGCCCGTGGGCTGCACCTGCACCGTGCTCAAGAATATGTATGACTTTTACGGGGTGGAGATTCCCAAAAATATCGCCGGCGGCATGTTGTGCGCCATACTTTCCGACACGGTCATCTTCAAGTCTCCCACCTGCACCGAGGCCGACAGGAAGGCCGTGGAGGCTCTGGCCAAAATCGCGGGCGTGAGCGACGTAACGGCGCTGGGCATGGAAATGTTCAAGGTCAAGAGCGCGGTGGAGGGCACATCCATGCATGATCTGGTCTTCCGCGACTACAAGGACTTTGACATGAACGGCAATAAGGTGGGCATCGGCCAGTTGGAAGTGGTGGATCTTTCCATACTGGATAACGTCAAGGCCGGTCTTCAGGAAGAAATTGCCAAGGTCAAGGGCGAGGGACGCCACAGCGTTTTCCTGCTGCTCACGGACATCATGAAGGAAGGTTCGGAAATGCTGATCGTTTCCGATAATCCGGCGGTGGTGGAAAAGGCTTTCGGCGTCAAGCCGGAAGGCAGTTCCGTCTGGCTGCCCGGCGTCATGAGCCGTAAAAAGCAGGTGGTGCCCAATTTTGAAAAGGCCTTTAAGTAAGCTGCCGCAGTAAACGCAAGAACCCCGGCTCGCCGGGGTTTTTTTGCGCCCTGGTTTTAGAGCGTTTTGCTACTCTCAGGCCCCGTTGGCATCGAAAAGACGCAAAAGACCTGCGGCAACAAAAATTTGGCCCACAGCCAGCGTGAGATCGCGATCAACAGCGGCTGCGCCGAGCACAAGAAGCGCGCCCAAAAGCAGGAGCCGGCGGCGGCGCAGTCGCAGAAAAGCCAGTTGCAGCAATGCGCCGCTCAGCAGTAAAAGAGGAAAAAGCCAGAGCGGCAGAGCATCATTGAGAAGAATATGCCGGCATGCCGCTGTTTGCTCAGCGGCCGTCTCGGCAAAGCGCGCAAGCTGGATTGCTTCCATGCGGCAATGCTAGCTCTTCAGGGAAAAAATAACCAGTTCCTGTTGCGCGCGAGCTTTGCAGGATTGCCGGATGAAAACAATGATTTTCACCCGGCAATCCGCGGCGTTGAAGGCGAAAAAAACTATGCTTTGCGGGCCTGGCAGTGCGCGTCGGCACCGGCCTGCAAACCGGGGCTGCGACAAATCTGCGCTTCGCCATTGTCAGACTGTGGAGAGTGCGTATAGTAAGGCCTGTACGCAGAAACAGCAGGAGCAGTTGATGAGCACCTTGACACCTCGTGAAATCGTGGCTGAGCTGGATAAATTCGTGGTGGGGCAGGAACAGGCCAAGCGCATGGTGGCCGTGGCCGTGCGCAACCGCTGGCGGCGGCAGCGCCTTGCGCCGGAATTGCGCGACGAAGTGGCTCCCAAGAACATCATCATGATGGGCCCCACCGGCGTGGGCAAGACCGAGATAGCGCGGCGTCTGGCCAAACTTTCCGGAGCTCCGTTCATCAAGGTGGAGGCTACGAAATTCACTGAAGTGGGATATGTGGGCCGTGATGTGGAATCCATGGTGCGCGATCTCATGGAAATCGGCGTCACCCTGGTGCGCGAGGAGGAAAACGAACGCGTGCGCAAAGCCGCGGAAGCTGCCGCCGAGTCCCGCCTTCTGGACTTGCTTCTGCCAAGCTCGTTCGGGCAGGAAGAACGCGCCTCAACCCGTGAGAAACTGCTGCAGCAGTTTCGTCTGGGCTTTCTGGATCAGCGCGAAGTGGAAATGGAAGTCATGGAGCAGGGCGGCCAGGGCATCGACATCTTTGCCATTCCGGGCATGGAGCAGGTGGGCGGCCAGGTCAAGGACATGTTCAGCAAGGCTTTTCCGCCGCGACGCAGCCGCCGCAAGATGAAAATCCGCGACGCCTTCAATGTGCTCGTGCAGGAAGAGTCAGGCAAACTTGTGGATCAGGAAGCGCTCCGCGAGCGGGCCAAAGAGCGTGTGGAGCAGAGCGGCATTATTTTTATTGATGAAATCGACAAGATCGCCAGCTCGTCGCAAAACCGCACGTCCGACATTTCACGCGAGGGCGTGCAGCGCGATCTTCTGCCCATTGTGGAAGGCAGCGCCGTGAACACAAAATACGGCATGGTCCGCACGGATCATATCCTGTTCATTGCGGCCGGAGCCTTTCACTTCAGCAAGCCTTCGGACATGATTCCCGAACTTCAGGGCCGCTTTCCTTTGCGCGTGGAGTTGCAGGCTCTGGGCAAAGAGGAATTTCTGCGCATCCTCAAAGAGCCGGACAATGCCTTGACCAAGCAGTACGAGGCTTTGCTGGGCACCGAGCAAATCCGGCTCAGCTTCACCGAGGACGGCCTTGAGGAAATCGCGGCCTTTGCGGAGGATACCAATTCGCGCACGGAAAACATCGGCGCACGCCGCCTGTACACAATCATGGAGAAAATTCTGGCCGACATCTCTTTTGATGCCCCGGACATGCCCGGGGCGCAGGTGCTGGTCAACCGCAACTATGTTGCGGAGCATCTGCAGGATGTGCGCAAGGATCAGGATTTGAGCCAGTATATCCTTTAAATGCTTTTGCCTGCCGCCCTGGCGGCAACTGGACTTGGCGGCCGCGTGCGGATAAAATGGATGCCCGCGCGCGGCCGCACGCCTTCGAGTTTGTTCTGAACTCCGAAAAAAAGGGTTTGCGGCAATGCCGCAAACCCCAAATTTTTGGTGGGCCATCAGGGACTCGAACCCCGAACCAACTGATTAAGAGTCAGCTGCTCTACCAATTGAGCTAATGACCCGACAGGCGTGAAAAGGGGTTTACGCATATGTGGCTCACTTGTCAAGCAATTTTGCGAAAATTTCAACATAATTGAGATAATACATTGTATTTAAAAACTATTTTTCAGATCTTGCGTCGGCATGTTCCTGGCGCAGTATGCCTTCTGGCCTTTTTCAGTTGCGTTGCGTTCTTCCCCTTCCAGGCAAAGGCAGAAAGCGTTCCCCTGCAAGTGGAGTTTGCCCGCGACGGTGAAAATATTGTTGCTGCCATGCGTCTCGCAATCCCAGCCGGCTATCACGCCTATGCCCATGAATCAGGCGACGCGGGGCGTCCCACGGTGCTGGATTTTGCGCTTGAGGGCGGCCGGATGCTGCCCGTCTGGTATCCGGCCGGAACCATGCAGCGTGATTTCTATGATACCGAAGCCACGGTTTTCGTCTATGAAGGCGAGGTCGTGTTTTTTTCGGCGCTGCCCGTGCAGGCCACCGGCAAGCCCTACACCATCGGCATGAGCCTTTTGCTCTGCTCAAATCGCCATTGCCTGCCGGTCAATCAAAGTTTCACCGGCACAGTGCCGCAGGCGATGCCCCTCATTTCGGAAGCGGCCTGGAGCGGCCAATGGCAAAAACTTAACGGCAATCAACCCAGCCTCGCGCATGTGTCGGAAACGCCTGACGCGCCCGATGCTGTGGTCAGGGCTCCGGCCGGAAGGGTGGCTCCGCCGCTGAGCGCGACTGCGCCGGATGCAGCTTCAGGGCGTGAGATCCCGCCCTCAGGCGACGGTTTTGATCTGCAACTGACGCCGCGCTATGCGGACGCCTCCGTGGAAATATCCAGCCTGGGCAAAGCCCTTTTGCTGGGGATCCTGGCCGGTCTGCTGCTGAACGCCATGCCGTGCGTGCTGCCGGTGCTTACCTTCAAGATCAGCGGCCTGCTGCTGATGGGCGGCATTGGGGACAAAAACGGGCTCAGACGCTTCCGCGAGCACAACATCTGGTTTGCCGCGGGCGTGATGACCTTGTTCACCGGGCTGGCCCTGGTCCTCGGGCTGGCGGATCTGATGTGGGGGCAGCTCTATCAGAATCAGGGAATCCTCCTGTTCATGCTGCTCATTGTTTTTCTGATGGGCCTCTCCATGCTTGGGGTGTTCACCCTGCCGGTGATTGACCTCAAACCCGGCCAAAACGCCAAAAATCCCCGCGTGCAATCCTACCTGACCGGCCTGGTGTCCACTTTTCTGGCAACGCCGTGCAGCGGGCCGCTTCTGGGCGGCGTTCTGGGCTGGGCCTTTACCCAGTCCCTGGTGATTCTCATGGTGGTGTTCTGGGCTGTGGGCCTGGGCATGGCCTTGCCGTACCTGTTGTTCTGCCTCTGGCCGAATATGGCAAGGATCTTGCCCCGGCCCGGCCCCTGGATGCAGGTTTTTGAGCGCATTGTGGGCTTTTTTCTGTTAGGCACAGCACTGTATCTGCTCTCCATCCTGCCTGTGGAAAAGCATATGCAGGTTCTCAGCGTGCTCTTGCTGGTCTCCTTCTGCGCCTGGTTCTGGGGCCGGTATTGCGGCATGGACGCCCCCCCCTTCCGCCGTCGTCTGGCGGGCATCGCGGGCATTCTGCTTTTGTGCGCCGCCGTGGTCTGGGTACTGCGGCCTGTAACGCCTCTGCCGCAATGGCGCGATTTCAGCCCCGAATACTTTACCTCCCAACTGGGCAAAAAGCCCATGCTTCTTGAATTTACCGCCGACTGGTGCCCCAATTGCAAGTTCATGGAGGCAACAGTGCTGACGGATGAGCGCCTGCGCGCCTGGCAGGCCCGTTACGGCATGGAACTTGTGCGCGTTGACCTGACTGACGCCAATGCCTATGCCGTGCGTCTTCTACAGGCTCTGGGCAGCAAGAGCATCCCTTTGACGGCATTGTTCGCGGCCGGAGACGGGGCCTCATCTCCCCTGGTTCTGCGGGATGTTTACGGCGTGGAGGCTCTTGAGCAGGCCCTGGGCGAGACTTTCGGAGGAAAGTAAGAATTTTTTCGCTATCGGCCTATGGCACTTTACGGAACTGTCGATAAGGAATATGTGCATTGCATAAGTCTGTCCAAACACTGCTCACAGGCCGGGCGATCAGCTCTGCCGCGGCCGTACCCGCAAACCGCAGGTCGGGGCCCCAGGTTCTGTTGCCTCCGGATGTCGGGGTTTTTTGAAACAGCTTGAAAAGCGTATATGCGACAAGGGAGCAGATATGGATCAAAACCAGAAAAAGCAGGATGATGAGCTCCTGCAACTGGTGACGTTCAGCATCGGCGAAGAGGAATTCGGGGTTAATATCCTCAAGGTGCAGGAAATCATCCGCACTATGGAGATTACCAAGGTTCCCCGCGCGCCGGAGTTCGTGGAAGGCGTCATCAACTTGCGCGGCAAAGTGATCCCGATCATTGATCTGCGGCGTCGTTTCGGCCTTGTGCCCAAAGCGCATGATAAAAACACACGGATCATTGTGATTGAGATCAACAACATTATCGTGGGCTTTGTCGTGGACGCCGTTTCCGAGGTTCTGCGCATACCCGCGAGCACGGTGGAACCGCCGCCGCCTGTGGTGGCGGGCGTGGAATCCGATTATATCAGCGGGGTCGGCAAATTGCAGGATCGCCTGTTGATAATGCTGGATTTGGACAAGCTGCTTTCCAGTGAAGACATGGATATGCTGAGCACCCTGTAAACGCTTTTGACGCGCCTGAGGCGGATTACCATCAAGGTTGAGAATCGAAATTTTCAACCTTGATTTGCTCTCAGGGCATTTGTTCCTGAATGCGGCGCACTGCCCCACCGGCAGTGCGCCGCATCTCCGGTTGAAAAGCGGAGCTCGCCTTGCCGGGATGTCTGTCGTGGACGTGGGTTCATTGCCACGGAAAGTCTTGCCATGCGCATTGAAAAAATTACGGAGCGCAAAAAGCGCTTTTTGGAGCTCCTTTTGCTGGGGGACGAGCAGGAGGACATGATTGATCGCTATCTGGAGCGGGGGGAAGTATTCGCGCTTTTTGATCCGGATCTAAAAAGTATCTGTGTGGTGACCGACGAAGGCAACGCCACCTGC
This sequence comes from Desulfovibrio sp. ZJ369, assembly GCF_011039085.1. Classification (GTDB taxonomy): domain Bacteria; phylum Desulfobacterota; class Desulfovibrionia; order Desulfovibrionales; family Desulfovibrionaceae; genus Desulfovibrio. The sequence goes on along the minus strand of NZ_JAAKEI010000003.1, from coordinate 78,871 downwards.
GAGCTGAAAAATCTGGCCACCTACGCGGCTTTTCAGGGCCGGGGCTATGGGACGCGACTGGTGGAGTATCTTTTCCGGCACTATCACGGCAAATATGCCGCCATGGTGGTGGGAACAGGGGAAGTTCCGGGCCTTCTGGCTTTTTATGAGCGTCTGGGCTTCCGCTTTTCCCATCGTCTGAAAAATTTTTTCACGGTCAACTACCGCGAGCCCATTGTGGAGTGCGGCGTGCGGCTCGTGGATATGATCTGCCTTAAAAAAAGCCTCTGAGGAAGCCCCGCCTTTGCCCATGCCGCGGCCAGGAATCAGGGTTCAACCATTCCTGGCGCAATCGCCGGATTGCGGCGCGCGCAGCTTCCGGCTTGAGCGCAGGCGCAATTCCGCCACAATGGCCTTTTCATAATCCGGCGCAATGGAAAGATCCGTATGCAGCTCCGTGGAAAGCAGGCTTTCAATCTGCTGGGTTTCTTCCCAGATTTGCAGCAACTCGTCATCCGCCAGGCTTTTTACGCGTTCGGCAAAAGAATCTTCGTCACTGAACGGCATGCACGATCCCATTTCACGCCACCTCCGGTTCCATGTCCGTGCGCAGAAAGTCCTGAACGACCTTTTGCGACAACAGGGTTTCAGCCATAATCGCGCAGCCTTCGGGGCCGGGATGCAGACCGTCGCTCAAATCGTCCATATAGGCGCGGGAAGCCGCGAGTGTGGCATGGATATTGGCAAAGGGCAAAGCCATTGCGGCGCAGAGCTCGGCCTGCGCTTCATTCAGGCTTTCTATGCGGCGGCGCGCCTCGGCATCCGCCACGGGCGGCGGGCTGATCAACAGGGTGGGCGCAAGAGAGGCGGCTTCGGTCAACATGGCCCGCAGGATGCGCGCGGTTTTGACGAGAGCGGCCGGCTGGCCGCCGCCCGGGGAGGCCATGTCCACCACGCCGGCGCAAAAAGCCAGGCGCGGCACAAGGCCGGGCATCTGCCTGCAATCCACTTCCTGCCGCCAACGGCGCGCCAGATCAGCGACGTTTTGCCGCCGCGCGCCCAAATTGTAAAATGTCGCCGGGGGGAGGCGATACAAGCCCGCTTCACGTCCCAAAAGCGCCAGACGGCTGACCCAGCCGCCGGGCATCCTGCAGTCATTGACCCCAAGGGTCAGTGAATCGCCGAAAAAGAACCAGGCGTGAGTAAATGCGCGTGACATGATATGTGCAATCCTTATGGATAGATTTCCGCGTTGGCAAAAATCTGCGCTGTTTTCAGCAAGTGAAGGCGCGAGCGCAGATCACGCTCGGCGGCCAGTGGTTCAAGAATGGCCATGCTGAGCAACAAGGGCGACAAATAACCGGTACGCCAGTCAGCCACAAATGTCACGGCCTGACCCGCCTCGTTTTCCTTGTCCGCTGCCTCCTGCGAGACAGCCCAATCGCGCAGCAAGGGGCGAATGTCCATGCTGCGCGGGCCGTTTTTGGTCTCGCGGCTGTACATCCGGCCCGCCAGCGCGAAGAATTTTTCAAAACAGCATACGGCAGCCTGGTTTTCCCGCTCCGTAGGCAGTCTCAGGCAAAAGGCCTCGGCTTCGGCCTGTTCGGTGCGGCGGCTTTTAGCTGTAATTTCAACGCGCGCCAGATCCATGCCCGGCGGCAGCAAGGGCGCGAGACGGGCCTCCACTTCCTTTGGATCCAGAGCTTTGTGCAAAGTCAACGCAAACCATTCGGCCCGGCTTTGCACGCCCACCGGCAAGGCCCTGCCAAAAGAGAGCAGGGGCAAAGGGTGAAAACCCTGCGAAAAGGCCAGGGGCAGGCCCGCTCTGCGCAGGGCCCGCTCCAGAATGGCCTGAAGCTCTAATTGGCTCAAATAGGCGCTGCCGCCCATTTTGCTGTGCCATATCCTGTATTGGGCTGCCTTGACGGCAAGCGCGGGGGCAATCTGCGGCGGCCGGTTCGCCTGCGCACGGCAGATCAGGCGGCCCTCGGCGTCGCGCCGGGCTTCATGGGCCTTTTGGTCGCGTTGCGGAAAATTAAGCCTGTGACCATACCGCGGGATTCCGGCCTCGGCGTCTGTTGCGGAACGTGCCCCGCTTCCTGGCCCGGATCCTGGCGCGGATCCGGTCAGCAGCGACGGCCCGGCCTTGGTGTCGCAAGCGCCGCAGTGGCGGCAAACGCCGTAGCGGCAATCCTCGGTGATTTTGCCTTGCAGGGCGCGGGCGCGCTCCCGCAGCAGAAAGTCCTCCGAGATGCCCGCTTCCAGATGGCTCCAAGGCAGGCTGCCGCCCACTTCGCGCGGGCCGGTGCAGTCTTCGGGCTGTATCCCGCATTCCTCCAGGGCCGCGAGCCAGGGCGCAAGATCGAAACTTTCCATCCAGCTGCAAAAAATCGCGCCCTTGCGGTAGGCTTTTTCCACCACGTCCGCCATGCGGCGGTCAGCCCGCGACAAAATGCCTTCCAGATGGCTCATGGCAGGCTCATGCCAGCGCAGCTTAAGACATTTTTGGCCTTTGAAAAGCTCGCGCACCAGATCCACCCGGCGGCGCATTTCCGCCTGATCGATCTGCGCTTCCCACTGAAAGGGCGTAAACGGCTTGGGCACAAAGGGGGAAAGCGCTGCCGTGACCTGCAAACGCGGGCCACCGCGCCCCGCGGCATCACGCACTTTGCGGCAGAGCTCGGCAATGGCGGCCAGATCCTCGTCGTTTTCCGTGGGCAGGCCAATCATGAAGTAGAGCTTGACCTGCCGCCAGCCGTGCTCCAGCAGCTTTTGGGCGTGCAAAAGCAGGGCATCCTCGCTGACGCCTTTGTTGATCACATCGCGCAGGCGCTGGCTGCCCGCTTCCGGGGCCAGAGTGCAGCCCGTGCGGCGCAAATCGGCCATGCGCTCAATGATCTCGTCATCAATGGAGCCCACCCGCAGCGAGGGCAGAGAAAGACTGATCTGCTCGCGCGCGCAACGGTCAAGCACGCCGTGGCAGAGCGTCTTCAGGGCGGAAAAGTCACCTGTGCTCAGGGAGAGGAAGGATATTTCATCAAAGCCCGTTTCGCGCAGGCAATCCTGCAGCAAGGAGGCAATATTCTCCAGAGAGCGCTCGCGCACCGGTCGGTAGACCATGCCCGCATGGCAGAAACGGCAACCGCGCGTGCAGCCTCTGGCAATCTCCAGGGAAAGGCGGTTGTGCACCGCGCCCACCGGAACAACCTGCCGGGTAGGGTAGGCGGCCTTGTTCAAATCCGTCACAATGCGGCGCGTGGGCCGCGTGTAATCCGCCAGCAAAGCGCGAAGACCATGCCCGGGATCCGCCGGTTCCGGCTCAAACAGGGAAGGAACGTACACGCCGGGCACGAGGCGGGCCTCATGCAGGAGCCGGTCGCGGGTCCAGCCTTTTTCCAAAGCTTTTTCCAGCAGGCGCAGCACATCGGGCAGGCTTTCCTCCCCGTCGCCCAGAACCATGAGATCCATGAACGGGGCCAGAGGCTCGGCGCTCAGCAGCGCGCCGCCCCCGGCAATGACCAGCGGGCAGACGCGCAAATCCGGGCTGCGATCCGCAGTGCGCAAAGGGATGCCCGCCAGATCGAGCATATAAAGCACGTTGGTGTAACAGAGCTCATGCGTGATGGAAAAGGAAACACAATGCAGATCCGCCAGGGGCGTGTCGGACTCCAGGGTACAGAGCGGGCTGTTGTGCGCCCGCAGCACTGCCCCGGCTTCGCGATCCGGGGCCATGACCCTTTCGGCCCACCAGGCTGGTTCGGCATTGGCGATGCCGTACAGGATTTTCTGACCCAGATACGACATGCCCACTTCATAGGTATCGGGAAAAGCCAGGGCCAGACGCAGGCGCATTGCGGCGGGATCTTTGCGGCAGGCTCCGTCTTCAATGCCGGCAAAGCGGCTGGGCCTGGGCAACAGAGGCAGAAGGGAGCGCATGGTTTTTCCCCGGTCGTTTGAGCGTGTGGGATGAAAGAGACGCGGCTTGCGCCTGAGAGGCGAAAAAGCCTGCCGCCGCTTCCGGCACGGGCAGAAAAAAGGCGGCGTTGAGCGCCGCCCGTGAAAAGACCGAATGTGCCCGAACTACTTGATCAGCCCGCTGCCGCTGCCCATCGGAGCGGAGCCGAATTGCAGCTTGCCGAGACCGCCCGCCACAGTGAGGTTGGTGATGGCTTCAATATATTTATCCTGAAGCTCCTTGGGCGTATCGGCATAGCGGTAGAGGAAGGTTTTGCCTTCCAGCGTGCCGCTGAAATTGGCTTCAAAAGGATACCCATACGGCAGCATCATCATCTGCACGCCCTGCTGGGTGGGGATGCTCTGGATGGCGGCCACTTCGTTGAGGCAGTCTTTTTCCTGGTCGTATTTGCCGATGACGAGCTCGCCCGTCACCAATTTCATCAAACGAATATCGTAAGCCATGCGTAACTCCTCATAAGTAATTTGCTTTAGGTAGGCACTGGCGCACGTCATGTCAAGGGATTTTCTGTTGCCATCAGCCGTAAAACGGCTACATTAGAGGCATGAGAAACAGCCACGCCATCGACGGAGCAAAGACGGCCGAAGCCCGCGCCGCCCTGGAAGAAAAGCTCGGTCATGTCTTTGAGCGGCCTGAATTGCTGGAACTGGCCCTGACGCACAGTTCGTGGTCCAACGAATACGGCATGGGCCAGAAGCACAATGAGCGGCAGGAATTTCTGGGCGACGCGGTTCTGGAACTGTCTGTTTCCTGGGAATTGTTTTGCCGCTTCCCGGAGGCGCGCGAGGGAGAACTGACCAAAATGCGCGCTTTGCTTGTGAGCACGGTGAGTTTGGCGCAACGCGCGCGCGAGCTTGGTCTGGACGCTCTGATAAAACTGGGCAGGGGCGAGGAAAATCAGGGGGGACGCAGCCGTGATGCGGTTCTCAGCGACGCGCTGGAGGCGGTGCTGGCCGCGGTGTACGAAGACGGCGGCTATGAGGCTGCCAGGGGGAGCGTGCGCCGCATTTTTGCGGCGCATTGGCCGCAGTCGGCCGAGAAACAGCCCCGGCTGAAAGACAACAAAACGCGCCTGCAGGAAGCGGCGCTGCAACTTTTCAAGGAACGTCCGGCCTATGCGCAGTTGGCCAGCCACGGGCCAGAACATGCCAAAGTTTTTGAAGTTTCGTTGCGCCTGCCTGACGGCCGGGAATTTCTGGCCAGCGGCAGCAGTTGCAAAAAAGCGGAACAGGAAGCCGCGCGCCTTGCTCTGGAAGCGCTGGAAGCCGCTGCAAGCCCTTGCGGCGAACCGGGAACCCAAGCGTAAGACGCATAGCCTGGCGGTTCAGCCGGCTCGCAACCCGGCCCGGGGGCACGGCCCCCGGGCCTCCCGTCTTTGGTCTGCCACAGCCTATGTCGAAATGGCCTAGCCGCCGATGAGCTGCATGGCCATCTTGGGCAGCGAGTTAGCTTGCGAAAGCATGGCTACCGCACTCTGACTCAAAATCTGGGTGCGCACGAATTGCGTCATTTCCGTGGCCACGTCCACGTCCGAAATGCGGGATTCCGCGGCCTGGAGGTTTTCAGCCTGCGTATTCAGGTTGGTGATGGTATTTTCCAGGCGGTTTTGCATCGCGCCCAGGTGCGCGCGAATCTTGTCCTTGGAAACAATGGCCTGGGTAAGCGCTTCCAGGGACTTTTGCGCGGCTTCCTGGGTGGAAATGGTGCCGCCCGCGCGCAATTCGCCCTTCGAGTCAATGGCCTGATTGCCCACGCCCAGCGCGGAGGCGGTGCTCTGGCCGATTTTAATGTAATAATAATCCTCGGCCGAGTCGTTGCCCGTGCCGAAGTGGACCTTCAGCTTGCCGGTGGCGGTCAGGCCGCTGCCGTCGTGCGTGTTGGAAGAAAGCGTGCCGTCCAGCAGCTTGATGCCGTTAAAGTCCGTGGCGTTGGCGATACGGGTGATTTCCGAGGCCATGGCCTGATATTCGGACTCGATCATCAGACGCTGCGTGGAATCATAGGTGCCGGTAGCGGCCTGTTCGGCCAGCTCTTTCATGCGGACGAGCTTTTCGTCGATGATGCTCAGGGCGCCGTCGGCGGTCTGAATGAGGGAAATGGCGTCGTTGGCGTTGCGCGCGCCCTGCTGCAGGGTGGCAATGTCCGCGCGCTGTAATTCTCGAATGGCCAGACCCGCGGCGTCGTCCGCCGCGCTGTTGACGCGCAGGCCGGTGGAAAGCCGTTGCGTGGATTTGCTCAGTTGCGCGTAATGCGAATTCAGGTTTCGGGCCGTGTTGGCGGCCATCATATTATGGTTGATAACCAAAGACATGGGACACCTCCTTCGGGTGGGTTGGCTAAGCTGTGTCCTTGGTACTGCAATCCATGTGCCACTACTATTTTATTATGTATTTTCCAATAGTTATATAAAAAGAATGTCGGCGGGAAAAATTTTCCCAGGGTTCGCGCTGCAATTTTGACGCGCTGTAAAGGGGGGGGCGGTCGGCTTTTGCCCTCCATCACATCACGGTTTGCCAAAAGCGGATGCGCCCGACAAAAAACAGAGCGCCGACCCCAATGGTCGGCGCTCCACACGGAAGAAGCCAATGGCAGCGCTATCCCGACGCTGCCTTCTTCATTTGGAAAGGCATTGTCTGCGGCTCGCAAGCCGCGAAGATTTTGTAAAACTCCGTGGGGCGGCTCACCGCCCCACAGGGCCATGTCAGGCGAGGCGGCGGGCTTACCGCTTCATGCCGATGACGGTTTCCAGCATGGTGTCAACCGTGGTGACGCCCTTGGAGTTGGCCTGGAAACCGCGCTGGGTGGTGATCATCTGCACGAACTCCCGGGCCATGTCCACGTTGGACATCTCGATATAATAGGATTTTGTCTTGCCGAAGCCGTGGCTGCCCGCCACGCCCACGCTGGGCTCGCCCGATTCCCTGGTGGTCGAGAAGAGGTTGCCGCCTTCGCGGTACAGGCCCTGGTAGTTCTGCACATCATAGATGCTGATCTGCCAGAGGGCCAGATTGGCGCCGTTGTCATACTTACCGTAAATAATGCCGTTTTCATCAATGTTGTAGCCGCTCAGGTTGCCCGATGCATAGCCGTCCTGGGAGGGAGAGCGCGTGACGCCCGTGCCCGCCGCGGCCACGGAGGCGTTTTCACTGCGCTGGGCGGTAGCCATTACCGGCACGCTGTCATTATAGTTCATCTGGCTCACATATCTGGGGGAGCCGTCAGGGTTCACGCCGTTCTGGACCAGATTGGTGTGCAGGCTGGCCAGACTGTTCTTCTGCGAGAGAATCTCCGGGGTAAGCCTGTTGTCAGGCTGCGTTCTGGTGACACCGGGGTCGGTGATATCAATGGTATGCTTCGCCCCGGCATCCATATAATAGTAGCCCGTGCCGTCATGCAGAACCTCATGTCCATTATACGTGCCGTACACATTATTGGCGCCGTTCTTGGTGTAGAAGCCGTACTGATCCCTGAATACCTTAGCGCCACCGTCGGTTCCGTAGGAATTGTCCTCCAGGGCGTAGTACCCGTAGCCGTCCGGATCCACGCCCAGGGACACGTCGTCCGCGGTCACGGGATTGCCGTTGGCGTCCAGGCTCATGGTGTTGGTGACGTTGTTCAGCCAACTGTTGCTGGTGTTGCGCAGGCCGAAATCCAGCTCAACGATGTAGTTCTGGGCCTGGCTGAAGGGCGTGGTGCCGCCGGGCGTGGTCATGGTTTCGCTCACGCTGTTGGCCAGGGGCTGGCCCGTGAAATTGGGCGTGAACACGGGCAGACCGTTGCTGGACATCCTGGTGGGCTGCCAGGAGTTCTTGTCGTCCGGGTTGCCGGCGTATTGATCATTAGGATCCTGGGTGCCCGTGGCCCCGAAAGTGTAGGCGGTCTGGTTGACCATCTCGCCGCTGGCGTTGAAAATCATCACGCCGCTCATGAGCACGCCGGCCTGCTTGTTGGTGCCCGCCACAGGATCGTCATAGAATTTCGTGGGCTCTTTGGTCCAGGTCTTGGTGGCGTCGTCATAGCCCTCGCCGCCGTAGGAACGCATATCCTCGGACGGGGGGATGGTCACCAGATATTCATAGACCGTATAGCCTTCGGGCAGGCCCTTGATGCCGGAGGTTTCCACCCTGTCGTAATAGGTGGTCAGCTCATGCTTGGTGCCGCCTTCGTCATAGACCTTGATGGCGGACTGGGTGGCGTAACCTTCTTTGGGCAGAGGCGGTTCGTTGCCGGCGTTCCACTGATCGAAGAGAGCGGTCAGGGGACTGGCTGTGTTGATGGTCCTGTCCGTGCCTTGATCCGTGGAGAGCTGCATGTTGAAGGTCACATTGGTGGTCTGCTGTGCCGGGATATGCCAACTGTTCAGCACAATGTCCGTGGGGGAGCCGCTGCCCACATAGGCGGATTCGCTCTTGCCGCTCACGGTGGTGGTACCGCCATTGAAGGTAATCTTTTTCTTGTTTTCCACCTCCCAGCCCTGCACCAGCAGGCCCTGGGGATTTTGCAGCTCCCGGTTTTGATTGAAGTAAAAATCCCCGGCGCGGGTGTAGTATTTTCGATCGCTGCCCGGCTTGCGCACCCCGAAAAAGCCGTTGCCGTCAAGGGCCAGATCCGTGGCGGAGTTGGTTGATTCAAAAGAGCCCTGCGAATAATCGCCCAGCACCGCATTGATGCCCACGCCCGCGCCGATCTGGGTGGGACCGCTGGCGCTTCCGCCGTCCATGTACAAATAATCGTTGAAATCCATGCGCTGGCCTTTGAAGCCGATGGTGCTCACATTGGCGATATTGTTGCCCACCACATTCATTTTGTCGCCGTGCGTGAGCAGGCCGGAAACGCTGGTCCACATGCTGGCTGAGAGACTCATGACTTCCTCCGTATATGTATTGGGATAGTTGTTTCGTCCTGACAGGCGGCTGAAGCCGCCGAATGCTTTACTCAGGCGGCCCGGGCCACGTCGCCGGATGCAGCGCCGCCGGAACCTTCAGTGCCCTCAGCGCCGCCGGAGCCCGCCGTATCGCCGGAACCCTCGGTGCCGCCATCACCCGATCCGCCACCAGTTCCGCCACCAGTGCCTGAGCCGTCACCGTTGCCATCGTTCTTCACCGGTGGATTGGTGACCTGGCGCACATTGGCCAGAGCCATCAACTGGCCGCCGCTCAGGCCGAGGCAGACGATCCCGTTGTCGTTCACCACGCCGGTGACCGTGTCGTCCACCACCTGATCGCAGAGCACGCTTTCGCCCTTGGCGTTGAGCAGGGCGATGTTCACCTGATACACGCCGTCCGGAGCCGCGTCGCCGTTGTTGTTCTTGCCGTTCCACTCAAAGGTGTAGGTGACGTTGGCGCTCTTGGGAGGCAGCTTCTCGGAGTATACCACGTTGCCGTCGCTGTCGCAGACATTGATCTGGCCCGCAGTCACATGATCCACTGGCGCATAGCGGAAGCTGGAGGTGACCATTCCGTCGGCCTTGCCGATGGTATCGCCGCCGACGCTCACCCGCTTGCCGATATAGGAGGTAGCGTTGATCATCTGCCCGTTGTTGGTGGCGGTGGTCAGGCCCTCCATGCTCGTATTCAGGTTCATGAGCTGTTCCAGGCTTGAGAACTGCGCCATCTGGGCAATAAATTCCTTATCCTCCATGGGATTGAGCGGATCCTGATATTTGAACTGGGTGACCAGGAGCAGCATGAAGGAGTCCTTGTCCAGGGCGCTGCCTTTCTGCTTGCTCAAGGCCTGATTAAACTCAGTGTTGGTTGCGGTAAGAGCCTGATTGATGCTGGACATGCTGTGCTCCCTTCCCTTGTGCTCAGGCCACCACGTGCAAGGCGCGGGTGGAATATCCTGCCGTTTGGCCCAGAGAATGCACAGGCTGTTCCAAATGCTCAATTTCCATATTTCTTGAGGAGTTACGCATAGCTGAAAGATTTTTCAGGCGGGCAAGTTCTTCCCGGCGGGCTTCTTCTTCCTGCCAGGAATTATGCTGATCCAGATCCTGCCACTGGCTGTGGTCGTCCTGCTGCCTGTTTTCAAGCTGGACCTCGATCTTGTCGACCTTGATGCCCTGTTGTTCCAGATTGATACGTATCGCGTCCAGTTGGCGGGTGACCATTTCCGCGGTTTCGGTTTTTTCCGAGCGGATGCGCGCGCTCACCTCGCCGTTGCGGGCGGTGAGGGTGATGGTGATGGCCCCCAGCTCCTGAGGATGAAGCTGCAAATCCAGACGGGCGCCCCCGCCCTTGAGCGCGGTAAGCAGACCCTGCTCCACCTGCTGCGCCACATGCCTGGAAAGCGTCCGGGAGTTTGCGCCGGGCATGTTTTCGAGCGTCGCAGACGACTCGGCATTGCCCTGAAGCATGGAAAAAAGGACGGAATTGCCGTTACTGCCTGCGGGTTGCGCGGCGTTGGCCTCAATTTTGTGAAGCAGCTCGCTCCATTCCCTGCTCGTGCCCTGTTCGCTGCCTGGGCGGGCCTCGCCGTGGGCCCCTTCATTGCCCAGGCCCGCGACATAGCCGGTTTTGCTTTGCGCGCTGTGGCCGCTCTGAACAAAATCCGCGTGTTCGACACCGGGATTGTTGCGGCTGTTCGCGGCGCTTTCGGCATTGGAAGCCGCGCGCGCAGAGACTTCGGCAGTTTGAGCCCGGTTGTTTTTTTCGCTTGTGCCCGCATCGCCCAGAGCCGCGCTTTGGCTTTGGTCAAGCTTTCTGCTGATGGCTTCGTCCCGCGCTTCCGCGTCGTTGGGATTTGCCGACTCCCGGCCGCTTTGCAGTGTCTGATCGAGAATTTCCCGGCTTTTTTTCTCCACTGTCCTGTTGATCAGGATCTTGCTTTGCTCGACTTCGCGATTGCGCAGGGCGGCGGCGGCCTTTTCCTTTTCCATGCGGTTGCGGGCCTTGCTGATGATCGGCTTGAGCGTCTGCTCCAGCGCGGCATCCAGCTTTTGGCGTTGGGCCGCCTCCTCGGCGAACTGCGCGGCCGCCGGGGCCATAAGATGTGCAAACTGCGCGCTTGTGCCGATCAGGGTCTGCTGATTGCCGAAGCTGTTTGCCAGAGTTTGCAGGCTGTTTTGATTGAGGCCCAGGCCCCTGCCCAGGGCAAGCGCTTCGTCCCGGCTGATTTCAATGCCTTCGGCCGAAGCAAGGGAGGCAAAGGTTTCCGAGATCAGAGCAAGCGCGGCCGAACCGTTGCCATCCCGCATGAGTTGCAGGGCCTGCGCCGAAAGATCGCCGGTGGGATCGATTTTTCCCAGCAGAGCGGTAATGTTTGTAAGGTCTTCATCACTCAGGTCGGACGGATCGCCGTACGCCTGAAGACTGGCCATGACCTGGGCCAGGGTCGCGCCGTCGGGCTGGTCGGCCAGCACATCGAATTTTTTCAGGCTTTGGGCGGGCGCGCCCACTTTGATCAGCTCCCGGCGCAGCTCAAAAAGCTCGTTTTTGGTAAAGCAGACTTCATCCAGCGTATAGGTCACGCCGTCAACGCTGTTGCGGCTGTAGGGGCCTTGCACCAGCGGTCTGGCCTGCTCCCCGGAATCCGCCAGAGCCGTGTCCACCGAGCCGGATTGCCCGCGCTGTACGCTCTCAATGGCTTCATGGATGGATTGCAGAAAATCGGCGTAAGGAGAATCGCCCTGCGAGCTTTGAGCCGCATTGCTCCAAAGATCCGAACCGAAACCGGCGCTGCTGGCGGGAATAATTTGCATCTTCGCACTCCTTGCAGGCCTGAGTATTCAAGGAGTGTTCCAAAAAGAAAAAGATATTAATTCAAGCAAGATAACAGAGGATCTCAGAAGGATAGGCAAGACTTGCCCATTGCCTGAAGCCGTGGGCGCAAAGGGCTTATTTTTGCGAGGCAAACAGCCCGCAGAGCGCGGTCAGGCGATCCACGGCCGTTTGCCAGCCGGTGGGGGCATAGTCGGCATTTTGCAGAAACATATGCAGATGCCCGGCAAAAAGGCGCAGCAAAGGCGGCTCCGCGCGCCAGAATGTCGCGGGCAAGGCCGGGCTGCGGCGTTTGAGGTGCGCGGCGCATTGGGCGCAGAGGCGTGCAAAGCCGCTGCCCAGGCGATGGGCGAGCGCCGGGAAGGCGTTCTGCAGGTTGCTCAGGCGTTGTTGCGCCAAAGCCCGCAAGGAAGGATCATAGAGGAATAAAAATGCGGCCTGCCAGAAGTCCTCCAGCAGGGGGCGGCAGGATACGGCCTGCCTGTTCTGAGCCCCGGCGCGTTCAAGCGTGTGCAGGCCCAGGCAATCCCGGCCCGTGCGGTACAGGGCCAGGCCCGCGGGCTCGCGCAGCCCTGACGCTGCGGAGGGGAGGGCCGGAGATTTGTTCACAAGAGCCAAGGCCACGTCCGCCACGGCAGAGGGGGTAAAAGCCTGCTTGCAATAGAGCCTGGCGCGCCGGCATTGCCAGCAGCCCACGCAACTCATCCTGGCGCGCAGCACCCATTGGCCGGGCGAGGAGGGGCCGGTTTCCCGGGCATGTACCGGCCCCATGGAGAGATTAAGCACCGGAACGCCCAGCCAGTCGGCCAGATGCATGGGCCCGGTATCCGGCGTGACGCACAGATCCAGGGTTTGCAAGACCCCGGCCACTTCCCTGAGCGAGAGGCGGCCGCAAAGATTGGCTCCTCCAAGACCTGAAAGCCTGGCGACCTCTCTCCCCAGCCCGGCCTCGGCAGGGCCGCCCAGAAAAACCGGCGTTGCGCCCGCTTTTGCCAGCCGTGCGGCCAGCCGCGCCCAAAAGGCGGCGTCGGGGCGCTTGGCCGCCTCGCTGGCTCCGAGGATCAGGCCGATCCGCCCCGTGCCCGCGCCTTTGGGCAGCGAATGTCCCACATCCGTCAGCCTGGCCGTGGGATCCAGATCCAGCAGGGAGAGATCGGACCAATGAAAAGCGTTGTTGTGGTTATTCTGGGTCAAGGCGGTTCGATAGAGCTGCCAATAGCCAAAGACATGCAGGCCGCCGGGCAGGGCGGCCGCGCCTATTTTACGGCCGGCCTCAAGCCGGGCCAGGCAGGCGCTGGCCTCCGGGCGTCCGCTGAGGTTCACGGCCGCGGCATACCGGCCGCGAGCCAGGGCAGGGCAGTGCTGCGGCGGAAAAAAGACTGCCTCCGGCGCAAGCGGCATGAGATCCCGGAAAAATTGCGGTTCCGCGACTACCCAGACAGGATGTCCGGGCCAGCGCTGTTTGAGCCGGGTGAGCAGCGGAAAGGTGAGAATTAAATCCCCCATGCGCTGCAACTGCAGAACCAGCACCGGATCCGCGCTCATGCGGGAGCCTTGCCGCCCGGCCTGCGGGCCGCATCCGGGGCAGCGGCCGCCAATGCCGCCGCCCCCCTGGTCCGGCTTGCTGTTTTACCTGAAGAAAGGCCGCGCGCCCCAGGCGTTCCGTATACCCGGCGCATATGTTCAAGCATTTCCTGAAGTCTGTGTTCCCAGGTATGGCAGGCGAGCACGCGCTTGCGCGCAGCCTCACTAAGCCTGCGGCGCTCCTGGGGATGGGCGAGATAGTGGCGCGTCAGATCCGGGATTTCTTCGGGATCATGGTAACAGGCCATCTCGTCCGGCGCAAAGAGCTGTTCCATCTGCGGACGCCAGTCCGTGAGCACAAAGCCCCCGGCGGCGGGCACGTCAAAAACGCGCTGGTTCACGGCTCCTTTCATCTGCTTGCTGGTGCAGTTGAAATTAATTGAAGAATGTCCATAAAATAAAGGGAGTTGGGTATAGTAGCTCAAGGCGTCCAGATAGCGGGGCTGGCGGGCCTCATGCCGGAATTCGATTTTCCAGCCGCTGTCGCCCACAAGCAAAGGCCGGAAAGGGAGGAGCTTGCGCACGCAGCCGTTACGGTACAGGCGCGTGGCCTGCCAGGTGATTGCCGTTTCATAGGCCAGCCGCGCTTCATTGTCCGGCAGGGCGGCATAGCGCGCATGAACATCGGGAAAGGATTCACGCAGAAAATCCGATACCGAGCGCTGCTCGCTCTCCATAAAAGCTTGGGAAACAGTGCGGAAAGGCAGCAGCAGGCCGCGCGGAAAACGGCCATTTTTCAGACGACCGCCCACCTTGTAGAGCATGGAATTGCCCACAAAGGAAACGTCTGCCTTCCAGGTAGCAGGCACGGACGCGGCGGCACGCGGCGCGAATCGTTGCGGATCCGTGCCCAGGGGCAAATAGAAAACATGCTCAAAGCCCGCGCGCCGCAAGCTTTCGATGTTGTCGGCGTCCCAGGTGAACAGAGCGGCCCAGGGGCTGACGCAGCGCGCGTACAAGTGGATGATCAGATGCGGATTGTCCACGAACCAGGAGGCCAGGGGCAGTTCAAGGCGCGCCAGAAGATCCATGAGCACGCCTTCCACATCCACGCCCATGTGATTGAGCGTCACGCAGCAGTCGGGCTTGAATTCAAGAACGACTTCAAGCAACTGTTGCACAAAATCCGTATGGGCAAGGTTGTCGCTTGCAAGGGTGACGAGCCTGTGCTCAAGCCCCAGTTTGCGGCAGGCCCCCTCCAGCTCGCCCATCAGGAAATATTTGCTGGTCAACAGCAGCACGCGGGGTCTGGCGCTGCGAAAGCGCGGCTGCACAACGCGGCCCCAGAAGTCATAGCGGGCGCTGGCAGCGAGTTTGTCGCGCAGCCCGCCGTAGTATGCGCGGTCCAGGCGCAGATAGAAGGGCAGGGCCACAGGCAGCAGGCGTTTGCCGCCATGCTGCATCTGCCAGTGCGTCAGTTCCCTGAGCGCGTCCTGCAAAGAGGCCGCGTCCACCAGCAGCACGCGTTGCCGCAACCTTTCAGGCAGTCCGGACAACACGCCGGTGAGCCGTTGCAGGGGCTGTTCTTTTTCAACAACAGCAACGGGCCCCTGGGATCTTTCAAGTATCAGATGAAGAGCATGCCCCATGCCCGCGCCCAGAAGCACCGGCAGGCTGTCGCGCCATTGCTCCGGCGCAATGCTCTCAACGCACGCCTTTTCCCGCTCCGGGCCGCCCGGCGCCAGCATGGCGAAGCGGCGGCCCGCGACACAGGCAATGACATCCGCGGGCCGTCCGGCGGGCTTGCCCTCTGGCCCGCGGCAGACAGCCTCAAAAAGCGGCTCTGCTTCCGGCTTCATTATTTTTTGCCCTTGGCAGCGGCAGGCGGCAGAGGTTCCACTATGATGTCGTCATAGCTCAAGCGGAAAAGCACATTTTCATATGGCTGCTCAACCAGCATAAACGCCTGGCCGATGGAAATCTCCACTCCGGGGAAAACCTTGCCCGGCACCATCAGGCGGCAGTTCTGCATGTAATTTTCATCAAGATGCAGCTTGGCCCCCAACTCAGCGCGCCGTTGCATCAACTGTTCACGCTGCCTGGTCAGGCGGGCCAGCTTTTGGCTGGCTTCCCCGGCGTCGGGCGGCAAATGACCGACCACGGCCCTGAGATGCGTAATGGCCTGGGACTGGCTTGCAATAATGCCGTCAATCTTTTCCAGGTGCCGGATTCTCGCGGGGTCATAGCCGAGATATACTTTGGTGGAAATGGCGGCCTTGTTGCCCAGTTGCTTGCCCACATACACGCTGCCGTACGCATTGATGGCGCTGCCGTAAACCTGATCGCGCACCACCATGCTGGCTCCGGCGTAGACCGTGGAGTACAGGCAGTATTTCGCAACAACCATGTTGCCGCGGGTGCGGGCCTCGACTTTTTCAAGAAAAGGCGCGAGCAGCTTGCCTCCGGCATCCACCAGGCAGTGCTGCCCGGCGCCGCCGCGGGCGCCTCCGTCCAGCATCAGATCGCGGCGGGCGCGCACAACCCCGCCTTCAACCATGCCCATGATCCGGATGTTGTTGGCCTGCACGGAAAAGCCTGCCCGCACGGAGCCGTGCACGGCCATATCGCCCACAAAAAAGATGTTGCCGGTCTGAAAGCTTATATCCTGCCGAACATTGAGCAGGCATTTGACCGTGATTCTGTCTTCATCATAAAAGACATAGCCATTGGCCGCGGCAAGCAGATAGTTGGGATGCGCGGGATCCACGCGCGTATTGATGCCCGCAGGCAGGACAGGTTTCTGCAGCACATGCCGGGGGTCGGGGTTGGGGCCGGCTTCTTCCAGGGGGATGATTTCAGCCAGAACCTGGCCGTCAATCACATTCTGCACATAGCCGAGGCAGTAAATGTTTGAAGCGTCGCCTTCCCCGCACGGTTTGAGGTGAAGGTGATCAAAGTCAGGATTGAAATAATGCCGCAAATAGTATTGCACGCTGCCCCCTCCGTCTGCGTTGCAAAAACTGCCGCCGCCGGTTTGCCGCTCAAGCCCGTGGGGCACAGCCGACATTCCGGCCTTTTGCGCCAACGCTTTTATTCCGCCGCATTGGGGATATAGCCATTCAGTTCTTCCTCACTTTCAAAGGTGGGGAAAAAACCTTCTATCTCCGCTTCTTTCAAAAGTTGTGCCACCTGTGGGGAAGGAGTAAGAAGGATCAGCCTGCGCCCCATATTGCGGACTTTCGTACTCTCGCTTACCAGAACGCCCAGCCCGGACGTATCCACCCGTTCGATACGGCTGAGATCAAGCACTATTTGCGATACGTCGGGCGCCAGCAGATATTGATCCAGTTCCTGGTTGAGCTGAGCCACGTCAGCCAGCAGCATGTCGCCGGACAGGCGCACTATGGTTACATCCCTGTGAGACTCTGCAAACAAAGTAAACATGGCTGAGCCTCCTGAGCAGTCGGGTCACAGCATGTGCTGAAAATTCCGCGGCTCTGGGGCGCGATGCCCGCAGGATCGTGCCTGATTCCTTGCCGCGAGTTTGCTGAAGGATACGCTGTTGCGGCAAGATTCGTCAACAGCTCCGCAAAACGCGCATATTTTGCCGGGGGTTGCAGGATATTTCGCGCACAGTAGAGCGGTTTGCCAATGAAACTAGAGCATTTTCAAAGAGAAAATGCTCTAATGCGCAACCCAGGGGCGATGGCGTTCGGCGTGCATGGGCGGCCTTTTTGCGGCAATCAGAAATCGCGGCCACAGGAGGCGGCATGCGGCCGGGGCAGGGGAGCGGCCAGCGCGCTGACCACGGCGTAAACCTTGATGCCTTCGACCCGGCCGGTAAAGCCGAGCCTCTCTTCGGTGCTGGCCTTGAGATTGACCTGCTCTTTGGGCAGATCCAGAAGGCGGCACAGATTTTTGCGTATTTCTTCGCGAAACGGCGCAAGGCGGGGAGCTTGCGCCACGATTGTCAGATCCGCGTGCTCAAGCGTCAGCCCGGCAGCGCGGGTCATTTCCAGAACCCGATCCAGCAGAATGGCCGATGAAATGCCTTCAAAGCGGGCGTCAGTGTCGGGAAAGTGGCAGCCGATGTCGCCCAGGCCCGCGCAGCCCAGAAGCGCGTCCATCAGCGCATGCAAGAGCACATCGCCGTCCGAATGGGCCAGAACCTCCGGCGCGCCCGGAATGAGCACGCCGCCCAGTTTCAGGGGACGGCCCGCGCCATAGCGATGCACGTCGTAGCCCATGCCCACGCGCGGCCGGAGCGGCATTTGCGGAGCCTGCAGCAACGCCATGTCTTCGGGATATGTGATTTTCACGTTGGTCGCCTCACCGGGAATAATCCGCACCACCTGGCCCAGAGCTTCGATCAGCGAGGCATCGTCAGTGACGGCCAGGGACGTGCGGAGCGCGTGCTGGTGCGCCTGGCGTAAAAGCGCCAGATCAAAGCCCTGCGGCGTTTGAACGGCTGCCAGCCGCTCCCGGGGCAGAGTTGCGGTCACGCGCCCGTCCTCAACCAGCTTGATAGTATCAGTGACAGGCAGAGCGGGAACCACCGCGCGCGCTCCACGGCGCAACTCTTCGCAGACGCTCCGCACCAGCGCAGGGCTCAAAAATGGCCTGGCCCCGTCATGAATCAGCACAAAACGCGCGCGCACGGGAAGGGCGGCAAGACCCAGGCGCACGGAATCCTGGCGCTGTCTGCCGCCTGCGACCGCCAGGCAGGGCAAGCCCAGGTCTTCGTTGCGGCAGAGAGCGCGCAGTTGTTCCTCGGCTTGCGCAAGTTGATTTTCAGGAAAAACAACAACCAATCCGGCCACAGCGGCGCTGCGGCTCATGGCGCGGGCGGCGTGCCAATAGAGCGGCGCGCCGCGCCAAGGCAGAAACTGTTTGGCGCATCCGGCGGTGACGGCGGACAGGCGGCTGCCTTGTCCGGCCGCCAGAATCAGGGCCCACGGCTTTTCCTGCGGAGACGTAACGGACATGGCGCGGCCTCTGGCGGCTGAAGGGTGGATTCTTTGAGGGCCGCCGGTCAATGGGGGCCAAATCGGATTTCACACGGCTGTGCAGCCGGCATCCATTCCTCTGCACAGGATACTATCTTTTTTCGGCGGGAGCCGGACGATAAGCCGGGTTCTGTCATGCGGCAAGCCGCATCTGACCGTCATTCCTCTAGGAGCGCAGTTGCCCGCGCCCTCAAGCAACCTACCCGGAAGGCTGTGGCCGGGCCGACCGCCTTCCCTATTTGGTCTTGCTCCGAACGGGGTATGCCGAGCATGCCGCGTCGCCGCGGCATCTGGTGGGCTCTTGCCCCACCGTTTCACCCTTACCCCGCGCCCAAATCCGCAGGGAGGCCAGAAAAAGGTCTGGCGTCCTTCGTGCCGGTTTGGGTGCGGGGCGGTTTGCTTTCTGTGGCGCTTTCCGAGGGTCGCCCCTCCTGGGTGTTACCCAGCGTCCTGCCCTGTGGAGCCCGGACTTTCCTCTCCGGGCGCAATGGCCCGCAGCGACGGTCTGTCCGACTCCCGCATTTTTTACAGCGTGTCGTCATTCTCTCCTATCGGCGAAGCGCCTTGCAAGGCATGCCATTTTTGCAGCGAGTTGCAACGTGGCCGCGCAAGGGGGCAGCAAAAGGCACGTCATGGCGCGGAATCGGCCTGCACAATGACATAGCGTCAATCGACGGGAGCAGTCACTTCAGGCGCTTCTTCAGGCATGCTGAAATGCTCGCACCAGAAAATAAGACGCTGGCAGTTGGGGCAACTCAGAATCTGCTGACCACGCTGTAACTCAATAAAGGACTGCGGCGGCACGGCAATATTGCAGCCCGAGCAAACGCCGTCTTTGACGGCGACAATCACGGGATGCTCCAGGCGCACGCGAATGAACTCATAGCGCATGAACACGGGCTGAGGAATGAGCTTGCTGACCTGGCTGCGCTTTTCATTCAATTCTTCCAGATTGTCCTTGGCCTTGCGGAGTTTTTCCTCCAAGCCGTCGCGCTTTACTTCAAGTTCTGCCTTAAGGGCAGAATAGTCGCGATCAATTTTGGCCAGCGCGTCATTTTGCAACTGCAACTCTTCCAGAAGAGTCATTTTTTCTTCTTCCCGAGAGCGGTTGACTTTTTCCATGCTGTCCATCTCACGCATCATGGCATGGTATTCGCGTGTATTGCCCACTTGCATGAGCTTGTTCTTGCTCTTTTTGATTCGGGCGGAGTCGTCATCGATTTCCAGAGAAAGTCGTTTTTGCTGTTCCTGCAAGTGCGCGAGTTTATCCAGCACGCGATTGCGCTGCGCATCGGCTGCTTCAAAACGCTGTTCCAGTTCCTCAAGGTCACGAGGGGCGCTCTCCAGCTCCTGCCGGACGGCAAAGATGGCGTCATCGACCTTTTGCAATTCCACCAACTGCTTTATCTGATCAAAATACAAGGCACTGCTCATACCGTAAACCTCCTGGGAGTCATGACACAACAAGCGGGCGCAGCGGAGACCTGGAAGGCACGAAAAAAATTTCCAAAGGCTCAAGACGCTCCTGCAGCAAACGACACATGCGGCGCATCATTTCTTCTTCAAGGCTGTGATGCCCGACATCAAGCGTGGAAATTTCAGCGGCGAGCGCCGTGTGGTATTTCACGTCGCCGGTTATAAAAAGATCGGCCCCGGCCGCGCGCGCTGCGGGCAACAGGGAAGAACCCGAACCCGTGCAATAGGCCAGACGTCTGATCGTTCCCGGCGTTGGGCCGCAAAGCGCGGCTGTGGACAAGTCCAGGTGACGGGCCAGGATTTCCACAATTGCTTCAAAGCCGAGAGGGGAGGGCAGATCGCCGGCCAGACCGAAGCCGAGAGGAAGCGTATCGCCGAAAGGCTGCCCGCTTGTCGGCTCCAGCACCGCGAGATTGCGCAACTCAAGCTCCTGAGCCAGCCAGCCGGCCGGTCCGCGCCCGTTGACATCCAGGGAGGTATGCGCCGCATAGAGCGGCACATCGGCCACCAGCAGGAGGCGCAAAACCTCGTGGTAGTCGTCCAGCCGAGTGGGCAATACCGGCGTAAGCAGCAAAGGATGATGACTGAGAATGCACTCCGCGCCCAGCTCAAGGGCGTTGCGCACGGAAGAGGGCGTAGGATCCAGGCAAACGGCCAGAGCCGCGACATCCTCGCGCCGGGCAGCTACCTGCAGGCCCGAACGATCCCAGGACGCTGCCGCGGCAAGAGGCGCAATTTTTTCAATGGAATTAATTATTTCAATAAGTTGCATCAATATTGCCTTTACTAAAAAAGGCACTTTCTTGCCTTGGGCAGAGAAAGCGCCTTGCAAAATTATCCGGCGTACTCAAAGAAACAGAAACTTGCGGCAATAGTGTTCGCACCTTGCAGAGGGCGGCGCGCGAATTTGCTTCGGATTCACGCGACATTGGTTTTACCCATTTAGCTGTTAATTTGTAAAAATTACCCCAAAGAAAGAACTTTGTCAATGGGCGAGGGCATTGCCACTGCCGTTCCTCGTGCGTCAACCGCATTCGGAATGCTGCGGGCTGCGGCTAGAGCATTTTCACTTTGAAAATGCTCTGCTGACACGAAAGCGGCAGCCGCCGCAACGCGGCGTACATTCTGGCGAAAACCGCGTTTTTCGCCTGAATGCCACTTTGACTTTCATAAAAAGTCAAAGGTAATCTGCTCTACTGACCGCGCAAATAACGCACTGCATTGACAAAAAGCAGCGTTCCGGGCGGATCCAGCTCGCCTCGCGTCCAGGCAGGGTGATTTGTTACATGGTGAAAGGCTTCGGGGTGAGGCATGAGCCCCAGAATGCGGCCGGAAGGATCGCTCAGCCCTGCAACGGCAAGGATCGAACCGTTGGGATTAAGCGGATACTCCTGGGTAGGCTTGCCGGTATCGGGATCCACATACTGCAGAGCGATAAGCTGTTCTGCCTGCAGGCGGCGCAGACAGTCTTCATTCTCGGGAACCAGCTTGCCCTCGCCGTGGCGGACGGGCATGGCCAGCATGGGCAGCCCCTTTGTAAAAACACAGGGGCTTTGGGGGTTGGGCAGCAAATGCACCCAGCGATCCTCGTAACGCGCGGAATCGTTGTGCCCGAGGGAAACCTGACGCTCAAAACGCACGCCGCCCAGGGCGGGCAGCAAGCCCAGTTTGACCAAAAGCTGAAAACCGTTGCAGATGCCTAAAATCAACTTTCCCTGATCCAGAAAATCCTGCAGATGTTGCAGGAGCGGCGTGCCGGCTGCATCCTTGAGATACCGCCAGCGCATTGCCGCAGCCTGGGCCGCGCCCAAGTCATCGCCATCCAGAAAGCCGCCGGGAAAGATCAAAAAATCATACTCGGACAAACGTACCCTGGCGGCGACCAGATCGGAAAAATGCACCACATCGGCCCTGTCGGCCCCGGCCAGGCGCGCCGTGTGCGCGGTTTCCAGATGCGAATTGACGCCGTAGCCGGTGATTACCAATACGTTGACCGTGGCCATGCCGGTGGAGCCTCCTTGAAGATCTTCGGAAAACAGCAGCACGGCAACACAGCCGTCTGAAAACGCGGGCGCCGCTGCCAGGGGCGAAAAAGGCGGTCGGGATCGACGACCGCGCCTTGCTGAAAAAGGGAAAAATACACTACGTAGCTTGCCTTGCGTAGTCAATGCTAGCCAAAAAAATCATTTTGGTGTACTGCCATCCGGTTAAGCGGATCAGCTCTTCAAGCAAAAGGTGGGAGGCCATGAAAACCAAGTTTATTTTCGTGACGGGCGGCGTCTTGTCTTCGTTGGGCAAAGGTCTGGCAGCCGCTTCTTTGGGCGCGCTGCTGCAGACGCGAGGCCTTTCGGTGACCATCCAGAAGCTGGACCCTTACATCAATGTGGACCCGGGCACCATGAACCCCTTCCAGCACGGCGAGGTTTTCGTGACCGACGACGGCGCCGAGACGGATCTCGATCTGGGCCATTACGAGCGTTACCTTGACGTGCCCATGTCCCGAAAGAACAACACGACCTCTGGCGCCATTTATAACCAGGTCATTGCCAAAGAGCGGCGCGGCGACTATTTGGGAGCCACTGTTCAGGTCATCCCGCATATTACCGATGAAATCAAGAAAACCGTGCTTTCCCTGGCCGAAGGCGAAGACGCCCCGGATGTGGCGATCATAGAAATCGGCGGCACGGTGGGCGATATCGAAGGCCTGCCTTTTCTGGAGGCAATCCGCCAGTTGCGTTCGGATCTGGGGCGCGACAACTGCCTTAACATCCACCTGACGCTGGTTCCGTATCTGCGCTGTGCCGGCGAGCACAAGACCAAGCCCACGCAGCACAGCGTCAAGGAATTGCTTTCCATCGGCATCCAGCCGGATATCATCCTTTGCCGTTGCGAGCAGAGCATACCTCAGGAAATGCGGCGCAAGATCGCGTTGTTCTGCAATGTGGATCAGGATGCGGTTTTTTCCTCTGTGGATGTGGATAATATCTATGAGGTGCCCCTCAAATTTTATGAAGAGGGCTTTGATCAGAAGGTGGCCATTATGCTGCGTCTGCCTGCGCGCAATGCCCACCTGGAAAACTGGGAAAAGCTGGTGCATGACTGCGCCAACCCTCAAGGCAAAGTGACCATTGCCATTGTGGGCAAGTATGTGGATTTGAAAGAGGCCTACAAAAGTCTGCACGAAGCTCTGATCCACGGCGGCGTGGCCAACAGGGTGGCTGTGGAACTGCGCTACGTCAACTCTGAAAATGTGGATGAACGCAATGCCGCGACGCTGTTCAAAGGCTGTAACGGCATTCTGGTGCCCGGCGGCTTCGGCTACCGGGGGGTGGAAGGTAAAATTGCAGCCATCCGTCATGCCCGTGAGAATCTTGTGCCTTTCTTCGGCATCTGCCTGGGAATGCAATGCGCGGTCATTGAATTCGCCCGCCATGTGGCCGGGCTGGATGACGCCAATTCCGAAGAGTTTAACCCGCTTTCAGATCACAAAGTCATTTATCTGATGACCGAATGGTTTGATTTCCGCACCAAGAATGTGGAAAAGCGCAATGCCGCCAGCGACAAGGGGGGGACCATGCGCCTGGGGGCGTATCCCTGCAAGATTCTCTCAGGCACCAAAGCGCACGAGGCGTATCAAAAGGCATTGATCGAGGAACGGCATCGCCACCGCTATGAGTTCAACAACGCTTTCAAGGAAAGTTTGGCTCAAAAAGGCATGGTTTTCAGCGGTACCGCGCCGGACGACTCCCTGGTGGAAATCATGGAACTGCCTGACCATCCCTGGTTTTTGGGCTGTCAATTTCATCCCGAGTTCAAGTCCCGGCCTATGCAGGCCCACCCTCTTTTCAGGGAATTTATCAGGGCCGCCAAACAGCACGCAACATCCTGACCTGCCTTTTTTGAGAATTCCACTCCTGATGGTGGGCATGACCCCACAGGGAAAGACAACAGCCTTTCCCTGTGGGGTTTTCAGCACACGCCGCCGGTTTGCAAGCAGCCGGGATGCGGCAGGGCTTGCCCATCGGACAGCACGCCTTATCTTGGAAATTGTGCCTTTCTGTGCTCTGCCGGAGTTCAGGCCGGGCTTCTCTTTCTTTTCATGCTCGCAACCTCCGGCTATTGCATAATTTTTTCGCGTGTGGCACAGTACTTGATACAAGAAAATCTCTTCTCGGGCTTTTTCGTCCGGACTCAGCTAAAAGAGCAGACATGGCACTGGAACTTCGTCAGCAGTTAAAACTGGCTCAACAGCTCGTAATGACTCCGCAACTGCAGCAGGCCATCAAGCTGTTGCAGCTCTCGCGTCTGGAGCTGTTGGAGACTGTGCAGCAGGAATTGCTGGATAATCCTTTCCTTGAAGAATCCGCAGGCGACGATCCTGCTACTGCCGAGCAGCCGGAAAGCCGGCAGGATGCGGCGGAAGAGGGCGTTTACGACAAGGAGCTGGCTCGTGACGCGGACTGGGAGGACTATCTCGGCGAATTTGCCAGCACTCCCCGCCTTGCGCAGTCGCGCGAATCCGAAAGCGCCGAGGAAATTTCGCCGCTGGAAGCCCGGTATGCCGCAAAACCCACGCTTGAAGGCCATTTGCTCTGGCAGTTGCGCCTTTCCACGCTGAGCGAGCGCCAAAAAGAGATCGGCGAGGCGATCATCGGCAACCTCTCTTCTTCCGGCTACCTGCAGGCTACGCTGGAGGAAATCGCCGCGCTGACCAGGTCCAGCCCCGAAGAAGTCCAGACGGTGCTCCAGCGCGTGCAACTGTTCGATCCCGTGGGCGTGGCCGCGCGCGACGCGCGCGAGTGCCTCCTGGTGCAGCTCAAAAATCTGCATTATGACCGCGATCCTGTTTTGCTGGAGCTGGTGCAGTCGCACCTTGAGGATCTTGAGGCCAAACGCTACAAGCCCCTGCTGCGCAAGTTCAAGTTGGACATGGAGGAACTCAAGGAATACCTGGAGATCATCCAGAGTCTTGATCCTTTGCCCGGAGCCAGTTTCGGCGGCGGCGAGCCCACCTTTGTGAGCCCGGACGTCTTTGTCTACAAGATGGGCGACGAATTCGTGATTCTGCTCAATGAGGACGGCCTGCCGCAGTTGCAGCTTTCTTCCTTGTCCCGGATGGACATGGACGCGGCGTCGGAGAAGGAAAAAGAGTATTGCACGGAAAAAATGCGCTCGGCTTCCTGGTTGATCAAAAGCCTTTACCAGCGCCAGCGCACGCTTTATAAGGTGATGGAGAGCATCGTGCGCCATCAGCAGGCTTTTTTTGAAGACGGCGTCACAAAACTGGCCCCGTTGATTCTCAAAGACATTGCCGATGACATCGGCATGCACGAATCCACGGTCAGCCGCATTACCACCAATAAATATGTGGCCACGCCGCACGGGATCTTTGAATTGAAGTTCTTTTTCAACAGTGGCCTTGCATTGGACGACGGCAGCCATGTAGGTTCCGAAAGCGTCAAAGCCCTGATCAAGAAATTCATCGCCGAGGAGGACGCCAAGGCCCCCCTGAGCGACGAGCGCATCGGCGAAATGCTCAAGGAACACCTGAAGGTCAACATTGCCCGGCGTACAGTGGCCAAATACCGCACTGCGCTTGATATTCCCTCGTCATCCAAGCGCAAGGAGCACTTCTGATTTCGCGTTGTGCGTTGCCATCCAAGGAGGAGTACATGAATATCTCTTTTGCCTTCAAGAATTTCGAGGCCTCCGATCATCTCAAGAAGTATGCCCGTCGCCGTATGGAAAAGCTGGGCCGTTTTTTCGGAAAGTCCGCGGGTCTGGACGTGAGCGTGGTTCTGACGGTGGACAAGTTTCGCCATCGCTGCGAGGTGACCGTCAGCGGCGAAGGTCTGCATATCAAAGCCACGGAACAAACCACGGACATGTACGCGGCCATTGATCTTGTGACGGACAAGATAGAAGCGCAAATCAAGCGCCAGGTTTCGCGGGTCAAGGAGCAGCGCCGCACGGCTCGCAATGCCGACGTGGATGTTTTTACATATAATCTTGACGCGCAGCCTGAGGAATCGCAGACGGTGGTGGGCACGGATCGCTTCGCGCCCAAGCCGATGCATCTTGATGAGGCGATTATGCAATTGGACTCCATTGGCGGAGAATTTCTGGTTTTTCTTAATGCGGAAAACAACCGCGTGAATGTGGTCTATCGCAGGCGCACAGCCGGCTATGCTTTGATAGATCCGGTATTGTAAGTATACATAATTTCCTGTCGGAACGATTCTTGTTACAAAGATCGTTCCGACAGGGCGAGCATTGTCATGAGCACATCTGCCCCGCACGCCGCCCCCGATTCCCCTGAAACCAGCGCCCCGGCACAGGCGCCGGTGCAGGCCTGCATCGTCACCGGCCTTTCCGGAGCGGGCAAGAGCACGGCTTTGCGGGTGTTTGAGGATTTGCGCTACTTTTCCGTAGACGGCCTGCCCGCCAGCCTGGCGCCGGAAATGGTCGACATGATGGAACGCCCGTCCATGAGCCATTTTAAGGGCATTGCCCTGGGCATGGATATGCGCCAGAACGATTTTCTGGATGAAATCAATGAAGCCCTGAGCGCCATGACCGCCAAGGGCATCCGGCCGCTGTTGCTTTTTCTGGAAGCCGATGCCCAGGAACTTATGCGCCGCTACGCCACCACCCGCCGTCCCCATCCGCTTGAACGGGAGGGCATGGGGCTGGAAGCGGCGCTTTCCGCGGAACGCAGCAGCTTACGCCCGCTGCGGGAAATGGCTGATCTGGTCATTGACACCTCGCGTTTCTCCATCCATGATCTGCGCAGGGCAATTCAAAAACGCTGGAGCGGCAATAAGGGCAACTTGCGGGCCATCCGCGTGAATGTCATCTCATTCGGCTTCAAATACGGCGTGCCGCGTGAGGCTGATTTTGTCTTTGACCTGCGCTTTCTGCCTAATCCCTATTTTGTTGAAAGCTTGCGCCCCCTTTGCGGCAAGGACAAAGCCGTTGCGGATCATGTTCTGGCTTCGCCCGCCGCACAGGAATTCAAGGGCAAACTGCTCGATCTGCTTTTTTTCATACTGCCCCTGATGGAAGCCGAAGGGCGCTACCGGGTCGCCATAGCCGTGGGCTGCACAGGCGGGCGGCATCGCTCCGTGGCCATGGCTGAAGAAATTCTGCAGGCGTTGCGCCAGGCGGATTATCCCGCTACGCTGGAGCACCGCCACCTTGAACTCGGCTGAAAAAACTGGCAGGCTTTGCTTTACGAGGATTGCCATGACGGATGAAAAAAAGGCGGCGCAGGTTGGGATTATTATTGTATCCCATGCTGATTACGGCTCGGCCATGCTGCGCACTGCCGAATTTATATTGGGACCGCTGAGCGACTGCAGTTCGATCAGCGTTGATGTGGCGCATGAGGTTTCGGAAACCGTGCGCCGTCTGGATGACGCGGCCCAACGTCTGGACAAGGGCGCGGGCGTGATCATTCTCACAGACATGTTCGGCGGAACGCCGACCAATCTGGCGCTTTCCCTGTTGGGAAATCATCATGTGGAAGTGGTGACCGGCGTCAATTTGCCCATGCTGCTTAAAGTTTTCACTTCACGCGACAAAGAGCTCGAAGAACTTGCGCAGCTCGCCGGCGAGGCCGGCGCCAAGGGCATTGTTGTGGCAGGCAGCATGCTGCGCAACAGGGCCCGCGATAAATCGGGCGAATAATAATGTGGTTTCGTGTGGATAATCGTCTGGTCCACGGCCAGATCATTGAGGCCTGGCTGCCCTATACCGGAGCCAGGCATCTGGTGGTGGCCAATAATGAATTGGCCGCGGACACATTGCGTCAACAGATTGTGGAATTGGCCGTGCCGCAGCGCGTGCGCACGCATTTTATCCCCCTCCGGCTGCTGACGGCGACGCTGGACGCCTGCGGTGAGGACAGTTTCGTGCTTTTTGCCAACTGCCAGGACGCACGGCGAGCCTGTGACGACGGCATAGCCATGCAGGTGCTTAATCTGGGCAATCTGCACTATGGGCCCGACAAATTGCAGCTTCTGCCCCATGTGGCCCTTTCCGCGCAGGACAGGGAGGATCTGCGCTTCATGCGGCAGCATCTGGTGCAACTTGACTTTCGTTGCGTGCCTACGGAAACCGTGCGAGGATCCTATGATCAGCTTCTCTGAGCTTGTATTCTCCGGGCTTCCCTACGCTTTTTTTTTGTCCTCGCGGGCGCGGCGCGCTCATCCTGCATTGTAGGCATTATTGACCGGCCCATATCCCTGGCTCTCCTTGCGGGTTTCTGCACCTCAGACTGGGCGTTGGCCCTGGCCTTGGGCATCACCCTGGAGCTGCTCTGGCTGGATGTGCTGGAGCTGGGCAGCGTGGTTCCTCCTTACAGCGGCCTCGCTTTTTTGCTGCTCTTTCCATTGGCCGCGCATTTCGGCTGGAATCAGCCCGGCCCGTTGCTTTTGCCTTTGATCCTGGTCATGTCGGCTGCCTATGCGGGAAGTTTCCTTGAAGTCCGGCAGCGCGTCGTCCAGAATCCTTTGGTGGACAGGCTGGAAGCCTGGCGTCAGGGCGACGGATGCGGCCTTTCCCCCGGGCAGGCCATTTTGCGGGCCACGCTGCTCAGGGCCTTTGGCCAATTCCTGCTCTATGCCGTATGCTACAGCCTTATTTTCAGCCTGTGTTCGGTGCTCCATGCCTGGCAGGCCGCGCCGTCCCTGCCTTTTCTGACCTGGCCCATGGTGTTCGCCGCTTCGCTGATGGGCGCCATACTCTCATTGCGTACCCGGCAGGCCTATGGCGTGCTGCTCATGGGCTTGGGAGCACTTGCGCTGCTGCTGTGGGCCCGACAGCACGGTCTGCTGTGAGTCTCCTTGACACGGCCTGCAAGAGCATCTACAAGTGAGTCCACGCGCTCGTAGCTCAGTCGGATAGAGCGATAGCCTCCTAAGCTGTAGGCCGCAGGTTCGATTCCTGCCGGGCGCACCAGAAATATTTCAGGACGTTACATGCAATAGTATGTGGCGTCCTGTTTTCGTTTTGAGGGCTCATTTCGTTTTGTGGTGCCCATATGGTGCCCACCTATCTCTACCAGCCTTCCACAAGCAGGGGCACACCCCCCGTTCCCCCCACATAAAAAAACAGCCCGGCCAGAATAGTCCATCGCGGACCGTTCCGTGCTTGATGCCAAACGCTCTTCTCCCTCTGCTCGCGGGTCCTTCCTGGCTGAAATTCTGCGCAACGGGGCACACACCTCAGGCTCTGGCCGCGAACTGCGGAACGGAAAGGGCGGAAAAACGGAATGCCGTTTGCCCGTTCTTTTCTATTTTTATCTATATAAATCAATGGATTATAGAAAATGAAAGATAAAAATAGGAACCTCAAAGACAAGGTTGAACGGCGGCGTCAGGCGGAAGCGGAAGCCCGGGCCGCGAAAGCGAAGCCCGTCGCCGTGAAGCAGCTCGAAATCTCCGACGACGAATTGATCGGCTATCTCAACGAGAACCGTGTCGGCGATGCCAAGCTGTATTGCCGTCTGCACCGGGGAACCGTCATTTATGTCAAATACTGGGAACGCTTCCTCATATGGGGCGGCCATCATTGGATCGAAGACGATTACGACACCGCGTTCCAACGCATTGAAGATGTGTGCGAACTGTATCTCCGGCTCGCGGAGCACAAACAGGCGGAGGCCGACGAAGCCGACAAGGAGGACAAGCCCAAAATCCAGAGCCTCGCTGACGCCGCCCTGCGTCGCGTCAATCTGCTCCGCGATACCAGCGGCCAGGAAAAACTCCTCCAGATGGTGCGCCGCATCCGCGATCCCCTGGTGGTGCTGCCCAAGCACATCGACAAACAGCATTACGTCAAAGCTTGCCCCAATGGCGTGATTGACCTGCGTACCGGCGAACTCCGGCCGGGCCGCTCCGAGGAATACATTCTCAACGCCATCGTCACGGAGTATGACCCCGCGCTTCTGGAGAAGGACGACCCCTGCCCGGAGACGAACACGTTTTTGCTGTCGTCAATGGACGGCGATCAGGAGCTTGTGGATTTCATCTGGCGTCTGCTCGGCTACGGCCTCATCACCGAGCGCCGGGATCACATCTTTACCATCTTCTGGGGGGAGCATGGCCGCAACGGCAAGGACACGCTCATCAAGCTGGTGACGCACGTCCTCGGCCAGACGCTCTCCGGCGACGTGCAGGTGGAGATGTTTCTCCAGATGCAGCAAACCCGCAACAGCTCGGCCCCCTCACCCGACGTGCTGTCCCTGCGCGGTATGTGCATCGCCTGGATCAACGAGGCCGAGGAGGGCCAGCGATTCGCCCTGGCCAAGCTGAAAAAACTCACCGGCGGCGGGTACATCACGGCGCGGGGGCTGCAAGACAAGTTGCAGACGACCTGGCTGCAAACGCACCTGCCCATCATGACCACCAACGAACTGCCCAAGGCCAAGGCCGATGACGCGGCCTTCTGGTCGCGTGCCATTCTGCTCAAGTGGCCGCTCTCGTTCGTGGAGAACCCGGAGCAGCCTTACGAGCGCCCGGCGGACAAAAATCTTGATGAGAAAATCCAGGCCGAGGCCAAGGGCGTGCTGGCCCGCATGGTGCGGGGGAGCATGGAGTACCTGCGCGACGGCCTGAAAATCCCGGACAAGGTGCGGGAGTGGACCAGGGAGAAACGCGCCTCCTGGGATGATGTCGGCCTTTTCATCGGCGAGTGGTGCGAGCAGGAGCCCCACCAGGACAACCCCGACGCCTACAAAACCCGCATTTCCTCAACCGATCTGCACGAGGCCTTTTGCATCTGGTACGCGCGGAACCGGGATAAGCGTTTCAGCATTTCTGCCAAGAAGTTCTCGGAAATGCTGAACAAGAAAGACATCCCCTGCAAGCGCAGCAATGGCTCCTGGCGGCTTGGCATCCGCCTGAACGCCGAGGGAGAAAACGCTCTGGCCGATTACCGGGCTGACAAGTGATCTGTCCGCATCTGTCCGCCATGCAGGAGGCATAAGGATATGAAATTATGGAAGAAAGTAGAAAACGGACAGATGGACAGGTTCCAGGCATGTTTCCACGCGCAACAGGCGCAGGCGCACAGGTGCGCATGGACTATGCCGCGTATCTGTCCACCTGTCCATATTCATAAAAAAACAAATAAAATAAGTAGATAAGAAAAAAAGGAAACGGACAGATGCGGACAGATATGCTCAATCTCTATCAATCCCGTTTTGGCTCGGCGGTAAAACGTCAGGGGAACGGCTGGAACGGACCCTGCCCCCTGTGCGGCGGGGAACCGGGCAAGTCCGACCGCTTCATGATCTGGCCGGATCGCGCCGAGAGTCTGGGAGAAATCTGTGCCACCCACAACATTACGGGCATCTGGTCATGTCGCCAGTGCGGGGCCAGCGGTGACACCATCGCCTATCTGATGAAAATTGACGGCCTGGACTTCAAGGCCGCGCTGGCCGAACTGGGCATTGAGGGCGGGCGGCCCTTGCATCGCCGCCGTCGGGCTCCGGCGGAACCCCGTCGCGTCGCTGCCGCTCCGGCCTGGACCCCGCGCCAATGGCCCGAACCCTCTGAAATGTGGTCCGCCTATGCCGCCAGGCTGTTGGCAGAAGCGGAAGAGAGCATCCGGGAACAGCCTCAAGCCCTGCGCTGGCTGGCGTCGCGCGGGATCACAGAGGAGGCCGTCAGACACTACCGCATTGGCTACCTGCCGGCCGAAAGCGCCAGGTATCCCGGCCGCTACCGCGCCCGCTCCGCCCTGGGGCTGGAACCCAAAACCGGCGCGGACGGCAAGGAGCGCACAAAGATTTTCATCCCGCGCGGCATTGTCATTCCCACGTTCGCCTCTGACGGGCGTGTCTTGAATCTGCGCATCCGCCGTCACAAGGAAGATCTGACCGAGCGCGCTCCCAAGTATCTGGAACTGGAAGGCTCCTGCAAAGCCCCGCTGCTGCTCCGCTCCTCGCGTCCCGGCCCGCTGGCCGCCTATTTTGTGACCGAGGCGGAACTGGACGCCATGCTTATCCACCACGTCACAGGCGGCGTGGTCGGCGCGCTGGCCGTGCGCACCAACCGCGGCAAGCCGGATGCCGCCGCCCATGACCGGCTCCGCGAGGCCGTGCGCGTCTGCATCGCCCTGGACTACGACGGCCCCGGCGCGGATGGCGTGGAGTTTTGGGAAAAGACCTATCCCGCCTCCCTGCGCTGGCCCACGCCGGAAGGCAAGGACCCCGGCGACGCCTGCACGCTTGGCGTGGACATCCGCGAGTGGGTATCCGCTGCCCTGCCCCCGTCCCTTTCCCTGCCGGACAAGGAATCGGCACCCCACGAGGGTATGGTATCACAACACGAGATAACCACGCAAGATGTTTATCAAAATGGGCAGTTGGACACTTCTGCCGCTGGTCAGTTGAAAGTGGGGGGAGGGGCGGAGCCCGAAATTACGGCCTCCGAAAAAGGAAGCGGCCCTGCGGGCCTTTCCCCGCAGATACATGCCAGGGAACAACAGGGCGCAACGCTTTCGACCTGGGCCTGGGCCACGGAAGACGGCTTCACGCCGGACGAACTCTGCCGCCTGCGGGCCGCTCTGCCCGCCGACATGCCGCTTGACCTGCTGCCTCTGGACGTGGCCCGCGCCTATCTGCTGTGGCGGGGCGCTCCCATCACCTTTGTCAAGTTCCGCGACGAAAACGGCGACAGCACGGGCTTTTCGTGGGAACGAGATTATACTTGGTGCCGCAAAAATTCCGAACGCTTCGAGGCGTTCTGGCAATTCCAGAACGGCTCGCCCGTGCTCTGGCGGTGGATGTCCGATCACCCGGCACTGAAAATCACCTCACAAAACCTGCTGCATATCTGGGGGTAGCCATGAGTGAAAACACGTTCGCACAACGCAATGAGGAACTGGCGGCCATCAGCCGGGAAATGTTCGGGGACGGTATGCGCCTGATGATCGCAGCTCCGGCCTCGCTGACGCTCCTGAAAGACAACGCCCGCTTCTTCAAGCGGGAAACCTTCCGTCAGCTCCGGGACAATATCGCGGCGGACAAACGCCTCTCGTCGGTCCCGCTCTGCTACCGCCACGACGACGGCCGGCTGGAAGTGCTGTCGGGCAATCACCGGGTACAGGCCAGCATTGAGGCAGGCATCCCGCATATCCTCGTGCTGGTCATTACCGAGGAACTGGACAAGAGCCGCCGCATCGCCATCCAGCTCTCGCACAACGCTCTGGTGGGCGAGGATGATCAGAGCATCCTTGCCAATCTGTGGGCACAGATCGAATCGGTGCAGGACAAGCTCTACAGCGGTCTGGACAGCGAATCCCTCAAGGAACTCGGCGACGTTGAGCTGGTGAGCTTTGCCACTCCGCAGGTGCCGGCGCACATGGTCACATTCATGTTCACGGACGGGGAGAAGGAGCAGCTTTCGGAAATACTGGATATGCTGGCCGACGCGGCGAAAAAATCCTCTGCCGTCCACATCGGCACGGCGGGGCAGTATGACGAGTTCATGCGCATCGTCGCGGACGTGAAAAACGCCGAGAAAATCCGCGACAGCTCGCTGGCCATGACGCGGTTGATGGAGATTGCAGCGGACTACCTTGAAAAGCAGGCTGCGGAAGCCGCCACGCCGACAGAAAAGGAGGCCGCGCAATGAGCTTCCTTGGTTCCATCGCCGGGCCGCTGCGCAAGGTGCTGGCCGCGTATGCCGATGAAATCTGCGTTCCGGTGCTCCTGCCCTGCGCGGGCAATTTCACGGTGGGGGCGGCGCTGCGCTCCGGCGGCTGTCAGGGGCGGATCACCGGCTGCGACATCACGCTCTACACGTCCGCCCTGGGCGCATATCTGGCCGGGGAGCATCTGCATGTGACGGAACGCGAGGACTGCCCGGAGCATCTGCGCGGCTTTCTTGACCTGTCAGACCCCGCCCATCTGGCCGCGTCGGTGAGCATCATGCTGGATTTGCGCCAGGTCTGGCAGAACAAAAATGCCTGGCATCGGCGCGTCCTGGCGAACTACCGGCATGACTGGCCCCGGCTCATGGAAAAGACGCTGACCAAGCTGGAAGCCTACCGCGCCCACCTGAAGCGGGGTGACGGCTTCGGCTATGTTCCCCAGGACGCCGCTGCCTTCCTTCGTGAGCACGACCCGGATCATGCCGTGTTCATCGCGCCGCCCACCTTCGGCAGCAAGGACTATATCAACCAGGAACGGATGCTCGCGGCTGCGGCTGCATGGGCCGCTCCGGACTATACGGAAATCAGCTTTAAGGACGTGGAGATTTACGAGCAGATTACGGCGTTCCGCCAGTGGATGATCATCATGGAGCGCCCCCTGCCGGAAATTGAAAAACTCCTGGGCGATCCCGTGGCCGTCGTCCACAAGGGCCGCAAAAGCATCACCTATGCCTATGCCGGGCACAGCAGAAAGACCATCGTCACCCGCAGCTTTCTGACTTCGCGTTCCCCCGGCCCCATCTTCCCGAGCGACAAGCGTCTGACCGGAAAGGAAGAACCGGGAATCATGCTGCTCTCCCACGATCAGACAGTGCGCCTGAACGAATTGTTCATGGCCGCGCGGGTGGATTACATTCTGGTCAGCCTTGTGCTCTCCGTGGCCTTTTGCCTGGACAGAAAAATCATCGGCAAGGCTGACTTCAAGCTGGGCAAGGGCCATGCGGAATGGGCGCTGCCGGAGCCGGGCCGGCAAATCTATCAGCAGTCCGACCTGGCTGTGCCGAGCGAGGCCGAACCCCGCCTCTCCAAGCTGGTGCTGATGTTCATCCAGTCGCATGAAGTGAAACGACTGCTTGAGGAAAAAATACCGGAAGACTGGACATGGGCCATAACCACCGCCTTTTCCCGGCATCCGGTCAGCATGAAATACCGTGGCATCTACAAGCTGCACAAGCGGCTCGACGGCTCGGAGCATGGCGGCTACCGGCTCAACTATTACGGCAGACTGGGCAAATGGAGCATGGCGGAAGCCTATGCCGAATGGCTGAAAAAATTTCACAACTAGGCGATTTTTCAGCATTTTTTACTGTACGCAGGAGAAATTTATGGTAGTGTTTTCTTATGCGAAATCAACAACTTATATCAAAAAAGAGCACTGCCATGAAAACTTCGCGCCGTGCATTTCTCGCACGCCTCATGAACGAAGCCTGGGCACTGGCCCGGCAGGGAGCGCAAAAATTCGGCGGCAACGCGCAACTGTATTTCGCCATCGCTCTGCGGCTCGTCTGGCAGGACAGCCGACCGCGCACCATCTGGCACCGGGGGATTGGCAATCAGTTTGTCCTGCCGGGAATGCCGCGGCTTTCAGCGAGCATCCAAAAGGGACAGTTCGTCCTGCCCGGCATATCGAACAACTGAAAAGGGGCGGCAATGCCACTTGCCGCCCCAGATAGCGGCGGAGCCAATCCGACCACCATCATGCAAGGTCAGCTTGGCTCCGCAGACAGCAAAAGTCAAGGAGCCAGCCGTGGACATCGACAAAAAGACGTTGCGGGCCATCAAAAAAGAGTGCCGGGAAATGGCCCGTGAAATGACCCGCGAACACTACAAGCTCTATGACGACATCTGGTGGGATCGGATCAGGATCGACTCGGCGCTGTATGACCACGGCAAGGAAACCATCAGGGAAATCAATCACCGTATGCCGAACCTGTTGACGCATGACCCCACCATCAGTCCTCTGGACATCGTGGCCGAGCGGTATGGTTTCGAGAGCACGTCCGACCTCGTCGATTTTCTCCTGGCCTACACCCCGCGAGGTCCGGTGGAAGAACATTTTTATGAACAACTACTTGCGGAGCGCCTTGGAGAAATCGAGACGCCCGCGCAGCAAATCGAAGTGGACGAAGTGCCCTTTTAAAGGAGACAGAAACGTGATTCAGACATCGTTTTTCAGCAGCAAGGCCCCGCAGGGCCGCAAGGTCAGTATTGCCAAGTGGCCACCGCGTTACTGGTCAGGGCCGCGCGCGCCCAAGCTCGCTCCGTCCAACCCCAGGGCCGAGGATTGGGCGGCAGCCTACCGCCGCGATCTGGAAAACCGTTTCCCCACGGAATCCAGCCTGAGGCTCTACTTGCAGGAAATCGAACGGGAAACGCCCGATCCTATCCTCTGCTGCTACGAAGCCGATCCGAACGAGTGCCACCGCCGTGTGCTGGCCGCGTACATCAAGGAAAAGCTGAATTGGGACGTGCCCGAATGGGGCAGCAAAGCGCCTGAACAGGCGTCGCTGCTCTAAAAACGCGGGTGGGGGCAACGGATCTCAAACATCCGCCGCCCCCTGGACTTGGAGGGGGTAAGCCCACCAAGCGCCATTTGTGAGCTTATTCCCTCCGTTATCGAAAATCAACGGAGGGAGCCATGAGCGGGAGCCGTGGCCGGGATTGAACCCCGCGTTCCGACGCCGGACGCGGGTTTGCCGGAGTAAACATGCCGGACAAGAACGTGGAGGAACTGCTTGCCAGGAGCGCCAGCACGGACGTGCAGGTGCTCCTGACCGCCAAGGAAAACGCCAAGCGCGCCGCCCTTGACGACCCTTCACAGGCGAACCTCGCCGCGCTGGATCGCGCCTCCAGAATGCTGGAGAGCGCCATGCAGGCAACAACGAATCTCAGGGACTGGCGGGCCGTCCTGGCCTATGTGGGCGAAAACGGGCGCAAGCTCGGCAAAACCAAGCTGTTTGACGACATCAAGAAAGGCCGCCTGAAAAAACAGCCGGACGGCACGTTCAAGCAGCGGGACGTGGACCGCTACATGGCGAGCCTGCCCATGGCCGGCACACCGGACGCCGTGGCGGAAAAGGCCGCCGACCGCCAGCGCCGCAAGGAAGAGGAAGAAATCCGACGCATCAGGGCTGTGGCGGACAAGGAGGAGTTCGACCTCCAAGTCAAGAAGGGCCGCTACATCCTCAAGGATCAGGTGCATCTGGAGCTGGCCGCGCGGGCCGTGACGCTGGCTTCGGGCCTGAAAACCGCCTTTGAGGCGCAGCACCTCGATCTTGTGGCCACGGTGGACGGCAATCCGAAGAAAGGGGCCGCGCTGGTGGAAAAGCTGGAAACCATGCTTGACGAAGCCCTGAACGAGTACAGCCGGGAAATGGAGTTCGAGGTGATATTTGAAGCGGGACAATCCGAAGCTTCCGAACCGGAGGATGCCGAAGCATGAGACAGGAGCCCCGATGATCCGGACAGGCCAGTTTGAACTGTGTGCCGTCCCCCAAACCGGGCCGGTGCGGCGCGTGACGCTCACAGCGTCCGTGCCGCGCTGGCTCTCGCCTGTCGTGGCCGCCGAAGTCGCCGCCCATATCGCGGCGGGCAATGGCCCCGTCTCCTTTCACTTTTCCCGAGGCGAGCGCAAAATCATGCGCCATCGCAAACCTGTCCCGGTCAGCCAGTGGGCGGAAAAATACCGCATCGTGGAAATGTCCAGCATACCGGGCAAGTGGAAAAACCTCTTCACGCCCTATCTCACGGGCATCATGGACGCCGCCGGAACGCCGGGCGTGGAAACCGTGATCATCTGCAAAAGCCCACAGACCGGCGGCTCGGAGTGCGGCCACAATTTCGTGGGCTGGTGCATCGACCGCAGCCCCGGCCCGGTCATGTATGTGTTCCCCGATGAAATCACGGCCCGCGAGAACGCCAAGGACCGCATCATCCCCATGATTGAGGCGTCGCCTCGCCTGCGCGAATACATGACGGGCTACGGTGACGATGCGTCTTCCCTGCGCGTCAACCTGACCCATATGCCCATTTATCTGGCGTGGTCCGGCTCGGTCTCCCGCCTGGGCAACAAGCCCATCCGCACGCTTGTTTTGGACGAGCTCGACAAATACAAGAACCCGAAGAACGAGGCCACGTCCGAAGTACTGGCAGAAAAACGGACAACGACATGGCGCAGCCGTCGGCACATCATCAAGATCAGCACGCCGACCACGGAGGACGGCCCGATCTGGACGGCGCTCACCCGTGAGGCCGGGGCGCGCTTCGACTACTGGGTGCGCTGCCCGCACTGCGGCATGGCGCAGCTCATGGATTTCGAGCGCATCGACTGGCCGGACAAGGGCACGGAGATGGAGCCGACGGCGGAAGAGGTTTTGACCCGCCGCCTCGCCTGTTATCCCTGCGAACACTGCGGAGCGGTGTGGGACGACAGCGACCGCGCCGTGCGCAGGGGCGAGTGGCGCGAGCGTTCCAGCGGCCTGGATCTCGCCGCGCACCTTGCGGCGCGCAAACCGGTGAAAATCGGTTTCCATATTCCGGCCTGGCTGTCCTATTTCGTCAGTCTGTCGGAAGTGGCCTCCGCCGCCCTCAAATACAGGGAATCCGGCAAGCTGGATGATCTCAAGAATCTGCAAAACCAGTACAAAGCCGAGCCGTGGCGGGAGGAGCATGTCGTCCGCTCCGAAGATTCCATCCTGGCCCTGTGCGACGACCGCCCGCGCGGAGCCGCGCCCGGCCCGGTGGAAGGGAAGGAGCGCGTCGCGTGCCTGCTGGCCGGCGTGGACACCCAGGGCGTGAACGAGCAAAAAGGCTATTTCCGCTACATTATCCGGGCCTTCGGCTACGGCGATACGGAAGAGAGCTGGCTTATCCAGTGCGGGGCCGCGCCCTCGTTCTCGGCGCTCAACGAGATTTTGTGGAACTCCGAATACACGACCCCGGACGGCCTGAAATACAAGGTCCGGGCCTGCATGATCGACGCGATGGGCGGCCGCACGCGCGAAGTCTACTCCTGGGCGATTCGGCATCGCGGGCGCGTGTACCCATGGCAGGGGGTGCGCTCCCTGTCCCAGCCCTACACTCCGGCCCCGCAGGAATACTTCCCCGACGCGCGGGGCAACAAGGTCAAAATCCCCGGCGGCCTGAACCTCTGGCGCTGCGACACGACCTTTTTCAAGTCAGACCTCGCGCACAAGCTGTCCATCGCCCCGGACGATCCCGGCGCGTTCCACCTGCACGACAACGCGGGCGGCATTTTGGAGCAATACGCCCGCGAACTGTGCGCCGAAGTCTGGGACGACGAAAAACAGGCGTGGGTCAACCCGCACGGCAAGCCCAACCATTATTGGGACTGTGAGACAATGGCCCTCGCCCTGGCCTTTATCCTCAACATCCGACACCGGCAGCGGCCGGAGCCCGCGCCCCGGACCACGCCGAAAACGTCCATGGAACGCCGGCGCGGCGGCCTGTCCATCGCCGACCGGCTGGCGCATATCAGGAGGTGAGCTGTGGCTGACGAACAAAGCCCTTCCCTGGACAAGGGCTGCAAGCTTAACTGGCGGCAGGCATGCGCCATGCTCGGTTGCAGTAAGCGGCAATTTTACAACCTGGTTTATTCCGGCATCCTGCCCGCGTACAGATTGGCAGGCAGCAGGCGTGGATTGTGGATATGGGAAAAAGACTGCCGCAAGCTTATTCAGCCTGTAGCAGAAAAGTTTGACAAAAGTAAGCCAAAGGATTATTTTTAAATATGCAATTTGAATGGGACGATAAAAAAAGCGATGCCTGTTATCTGCAACGTGGCTTTGATTTTCGTTTTGCTGCGAATGTTTTTTTTGATCCATACCGTATAACGGTACAGGATTTACGAGCAGACTATGGGGAAGCACGTTATATTACCTTTGGAAAAATAGAGGATCGTCTTTTTTGTGTGGTTTATACCCTGCGAGGAGAGACTATCAGAATCATCTCAGCACGCAAAGCAAATTCCAGAGAGGTAAAAAAATATGAGTATAGTCAGGGTTGAAATAAACAGTCCAGGTGGAGGGCGCGCTAATTTTGCAAAAATAGACGCCACAACCGATGAAGAAATTACAAAACAAAAAGCGGAAGATGATATGGAAGCCGTACAGGATACGGCGCTTCATATTCGGAATATCCGCAAAAGTCTTTTCCTGACACAGGAAGAATTTTCCAAGCGAATTAATGTCCCGCTTGCCACTCTGCGCAACTGGGAACAGGGAAAACGCCGCCCGGCGGGGTCGGCTCGCGCCCTCCTCAAGATATTGTCCCGCAGTCCCGAAGTAATGAAGCTTCTGGAGCAATAAGGCGGTGCTGCCAGCTTGGCAGTATGAACCGGCAAGCCCTCTGCCAAGCGTCGACGCCGACAACGCCGACATTTTGATGCCCCTCGAAAATTTTTTGTGCATATAGGTGCATTTGTTCCCGTTGTTCCCGTTATTCCCGGACACGCAATTTCTGCCGTGCTAATTGCATGGCATGTCCATCTGGTCCCGCGAAGAACTCCTCTCCCTGCTTGCCGACTGGAAGGCCGCCTATCGGGCGGCTTCCACCGGCAAGTCGTACACGATTCAGGGCCGCGCCCTGACGCGCTACGATCTGCCCGAAATCCGCAATCAGCTTTCCTTTCTTGAAAATGAACTGGCCGCGCTTGATCGCGGCGGCAAAGGCCCCGTCTTCGTCCGTGCGCGGATCAGGAGGCCGTTATGACCGCCCTCCTGAATCAGTACGGTCAGCCGCTCAACACGGGCCGCCACGTCTCCGGCCCCTCGCGTGACGCCGGGGCGTACCGCGGCACCATCGCCAACTGGCATCCCTCGCGGCTGGTCAACAGGGACGCACAAATCCGCGAACGCCTGACCACACAGCGCCGCGCGGCGGATCTCGCGGCCAACGACTGGGCCGCGAAATCCGGCCTGCGCACCATCGCGGATAATGCCGTGGGCACGGGCCTGGTGCCCAAATCCTCCATCCCGCACAAGCTGCTCGGCATTTCCCGTGAAGAGGCCGTGGCCATCGGGGAAAAGATGGAATGGGCCTTTTCCTCCTGGTCGCAACAGGCCCACGCGCGCGGCATCGCCCATTTTGAAGACCTGCAATACCTGGGCATCAGCTCCATCCTGCGTCTGGGGGAGATGCTGCACCTGCCCGTGATGCTCCCCCCTGAAAACGGGCGCGCCTTCAGCCTCGCCATCCAGGATATGAACCCCACGCGCCTGTGCACGCCGGCGGACAAAACGCTGGATCTGCACATCAGGGACGGCATCGAGTTCACCGGCTACGGCAGGCCCGTGGCCTACTGGCTGGCCTGTCCGCCGCCTTCGCTGATTCCTGTGGATCAGCAGCAGCTTTTTTCCGATTCCTTCATCCGCCGCCCGGCCTTCATCGGCCACCGGCCCAACGTCTTTCACCTCTTCCGTTATGAAGAGGAGGAACAGGTCAGGGGCGTTTCCGCGCTGGCCAACGGCATGAAGCTGTTCCGCAACCTCAATGACGCGCTGGATTCCGAGCTGTTCGCCCAGGTCATCGCGGCCAGCTTCCCGGTGTTCATCGGGCTGGAAAACGGAACCGCCGACCTGCCTCCGGAAGTGCGGGAAGCCTACGGCATGGAAGAGGAACAGAGGCCGACGGAGCGGAGCATGGACATCGCGCCGGGCACGGTGGTTTTCGGCAATCCCAACGAAAAGCCCTATGTGCTGGAAAACAAGCGGCCCTCGGCCAATTTCCCGCCCTTTGTCGAAATCGTGCTCCGCGCCCTGGCGGCCATGCTCGGCATCCCCTACGAATCGCTGGCGAAAGACTTTTCCAAAACCAACTATAGCTCCATGCGCGCGGCGCTGAACGAGGCATGGAAGCTGTACCTGTTTTACCGGCGCTGGTTCGCCCGGCTCTACACGCAACCCGTCTGGGAAATGGCGCTGGAGGAAGCGTACCTGCGCAACTTCCTCGGCCTTGCGGACGACATCGACAGCCTGCGCCCGGCCCCCGGCTTCTACGAAGGCCGGGAGTTCTGGTGCAGCGCGACCTGGGTCGGCCCGGCGCGGGGCAGCATCGACCCGGTGAAGGAAATCCAGGCCACCATCATGGCCCTGAAAAACCACCTGACCACCTACGGCGAAGCCTGGGCCGAACGCGGCGGCGATTTTGCGGACGCGCTGCCGCAGATGCAGGAGGAGCGGGCGATGCTCGGGAGCCTGCTGCCGCAACAGGGCACGAAGCGCGTTACGGGCAAGGCCAAGGATTCTGCGGAGGGCGGCGAGAATGAGTAAGGTCGTCGAGCTTGCCCGGTCTCACGAAACCTGGGCGATTGCCAGAGAATATGCCCCCACGCTGTTCGCGGCCCTGCAAAGCGAGCTGGAACAGCGCAAATCGCCGGAAGCTCTCTCCCAGCCTCCCCATGAGGATGCTGCGCGCTCCGTCAGCGAGCGCCTTCTGCGCGTGGTGAACGGCGTGGCTGTCATTTCCATCGGAGCGCCACTCGACAGCACGAGCCTCCTTAGCAGGTTCTCGGACGATATTCTGATGCTTGGCCATGACGCCATCCGCGAGGCCGTCAAGATGGCCCTGGCAGATACAGACGTCCGTTCCATCCTGCTGTCCATAGATTCGCCCGGCGGTGTGGTGCAAGGCACCAAGGAGCTTGCCGACTTTCTTGCCGAGGCTGCCCGACAGAAGCCCCTTGCCGCCTATGCCAATGGCCTGTGCGCCAGTGCGGCCTTCTGGCTTGCCTCGGCGTGCGGGCGCATCTATGCGCCTGCTACCGCGCTGGTCGGCTCCATCGGCGTCATCATGTGCGTGAGCGACTGGTCGGAGTTTTACGCCAATATGGGCGTCAAGCTCGAATATATCAGCAGCGGTCGATTCAAGGCCGCTGGCCGCGAGGGCAAGCCGCTCTCCGAAGAAGAACGAGCGTATTTCCAGGGGCAGCTCGATACCCTGCACGACATCTTCAGGCAGGATGTCCGCGAGCGGCTGTCGCTCGAAACCCCGGAATCAGCCTGGGCAGAAGCCCAGCTCATTGTTGCATCCCAGGCACAACCGCTGGGCCTTGTCAGCCGGATTGTCCGTGACGAGGAGGAAGCAATCAATCTTTTAGCGGAGGAAAAGGGAATGTCCCAGATCACAAGGGAAGTCCTGGCAAAAGATGCCCCGGAGCTTCTGGCCGAAATCCAGGCAAGCGCCCGCGCCGAGGGCAAGGCCGAGGGCGAGGCGCAAGCCGCCAAAGCCGCAGACGAGGCAAGGGCGCAGGTCATGACCCTCATACGGGCCGTTGCGGGCGAGGAAGTGACGGCCAAGGTGGAGCAGCTTGCCAAAGCCGGGGTCACGCCCGCGCAGTTGGCCGCTCTGGCCCCGCTGCTCGGCAGGGAGAAGGCGGAAACGTCGCCAGCCGACAACACAAGTGAGTCCGACGCCCGCAAACAGATGCTTGAGGCCATTGCCTCCGTGACCGGAGGCCCGCTGCCCTCCGGCGCGGACGTTCGGAAAAGCTCCAAAAGCGCGCTGGTGGCCGACGCGGAACGCCGCGCCGCCGCGCAAAGGATGATGTAACATGTCTCTGAACTCCTGCGGCGAAGACGCCCCCCGTTCGTTGTCGGACATCGTGCTGGAAGAACTGAGCATGAGCTGGTGCCGTGAGTCCGGCGAGCTGGCCCCTCTGTCTGCTCCTCTGCAACTCGGCGCGGTCCTCGCGCTCGACGCGGCGGGCCGCTATGTGCCCTACATGACCGAGCTGACGCCCGCCGTGGAGGCTGTACCGGCCGTCTGTGCCAACAAAGCCGTGGCCGTGCTCATCTCCAAAAAAATCCCGGCCAGTGAGGAAGCGCAGCCCTGCACCGTGCTCCGGCGCGGTTGCTGCGTGGCGGTTGATAACCTCGACTGGCTCCCCTCCGTGTCCGAGGACCAGAAGAAAACCGCCCTCGGCCAACTCGCGGCCCTGGGCATCGTGCCCAAGGAGTAAATCATGTCGCAGATGCTTACATCCCCCGACCTTTACACGCCGGTGGAGCTGACCGAGGCGGTCAACAAGCTCCCGCTCATGCCGCAACGACTGCGCCCCCTGTTCACGCAACGCAGCGTCAGGACCACAAACGTCGCTCTGGACATCAAGCAGGGCCGCCTCGTGCTGGTCAGCAATCAGGATCGCCGCGATCCGCCCCAGGAAATGCACGGGCGCGGCAGCACGCGCACCACCCGCGTCCTTCAGACCGCCCATCTGCCGCTGTCCGACAATGTGAGCGCCGACGATCTCCAGGATGTGCGCGGCTTCGGGACCACCGAGCCGATCACCAAGGAGTATGTCATCAACAACAAAATGCAGGACCTCAAGAACTCCCTGTCCATGACCGTGGAGTTTCACCGCCTGGGCGCGGCGCAGGGCGTGATCTACGACGCGGACGGCACGACCGTGCTGCACGATCTGTTTCAGGTGTTTGGTGTGAAGCAGAAGAAAATCAATCTGGTCTTTCCGTCCAACACAACAAAATTCAATCCCATCAAGAAGGCCGTTCTCGACGCCAAGCGCCATGCCGAAGAAAAACTCGGCGGCGCCCCGGCCACGCGCTTTGAGGCTCTGGTGGGCTCGGACTTTTACGACATGCTCACCAGTCACGAACTGGTGCGCAAAGCCTATGACCTGTGGGCCGCGAATCAGGACAACTTCGGGCGGGACGATTACCGCAGGCGCGGCTTCACCTACGGCGGCGTCACCTGGATCGAAGCCTCGGAAGTCGTGGGCGGCAGACGGATGGTGGAGCCGACCAAAGCCCACTTTTATCCCGTGGGTCTGGATATTTTCATGCAGTACAACGCCCCGGCCAACTGGATTGAGACGGCCAACACCTACGGCAACGAGTTTTATGCCCGCATGGACGCGAAGCCCAAGGGCCGCGGCTATGATCTGGAAGTGCAGTCCAACCCGCTCGCCATCTGCACCTATCCCGAAGCCCTGGTGGAACTGACCGCCTCCTTCGGCCAAGTGGTGGAGAAGTAGCATGGCCGATTTCCTCATAGCCTACGCGCCGCTCAAGGAGTTTGAAGGCGGCTGGTGCGACGTGCCCGGCGACGCGGGCGGCGAAACCTATGCCGGCATTGCCCGCAACTTTTTTCCGGACTGGCGCGGCTGGCCGCTCATCGACGCGGCCAAATCCCACAGCAGCCACAGCCGTGGCGCGCGGGCCTTTTCCCGGCATCTGGCCGCGCTGCCCGGCCTCGCCGATCTGGTGAGGGACTGGTACCGCGTGGAGTGGTGGGAGCGGATGCGTCTGGGGCAATTCCCGCAGATTGTGGCCGACGAGCTGTTCGAGCAGGCCGTGAATCTGGGCCGGGGCGGCTCCGGGCGTTATGTGCAACGCTTGTGCAATGCTTTCAACCGGCGCAGAGGGCCGCGCGGGGAAGAACGGATTTTCCCCGACCTCGCCGAA
Source organism: Desulfovibrio sp. ZJ369 (assembly GCF_011039085.1). Taxonomy (GTDB): domain Bacteria; phylum Desulfobacterota; class Desulfovibrionia; order Desulfovibrionales; family Desulfovibrionaceae; genus Desulfovibrio. The sequence continues at coordinate 34,032 of NZ_JAAKEI010000003.1, read as the reverse complement.
GACGGCTGCCTCGGCCCCAAGTCCCTCTCCGCAATGGCAAAACTGCTTTCCGGGCGCGTCAGCGCCGCTGTGTTTGTTCACGCGCTCAACGGCCTCCAGCTCGCGCATTACGTCGGCCTGGGCTCCAAAAACTTCGAGCACCGCAAGTTCATGGACGGCTGGCTGACGCGCACCTGTTGCCCCACGGAGGCCCACTAACGGAGACTGTCATGAAAAAAACACTGCCTTTTCTTGTCTTGGCTCTGGTCGCCGTCTTTCTTCCCTGCCTTGCTCCGGCAGGCGATGCGCTCAGTCCGCCCGAGGGCGCCGACATGGCCGCGACCATTCTCGGCTGGCTGCCGGAACGTTGGGAGGGATGGGTGACGTTTGTCGTGACCCTCTGCGCCGCCGTGTCCGCCATCTGGCCGCGCCCGGCGGAGACGGCCAATCCCCTGCTGCGCCTGTTGTATGTGGTGGTCAACGCCCTGGGCTTCAACGCGGGCAAGGCCAAAAACGCCGACGACGCCGCTGCCAAAGCGGCAAAGCTGTAGGCGTATGCCCTCCTGGGCGCAGGCGCTTATCCGGGTGATCGTGGCTCTGCTGGAGTGGTGGCGTGAACGTAAAACTCAAAAGCGCGTGGCTGCTGTGCGCGCTGATCCTGGCTCTGAGTGGCTGCGCAAGTTCGGCGGCACTGACCGGCGGAACAAAGACGCTTCCACCGGCCCCGAGGACGCCGGGGGCGGTGGTGACTGAGCGGTATATCTGCATCCCGCACGAGGAAGCGGCGGAGCTGCTGCTGTGGATAGAGCGGGCGGAGGCTTTATGAACGCGACATTACGATTTGTGCAGACTCTTGTTCTGCCTCTGCTTGTGCCGGTGCTGGTGGGCATCGGCTCGGCCGCGACCACCAGCATGGTCATGACGGCGCGGCTGGAAGAGCGCGTGTCCCATCTGGAATCACAGATGCAGCGGCACGAACAGGCGCTTGACCGCGACTTCAACCGGCACGAGCAGGCCGTGTCCGAATTGGGCAGGCGCACGGACGATCAGGAGCGGCGGCTTGCCAAGCTGGAAGGCGTCGCGGAAGAGACGCGCTCTTCCCTTGCCGAAATCCGGGCCGACATCAAGACCCTGCTGCGGGGGACGAAATGACGCTCCGGCAACAGCTTGTCCGAGATGCGCGCAACGTCTTCCTGAACCCGGACGAATTTGCGGAAGAGATCAGCATTGAGGATGTGAAAACTCCGGCCGTCTGCGACTGGTCGGCACAGCCTGGCGGCGAACACCTGTACGACAGTCCCGGCGACACCTGGGGCGTGAACGCCGTCCATGCGGAAATCACCCTGGCCGAAGGTGTCATCCCGACACCGGAACCGGGGCAGGAACTCATCGTCAATGACCGGGCGTGGATCGTGCGCTCCGCCAACACGCAGGCAGGATTGCTGAACCTCAAACTGTACCGGAATGTGGCATGATCGAAATTCAGTTTGATCCGCGGGTTATTGATGAAGCCCTGGCCCGGCTTGACGGCGTGCAACACAATCTTGCCCGCGCGGTCAAGGCGGCGCTCATGGCGACGGCCCCCAAGGTTCGGACGGACGTTATCGGCGTGCTGGAACGCGACATCACCGTGGGCAACAGATTCGTGCGCCGGGCGGTAAAGGCCGTGCGGAACCGGGGCGACAGCGCGCAGTTCAAAGTGTTCTCCAAGTCGCTGTTTCTGGACGATTACGAGCTGGAACCCCGCGAGCGGACGGCCCGGCTCGGCGTGCGCTCCAAAGAGTGGCCCGGCTTCACCTACCGCCTGCGGAGGGACGGCAAGCAGTTCCACAGCTACGGCACGCCCACGGGCAGCGACGGCACGGGCAGCACGCCTTTCCTGGCCAGGACCTCCGGAGGCAAGCTGCGCGTCATGTACCGCCGCAATCCCGATCATGTGCAGACCGGCCATGACGATGTGTTTCTGGCCTACGCCCCGCCCATCCAGTACCACGCGGTCGCGCCGCAGGTGGAGGAAACGGCCCGCAATACGGCCATGCGGATTTTCCATCAGGAATTGACCCGCGCCGTGGACAATATCCTCAAAGGACGGGCCGTATGAGTCCCCAGATGACGGCCCCCCGCACGTCCTGTGCGGGATGGCCTCTCGCTCACGAAAAGCGCGGTTTTCGTTTCGCTCGCGCTGCGCGGCGCGCCGCCGTCCCTGGCGGCGGGGAGTTCCGGCCATGAGTCCTTTTTTCTTGCCCGCGCTCAAAGCCCGGCTGCTGGCCGACCTCGCGGATTTGCGTCTGGATCGGCGCGGCCCTGTTTCTTTTTCCGCTCCGGCCCCCGCCGCCCGCGCCGCGTCTGCCGACGGCTTCCCGGCGCAGGTCTTCATCGGCGACCTGCCCCCGAAAAAACGCCGCCCCGGCGACGCGGAAAAGCCCGGCGAGCCCTTCCCCTGCGTGGTGCTGATTCCCCTGTCCGGCCAGACGGACAGCGGAGAGGACGCCATGACCGTGGCCCTGATTTGCGGCGTGTACTGCGGCGAGGAAGGAGACGCCGAGGGAGCGGAAACGGACATGGCCCTGCTGCTCTCCCGCATCCGGCAAAGTCTGGCCCCCTGCCTGAAAGCGCCGCTGGACGGTCGTTACCGCCTGACGCCGGACGAAAAGGGCCGCCTGTTCCCCTGGGAAAAAACCGACACGCAACCCCGCCCGTATCTTCAGGCGACAGTCATGACACACTGGCGCATGAAGGGGCTGGAATAAAAGGAGCATCGCCATGAGCTACCGCCACGGCGCTTTTTTCGATGAGGCGCCCACCAGCCTCGTGACCCCGGTGGAAGTGGATTCCGCCCTGCCGGTGGTCATTGGCACGGCCCCTGTCCACAACCTGCCCGACGCTGCAAAGGGCGGCCCGCCCGCGCCGGTCAACGAGCCCCGCCTGATTTACACGGTGGAGGATTTTGTGGCCCAGTTCGGCGGCCTGAAAGACGGCGAAGCCGCGCATAATTATACCCTGACCGAGTTCGTCAACGTCTTCATCGGGCGCTACAACGTGGCCCCGGTGGTCTGCATCAACGTGTTCGATCCGGCCCGGCATCTCCGGCCCGGAGAATCCGCGGACGACGCAGGCGCGAGCGGTAACGGGCAGACAGCGGAGGGGACGCCCGAATCCGGCCTTGCCGGTTCGGATGGTCGCGTCCCCGTAGCGGGGAAGGACATCATCGGCGGCGTGAACGAATCCGGCAAAAGCACCGGCCTTGCTCTGGTGGACAGGGTTTTCCCCCTGTTCCGCAAGGTGCCGGGGCTGATCCTTGCGCCGGGCTTTTCCTCCAACCCGGCCGTGGCCATTGCCATCGGCGCGGCCTGCGAGAATATCAGCGGCCATTTCCGGGCCGTGGGCGTGGCCGACCTGCCCGGCGGCATTGCCCGTCCCGAAGATGCCCCGGCCTGGGTCAATGACAACAACCTGACCGACGAAAATCTGCTGCTCTTCTTTGGCACGCCCGTCTATGACAACGCGCCGGAATACGGCTCCACGCATCTGGCCGCCGTCATGGCCCGGCGGGACGCGGAAAACGACGGCATCCCCTTCTGGTCGCCCTCCAACAGGCGGATGCTCTGCCAGGGCCTGACGCACAACTGCGAGGAACTGGCTCTGACCCCGCTGGAAGCGGCCAACCTCAACGGCAACGGCATTGTCACCGGCCTGAACATGGTCGGCGGCATGGTGGCCTGGGGGGATCAGACCGCCTGTTATCCCGGCGTCACGGACGTGAAGGACGCCAGCATCCCCATCCGGCGCATGTTCAACTGGATCGGCAACACGCTGGTGCTCACGGCCTGGCAGAAGGTCAGCAACCCGCTGCGCCGCCGCCTGATTTCCTCCATCTGCGACACATGCAACATCTGGCTCAACGGCCTTGTGGCCCGCGAGTTCATCCTGGGCGGGCGGGTGACCTTCGAGGCCAGGGACAACAGCAGTACCGACCTCATGGCCGGCAAGGTCCGCTTCCACGTCCACGTCACGCCGCCCACGGCGGCGCGGGAAATCGTGTTCACCCTGGAATACGACCCGGCCTATCTGGAAACCCTCTTTGAAAGCGCGGTGTGAATATGAGTCAGCTTCCTTCCACCAATCTGATCCCGGCCCTGCTGACCGACGCGGCCATTTACAAGGATGGCGTCGGGATGCTCGGCGTGGGCAGCATTGAAATGCCGGATTTCGAGTTCATGAGCGAATCCATCGCGGGCCTGGGCATTGCGGGCGAAGTGGACGCGCCAGTGGTGGGGCACATGAAGTCCATGACCGTCAAAATCAAGTGGAACACCTGCAACCCCACAGCCACCAGTCTGCTCGCGCCCGAAGCGCATCAGCTCGAAATCTACGCCTCGGTGCAGGCGTATGACGCGGGCAGCGGCATTTACGAGCATCAGCCGGTGAAAGTCGTCATCAGGTGCCCGCCCAAAAAGGTGGGCATCGGCAAGATGGAGCCGGGCAAAAAAATGGAGCCGGAAACCGAGCTTGAAGTCTACTACCTCAAGCTCTGGCAGAACGGCCAGGAAATGGCCGAAGTGGACAAGTTCAACTACCTCTTCAGCGTCCTTGGCGTGGACTACCTCGCCAGGGTTCGCGCCAACCTCGGCAAGGATTACTAGCATGAAACCCGACTTCAAGCCTTTGAACGTGGAACCGGACGCCTCCCGCAGCGCGGTCGTGCCCCTGAACTATCCCGTGCAGCTCGCCGACCGCCGGCTTGAGGAAGTGATCATGCGCCGCCCGAACATGGGCGATCTGCTGGATCACGAGCCCAAAGCGCCTGACGACGTGGCCTCCGAACTGGCGCTGATCGGCATTCTCTGCGGCCTGAAACCGTCGGAAATGCGCCTGCTGGACGCGACGGACTACGCGAGGCTGCAAGACCAGTATGTGCGATTTCGGGCCGTACCCAAATCGTAAGCAGATTCTCCGGCTGGCGCTCGCCCTCTCCCGCATGACGCGCTGGGGCCTGCGGACCATCAGGAGCATGACGTGGCAAGAGGCGTGCGAGTGGCTGGAGGAAGCCGCCGCGTTTGAACGGGAAATCCATCGCGCATAAGCGAGGGCACATGGCCGGGACTGTGGGCGTCAACTTCAGCATCGGAGCGCAACTCAGCCGCACGGTGACATCGGCATTCAGCACGGTGTCTTCCCGCGTGCGCGGGTTGAAAACCGACTTGAGCGAGCTGAACAAACAGAACACGGCCGTGACGCGGATGCAGACGGCCAGCGACAAATTGAGAGCCGTACAGGCGAAATACGCGGCGGATTCCAGTGCGAAAATGCGGGCGGCCGTGCGCACGGCGACGATTTCTTACAAAAATGCCAAAAAGGAGGTTGCCGACTATGGCCTTGCCGTGGAAAGCGCGGGCCGGGCCCAGGAACAGCTTGCCCAACGCATTCAGCGCACCCAGGCCGCCTTGTCCCGGCAACAGCGCCTCCAGGCCAATCAGGCCAAGCGAAAAGAATTGCAGGGGCAGGTACTGGGCACTGTGGGCGTGGCCATGACCGTGGCCGCGCCGGTCAAGCTGGCTATCGACTACGAAAGCAGCTTCGCCGATCTGAAAAAAGTCGCCAACTTTGCCAGCACGGAGCAGGAAAAGCAAGTCCAGCAGGATATTTTCGCTGTGGCGCGGCGCTCCGGCATCAGCGCCGGCGGCATGACGGCCATTGCCGCGTCCGCCGCCGAATCCGGCGTCGCCAATGACGCGCAGGGCAACCTTGATCCCGCCATGCTCAAGCAGTTCCTGAGCGACGCGGCGGAAATGGCCGTGGCCTACGGCATTTCCGCGGAGGAGGCCGGGGAACGCCTCGCCATATTCCAGTCGCGCATGGGCCTCAACGCCGAACAGACCAGGGCGATGGGCGACGCCATGAACTATCTGGCCTCCAAAACCAACGCCACGGCCGCCAAAACGTCCGAAGTCATTTCCCGCGTCGGCGCGGTGGGCGTCACCGCCGGGCTGTCCGCAAAAAGCATCGTCGGCCTGGCCGGGGCGTTCGTCTCCACGTCCGAAAGCCCGGAAGTGGCGGCCACAGCCATGAAGTCCTTCCTGCTGGCAATGGCCCAGGGCGACGCCATGTCCAAAACGCAGAAGGACGCCTTTGCCAGAATCGGCATCCGCAACGTCAGGGCGCTGGCCGAAGGCATGAAAAAGGGCGGCCCCGAGGCGGAGAACACGATCATGACCGTGTTCGAGGCCATGCGCACACTGCCGGAGGCGGAACAGGCGGGCATCGCCAAGGATATTTTCGGTCTGGAATCCTTGCTTCAGCCGTTGCGACGAAGGAAGCTACGGATGAAGACAGCAACTGGTTACTGCGGCAGCCAGCCAACGCAACCGCTGTCGCTATCCGTAAGCAAGCAAAGCTTGCTAACGGCTACCGCCGCTTCCATCGCGCCCCTGGTCAATGACCCCGCGAAGCTGGCAAAAGCCTTTGCGCTTGCCAACTCCAAAGAAGCCGTCGGCTCGCAGCTCAGGGAGTTCGAGACCCGTTCCAAAACCACGCGAGGGGCTCTTGATCGTCTGAAAAGTTCGGTCGGCATCCTGGGCATCACCGTGGGCAGCGTGCTTCTGCCGCCCCTGGCCACAGCGGCCAACACAGCCGTGGCCGTGGTCAAGCCGATTACCGCTCTGGCCGAGCGTTTCCCGCTCGTGACCAAGGCGGTGATGTTCACGGGCATCGCCCTGGTGGGGCTGAAAGTGGGAGCACTGGCCGGGGTGTACGCGGCCACAATGATTTCCGACGGCTGGACCATTGCCAGAGGGGCGCTGCATTCCTTCCGGCCCTCGGTCATCGCTACAAATACGGCACTGGCCTGGCACCGCACTGTGGCCGTCGCTGCGGCGGCGGGCACAAAAATCATGGCCGTTGGCGCGAAAATGGCCGCCGCCGGAACATGGCTGCTCAACGCGGCGCTCTCCAACAACCCCATAGGCTGGGTGGTCAAGGGCGTGGCCGGGCTGATCGCCGGGCTGGTCTACCTCTACAACACCTGCGAGCCGGTGCGCGCGGCCTTTGACGCCGCATTTACCTGGATCGGGGACAAAGTGTCCTGGGTGGTGGATAAACTGCGGGCCGTGGGCGAATGGCTCGGCATCGTGGATGAGGCCGACGCCACGGCGGATGCAAAGATTGCCGGGGCCAAAACGTCGCGCACAGCCGTGGAACCCTCGACCGTGGCCGCGCCGCTTCTGCCCGCCGCGCCCAAAGAATGGAATCCGGCCATACCCGGCGCAAGCGGCGCGGCGCAAAACTTCAACCTGACGTTCAGCCTCAAACGAAACGGCTGGCGCAAGCAAGCAAAGCTTGCTAACGGCTACCGCCGGCTCTGGCGACAGCTAACGCTGTCGCCAGAGCCGGAAAGAAGGCTCGCCCCGCAAACGGGGCGTCTTTTGATCTAGAGTAGATTATCTTTGACTTTTTATGAAAGTCAAAGGTGGCATTCAGGCGAAAAACGCGATTTTCGCCTGAATGTACGCCGCGTTGCGGCGGCTGCCGCTTTCGCGTCAGTAGAGCATTTTCAAAGTGAAAATGCTCTAAAGAAAGTCTGGAGAAGTGGCAAGGGACAAAATCGGAGAAAGGCCAGCGTCACCCGCACCGCGACGCCGGTGGAGGATAGGCTTGTTGATTGCTTTTATGCGCATAATGCGTATTTTTTCTTGACAGACATGCGCATAGTGCGTATAAGAATCATGAACGCACGGGAACTCATCAAAAAGCTGGAAGCCGCGGGCTTCGTCAACCAGGGCGGCACCAATCACGACAAACTGGTTCACCCGGATGGAAGAAAAACTGTTGTTCACCGGCACAAGGGCGAGATACCCTTGGGAACCCTCAAAGCCATTGCCAGGCAGACCGGCATCAAACTGCCCTGAGCCGGAAACGGCTCGGGGTTTCGGAGAGAGAGGGTATTAACCAGCTGATGTTCACAGCCCCAACAGGTCAGCTTTTATGCGGGTTTCCTGCCCACAAAACATTCGTTGGTTAATACTCTCCGGAGAGAATATGCGTTATCCCGTTATTGTCCACAAGGATACAGGCACGGACTACGGCCTGATTGTTCCCGATTTTCCCGGCGTCTTTTCCGGCGGCTCGACGCTGGACGAGGCTCTGGCCAATGTTCAGGATGCCATCGAAACCTTTTACGAGGGCGAGGAAGTGGATGTGCTTCCCGATCCTTCGCCGCTGGAAAGCATTCTCGCCTCCGAGGATGCGGCAGGTGGAGCCGTGGTGCTGCTGGACGTGAACTTTGATTTTCTGGACAAAAAGGCCGTTCCGGTCAATATCACGCTCCCGCGTTATGTCCGCAACCGCATCGACAGGGCGGCCAAAGCGCGCGGCCTGACCCGATCCGCCTATCTGGCCAAGGCCGCGCTGGCGTATGTGTGAGTTGTTGGTTCACATATCCAATGCCGGGCGGCCGCGTGGAGTGGTGCGAGTAAATTGAAATCCACAATTCTTGCAGCGATACCGTTGTTTTCCCAGAATTTTTCCGCTTCGATATACCGTAGGGAGATAACACATTTACATCATATTGTTAATACTCTCAATTTTTTATGGTATCATAAACGCTGCCAAGAGCCGCTTCGACGGCGGAGCCGCGCTTCGCTCCCACGCAGCCTGCGGCTTCGGGCGACGCTGCCGCATAAGACGCCTCTGCCCTGGCGTATATGCCGACACACCTTGACCTTGCGCCTGACGCGGCTTATGCTGTTTGCAGTAGATCGGCTTCAGAGCCCAACATCCAACGGAGGCTTGCCGCATGTTCGGCATTGGCATGCAGGAATTATTGCTTATCCTGGTCGTGGTGCTGCTTATTTTCGGCGCCAACAAGCTGCCGGAAATAGGGGGAGGTCTCGGCCGGGCCATCCGCAACTTTCGCCGCGCCTCTTCCGAACCGGACGAAATAGACATTACCCCCAAGGAAAAGAAGAACGACGCATCTTCCAAGGATGATCCAAACAAAGCCTGAACGCATTGCCTGTTAAAGGATCCAGCATGAAAGCAGAACAATTGTCCGTTTTTCTTGAAAACAGGGCCGGTCGCCTCGCCGAAGTCACGCACACTCTGGCTGAAGCCGGCATCAATATCCGGGCGCTTTCTCTGGCCGATACGTCCGACTTCGGCATTTTGCGTATGATCGTCTGCGATCACGAAAAAGCCAAAAACGTACTCAAGGAAAAGGGTTTTACCCTTGGGCGCACCAGCGTGGTGGCCGTGGAAGTGTCCGACGTGCCGGGCGGGCTTGATGCGGTGCTGCAACTGGTGTCCCGCAACGGCGTGAATGTGGAGTATATGTACGCTTTTGTGCAGCGCGATCAGGAAAGCGCGGTGATGATTTTCCGTTTCGACAAAGTCGATCAGGCTGTGGAACTGCTCAAAGCAAACAATTTCACCATAATTCCGGCTGACCGTCTCTGCTCCTACTGATTTCCCGCCCGGTGGGGTTTATGACGGCGCAACGCCCTGAGGGCATTCTCTGAATTGATTCTTGCTTTACCCGCAGGCGAGCTCGGCGAGCCGTACGGATAAGGATAGTATGTGGCTTGCAGCGAGCTTTGTCGCAAAAAATTGTTGTGGTTATTCAGTATGCCGCTACCGCGAGGCTGACGCCTGCCTTTCAACTTCGCCAAACTGCGCTTTTAAGGAGCGTATCACAGCTCTGCCGGCCTTATCTGTACGACGGCTATGTCGCCAACGGAGTGTATGACTTTTAGAGCGACAAACGATAAACACAACTATTAAGAGGCCTGAAGGCCCGTACCCATGAAGAGCTTTATGCGGTAGTAGCAAAAGCCCTGAGCATGATCCCACAGGATGATGCCCAGGGCTGGTTTGAATCTTGTGGGTATGGAAAAATTTAAAGCTAATCTGCTCTAGCCGATATCCCAGTCAAGGCCGAAGGTATCGTGCAGGATGCGCACGGCCAGCTCCACATATTTTTCCTGGATCAAAATGGTTATTTTGATTTCAGAAGTGCTGATCATCAGAATATTGATGCCTTCCTGGGTCAGTGCGGCAAAAGCGCGGGCCGCAACGCCGGAATGATTGCGCATGCCTACGCCGATGGCGGAAACTTTGGCTACGCTGACGTCGTGCATCACTTCCGAGGCCCCTGTTTTCCGGGCTACTTCCGTCATGATCTCAAGCGTCTGGGGCAGATCCTTGCGCGTGATGGTGAAGGTAATGTCGGTATGCCCGTCAAGGCTGGTGTTCTGGACGATCATATCCACCAGAACGCCTTTTTCCGAAAGCGGGCCGAACACCGCCGCCGCAACTCCCGGCACATCGGGCAGATCCCGCAGGGTTACGCGGGCTTGATCTTTATCGTAGGCAATGCCGGAAACAAGCACAGCTTCCATGCTGGAATCCTCCTGAGTGACAAGAGTGCCGGGATCGTCGCTGAACGTGGAACGCACATGCACAGGGACCTTGTATTTTTTGGCAAATTCCACAGAGCGGATATGCAGAACCTTGGCCCCCATGCTCGCCATTTCCAGCATTTCCTCATAGGCGACGCGATCCATCTTGCGGGCCGTGGAGCAAATATTGGGGTCAGTGGTATAAACGCCGTCCACGTCCGTGTAAATTTCGCATTCCACGGAACCGAGAGCCGCGGCCAAGGCCACTGCCGAGGTATCGGAACCGCCGCGGCCCAGGGTCGTGACCCGGCCGTTTTTCGTGCAGCCCTGAAAACCCGCCACCACCAGAACGTCGTAGTGCTCCAGGTACTGGCGCAGCGCCTTGCTGTCAATGTCCAGAATACGCGCCCGGCCGAAATCGTCGTCCGTGGTGATTGGAATCTGACTGCCCAGCAGGGAACGGGCGCGGATGCCCGCATCTTTGAGCAGCATGGTGAAAAGGCTGATGGAGACCTGCTCGCCGGTGGAAACCAGCATGTCGCACTCCGCCTTGTCAGGGGTGTCCGACCAGGCTTCCGCAAGCGCCAGCAGTCTGTTGGTATCCCCGGCCCTGGCCGAAAGCACGGCAATCACCTTGTTGCCACGTTGCAAGCCATTCAGGACTTTTTCACGCACTTTTTTCATGCACTCCAGGGTTGCCACTGAAGTGCCGCCGAACTTTTGTACAAGTATCTTCATGCCTGTATCCATGTGTCCACGATCCTTCACCGTGCAGGCAGGCCGCTTAACCTGCGCATCAAGACATGAGACGGCCGCAAAACGCTCAAAAATGTTAGCGCGGGCCGTGAGCGTAAAAATCGCCTTTTGCCCGGCTGTCACGGCAAACGCGTGGCCGGATTTCGCCACGGCGCAGCAGTGCGAGGTCGTCGCGAAAGGCCGAACTTACGCCTCGCTCTCCGGCCAGACGGCGCGCAGACTGCCCAGAAGAGCCGTTGCGCTGTGGCCGTGGGCCTGCATAAGCAACAGTCTGCTTTCTTCGCACGACTCAAAGGATATGTCCAGATATTCTTCCGGCAGTTCAGCCTCAGGCAGATATTCGGCCCATTCCACAATGGTCAGAACAGCGGGATCGTCCAGCCCTTCCACAAGCTCGTCCGGCAGCAAGGAGCCGCTGCGGTAGAGATCGCAATGCAGCACAGGCGGCGAGGTGGGATAATGGTTGCAAACGGTAAACGAGGGGCTTGCCACTTCCGCCAAAGCCCCGCCGGGCAGAGCCTCGACCAGTGCGCGGGTCAGGGTGGTTTTGCCGCTGCCCAGAGGGCCGCGAAGCAAAAGAGCCCGCAGAGCAGGGCAGGCGGGCAGGCTTTGGGCCAGCCACTGCCCGATGCGGGTCGTATCCTCAAGCCCTGCCAGTTTCAAGACGGCCACGGCAAAATCTCCTGATCCGGTGTGGCAAGGGCAAGGCGCGCCCGCACATGGGGCAGGGCATCCGCCACTTCCCCGGCCGTATTGCCCCGCGCGGGATAGCGCCTTGCGCAGGCCCGCCCGGCCAGGGCGTGCAACGCCACGCCCATGCCGGCTACGGGCAGGCTGGTCTGCCAGCCCGCCTGACAGGCTGCCAGGAGACCGCCAAGACAACCGGCAAGCACATCGCCCGATCCGCCCACTGCCAATTGGGGCACGTCATAGGGGCTTGCCAGCAGCGGGCCTTGCCCTTGCCCTGCCAGTGTGCCCGCGCCTTTGAGCACGACCGTGCCCAGGCAGCCGCGGCAGAGCGCGGCCAGAGCCGCGAACCTGTCCGCTTGCACGACCGGCGCGGCGCATTGCAGCAGGGCCGCGGCTTCGCCGGGATGCGGCGTCAGAATGTCGCGCTCGTTGATCTTGCGCAGTAGCGCCGGTTCACGGGCGAGCAGGATCAGTGCGTCGGCGTCGAACACGGCGGGAGGGCGGTTGTCCAGGGCCAGCACAGAGGCCAGAAAGGCGGCGGCCTCCTTGCCCCGGCCCATGCCGGGGCCCACGACCAACGCGCCGCAGCGTTCCAGCAGATGGCCCAGCGTCTCGGGAATTTCCGAAGGCCAGTGACACTGATCCGGCTCTCCCAATGCCAGGGTCATGATTTCCGGCCAGCCGTTTTTGATCTCGGTCACGGAGGCGGCGGGCGCAGCCGCTGTGACCAGACCCGCTCCGGCGCGCAGGGCAGCTCTGGACGCCAGATGGGCCGCGCCGCCGAGACCGGGCGCGCCGCCCAGCACAAGGACATGGCCGAAACTGTTTTTATAACTTTCCGCCGCGGGAGAGGGCAGAGCCGCCAGACTGCGCCCGTCCAGCAAATACGCGCTGCAAGGACAAGTTTTGCGCACCACGGCCGGAATGCCGATGGCGCGGACATGCAGCGTGCCGGTCCAGGCGCGCGCCCAGGGCAGAATCAGCCCGGGCTTGGCCGCCGCAAAGCTGACTGTGGCGGTCGCGCGCACGGCTATGGGGCAAGGTCTGCCGGTAACGCCGTCGAGCCCTGAGGGAATATCCAGGGCCAGCACAAAGCGGGGCGGGTCCAGAGCATTGAGGCGCTGGACAAGTTCCGCCAAATCCGGCCGCAAATCACCGTTGAAGCCGGTCCCCAACAGCCCGTCCACAATAATTTCCGGCGCTGCCTTCCAGTCCGGCAGATCCGGGCGGCGCAAAAAAGCAAAGGGCACGCCTGTGGCCCTGGCCATGCGGATGTGCCTGGCTGTTGCGCCTGCATAGCTTTTCAACGGCCTGGTGTGCCAGACCAGCGGGCGGGCGCCTGCGTCCAGCAGGTGACGGGCGAGACAGGCCGCATCCCCGCCGTTGTTGCCGCTGCCCATGAACAGCCAGATCTTGTGACCGGCAAGATCCGGGATATGTTCCCGCAGCGCCGCCAAGGCGGATCGCGCGGCATTTTCCATGAGCATGACGTCCGGCAGCCCCAGGGTCACGGAAGCCTCATCCCAGCGGCGCATCTCGGCGGGCAGGGGCAGGGCGGGCAGCATGTCGAAAAAATCGGCCGCAGTGCGCATCATGCCTCCAGAACCACCACGGCCACAGCCGCGAAACGCTCGTGGCTGATGGAAAGGTGACAGCGTTTGACGCCCAACTGGCGCGCGCGGTTTTCGGCCTCAGCCAGCAGGCGTAATTGCGGAGCTCCCTGCGCATCGTGACCGACTTCGATCTGGCGCGGCCCGATCCCGTTGCTGAAGCCTGTGCCCAATGCCTTGACCGCCGCCTCTTTGGCCGAAAATCGCCCGGCCAGGTAGGAGATAGGATGCGCGGGCAAAGCCGCCAGTTCAGCGGGAGTCAGGATTTTTTCCAGGAACCGGAGGCCGAATTTTCGGTAGATGGCCTCAAGGCGCGCCAGTTCCGTCATATCTATGCCCAAGCCCACAATCATAGCCGCTCCGCTGCCGAAGACCCAAGCGCCCGACCGTAGTCTGACGCTTGCCCGCCGCTGAAATTTCGTTTATACTGATACATTCACTACACCTATTCTGACCCGTTCCCGGCCGGTACGTCAAGCGCGCCCGGCTGCCGGGAACGCAGGGGAGCATCATTCATGAAACTGTGCATTATCGGGACAGGCTATGTGGGCCTGGTCAGCGCGGCCTGCTTTGCGGAAATGGGCAACACCGTAACCTGCGTGGACGTCAATCCGGCCGTGGTCGATAAACTTAATGCCGGTTCCGTGCATATTTTCGAGCCAGGCCTTGAGCCCATGGTGCGGCGCAGCCGCGCCGACGGCCGACTGCGCTTCACTACCAGTCTTGAGCAGGGCATTGCCGATGCCGACTGCGCCTTTATCTGCGTGGGCACTCCCCCCCAGCCTGACGGCTCCTGCGATTTGAGTTATGTGCGGCAGGTCGCCTCTGAAATCGGACGGCACATGCAAAAGGATCTGATCGTGGTGGACAAGTCCACTGTGCCGGTCGGCACGGCCGACAAGGTGCGCGCGCTGATTGAAAAGGAACTGGCAGCGCGCGGCCTAGATTTGCATGTGGACGTGGTTTCCAATCCCGAATTTCTCAAAGAGGGCGATGCCATAGCGGATTTCATGAAGCCGGATCGCGTGGTTCTGGGCACGGATTCAGAGCGCGCGGCCGCGGTCATGCGCGAACTTTACGCGCCCTTTGCCCGCACGCGCGAAAAGCTGATTGTCATGGGCGTTCGCAGCGCGGAAATGGCCAAATACGCCGCAAATTGCATGTTGGCCACCAAGATTTCCTTTATCAACGAAATTGCCGCCATTTGCGAGCGGGTGGGAGCCGACGTGCGCGACGTGCGCGCCGGCATCGGCTCGGATTCGCGTATCGGCTACCAGTTCATTTACCCCGGCGTGGGCTATGGGGGATCGTGCTTCCCCAAAGATGTCAAGGCGTTGATCCACACTGCGGAAAAGGCGGGGGCCGCCCCTCTGCTGCTCACTGCGGTGGAGGCCGTCAATGCCCGCCAGAAACTGCATATGGCTGAGCGTATTCAAGAATACTTCGCGCCGCAGGGCGGGGTCAAAGGCAAGACGCTGGCTCTCTGGGGCCTGGCTTTCAAAGCCAATACCGACGACATGCGCGAAGCCGCTTCCATCAGCATCGTCAAGGCCCTTACGGACGCGGGCATGCGCATCCGCGCTTTTGATCCCGTTGCCGGGGCCAATGCCCGGAGGGTTTTCCAGGGCAATCCGCTGGTGGAAATACTGGACGATCAATATGCCGTCTGCAAGGGCGCGCAAGCCCTGCTCGTGGTGACGGAGTGGAACCAGTTCCGCAATCCGGATTTCGAGCGCGTGAAAACACTGCTCACGGCCCCCTTGCTCTTTGACGGGCGCAATTTATATTCTCCTGCATTTATGGCGGAGTGGGGCTTTGCCTACTTCTGCATCGGCCGCCCGGCCGCCTGATTCAGAGCGGTTTGCTAATGAAATTAGCTAAACCGCTCTGGCGACAGCGTTAGCTGGCGCCCGCGCCGAATGAGCCTGAAAACCACGCTTTTCAGGCGAAATGATGGCAGCGCCGCTTTTGAAATTGAATAATTTCAAAAGCAAAATGCTCTAGAATCCATATCGGGGCCGGGGCAGTTTTCTTGCCTCAGCCCCGAACCGCAAAAGCCCAATACCAGGCCAGAATCGGCACTGCCAGCGCCAGCAGGGCCGCCACTGTCTGCGGCAGCGCGGGCCAGCCGCGCCGCAGCCGCCAGGCCTCGCAGATTCCCAAAGCCAGACCGCACAACAGGCCGCACACATGCGCCGCGTAGTCGGTGTTTTCCCCTTCCGTGCCCAGCATGGCCAGCAGGGCCGCTCCGGCGGCCACCGGCAGCATGGCTTTGCGCCGCTGATTCTGCTGGCAGGCCATAAAGCCCGCCAGAATTCCCACCGTTGCGAAAAGGGCCGTGGAAAAGCCGATGCTCAGCGTGGATCGGGGCCGCAGCAATGCCGCCAGCGCGTTGCCCAGTATCCCGCCGAGCATTGTCAGCAAGAGGGCGCGGCCCACCCCCGCCACACGGGCCAGCAAGGGCAGAAACAGCGCGCCCACGGCCACATTGCCCCAAAGGTGGGGCAGACTCGCGTGCAGGGTCAATGCCGTGACCAGTCTGTAAGCCTGCCCGTAAACGCGCAAAAGCACGTTGTCCAGTACGCCCGCGCCAAGCCAGGTGTTCGGCGGCGGCAAAAAATCCGGCGCAGCCCACCACCCGAAGCGCCAGCCGTGCCAAAGGATCAGCGGCAGTAAAAAAAGGATCGCCACAACGCTGTGCGCATGCACGGGCAAAGGCTGCGGCGTTCGATCCTGTGCCAGCTCGGCTTCAAAGCCGCGCAGCTCTGTGAGCGCATAGTGCTCCAGGAGGGGAGGCACATAGATATACTCACGCTTGCGGAACGTGTTCAACACATAGGGGATGCCGCAGGCGTTCAGCACCAGTTGCCAGTCGCGACGCTGCACATAATCTTTGATGCCGCCGGGGCCCGTAATGTTGCGCCAGAACGACGGCAGAGCACGAGGCCTGCGCCGCACTACCCAGCGTTGAGCACGCCGCCGAAAAGCTTGCGGTTGGACGCCGCGCATCAGTAGCCTCGGTTGATGATCAAAAATGCCTGATCCCCATGTTGCCGCCACGTCGCGCAAAGATGTGCCGAACTCAAGGCTGCGCCCAACGGCAAAACCCCAGGGCAGGCGGCACAAAAAAAGCCCCGACAGCGCGCTGGCGGGGCTTGCCTGGCAGCAATAAATTTTTTAGCCCTGCTTGCGGACCACGGGCTTGGTCACCACGCCGGAACGCAGGCAACGGGTGCACACGACAAGCGTGCGCACGCTGCCGTCCGGGAACTGATGGCGCACGCGTTGCAGGTTAGGATTGAAACGGCGTTTTGTCTTGATATTGGAATGGCTCACGAGATTGCCGACCTGGGGCTTTTTGCCGCAGAAATCGCATTCCTTGCTCATGCTTGTCCTCCGTATATGCAAAAAACAGTTCAGTTCAAATGCGGCAAAACCGTGGCCCGGCGTCGTGTAGTACCGATTTGCTTGAGGGCGTAACCGCGCGAAAGGTTCATATAGCCGATGCCTTGTGAAAAAGCAAGTTTTTTTCTGGGAGCGGCTAAAGAAAACCGCTTCAGAAGCAGGCCCTCATGATTGCGCCGCGCCCGGTTCCGGCATATACTGGAGCATCTACGCTGGAGGTACGCATGGCAGTTGTTCACACTGACGCAGGGCATTTGCCCGCTCCCGACAAGCTGGAACACATTCCCGCGCTGATCAGCGCGTATTACACCGAATTTCCCAATCCCGCGGTGGCCGCCCAGCGGGTGGCCTTCGGCACGTCCGGGCATCGCGGCTCTTCGGTGCTGCATACCTTTAACGAAGAGCATATTTACGCCATTACCCAGGCTGTCTGCGATTATCGCAAAGCCAACAGCATTGACGGGCCGCTTTTTTTGGGCGGAGACACGCATGCGCTTTCCGAAGCCGCCTTTCGTTCCGCCCTGGAAGTGCTGGCGGCCAACAATGTGACTGTGCGCATTGCCGCGGGCGGGGCATTTACAGCCACGCCCGCCATTTCCCATGCCATTTTGCGTTGGAATGCGCGGCGCGAAAAAGGCCTGGCTGACGGCATCGTGATTACCCCTTCGCACAATCCGCCCCGCGACGGCGGCTTCAAGTACAATCCCCCCCACGGCGGCCCGGCCGAGACAGCCGTGACCGGCTGGATTGAGGCAAAAGCCAATGAGTACCTTGAAAGCGGCAACCACGGGGTGCAGCTCATGCATTTGCGCGCCGCCTTGAGCTCCTCGCTGGTGGAAGAATACGACTTTACCCGCGCCTATGTGGAAGACCTGCCCAAGGTTCTGAATCTGGCGGCTATTGCGGCCTCCGGGCTTAAACTCGGCGTGGATCCCCTGGGCGGGGCCAGCCTCTCTTTGTGGGAACCCATTGCCGAGGCGTATAAGCTCGATCTCACTGTGGTCAACAAAGAAGTTGACCCCACATTCCGCTTTGTCCCCTGCGACAAGGACGGCAAAATCCGCATGGACTGTTCGTCGCCCTACGCCATGAGCCGCCTTTTGACCATGCGTGAAAGTTTCGATTTGTCCTTTGCCTGCGATCCCGACTCGGATCGTCACGGCATTGTGACTCGCCAGGAGCTGATGAATCCCAACCATTATCTGACCGTGGCCGCCTGGCATTTGTTCCGGTCGCGCGACCAATGGCCCGCGGATTGCGGCATCGGCAAGACCCTTGTGACCAGCGCCATGCTGGACAGAGTCGGCAGGGAGCTTTCCCGCCCGGTTGTGGAAGTGCCGGTGGGCTTCAAGTGGTTTGTTCCCTATCTGCTGAACGGGCGTTGCGGCATGGGCTGCGAAGAAAGCGCGGGCGCTTCGTTTCTTTGCTTTGACGGCAGCCCCTGGAGCACGGACAAGGACGGCCCCTTGATGTGCCTGCTGGCTGCCGAGATTATGGCCGTAGAGCAGGCTTCGCCCAGTGAAGTTTACCAAAAGTTGACCGAGCGGCTCGGCGCGCCTGTCTATCAGCGTCTGGATGCCCCGGCAGACGAACGCATTCGCACACTGCTCAAGGGGATAACCCCGGAAAGCGTTGACCTGAAAACCCTGGGCGGTTCGCCTGTAACCGGAGTCCTGACGCGCGCGCCCGGCAATGACGCGCCCATCGGCGGCGTTAAGGTTATCAGCGAGGACGGCTGGTTTGCAGTACGGCCGTCGGGCACGGAGCCCATCTGCAAGGTTTATACGGAGAGCTTCAAGGGCGAGCAGCATTTGTGCGCCGTGCAAAAGGACGCCATTGCCTTTCTGGAACGATTGCTGGGCGGCGAGTAAGCTTGCTGGTCAGCTGCATTCCCTGAGGGCTGTCTCTGCGTTGGTTCTTGCTTTAGCCGCAGGCGTGCTCGGCAGCCATGCCCGCCGCGCGCGTCAGCCGTTGGCGGCTGTGCCGCCTTGCGGCTGACGCTTGCCTCTCAAGCTTTGTCAGGCTGCGCTTTTTGCGAAAGGACAAAATTCCTCAATTCAGAGAGAAACCCTGGAGCATGATAAAGGTACCATGCTCTGTGAGAGAAAAAACCTCTGGTAAAGGATGCTGCGAACCCTTCACAGCGCCACGCTTTTTTTCAGAGCCGTCACTTCCGTATCCGTCAGCTCTCGTGCCGTGCCCGGCTTGAGATCCCCCAGAGTCAACGGCCCCTGGCCAACCCGCCGCAGACGCAGAATAGTCAGACCCAGATCGCGGCACATCCGCCGGATCTGCCGGTTGACGCCCTGGCGCAGCACCATCCGCAGCAGGCTGTCGCCGCCCTGAGTTTCCTTTTTTTCCACCTCCACGGGCAGCAGATCTTCGCCTTCGGCCAGGCGCATGCCGTGGCGCATGGCCTCAAGCGCCGCGGCATCGGCCGATCCCCGCACCAGCACTTCATACCGTTTGGGCTGGTGGTGGCGCGGGTGGGTGAGGCGCTGGGCCAGCTCGCCGTCATTAGTCAACAAAAGCAGCCCTTCGGAAAAATAGTCCAGGCGGCCCACGGGGTAGAGACGCAGATGCCGCAGGGCAGGGGGCAGATAATCCATGACCGTGGAGCGGCCTTCAGGATCGCGTACCGTGCAGACGGTTTGCACGGGCTTGTGCAATATGAGATAGCAAAATTCCTGCGCCGCTGAAAGAGCGCGCCCGTCCACAAGCACAGCGTCGTCAGGCAGCACATGACGGGCGGGGTTTTGCTCGACCTGACCATTGACAAGAACCCGGCCGGAAAAGATCAGTTCATCGGCCTTGCGGCGCGAGCAATAACCGGCCTGCGCAATGGTTTTGTTCAGGCGGATTCCCGCAACGTCCTGCGGCGGCGTTTCCAGACGCTGAGCCTGGGAAGCGCGGTTTGCAGGCTGGGCGGCCTGGCCTGAGGGCCGACCGGCGCGCTGGTGTCGGCGCAACGGGCGCGATGATTTTTGGGGCGTATGTTTTTCGGGCATGGCAGCCTCCCTGGACCGAAGAAATATGGTGAAGAAAGAGCGAGGGCGCGTCAAGAGCCACGGCAGCGGATTCCCACGCACATAAAATTTTACATAATTATCATTATGGGACATTTATTTGATCCCCGAATACTGCGGGGGAGCACCTCGCCGCCCTCTCTTTCGGGGCTCACAAAGCACGCGCGCCGCATGCGCTTGCCCTTGGCCGGGGCTTGCCAGATTGCGCGGCTCTGACGTACAACACCTCTGTGAAGGCGCCATTATTTCCAAGGAGTTTTCATGGGCTTTGCCAACAGCACATGCAGTTTCAGCCGCTTTCGGATTCTGGATCCCGTGCCCGCGGAACTCTGGCCGCAAGTTCCCGACAAGCTGAAGCAGTTTGCTTTCCGGGACATAGACGAGATTCCGGAAATGCAATCCCAGGGCTGGACGTCCTTTGAGGACATGCTGGATACGGATTGGGCCTCGGCTCCGCCCCAGAAAGGCGCGTATCTTGTCTTTTCCCTGCGTCTGGATATGCGGCGCATTCCCGCCGGCGTGGTGAAAAAACATCTGGCCCTGGCGCTGCGGCAGGAAAAAGAACGCATGCGCGAGCAAAACAAGACATTTATTTCCCGCGAGCGAAAAAAAGAACTCAAGGAACAGGTTCTTCTGCGTCTGCGCCAGCGTTTTCTGCCGGTGCCGGGCGAATTCAATGTGCTGTGGGCCACGGATAAAAATGAAGTCTGGTTCGCTTCCACCCAGGGGAAGATGATTGACATGTTCCTGGAAGAATTTTTGAAAACCTTCGGGCTGCATCTGGAGCTGTTGACTCCCTATAATCTGGCGGCGTCCCTGCTGGATGAAGAAAGCCTGATCCGTCTGGATCAACTGGAAGCCACACAGTTCGCGCCACTGAGTTAGAGCGTTCAGCTAATTTCAGTAGCAAAACGCTCTACTGCGGCCGGACCGGATTGCCCGTGGTGCGCGGGGGGATCCGGATTGCCCTGAAAAAGCGCGCGCCAGACCGCAAGGAGTGCTTCATTTCATGAATATGCCCTATCCCGGCGAGTCCACAGATGCTATTTTGGGTCAGGAATTTCTGACCTGGCTCTGGTATCAGAGCGATACGGCTCCGGGCGCGTTTACAGACAGCCAGGGCGCGCCTTTTTCCGTTTCCATGGAGCAACGCATTGTGGTTCAGGGCGGGGAAGGCGAAGCCAGGGAGACGGCTTCGGTTTCCGGCTCGCTTTCGCCCTTGCGCGAAGCGCGCTTCGGGCTCGGCACAGGCAAAAAGGTCAGCCGGGCTCTGATTCGCCTGGAAAAAGATGAACTTGCCTTTCAGCTCTCCCTCAAGGCCGAGGATTTCAGCCTGAACAGCCTCAAAACTCCCAAGCTTGACAAGAGCGACAGCGACGAGGATCCCGATGCCCTGCTGCTGGAAAAATTTTATCTGATGGAAGTGTGTACCGGTCTGCTGGACGCGTTGTACGCCCGCTTTCTGCACTTGCGCCTTTCCGCGGACTGGCCAAAGGAAGTGGCTGATATGCGTCAATGGATGACCCGTACCGAGTGACATGTGTCCGTATGAGCCCCCTGCCCTTCCTGACCCCCCGCCGCCGCTCGCGCCTTGCGGGCATTGCCCTGAACGTCGCCGGAAAAACGCTCTGGATGCTTCTGGTGCTTTGGGGCATTACCCTGATCTCTTTCTGGGTCATCCATCTGGCCCCGGGATCGCCCACAGATCTGGAAACAACCCTTAATCCTTTGGCGGGCGAAGCCGCGCGCCAGCGACTTGAGGCTCTCTATGGCCTGGATCGGCCTTTGTATGTGCAGTATTGGGACTGGCTCACGCGCTTGCTGCATTTTGACTTCGGCAACTCCATGTCCGCCGACGCCCGGCCGGTATTGACGAAAATTCTGGAGCGCCTGCCTCTTACGGTGGGCATGAACGTGACGGCCCTGGTTCTGACCCTGCTGATCGCCATCCCGGTGGGTATCCTCTCGGCCAGCAGGCAGAACTCCCTGCTGGACCGCACGGTCACGGTGCTGGTTTTTCTGGGCTTTGCCATGCCCTCTTTCTGGCTCGCGCTGCTCCTGATGATGTTTTTCGGCATTGATCTTCAATGGCTGCCCATTTCGGGCCTGACCTCCATGGATTATGCCTCCTTGAGCCCCTGGGGCAAATTCTGCGATCTGGCCCGGCATCTGGCTTTGCCCATTCTGGTGTATACCGTGGGCGGTCTGGCGGGCATGTCGCGCTATATGCGGGCCTGCATGCTGGAAGTGCTGCGCCAGGACTATATCCTGACAGCGCGGGCCAAAGGGCTTTCCCCCGGCGCGATTATCTGGCGACATGCCTTGCCCAACGCGCTTTTGCCGGTCATCACCCTGCTCGGCCTTTCCGTGCCAGGTCTTATCGGCGGCAGCGTGATTATTGAGTCCATTTTCGCCCTGCCCGGCCTTGGGCAATTGTTTTACACCGCAGTCATGGCCCGCGATTATACCATGATCATGGGCAATCTGGTTTTGGGCGCTGTGCTGACGCTGGCGGGCAATGTGCTGGCCGATGTCTGCTACGGGCTGGCGGATCCGCGCATCCGCTCCGCCAGGGAGAAAAACTGATGCTCCCCCGCGTCGTGAAAAAACTGCTGACCCGCCACCTTATGCTTGCGCTGGGCCTGTTCATCGTGCTGGGCGTGTCGTTGCTGGCGCTGTTTGCTCCGGTGCTGGCGCCGTACGATCCTGCGCAACAGCATCTGAACGAAATCTTCGCGCCGCCCTCCTCCCGCTTCTGGCTGGGCACGGATCGCCTGGGCCGGGATGTTCTTTCGCGCCTGCTCTACGGCGGGCGGGTTTCGCTCTGGGTGGGCTTTGTGGCTGTGGGCATCTCCATCAGCATCGGCACCTGTTTGGGATTGATCAGCGGTTATTTCAGGCGCTGGGTAGATGAGGCCACCATGCGCGTGGTGGACATCATGCTCTGCTTCCCTTCCTTTTTTCTGATTCTTGCGGTGATTGCCTTTTTGGAGCCGGATCTGACCAACATCATGATAGTCATCGGCCTGACCTCCTGGATGGGCGTGACGCGGCTGGTGCGCGCCGACACGCTGAGCCTGCGCGAGCGGGAATTCGTGGCCGCGGCGCGCCTGGCCGGCAGCCCCACCCGGCGTATTTTATTGCGGCATATTCTGCCCAATGCCCTTGCGCCGGTGCTGATCACGGCCACGCTGGGCGTGGCCGGAGCCATTCTGGTCGAATCGAGCCTGAGCTTTCTGGGGCTTGGCGTGCAGCCGCCCACGGCCAGTTGGGGCAATATGCTCATGGAAGGCAAGGCGGCCATTGAAACCGCGCCCTGGCTTTCCTTTTATCCGGGTCTGGCCATTTTGGTGACCGTGCTCGGCTATAATCTTCTGGGCGAAAGCCTGCGCGACATGCTGGACCCGAGGCTCAGGCAATAAACCCGGCTTTGCCTTGACGCGTCGATTTTGCTATTTTTTCCGGTGCGCGGGGGGCGCGGCGGACGCAAGCCGGGCCCGCGGCGCGTGTTGCGTATTGTTGGCAGCGTCGATTTTATTACGATAAGTTGTTGAAAATATGCTGGAATATCTACGCATCCGCAATCTGGCCCTCATTGAAGACATGGAACTGGATTTTTCGCCGGGCATGAATGTGCTGACCGGGGAAACCGGGGCCGGGAAAAGTTTCGTCCTGAAAGCTTTGGGTTTTCTGCTGGGCGAGAGGCTGACGGCGGATATGGTGCGCCCCGGCGCGCAACGCGCCCAGGTGGAAGCGCTTTTCACCCTCAAGGAACAGGATCTGGTGCTGCGCCGCGAGCTTTTGGCGGAGACCGGGCGCAGCAGACTCTACATCAACGACGAATTGCGCTCGCAGGAAAGCCTCAGGGAATTGCGCGCGCGCCTGATCACGCATACCAGCCAGCACGGGCAGCAACAGCTTTTGCAGCCCGCTTTTCAGGCCCGCTTGATGGAAAGCGCCCTGCCCTGCCCGGAACTTTTGCGGGAGCGCGACGACCTGCTCGATCGCTTGCATGAACTTGCAGCCAGGCGCGAGGCGTTGCAGGAAAAACAGGCCGGTCTCGCGGAGCGGCGGGATCTGCTTGAAATGCAGCAGCAGGAAATAGATAAAGTATCACCTGAAGAAGGAGAGGAAGAACAACTTGAAGAATTGCGCGCCAAGTCCCGCTCAGTGGAGCATCTGCGCGAAAATTATGAAAACGCGCTGGAATTGCTGCACGGCGGCGACAATGTGGGCCTTCTGGATCTTCTGGGCAGTTTTGAAAAGCTCATCCATGCCATGAGCCGCGACGACCCGGCGCTCACCCCTGACGCCGAAGCCGTGTCCGCCCTGCGGGAGCAGCTTTCGCATCTGAGCAACCATCTGCGCCGCCCGCCCCTGCCGGATGAAGAACTGGACATGGACAAGATCGAGGCGCGCCTTTTTGCCCTGGCTCAGCTCAAACGAAAACTGCGCCGCAGCCTGTCGGAAATACTCTCCTTGCGCGAGGAAATCACCGAGAATCTTTCCTTTCTGGATGTCTGCGGCCTGGATCTTTCGCGCCTCGCCAAAGAAGAATCCGCCCTGGCGGAAAAACTCGCGGCAGTCACGGCACGGATCAGGCCTTTGCGCCGTGAATCCGCGGCCGCCTTTGCCCAGAACCTTGAGAATGAATTGCGCGGCTTGGGGTTTTCCGAACAGGTCCGGGTTATTCCGGACTTTGTCGCGCATGAGCTCTGGCCGGGCATCAACGACGAGAAGGTGCGCATTCTCTGGGCTCCCAATCCGGGGCAGCCTCCGCAGCCGCTGGATCGGATTGCATCGGGCGGCGAGCTTTCGCGTTTTCTGCTGGCGCTTACCAGTGTGCAGCCCAGCGCGGAGAGCGCCACATATATTTTTGACGAAGTGGATGCCGGCGTGGGCGGGCTCACGCTGAACAAGCTGGCCGAAAAACTCTATGCTCTGGCCAAAAAGCGCCAGATGCTCCTGATCACCCATTGGCCGCAACTGGCCGCGCGGGCGCAGAAGCATTTTCAGATCAGCAAGGTCGTCAAAGAGGCCGCGACCTTTACGCTGTGCACGCCGCTTGACGGGCCCGCGCGCTACGCCGAACTTGCCCGCATGGCCGGGGGCGGGGCTCAGGGCGAAGCCCTGGCGCGCTCTTTGGCTGATTGATTTTTCCTTTTCTCCCGCACCGCCGCTCTTCCCCGTGTTTTCAAGGCAATTTTTGCCCATGCGAAGGGGGAGCAGGCTTTTTGCGCCGCCGAGTCCGTCTCTTGACGGTCGCGTTACAATTTCCGTTTTTTCCGGCTCAGTGCCCCCCTGCCTTTCCAACTTTGCAAAATATCTGAATATTTTCTAGACTTTTTCAAACAAGAGCCTGCCGGCGCTGCTTCTGGCATCCATTTTGCTTACGTCAGGGCAACGCGCCTCACGGAAAAAATGACCGTGGTTTTGTACGCGCTTGGGATTGAAACGACGCAAACGTGAGTGGAGGATCCTGTGAATACCGACAGCCACAATCAGCTCGCCAGTATGGTCCACATGCAAACCGGCGTTCAGGCGATTCACGGCATTGCCGTTCCCGATCCGGAAACGGCCGCGCTGTCGGAGCTTGCGGACGACGCGGCCCTCATGCTGCGCATGCTGTCGCGCAATGGGCAGGAGCTTTCAGATGCCCTGGAAGCCCGCCTGGACTGTTTGCAGGAATCCTTCATGGAAATTCTTAACAATCAGATGGCCGCGGACACACTGAAAGGTGAAACCCGGCTGCATCTGTACCTTTCGCCGGAAGGCCGGCTGGTGGTGGAAGGCGAAGACGGCGATGCCGAAAAATTATGCGAGCTCATTGCCGGCGCCCCTGTATTGCAACGCCGCTTTCAGGAGCTGGCCCGTCTGGCTTTGCTCTCTCGCGGCGTGGAAGTGGCGCGGCAGGCTCATGAAGCTCTGAAGAGCCCGGAAAGCTCGCCGGAAAACCCGCTTTTCGGGCGTTACCATATGTGCCTCAAGGGTTCCCTCTCGCATTTCTATGTGCGTTGAGCTTGCCAATCCCGCATAAACTGTTTACTATATGCAGTATTCCCAATAAGGGGGCGCACTGGTTTCGACGGGGACGTAGAAACCGGAGTGGCAGGCCGAGGCGCCGCTGGCCTCGTAAAAAAGCGGCAACAGCAGTAATTGCCAACAACGATTACGACTACGCTTACGCTGCCTAAAAACAGATAAGCACTGACCGCAAAGCCGGTCGCGCTGATCGGGACCACGCCTGATAATCCCGGTCGGCGACATGCATCAGGCTGGCGAAAACCGGCGCTCGCCGGGGTTTTTCGTGAGATGTTACCGGCGGGCTTGTTGTAGCGCGCCTGGTCCGGGGCTACCGATACAACGAGATATAATTCTGACCTAAGCCTGTAGATGCTTCGCGTGGAATGTTCGCGGACGGGGGTTCAATTCCCCCCGCCTCCACCATCAGTTCATCCGGCAACAGCCATTTGAATCCCGAAAGTCAAGCTATTCAGCGGACTTTCGGGATTTCTTTCTCCGGCGTTGTCTTGCCGCAGCAGCAAGCACCGGTTGTGCCTGCAGCAGCCGCGCCGGAAGCGCTGTCAATCCAGGCCGCAATTTCTTCTTTGCCGGGAACCCTGCCGCTGGATTTCACCACGCCGTCAACAGCTATGGCCGGGGTAGACATGATGCCCGCCGCCATCATTTCTTTAAGGTCAGATACTTTTTGCACTGTGATATTTCCGCCTTTGGTCGCAGCTATTTCTTTCACCAGATTTTCCGTTTCCGTGCAACGGGCGCAGCCAGGGCCGAATATTTTGATTTCCATTGTCTTTCTCCAGTTGATTAAACCATATACGGGCCAAGGATGTTGAACAGCCAGCCCAGTACTGTGAAGATCACCCACAAATAGCCTATGAACGTCGCTTGCAGCTTGATGGTCATAATCTGCCGGAGCATCATAACTTCCGGTATGCTCGCCGCAACTGCGCTCATGCAAAAAGCCAGAGTCGTGCCAATGGGCAGCCCCTTCGTCAAAAGGCTTTCCATAATCGGAATAATGCCGGTGACGTTGGAATACAACGGGATAGCCACCAGTACCGCCGCCGGAACCGACCACCATTCCCCGGATCCAAGATTATCCGCAAACCAGTTATCCGGCACGAAACCGTGCAGTGCCGCGCCGATACCCACGCCCATGATCACCCACTTCCAGACCCGCTTACAAATGGAAGCAGTCTCGCTGTAAGCGAAGGAATGCCGTTGGCGTATGGTCAGTTTCTGTCCCCCTCCTGCTTCATTGATAAAATGGTACGCCGGAGCTTTCTCCAGCGTTTCAAGGATAAACGGCTGCAACCAACGGCCTGCGTTAAGGCCGTCCATGACAAAACCCCCGATGATGCCTGCCGCCATGCCGACCAGCACATACATCAGCGTGAATTTCCAGCCGAGCAGCCCCCACAGCAATACAACCGCAATTTCATTGATCAGCGGCGAGGTTATCAGAAAGGACATGGTAATGCCGATGGGAATACGCGCCGTAGTGAATCCAAGAAACAGCGGAATACTGGAACAGGAACAGAACGGCGTGACCGCGCCGAAAGTCGCGCCCAGGAAATAGCCGAGGCCGCGCCGCTTGCCCGCCAGAAAATCCCTGACCCGCTCGACATTGAGCGAGGCGCGAATCCATGCAATGCCGTAGATCAGGGCCACCAGCAGCAGGAGTATTTTCACCGTGTCGTACAGGAAAAACTCCAAAGACAAGCCCCAATGCGAATCCGGGTCAAGGCCGAGTACCTTGAATACCAGCCAGTGCGAAGCCGGCAAAACAGAGGAATAGACAAGCCACCAGAGCGCGGCCAGACCCGCGACAGTCGCAAAATATTTGCCGTTCCAGCCTTTCGGGTTTTCAATCGGGGCCGTGGGCTGTGAAGCGCACGCACAACAGCAGCCCGGAGTTTTGGGAGTGGCAGACATGGCGACCTCATCCTATAGAGCAATAAATGTTGATTAGTTGAAATGTTTTCGTAAAAAAAATCCTCATGCCCCTGGCCTAGCGTTTCGGCAGTATGCCGTCCTTTACGGGGCTGGCTTGCCTGAAGCGGCGACAGGCTTCCGGATTACCCGAACAGCACTCTTCCGTCAGATAGCCCACGATTTGCAGCATCAGCGGTATATTGGCCTTGTAACGCATAAAGCGGCCTTCTCTTTCCACGTCCACCAACCCGCTTTGCACAATGGCCTTCAGATGAAAAGAAAGGTTGGTCGGGGGAATAGCGAGCTGCCGGGCAATATCCCCCTGCACAAGACCTTCAGGAGCATTCTTCACCAACAGTCGGAACAGGTCCAATCGCACATCGGAGGAGAGCGCCTCAAAAATTTTACTCGCCTGCTTGCTTTGCATAGATTGATAATTCAACATTATTTGATGTATGTCAAGCTATGCTGCAACAAAAAAAGGGGGCCGAAGCCCCCTTGTATGCAAAACGGTAAAAGGCTTATTTTTGCGGCAAAGGCACGGTACGGAAATACACGTCGCCGCGGCGTTCGATCTGGAGCATGATTGCCCCGCGTTTGACGCCTTCCTCGTTGACGATTCTGGAAAGCTCTTCCACGCTGTTCACGGGCTTCAGATTGGCTTTCAGAATCACGTCGCCGGGGCGCAGATCAGCTTCAGCGGCAGGCTTGTCGGGGGTCACGTCCACGATCAGCAGACCTTCGCCCTTGTTGAGCCGCAGCTCGCGGCGTTCGTCCTTGTTCAAAGGCCGCACCGCCAGGCCGAGAAGCCCTTCATTGCGCTGCTTCTGCCCTTTTCCGGGGCGGCTGTCCGCAAGTTGGGAAGATTTGCGCTCGCCGAGCGTCACTGTAAGATCATAGTTCTTGCCGTCGCGCCAGACAGTCAGCACCGCGGGGCTGCCCGGGGCTTTGTCCGCAATGGCGCGCAGCAGGGCCGAAGCGTCTTCGATGTCTTTCTTGTCCACGGCGATAATCACATCGCCGTCTTTCACGCCGCCTTTGGCGGCAGGCTCGTTTTCCATGACGTTGCCCACCAGCGCGCCCTTGGGTTCAGCAAGCCCCAGGGCTTTGGCGGTATTTTCGTCCACATCCTGAATGCTGACGCCGATCCAGCCGCGGCTGATCTTTTTGCCGCTTTTGATCTGATCAATGATTTTGGCGGCCATATTGCTGGGGATGGCGAAGCCGATGCCCTGGCCGCTGGC
Source organism: Desulfovibrio sp. ZJ369 (assembly GCF_011039085.1). GTDB lineage: Bacteria > Desulfobacterota > Desulfovibrionia > Desulfovibrionales > Desulfovibrionaceae > Desulfovibrio. The sequence goes on along the minus strand of NZ_JAAKEI010000003.1, from coordinate 4,972 downwards.
GATAATCGCCGTATTGATGCCCACGACCTGCCCGGCCATGTTCAGCAGCGGTCCGCCGCTGTTGCCCGGGTTGATGGAGGCGTCGGTCTGCAGAAAATTGTCAAACGGGCCGGAACGGATATCGCGGTTCATGGCCGACAGAATGCCCGCGGTCACGGTATGATCCAGGCCGAATGGGTTGCCGATGGCCAGCAGCCATTCGCCTACCTTGAGCGCGTCGGAATCGCCGAACACAAGAAACGGCAGAGGTTTTTTCGTTTCCACTTTCAAGAGGGCCAGATCGGTTTCCTCATCCGAACCAATCAGCGTGGCCTTCAAGGTTTCACTTTTGCCGTTGCTTTCATCCAGGGTGACATGAATGACGTCGGCGTCGGCCACCACATGATTATTGGTGACGATATAGCCGTCCGCGGAGACAAGAAAACCCGAACCCAGGGATTTCTGCTTCATCTGCGGCCGTTTGCCGCCACGGCCCTTGCTGCCGCCGAACTGTTCAAAAAATTTTTCAAAGCCGGGAGGCATGTTGCGGAACATCTCCCCGAAGAAGTCTTCGGGGCCGCCCCCTGAGCTTTTCCGCTCGGTGCCGATATTGACGACCGCCGGGCCGCTTTTGGCCGCCAGCTCGGTAAAATCGGGCAGCCCTGCCGCCTGGGCGAGTTGCCCTGCCGCAAGAAAGATCACGGCCAAAGCAGCGGCAAGGTATTTCTGTATTGTCATGGAAACGCTCCTCGTTACTTTTTTTTCATAGCATTTTGCAAGGCCTGTGCCATAATGCCCAAACCCGCGTCGCCGGATGCCGCTTTGGATGAAGCATGCTGCTTCCAGGCTTTGTCGTCGGCCATGGCCGCGGCTTCCGTGCCCTCGGGCGCAAGGCTGATGCGCCGCGCCGCGCTGTCTATATTTTGTACAACCAAGGTGACGGCGTCGCCTTTGTCAAGCTTGCCGTACTGCCCTGCATTCCTGGCGTTTTTCATGACGCCTGCGGGCAAAAGCCCGGTGATGCCCGGCGCCAGGGATACAAACAAACCATATTGGGTACGGCTTTCCACAGTGCCGCTGACTGTCGCGCCCACGGCAAAGCGCTGGGCCGCGTCCTGCCAGGGATCGCCTTCGGCGTCGCGCAGGCTCAGGCTGATACGGCGGGCGTCCGCGTTCACGTCCTTGATTTTCACGGAAACGGTTTCGCCCACGTTGAGCACTTCCTCGGGTTTGTTGATCCGCTTGCCCCAGGACATTTCGGAAATATGAATCAGGCCTTCAACGCCGGGCAGCAGTTCCACAAATGCGCCGAACGGGGCCAGGCGCATAACCTTGCCCTGCACCACGGTTCCGGCCTTGAGCCGCTCCGGCGCCTCCAGCCAGGGATCGCCCTGGGCCTGCTTGCGCGAAAGGGAAATCCGCACCTGCCCCTTGTCGTTCTTGCTGATCGCCAGAACCTTGGCTCTGACCACATCCCCGGGCGAAACGACTTCATCCGCCGCGCCCACGCGCGACCAGGAAAGCTCGGAAAGATGGATCATGCCTTCCACTGCCGGGGCCAGTTCCATGAATGCGCCAAAGGACGCCAGGCGGGAAATGCGGCCTTCCACAGTGTCGTTGACTTTCAGACGTTCAAGAAGGACCTCAAGCTGCTCAAGGCGTTCACGCTCCAGCAGGGCGCGGCGTGAGACCACGACATTGCGGCCCCTGTTCTCCACGCGGATGATCAAAAACTGCAGGGTGCGCCCCACCAGGGAGTCCGCATCGCCCAGGGCCGCGCCATCCATCTGACTGCCCGGGCAAAAAGCCGTTTTGCCGAGGACCTCTACGCTGTAGCCGCCTTTGCACACGGCGGTTACCCGGCCGTCCACCGGCAGCCCGGCGTCCCGGGCCTCTTCCAGAGCGGCCACGCCACTGCCGCTCATGGAGCGGGAAAGGCGGATCTCCTGCGGGGAAACGCCAATGACCCAGGCTTCCACGCTGTCGCCCGGGCCGACGCTTTCCTGGCCTTGGGCATCCAGAATGTCCTTGCGCTCCATGATCCCGTCAACCTTGATGCCCACGTCCACAAAGACGCTTTCGCCGGTGACGGCAATCACCGTGCCGCTGACTTTCTGGCCCGGCTGCAAACGCTCGGACGATGCGCTGTGGGCCGCCAGCAGGGCGGCAAAATCTTCTATAGCGTCTTCCGGCGCTGGGGTCTCTATTTTTTCCTCGGTCATATTCCCGCTCCTTCAAACTTGGGCTTTGTGCTCCAAGCGGACAATCATATACCGGATGCCCGTAAAAAACAATGAAGGCGCGGCCCCTTTTCCCGGCCCGGATCAGGCAACGGCACTTTCAGCGAGGTGCGCGTGCCTCAGGGCATGGAAAGATGTATAACTTTTATACAGGTGAATAATTTTCGAGCAGCGCGGATGACGGCAAAGACGGCGCATACAAAAGACCCTCGGCAAAGACCGGGGCCAGTGAGCGTGCGCGTCCCCTGAAAAGTATGCGGTACAGGGCACAGTGGCGCAACTGTGCTGTTTTTCGTGCCCGGCGCGCAGCCCGCGGCAGTAGAGGTTTTGCTCATGAAATGAGCTGAACGCTCTGGCTATGGCTTTCTGACAGGCTCATGGGTTTCTTCTTCACAAGAAAAGACAGAAAGATCATGCCCTTACGCGAGCGTCTCAGGGGACGGAAAAAGCCATGCCGGGCATTGCGCGTTCCAAGGGGCTGCAAAGTAAAAGAGCTCCCTGACCTTTGTGGCCTGTTCCTGGGACCGGGTGCCACGAGAAAGCAAAGAACCCCGAAAACCCCTGTTCTCAAGGCTTTCGGGGTTATAGAAACCCGGATGGGATTACATTCTGGTAGCAAGGGAGGCTTGAAAACTTTTTCTATATCATGGTAAATTTATTATATAAAATAAACATAAAAAAACTTTGTTACCCCATCAGTTCCCCCTTTTTACTACCCCCCAAGAGATACGCAGCTTTTCCATGCTCCGGCCCTTCCCGCTCAAAAGCCGTTCCTGTTTGGCGGTTGTGAACACCCGGCATCGCTATTCCCCCCAACTTAACACGGGCTTCCGTTGCTTCGCCGCGCAATCGGCGAGGTAAGCATTGATCAATGTCTGATAAGGTATGTTTATCTGCTCCGACAAACCTTTGAAATACTCAACCACTGTCGTGTCAAGTCGGATGGTTACCGTTGTTTTTTGCGGCTTAATATAAGGGTTTTTGATACCATTGGAAAAGTCGTATTCATCCCGCATGGCTATTTCCTCCGTTCATACGTTGTCAATTCGGATTTTGATGCCTTCCGTGCCGAAATAATCCTGATTTTTTCATCGTTTTCACGATAACAGTGACAGACTACCAGCAAACGGAGAACCGAACTCAGACCGAGGAGCAAAAATCTGTCTTCATCCTCCGAATGATCAGGGTCGAAAATTCTCAATGCGTCACAGTCTTGAAAGACAGTCTGTGCTTCCTCAAAGGAGACCCCGTGCTTACGTTTGTTTATGGCAGCTTTTTGGGCGTCCCAGACAAATTTCATGCTTTTCTCTCCTTTCGTAAATAAAATATATTTACAATATAAATTTTTATCAAGTATTTTCTCTCGAAAAAAGTGGTTGACATTTCCCGCGTTTTGTGGCGTGGTGGCCGCACGGAGCCTGAGAAACTCCCCAAACGACGGTCGCCATTCCGTTTGTCAATGGCTTTTTTCGTGCCCTATGGCGTGATATATTCACGCACATATTGGCCGGGAGTAGGGTAGCAGTAATGCCCCTGCCGTTCGTTTGGCGGTTCTCAGCTCCCGGTCTTTCTCTTTGGGCAACGCAAAGGGAATGAGAAAACCAAACGGAGGCCGTATGTGCCAGCTTTCCCCCGTCACCTTTCACGGTGACACCATCTTTTGTATCGACTACCAAAACCAACCTTTCACGCCCATGCGCCCCATTGTCGAAAACATGGGGCTTGACTGGGGCGGCCAAGCGGTAAAGCTCAAGGCCAACAAGGAGCGTTGGACTGTAGAGATGATCTCTACGGTTGCCCAAGACGGCATCGAACGCGAAATGTTGTCCATGCCCGTGCGCAAACTCCCTGCTTGGCTGAACAGCATCAACTCCAAGAAGGTGCGCCCCGAGCTTCGGGCCAAGATTGAGCTCTATCAGGCCGAGAGCGACGACGTACTCTGGAATTACTGGATGAAGGGCCGGGCGGAACGTTCCACCCAAAATTCCGATGCCCCACTCACGCCCGACCAGCAATGCACCCTTCGGGCGCTGGTCAAGGCGCGGGTGGAATCCATCCCGGCCGATACGCGGCCCAAAGGGCTGTTCCCCCAGATCTGGAGCCGCTTCAACAACCATTTTCGCATTGCCCGCTACTGCCAGTTGCCACAATCGCGCATGAGCGAGGCCATTGCATATCTCACGAAGATGGAAATCGTGCGGCAGACGTTGGAAAACCCCAAGCCCAAGGCCCTCCCTGCCGGCTATCCACCCCTCGCAGAAGCGGGCGCATCCTGCATGGCGGAAATCTTGAACCTGCGTGGCAGTCTTTTCAAGGCAAGCGTGGACTTGAAGGCCGTCATGCAAATGGGCCTTTCCCACGGGAACGGGCAGAACCTTGGTGAAGTCCAGCGCGCCTTCTCAGAATCGCTCGGGCAATCCGTCGATGCGTTCTTCATGTCCATCAATCACAATATGATCGCCATTGAGCACATGTTCCGCGCCTTCATGGAAGCGGAAAAGCTGATTCACGGCTAAACGAAAAGGGCTGGAGCTTCCATGCTCCGGCCCTTCCCGCTCAAATGCCCCAGATTTCAGCCTGGCGGGCTCCCTTTTCCTTTTGCTTGCCGCTTACCCGGTTCTGCCGTCTTCTGGCCTTCACGCGCCGCATGACATCCTTGAACGAGATCAGCATGTGCGGTTTGCCTTCGTCTTTCATCTTTTCATTCCACCGGGCAATCTCGCGTATGGCCTCCCGCCGCCCTGCCGGGTCGC
>NZ_JAAKEI010000040.1 GCF_011039085.1 Desulfovibrio sp. ZJ369 | reverse complement strand
GGCTGATAATCGTTGGTTTTCACGGTAAGCTCTGACCCAATTGCAGATGCTAGCCGGGGTATAACCTAAAATATCTGCCAATTGCCTGGCTGTTGCTTTTCCATCAAGATACGCATGAACAGCCTTGATTCGGATTTCTTCAGATGCAAATTTCATCTCTGCAATCTAAACGATTTCTAAATAAAATAAAAGTGAAAATGCTCTAGCTAAACCGCTCTGGCGACAGCGTTAGCTGGCGCCCGCGCCGAATGAGCGTCCAGACCGCGCTCTGGACGCGAAATGATGGCAGCGCCGCTTTTGAAATTGAATAATTGCAAAAGCAAAATGCTCTGGGGCATTTTCAAGGGCATCCCGGCTCAGGCTGAATCTCCGAGAATTTCCTTCTTGCGCGCGCGCAAGACCGGCGGCAGACGCCTGATCAGCTCTCCCACCTGGGTGGAGGGCGTGGGCGCGCATTCCCATGCCAGCAGCCGGGCGGCCCGCGCCGCGGCCTCGGCGGCGCGGCAGAGAGGTACGCCCCCGGCAAGAAAGGCTGTGGCCAGCCCCGTGACCAGATCGCCGGTGCCGCCGATGCATTCCATGGCCGGAACCGACGGCTGCGACACTCTGGCCGCGATCTCCCCGTTGCAGACAATATAATCGGTGCTGCCCTTGACAATCATATGGCTTGGGCAATTGCCGTGACGCCGGGCGCGTTGGAGCAGTTCGGGCACGTTGTCTTCCTCAGCCAGCAGAAAGCCGCGCGTATAAAAGGGATGTGGCGCTTTTTCATCCGCCAGAAAAGCCAGTTCGCCCAGATCCGGCGTGAAGAGATCATAGGCGTCGGCATATCCGCTCATTTTCGCCACATACATGAAGCCCGCGTCAGCCGCCAGCATGGGTTTCCGCTCCAAAGCCTGCAAAGCCATCAGCACGCGGTTGTGCCAGTCCAGATCCGGAAAAAGATAGTGGAAGGTGAGGCCGGCGGGAGCCAACTTTGCCAAATGCGTTACAAGCCAGGCGTAAATCCGCCGACTCCCTGTTCCCTGTCCCGTATCTCCGGCCAAAAGCAGGCCGGGGAGCGGGAAACCGTAAGCCTCGCACGCCAGCAAAGCCGTGGCCGCCAGGGCCGCCGTGCCGCGCTGCACCGGAACGGCGCGGCCGTCTGGCAGGATCAGGGCATTGCTTTCCACCCGGCTTCTGGCTTGCACGGCATCGGGATGGATCGCGAAGTCCGGATCAGGCAGGGTGCCCGTGATCAGCCACATTGCCGTTGCCTCCGTATTTCTTCAAAGGCTTTCTGCAAGCTGTAACAGCACAGGGTTTGTCCAAGACTCAAGGGTTCGGGCGCCTGGCTCAGGGGCAGGCCGCAAAGATTCTGGGCCAGCCAGGGCACATCCGGGCAGCCGCCGCCGGAAATATTGACGATCCGATCATCCGTGAGATCAATGGTGATTTTCATATTGGCCGCGCGCACCATCAGCCAGTGACCCAGGCGTTGCGTCTGAAACAGCGAGACGGGTTCCAGCAGGGCGTCCTGGACGCTGGCCGTCTGCAAGGGCGTGATGTTGCTCTGCATAAGGATGTTGGCTACAGCCGCTCGGCTGATCAGCGGAAAAAGCACCACCATGTCGCAGCCCGTGCGCAACCAGGGCGGCGGGCCTTTGACCTCCACCGGAAAACCGGCCTTGCGCAGCAGGGCTTCAGCCCGGATCACCTCGCCGGTGTGCGAGAAAACCAGCAGGCCTTTATCACTGAGGCCCGCCTGCCTGGATGCCGCCTTGCCGAACAGCGCGGCGCGGAGTTTTTGAGCCAATGTTCGGAGCAGGCCCGGATGCCTGTGCGTCATGAATTTTCCCCGGCTTTGCACGCCTGATCTTTGGAAGTTCCGCACTTCACAGCGCCCGCCGCCCGCGAGCGGCGTGGCCCTTGCCCGCAAGCCTGCTTTTCAGCCTGCCGCGGCAGCGCGCAAGGTGTGGGGCGCGATCGCGCCCCACATTCCCGCCGGCACAGCGGAATCTTCTTTTCCTTATGGCCTGCTGATCTCCAGGCGGGTCACGCCCGGGCTCTCCTCGCCGGTTTGCACGGCGAAGCCCTGGTTGCGGGCAGCCCGGCTGACATTTTCAAGGCTCGCGTCATTATCCACCAGCACGCTGAAGGGACCGGCGGCATTTTCCCTGACCGCGTTCAGAAAGAGCAGGACCGGCTGCGGGCAGGAGAGCCCGCGGGTATCAATAAGTGTAGCCATCAGGCGCCTCGCTTGCAGTTGTAAAAGCCAATGCACAGGCAGATCGCAAGACCGCTCAATGCGGCGGCCGCGCCGTGCGGGCCGATGCCCGCTCCGCTGGAAGCCATGCCGAAATTATGGGCCATTGCCGTGCCCACGATCAGCCCCAGGGCAAAGATCGCGGCGTCGTTGTCCCCTTCGCCGGCCATGAAAAGCTGGCGGCCGGGGCAGCCTCCGGCCAGGGCGAAAGCCAGTCCCGCGGTGACCATGCCCAAAAAGTTCCAGAGGTCATTGGGCTGGGCAACAGGCTGATTTTCAAAACCCCAGTGGAAGCTGCCGAAACTCAGGTTCAGCACCAGGGCAGAGCCCAGCATGGCCAGAAAACCCAGGGCCAGATGCCACTCATTGAAGAGCAGCACGTCGCGCATGGCGCCCATGGTGCAGAAGCGGCTGCGCTGGGCCAGAAAGCCCACAATCAGGCCCGCCGCCAGAGAGAAGAGAAAGGGCGCGTGCTGGGAGCCGGGGCCCTTTATGGAATAAAAGAGCACGCCGCTTTTGGGCTCGCCGGGAATCTGCGGGTCCATGAGATAGAGTACTGTCAGGCCGAGCATGATCGCAGGCAGGATCAGGCCCGATATTTTTCCCTGCCCCTGGCTGCGGCCCAGGGAAAAACCCTTGCGAAAGAACAGCGTGCCGATGCCCACGCCCACGATCAGGCCGGCCAGGCCGAAAAGCGCATGGGCGTCGCCGCCCGCCAGACGCAGAATAACGCGCCACGGGCACCCCAGAAAAACCAGCGCGCCGATGCCCGCAATGGCCCCCAGCAAAAAGCGCAGGATCGGGGAGGAGCCGCCGCGCGGCTTGTACTCGCCGAAAGCCAGGGCGGACAGAAAAGCGCCGAGAACCATGCCCAGTATTTCAGGCCGCAAATACTGGACCACGGCGGCCCGATGCAGGCCCACGGCCCCCGCGATGTCCCGGTTGAAGCAGACTACGCAGATGCCCATGTTGCCCGGGTTGCCCGCCTGCTGAAGCAGCACGGCCAGAACGCCGAACACCAGCCCGGTGACCACTATGCCCGTGGTTGTGGCAAAGATGTTAAAGCCCGATTTCATGTGAACCCCCAGGTTGTGGGCGCGCGTGCGCCCGTTTTCCACCGCCGATCGCATTGCGATCGCGCCGTGCGCGGACGGGGAAAACCGGGGAATCAGGCGGATTTTGCAAAGAACCGATGCCGCATCCCGCGCCGCCGTCCGCATACGCTCCACGCCGTGAAGCCGCGTATTTCGCGTCAGGTCTTGCGCAGCAGCATGTTCAGCTCCTTGCACGTTGATGGTGATCGCAAAAAACAAAAGTTTTTGCGCGGAATTGTCCTGCCCCGGCAGGCGTCGCTCCCTGCGGGCGTGTCAGGCTGGGCCGCGCCGCGGCATCGGGGCAACGGCACGCCCCGCGCGCGTGAAATTGCCGCAGGGCCCGAAGCGCGGCTACGGCTGCGCCAAAGGTTGTCCGGGCTCTCCGGATGTCAGGCGCACGGCGTCCTCGCCGTCGCGTTCTTCCAGCAGAACGTCCACATGCTCGTGCCTGCCGGTATTGACCGCCCGGCCCACATAATCGGCATGGATGGGCAGTTCCCGGTGCCCGCGATCTATGAGCACCAGCAGCTCCACAGCCCTGGGACGGCCATAATCCATCAGGGCTTCAAGGGCCGCGCGCACCGTGCGCCCGCTGAACAGCACGTCGTCCACAAGGATGATCACGCTGTCGTCCACGCTGCCCGGAATGCTTGAGCGACCGATATGCGGCTTGCCTTCCAGGCTTGTCCAGTCGTCGCGGTAGAGATTGATGTCCAAAATGCCCAGCGGCACAGGGCGGGAAAGGCGGTTCTCCACCAGGCGGGCCAGACGCCGCGCCAGATCCGCGCCGCGCCGCTGGATGCCCACCAGCATCACATCCCCGCATTGGGCGTGGCGCTCCAGAATCTGAGAGGCCAGGCGATCCAGAATGCGCGCTATTTCATCTTTTTCCAGAAGCAGGATCGAAGTCATATCTCCTCCAGACTGGCGGCAGCGCCGCGCGAGGGGCTCACGAACGCATTTCCCGCATCGCCCAGAGGACGATGCAGGAGGCTCACTTCGCCAAAAAACGCGTTTTTTGGCTTGTTTCCGGCGGCTATGCCCCGCGTCAGGCTCTCGCCTGACGCCAGAAGTCGTCTCATAAAGACTTCTACCCGTTTTTGCCGCGGGAGAAAAGCCCTGGCGGCAATTGACAATCCTGCCCGTTAACCTTAGTTCTTTTCTGTTTTAAACCTTGGAGGAAACATGCTCGAAATTACGGATACCGCCCGCAAAGAGCTTGAGGCGTATTTTGCGGATAAGAAAAAACAAACCATTCGGATATATGCCGCAGTCGGCTGAGGCGGTCCTCGTCTCACATTGGCTCTGGATGAGTCAAACGATCAGGATCAGACTGAGGAACAGGGCGGCTTTACGTTCTGCATCAACAAGGATCTTCTCAACCAGGTGCAGGGCGTGAAAATAGATCTGACCTACATGGGCTTTGTGGTGGAACCCGATGTGCCCCTGTCCGCTTCCGACGGCGGCAGTGCCTGCGGTTCCTGCTCCAGCGGCTGCGGCGGCCATTAGAGCGTTTTTCTTCAAATGCCCTGGCGCGCATGATCCCCGCAGGAGACGCCGCCCATGCCCTGGTCCTCAGGGTACATGTTTCTCGCAGTGTGTTGCGAAAAATTTTGACGTTACGCCCCATACGGAGGAATCATGCTTGAATTGACAGAGAGCGCCCGCAAGGAACTTGAGGCTTATTTTGCGGATAAGGAAAAAAGCACGATACGGATTTATCTGGCTCCTGGCGGTTGTAGCGGCCCGCGACTCATGTTGGCCCTGGACGCCGCCACGGATCAAGATCAGGCGGAAGAGCAGGGCGGCTTTACGTTCTGCATCAACAAGGAGCTGCTGGCCCAGGTGCAGGGCGTGAAAATAGATCTGACCTACATGGGCTTTGCGGTGGAACCCGCGGTGCCCCTGCCCCAGAGTGGCGGCGGTTGCGGCGGTTGTTGCGGCGGTTGCGGCAGCAAGTAGAGCGTTTTGCTTTTGAAACGCTCGCTCCGGCGCGTAAAGGCGCAAGTAAATTTTGCCTGCGCCTGTCTCTGCTGTCGTTATCCGTAAGGCGGCACAGCCCCCAGCGGCTGAGGCGTCGCGCACCGCAGGATGTGCGGTGTCGGAATGTTTCAAAAATTGAAATCCTCTCAGCCTGGACGCACTATTCTGATGAAAGGGCGGCCTTTGGGGCCGCCCTCATGTCTCTCTGAGCTGCCATGCAAAATTTTGCCGCCTTGCTTTCAAACCGGGAGAAAGCGCTCTATCTGGAGCGCAGCGGAATGGCCACGCGCTGCCGTCTGGCCGCGCAGGCTCTGGCCCAGGGGCGCGGCTCCGTGCTCCTGGCCCGTAACCGTGAGGAATTCAACGCGGCCCGCGCGCTGATCACCCTCTTCATTCCCGATCTTTCCCTGGGTGACGCTGCCGTGAGCCAGGCAGTTTGGGAAAGCCCGTGCCTTGCCTTTCCCGCCATGAGCCAATGGGCGGATCGCGCCGCCTGGGCGGCCAGGCTCGCAGCGCTTTACGGGCTGGCCCAGGGACGGCCGCGCTGCGTGATCGTCGGCGTGCAGAGTCTGCTTCTGCGCTATATGCCCGGCGATTTTTTCGACACGCGCAGCCTGGACCTGCAAAAAGGCAATGAATTTTCGCCCGAGCTTGTGCTGGATCAGGCCGTGGAGTGGGGATACGAGCGCGTTTCCCTGGTGACCCGCCCCGGCGACATGGCCCGTCGCGGCGATATTCTGGATATTTTCCCCGCAGGCTATGCCAGACCGGTGCGTCTGGAATTTTTCGGCGACGTTATTGAGGACATGCGCCTTTTTGACGCGGAAAGCCAGCGATCGCTGCAATCGCTTGACGAAGTGTCACTTCTGCCGGTGAGCCCTCTTGCCCTGGGCACGCCCGGTCTTGCGGCGGCCCGCAAGCGTTGCGATCAGTTGCGCAGCGAAGGGCGGATCAGCGAAAACGAGTGCTATTCGTTCAAAAAGGCCCTGGACGGCGGCGGCGCGGGGCTTTTGCCCGGCTGCGTCTTTGAGGCGCCGAGCCTGCTGGAGGACTGGCTGCCCCCGGACAGTCTCTGGCTTTTGCCCGGAGAGGCCGACAGCGCGGAGGCCCTGCGCAACGGCCGGCTGGCATTCAAGGAGCAACTGGAGGCAGAGGACGCCCCCTTGCAGCAACCGGCCGCTCTGGCCTTGCGCAAACACTCGCTGCCCGCGCCCTGGCGCAGTTTTCAATGTGTTTTCGCGGAACCTCTGGTCATGGGAATTGAGGCAAAGGGAGCGGATTTCCCGGAGCGCGCCCTGCATTCCTTCACGGATCTTTTTCCGCTGCCCGGCGCGCAGGATCGGCCCTGGCAACATTTGGCGGCGGGCCTCAAGGAATGGCAGAACAGCCGCCGCCAGGTCATCCTGAGTTTCGGCTCAGGCAGGAGCAGAGCAAAGTTTTTGAAGCTGGCCGAACAGGAGGGCCTCACTCCCGCGTTGCGCTATGCGCCGGAAAGCCGCGGGCTGTTCGCCCTGGTTTCCCCTTTTCGCTCCGGGGTGGAACTTGTCTGGGATAACGCGCTGGTGCTGGGCGAGGAGATTCTTTACCCCCGCGCGGAAAAAACGCCGCGTGTCTCTTCGCGGGTTTTCAAGGGCCTGGACAATTTCGACGATCTCAGAACAGGGGACTTGCTGGTCCACCGTGATTACGGCATCGGCCGTTTTGCGGGCCTGCACCATTTGGATCTCAATGCGGCGGCCAATGATTTTCTGCTGATCGAGTATTCCGGCCGGGACAAGCTCTATGTGCCCGCGGACAGACTTTCGCTGATCCAGCGGTTCAAAGGAGCCGAAGGCGTGGAACCGGCCCTGGACCGCCTGGGCGGCGCGGGCTGGGTTGCGAGCAGGGAAAAGGCCCGCAAGGCCATTGAAAAGATTGCCGCGGATCTGGTGGAGATGTACGCCTACCGCAAGGTGGCCAAAGGCTTTCGCTATGATCCGCCGGGCGAGCTGTACCGCGAGTTCGAGGCCACGTTCGGCTTTGAGGAAACGCCGGATCAGGCCAGGGCCATCCAGGACGTGCTGGAGGACATGGAGAAATCCGAACCCATGGATCGCCTGATCTGCGGCGACGTGGGCTTTGGCAAGACAGAAGTGGCCCTGCGCGCGGCTTTCCGCGCGGCTGCCGAGGGGCGTCAGGTGGCCTTGCTCTGCCCCACGACAGTGCTTGCCGAGCAGCATTACCAGACCTTCCGGGCCCGGCTGGCCGGCTTCCCGGTCAATCTGGGCCTGCTCAGCCGCTTTGTGCCGCGGGCCAGACAGAAGGAAACGCTTAAAGCCGCGGCAGCCGGGCAGATCGACATCCTGATCGGCACGCACCGGATTTTGTCCAACGACGTGAAACTGCCCAATCTGGCCCTGCTGATCCTGGACGAGGAGCAACGCTTCGGCGTGCGTCACAAGGAAAAGCTCAAGGCCCTCAAAAAGAACGTGGACGTGCTCACGCTCACGGCCACGCCCATCCCGCGCACGCTGCAACTTTCCATGTCCGGCATCCGGGAACTTTCGATCATTGAGACCGCCCCCCAGGATCGCAAGCCCGTGGCTTCGGCCGTGCTGCGCCGCGACGAGGCCACGCTGCGCGCGGTGCTGGAGCGCGAAATCGCCCGGGAAGGCCAGGTGTTCTGGGTTTACAACCGCGTTCAGGGGCTGGCGCGCGTGACCGACTATGTGCGGTCGCTGGCGCCTGCTGCCAGAATAGGCATGGCGCACGGCCAGATGTCCGAGACCGAGCTTGAGGACACGATGCACAAGTTCTGGCACGGCGAGCTGGATGTGCTGGTTTGCACCTCCATTGTGGAGTCGGGCCTGGACTTTCCGCGCGCCAACACTCTGGTGGTGGATCAGGCCCAGATGTTCGGCCTGGGGCAGCTTTATCAGCTGCGCGGCCGGGTGGGGCGCAGCGATCGGCAGGCCTATGCCTTTTTCGTGGTGCCCGATACCGAGCGGCTCACTCCGCTGGCCGAGGAGCGTTTGCGTATTATTCTGGACATGGATTATCTGGGCGCGGGCTTCCAGGTGGCGATGGAGGATCTCCGCCTGCGCGGCGCGGGCAACATTCTGGGCGAGGTGCAGTCCGGGCATATGAGCCGCGTGGGCCTTGATCTTTACCTGGAAATGCTGGAGGAAGCCGTGGGCCGCCTCAAGGGCTGCCCGGCCGCGGCCAGCGTGGAAACGGAACTCACTTTGGGCTTGCCTGCCCATATTCCGGCGTCGTACATTGACGACGGCCGCGAGCGCCTGCGTTGCTACAAGGCGCTTACTTCGGCCCCGGACGGCGCGGCCAGGGAAGAAGCCGCGCTTGCCATGCGGGATCGCTTCGGCCCTTTCCCCGAGGAATTGCACAACTTTCTGGCCGTGCTGGATTTCAAGCAATTCCTTACGGACTTGCAGGTGCAGCGTGCCGACGTGCACCGGGATCATCTGCGCCTGTTCTGGCCGGACGGCCAGAGCGCCGTGCAGCCAGAGCGCATCGTGGAACTGGCCGCAAAAACGCCGGGCGCGCGGCTGCATCCCCCGGCCGGGCTGTGGCTGCCGCTGCCGCAGGGCATGTCCTTTGCCGAGGCGTTGCGGAACACGCGCCAGACCCTGGAAGGCATCCGCTGCGCGGCCGCTTCCTGAAAACGCTTACAGGGAGGGCAGAAGCATGGCACGCAGAGAAGACATCCTGGCATACGCAGCCAGGGTATTTCAGACCGAGCCGGAATATCCCTGGTCCCAGTACCCGGAATATGCCGTGCTGCGCCACGCGGAGAGCGGCAAGTGGTACGGTCTGCTCATGACTCTGCCCAGGGCCAGGCTTGGGCTGGCGGGCACGGGAAACGTGGACGTCGTCAATCTGAAAAGCGACCATGTGCTGGATATCCTGCTGCGCAGCGCTCCGGGTTCGGCCCTGCCCGCATATCACATGAATAAAAAACACTGGATTACCATTGTGCTGGATGACTCCTTCCCGGATGAGGAGCTGTACGCGCTCATTGACGAAAGCCACGGGCTGACCCGGTGAATGCCGTCTTGCGGGCCGCGCGGCTTGTGGCGCTCTTTTTCTGCTGCTTTCTTCTTGCGGCCTGTCCGGAAAGCCGCCTGCCCGAGGGCGTGGTGGCCGTGGTCAATGGCGAGCCCATTCATTTGCGTTCCGTGCAGGCGCTGCTGGACAGCCGTTCCGCGGCTCTCGGCACCCTGCAACGCCCCTCGCTGGAAAGCATGAAGCGCCAATACGGCGAGGCATTGGGCACGCTGATCATCCATGCCTTGGTGCGCCAGGAATTGCAACGCCTGCAAATTCCCGTGGGCGACGCGGCGCTGGAGCAGGCTGTGGCCGTTGTGCGCGAGGATTACGGCGCGGACGGGCTTGCACGCTTTCTGGCGGACGAGTCTTTGGATCAGAAGCATTGGCGGGCCCTGATGCGGGATCATCTGGCCATGATCGCTTTTGAAAAAAGGGTCTTGCTGCCGGGCATCCGGGTCGCGCTGCCGGAAGTGCGCGCGTATTACCAGGCGCATACCGGGGACTTTCAGTTGCCCGAAACGTTGGAAATCTGCTTTGCGGCAGCGGAACGGCGCGAGGCTCTGGACGACTTCTGCAACGCCTTTCCCCAGGGCAGAACAGCGGCCCGCGAGGCTTTGCTGGCCCAATGCCTGGATGTCAAAATCGAGGAACTGCCGCAATCCTGGCGTCGGGAAGCGGCCTCGCTCAAGCCCGGCACATGCAGCGCCGCGCGCCGTGAGAATGAGACATGGCAGGCCATCGGCCTTGTGCAGCGGCACAAGGCCCGCACGCTTGCGCTTGTCGACGCGTACCCTCTGATAGAGCGCATTTTGCGGGAGCAGAAAAAAAGCATGGCGTTCGAGCGCTGGCTGGAGCGCAACCTTGCCCGCTCCACCATACAGGTGACGCCCTATCTTAAGGATGACTTGCTTCTGCCGTTCTCAGAGCGGCAGCAGAACGAGAAACGGGACGGCCGTACCGCGGCGGGGCACGGGAGCGGCGATGCGGAGAATCCTGAGCCGGAGGCCGGGCAGAGTGCCCATGCCGTGCGGGATGCGCGTCAACCTTCCGCTGATGCGCCCGGTAAAGCGGGCGGCGCTGGAGAGCTGTGATGGATCGCCGCTTCCCTGCCGTTACCGGCCGGACATTGCATATACGGCTGATTTGGGCTAGACAATACAGATAGCGGGACTCCGGATCCGTTGCAAAAGCGCAGCGTTGCAAAAGCAATCCGCTCCAGGAGCCGCCTCCAACCGGGGGAGTTTTGCCCTTTCGCAAAAAAGCGCAGCTTGAGGAAGCTGCAAGGCAAGCCGCAGCCGTTGCTGCGGCAGCGGCATACGGATAACGCCGGCGCTCATACCCCGGCAGGGAGTTGCCGGGTTCAATTCAGAGAAAATGCTCTGCTGACGCGAAAGCGGCAGCCGCCGCAACACGGCGTACATTCAGGCGAAAACCGCATTTTTCGCCTGAATGCCACCTTTGACTTTCATAAAAAGTCAAAGGTAATCTGCTCTAGAACTGTGCAGGGGGAAAAACAGTGAGGAAAACGCTTGTTCTGCTGTTGGCGATCTGGCTTTGCAGCGCTATCGGCGTGCAGGCCGCCCAGCTCAATAAAGTGGCGGCCGTGGTCAACGGCCAGGTGATTACCATGTTCGATCTGCAAAAAAATGCCTTGCCCGAACTGGCCCGCGCCAGGCTGGACCCCAACAATCCCGCCCAGGCCAAGGCCGTGGACAAGATATTCCGCAAGGTACTGGACATGATGATCATGGATATTCTCCTTGCGCAGGAGGCCAGGCGTCTCAAAATCAGCATTACGCCCTCCGAGGTGGATAATGAGCTGGCCAAGCTCATGAAATCCCGCAATCTGACCAGGGAGCAGCTTGAGGCGCAATTGGCGCAGCAGAAGATGACGGTCGCCGAACTGCGTAAAAATTTTGAAAAAACGCTGCTGCGCCAGAAAGTGATGGGCATGGAAGTAGGCCGCAGGGTGGTTGTGACGCCTGCGGAAATCAAAGAATACTATGAGGCCCACAAAGACAATCTTTACGATCGCAGCGGGCTGCATATGGGCGTGCTGGTCTATGCGCCCAATGTCAATGCGCAGGCCCTGGCCGCCCAGATCAAGGCGGGCAAGCTGAGCTTTGAGGAAGCGGCGCGTAAATATTCCATTGCGCCCAATAAAGACAAGGGCGGCGACATGGGACCGGTGGAGTGGGATCGCCTGAACCCCGAATGGGAAGGACGGCTGAACAAAATGAAGCCCGGCGATGTGACCGAGCTTTTTGAGCTGCAGGGCCGCAAGGCGCAGGTGCATTTGTTCCGGCCCGGCGGCGGCGCGGATAAACCCCTGACCCTGCAACAAGCCACCCCCCAGATTGATGCGATTTTGCGCCAGCCCAAGGCTATGGAGCGCTTTGAGGAGTATACCACCCAGTTGCGCAGCAAGGCCGTTATTGACATTCGTTTGTAAACGGCTGCGGCGCTGAAGCGGCTTTGGAGCCGCTTCAGCCGTTTGCGCGCGAAGCGGGCGGTTCGGAAGAAGAGAGCAGCGCCGTGCCCGTTGGCGACGAAGGAGCCCTGCGGGCGCGGTAACTTAGAGCATTTTGCTTTTGAAATTATTCAATTTCAAAAGCGGCGCTGCCATCATTTCGCGTCCAGGCTTCAGCCGTTGCGACGAAGGAAGCTACGGATGAAGACAGCAACTGGTTACTGTGGCAGCCAGCCAACGCAACCGCTGTCGCTATCCGTAAGCAAGCAAAGCTTGCTAACGGCTACCGCAACGCGGTCTGGACGCTCATTCGGCGCGGGCGTCCGCTCCCGCGGCCGCCAGAGCAATTTCAAAGTGAAATTGCTCTAGCCCGCAAGGGCGTACAGATAGCGACAGCATCGCTATCGACAGCAACAAGAACCATGCTTTGCGGCGAAGCGGCCTTCAACGGAAAACGCGGTTTTCTGTGTGAGATGGCAGCAGAACCGTTGCGGCATGAGGCGTAACCATACAGAGGCTTTCATGACTCTAGAGGAACTGGGCGCGGCCTTGCGCGCCGAACGCGAAAAGCGTGGCCTGAGCATTGAAGATGTGGCCGATCATCTGAAAATCGGCGCGCGCCAGTTGCGCGCTCTTGAAGACGGCGATGTTTCTTCCTTGCCGCATCCGGCATATACCAAAGGATTTATTCGCTCGTACTCCGCGTACCTCGGTTTGGCGGCGGAAGAGGTGAGCGAGGCCGTTAAAACGCTGAATGAGCCCGATGCTCAAGCCGTATCCCAGAGCGTGTATCTGTCCGACGCCGCCTGGACGCCGCGCAGGCGGTACAAGTGGTTGGGACTGCTGGTCATTGCCGCACTGTTGGGCATTGGCGCTTATGTGGCGTGGCAGCAGGGAGCTTTTGAGTCTCTGAGCCGCCAGACCCGGCGCATGGCTCAGCCCTCTCCCCCTTTGCCGTCGCCGGATTCCCCGGATGCTACGCAACGCGGGGCGCGCGTCGAGCCCGCCAGGGAGCCCGCGGCTCAGGCTCCGGCCCGGCAGGAGGCGGCCCCCGCGCCGGCCAAGGCGTCCCCTGCCACGGCCCCGGCTGCCGTGCCCCAATCCTCCCTGCCCGCAGCGCCCGCCCAGGTTCCGGCCCAGGTTCCGGCGCAAAACCGGCAGGCCGACGCAACGCAGATGCCTCTTGCAGCCAGAGAGCGCGGGGCAGGCAGCGCAACGCCCGGCGCAAACCTTACGCCCGCGCGCGAGGCGGCCAATGCCTCTTCAGCCCCGGCGCCGGCGCAGACGCAGGGCGCTCTCCCGGCCGGACCGCATAAGCTGATCATCACGGCCACGGAGGAATGCTGGGTGCATTCCAATGCGGACAACACGGATACCCGCCAGTTTTCCCTGCGCAAAGGGGACACCTTTGCGCTGACCTTTACCAAAAGCCTGGAACTGAAGCTGGGCAACGCCGGTGGGGTGCGCATCCGTTATAATGGCGAGGAGTTGCCCGCGCCCGGCCAGTCCGGTCAGGTGCGGACTCTGACTTTCCCCCCGGCGGCCCGCTGAAGATGGAATGGGCGGATCACGCCCTGGTGCTGCGCGTCGGGCATTTTCGCGAGGCGGATCTCTGGCTGAAACTTCTCTGCCGCAGGCATGGCCTGCTGACGCTTTTTGCCTTTGGCGGCAGCCGCAGCCGCAGACGTTTTTGCGGCTGTCTGGATGTGTTCAATACGCTTCAATGTCGTGTCAAAGCGAGCGGGAGAGGGAATTTCCTCAACCTGGAAGAAGCGGTATTGCTGAACGGGCCGCAGACCTTGCGGGACAATTGGCAGCGCATGGGGCTGGCCGCCAACTGCCTGCGCTTTGTGGAGGCGCTGGGCGTCAGTGACGATGGCGCGTCCGAGGCCTTTGCGCTGGTGGAGGATTTGCGCCGGACCCTGGAGGAGGCGCCCCATCTGCCCTCGTTGCTGCCGCTCTTTTTTCGCCTGCGCCTGGCCGGAGCTCTGGGATTTGCGCCCAATCTGGACAAATGCGGCAGTTGCGGCGCAAGCCCGTCGGCTTCCATGCTCTTTGTGGTGGATGAGGGGCAGTTGCGCTGTCCCGCCTGCCGGAGCGCGCAGCCCGCGCGTTACGGCGTGGAGCTTTCAGCCTCAAGCCTTGAGCTTTTGCGCCGGGTCCAGCGGGAATTGCCTTCCGCCTGGGAAAGCGAGGAGCCGCCGCCCGCGGAGCGCCGGGCTTGCGCGCGGGCCATCGACGGTTTTGTGCAGTATCATTTGGGGCTTTCGTGGGAGAACGGCTACTTCCGGCGCGTGTGAGAGCCAGGCCTTTTTCAGTGCCGGGCATGCAATTTTTTTCTTCCGTATTGCGCGCCTGGCGCGCAAGCGGCTGAAGGGCCGCCATCCGGTCGTGAAGGGCGTGGCTTGTGGGAAAAACAGCGTTTTTTCCGCAACGAAAACAGTGAAATCAGGAAACTTCACAGATAATCCGGTCTGAAAAGCAGAGCACAGGGGACACACATGTATTTTCAGGATGTCATTCTCACCCTGCAGAACTACTGGGCAAGCCGTGGTTGCGTGATTGAGCAGCCTTCGGGCGTGGAGTGCGGGGCGGGCACGTTCAATCCGCACACGTTTTTGCGGGTCATCGGCCCCGAACCTTGGAAAGTGGCCTATGTGGAGCCCTCGCGTCGCCCCACGGACGGCCGCTACGGCGAAAATCCCAATCGCCTGCAGCGTTATTTTCAATTTCAGGTGGTGTTGAAGCCCTCGCCCGACAATGCTCAGGATCTCTATCTCGAAAGCCTGAACGCGCTGGGCATCAACCCGGCCCGCCATGACATCCGCTTTGTGGAGGACGACTGGGAATCCCCGACCCTCGGAGCCTGGGGCCTTGGCTGGGAGGTCTGGCTGAACGGCATGGAAGTGAGCCAGTTTACCTATTTTCAGCAGGTGGGCGGTATAGATCTCTCACCGGTCAGCGTGGAACTTACCTACGGGCTGGAACGGCTGACCATGTATCTTCAGGGCGTGGAATCGGTGTATGATCTGCGCTGGAATAAAGACGTGACCTACGGCCAGATCTACCACCAGAATGAAGTAGAGCAGTCACGCCACAATTTCGAGGTCAGCAACGCGGAAATGCTGCTGCGTCAGTTCAATGATTTTGAGGGTCAGTGCAAGGCCATGCTGGAGTTCGGGCTGCCCTGGCCCGCCTATGACTACTGTCTGAAATGCTCGCATACCTTCAATCTGCTGGATGCCCGCGGGGCCATCTCGATCACGGAGCGCACCGGCTATATCGGCAGGGTGCGGGCCCTGGCCTCGGGCGTGGCCCGGCTGTATGCGGCCCAGCGGGAAGAATTGGGCTTTCCCATGCTCAACAAGGAAGCGAGGTGAGGCGTGGCGACGTTTGTGCTTGAAATCGGCAGCGAGGAGTTGCCTTCCCGTTTTCTGGCTCCCGAAGAAGCGGAACTTGCCGCGCGGTTCACGGCTGCGCTGGCCGAGGCGGGCCTTGAGCACGGCGCGTTGCGGGTCATGAGCACGCCCCGCCGGGCCGCTGTGCTCATTGAGGACCTGAACCCCGTGCAAAAAGAAAAGGAAGAAATCATCTCCGGGCCGCCGACGCGCGCGGCCTATGCCGCGGACGGCGCGCCGACCAAAGCTCTGGAGGGTTTTGCCCGAACGCATGGCCTTACGGTTGACGATGTGTTCCGCGTGCAGACCGCAAAGGGCGAATATGTGGCCGTGCGCAAACGCACGGGCGGCGTTGCGGCCGGGGAATTGCTGGCGCGCATCTGCCCGGCAATCATTGCGGCTGTGCCCTTTGCCAAGCGTATGCGCTGGGGCGCGCATACCTTTGCCTATGCCCGCCCCTTGCGCTGGCTTCTGGCCCTGCTGGATGCGGAAGTGGTGCCCTTCAGCGTGGGCCCGGTCACATCGGGCCGGGAAACTTACGGCCATCGCATCCACGGTCCCGGGCCTTTTACCGTGGATCATGCCGATCGCTATCTTGCGGTGGTGGCGGGCCCCTGTGCCGTCACTCTTGATCCGGCTGAACGCCGCCGGAGCATTATGCAGGGCGGCGACGCCCAGGCCCGCAAGGCCGGGGGGCGGGTGCTCTGGAAGGACAGCCTGCTGGACGAGGTTCAAGGCCTGGCCGAGCATCCCGTGCCCCTGCTGGGCGACTTTGACGCGGCCTATCTGGAAGTGCCGCGCGAGGTGCTCCTGACCAGCATGGAGAGCCACCAGAAGAGCTTTGGCGTGGAAAACGGCGAGGGCAGCCTCATGCCGCACTTTCTGACGGTGCTCAATGTGACGCCCGAGGATACGGCTCTGGTCAGGCGCGGCTGGGAGCGCGTGCTGCGCGCCCGCCTGGAAGATGCGCGTTTTTTCTGGCGCGCTGATTTGCGGGAGAATTTCGATCTTTGGCTGGAAAAGCTGGATCAGGTCATCTTTATCGGCGCTTTGGGCAGCATGGGCGACAAGACGCGGCGGCTGGAGGCGCTCTGCCGCCGGCTTGCGGGGCGTTGCGCGCCGGAACTCGCGGATCAGGCCGCGCGGGCCGGCCGGCTCTCCAAGGCTGATCTGGTGACCGGACTGGTGGGAGAATTCGACACGCTGCAAGGCATCATGGGCGGCATTTACGCGGAACGCAAGGGCGAACCGCAGACTGTCGCCACTGCCCTGAAGGAACAATATCTTCCCGCCGGGCCGGATTCCCCCTTGCCGCGCTCCGTTGCGGGCGCGCTGCTTTCCCTGGCCGACAAGGCCGACACTCTGGCAGGCTGCTTCGGCCTGGGCATGATCCCCACAGGAGCGGCGGACCCCAACGGCTTGCGGCGCTGCGCGCTGGGGATCATCCGCATTGTGCTGGATTTCGGTTTTGATCTGGATGTGCGCGAGCTGCTTGCCAAGGCCCAGGAACTCTATGGCCCGCGCCGGTGGAAGCTGCCGCCGGATCAGGCTCTGGCCAGGCTCATGGAGTTTTTCTCCGGCAGACTGCGCAATTATCTTGTAAGTCAGGGGCAGGATACGCTGCTGGTGGACGCGGCCCTGGGCGCGGGCGTCGCGCGAGTGCGCGAGTGCGCGGCCCGCCTGGCGGCTCTCAAGGCCTTCAGCCGGGAGCCGGGCTATGCCGAAGCCGTGCAGACCTTCAAGCGGGTGAGCAATATCTTGCGCAAGCAGGGGAGTGCCGAATCCCTGCCGCCTGACTGGGATGCGGCCTTGCTGCGCGAAGAGCCGGAAAAGGCCCTGGCCGCCACGCTGGAAGACTTGCTGCCACGGCTTGACGCGCTGTGGACGGCGGGCGATCATCCGGCTGCATTGGCGACCCTCAATGAGGTGCGCCCGGCAGTGGACGCCTTTTTCGCCGGGGTGATGGTCATGTGCGAGGATGCGGATCTTCGGCGCAATCGTTTGGCAATGTTGCAGGCGCTGGGTTCCCGCTTTGCCCGACTGGCGGATTTTGCCGCGCTTCAATTATAGAGCGTTTAGCTAATTTCATTAGCAAAGCGCTCTGGTATTTAGCTGCCTCAACCCTGTGGAGTTCGCCATCGCGGCTTGACAGGGAGTCGCGGCTATGCTAACAAGCCGTCTTCACGTTATCCGCGCCAAAAGCGGCGACCTTTGTCTGAAATCGCCGGGCCGCCAGTTGTCCGGCTGCAGAAGCAAGCGGCCGGGCCGTGCAACGGCTGCCGCCCATCCGGGATCATGGCTTGCGCGGGCAAGCCCCAACATAGTGGAGGAATATCGTGGCAAACCATAAGTCAGCCATCAAACGTCACAAGCAGAGCCTGAAAAGGGCCGCCCGCAACCGTGCTGCCCGGACTCGCGTAAAAAGCGCCATCAAGGATGTGCGCTCCGCCATTCAAGGCAAGGATAAAAACCTTGCCCAGAGCGCGTTGACTTCGGCCACGTCCATTCTGGCCAAGGCCGCGGGCAAGGGCGCGCTGCACTGGAGAAAAGCCGCCCGCAAGATTTCCCGCCTGGCCCACGCCGTCAACGGCATTGAAGCGGAATAAACGATCGTTTTGCGTGCCAGGCTTGAAGGCTGTCACGCCTGAACTCGCGCCTTCCAGGCCAAGGCGTTGCATTGAAGAATAAATTGGAATTTGTGGGGTGAAAAATATTGACGCGCGTATGTGTTTAATATAAATTCCATCGTTACGCGCTCGTAGCTCAGCTGGATAGAGCAACAGGCTACGAACCTGTAGGTCAGGAGTTCGAATCTCTTCGGGCGCGCCATATATTTCAGGCACTTGTGGATTCTTCCACAGGTGCCTTTTTTGTTGGGCACATGCGGCCGGGCACATGACAAATATCCGGGAGGGCTTCAGTCACCACCCGCTTTTGCGGCCCATTGTGAGGCCGCACGAGAAATGAGAATGAGCCGCACGAAAAATGAGAACGTGCCAGAGCTTGAAGTGAGCTTTGGCACGTTTTTTGTCTGGATGTCGGAGCGGTTTACTTGAAGTTGCGGATGAGCAGTTCCGGGGACTTGAGATTTTTGCCGTTGCTGCAGGTGTAGGCCACCTCTACCTCTTCAAAGGTAAAGCCTGAAAAAAGCTTCCTGACTTCCGGCTTGTCATTCAGCGACAAGATAAATTTTCCCTCTATGCGCCCCAGCAGTTCGGCCAGCACGTTGAAATCTTCCCGGCTGAATTTCCCCTTGCCGTAATAGAGCAATTTGACTTTTATTTTATTCTAAAATCGTTTAGATTGCAAAGATGAAATTTGCATCTGAAGAAATCCGAACCAAGGCTGTTCATGCGTATCTTGATGGAAAAGCAACAGCCAGGCAATTGGCAGATATTTTAGGTTATACCCCGGCTAGCATCTGCAATTAGGTCAGAGCTTACCGTGAAAACCAACGATTATCAGCCAAACCCAATGGCCATCGCCCAAGTTGTTTCTCATGCGAGGAGATTCGGGAATTGCAAGCCCTTCTTGATAAAAATGGTGATATGACGCTTCAGGAAATTAAAGAGCATTTTAGAGCATTTTGCTTTTAATTTTTTACATAGCCACAGGATTTAAACCATCCTTCAGCGTCTTTTTGTGTGATACAACTTAATGCTTTTCCAATGGATTTGTACAGTTCATCACATGTTTTTGATTTCATACCCCGAAGTAATTGTTTCACTTTGCTCCACATCTTTTCAATGGGATTTAAATCCGGGCTGTATTCTGGAAGGAAAATATACTCGCAGCCTTTTTCCCTTATCAAGTTTTGGGCTGTTTTT
>NZ_JAAKEI010000039.1 GCF_011039085.1 Desulfovibrio sp. ZJ369 | reverse complement strand
GAAGGCCCGTACCCATGAAGAGCTTTATGCGGTAGTAGCGAAAGCCCTGAGCATGATCACACAGAATGATGCCCAGGGCTGGTTTGAATCGTGCGGGTATGAAAAAATTTAAAGTTAATCTGCTCTAATTTGAATAAAAGCGAATAACTGGAGCCCCCATGTCCCTCTTCACACAGATTCCCTATACGCTGCAAACGCTCATCGCCAATATTGATTCCGGCATTCTGGCTTTGCCAGAAATCCAGCGTCCCTTTGTCTGGGAAAATGCCAAGGTGCGTGACCTGTTCGACTCCATGTACCGGGGCTATCCCGTAGGCACGCTGCTTTTCTGGCTGACCAGCAACAATGCCCAGGCCGGGCGCAGTATCGGCCAGGCCAACCAGACCGTGCCCCACAGTCTCATCGTGGACGGGCAGCAACGCCTGACAGGCCTGTATGCCGTCATCAAGGGAGTAGCTGTACTGCGTAACAACTACGAACGCGAACACATCCGCATCGCCTTCAACCCGTTGAAGGACGAGTTCATGGTGCCGGACGCATCCACCCCCAAAGACCCGGCATGGCTGCCGGATATTTCCGTCATCTGGAAGCCGGGGGCAGATTTGTTCAGCATCGTGCCGGACTACCTTGCCCGGTACAAAGCCGCGCGAGGAGAAGACAGTCTGAGCCCGGAAGACGAATCCCATATCAAAAGCGCCCTGAACAGGCTGCACAGCCTGCCGGGCACATACAGCTTTACCGTGCTGCAACTGGTGCCGGATATGACGGAAGAAGAGGTCTCGCAGGTCTTCGTGCGGGTCAACAGCATGGGTAAACGCCTGAACCAGGCGGATTTTATCCTTACCCTGATGTCTGTCTATTGGGATACCGGACGGCATGAGCTGGAACGCTTTGCCCGTGAAAGCCGTGTTCCACCGGCAGCAGGCGCAAAAGCGCCCTTCAACTACCAGTTCAGGCCGGAACCGGATCACCTTTTGCGCGTTGGCGTGGCTTTGGCCTTCCGCCGTGCCCGCCTGCAAAGCGTGTACGCCGTGCTGCGTGGCAAGGATATGGAAACCGACGCCTTCAGCCCGGCACGACGCGATGAGCAGTTTGACAAACTTCAGCAGGCCCAGGCAAAAGTTCTGAACCTGACGGACTGGTTCGCCTTTCTGACCTGCCTCACCCAGGCAGGCTACCGTCGCGCAGACCTGCTCATCTCCAACATGGCGGCGGTGTATGCCTATGCGTTCTTTCTGATCGGCAAGCATGATTTTGGCGTCGCCCAGCCAGAATTGCGCAAGGTCATTGCCCGCTGGTTTTTTGCCAGCGCCCTGACAGCGAGGTACAGCACCTCCCCTGAATCCGTTATGGAAAAAGATATGGCCGCTCTGCGCGACATCAGCACCGCGCAGGAATTTGTCTCCTACCTGGAAGGACAGATGGCCTTGACCCTGACTCAGGACTATTGGAACATTACACTGCCCGGCAATATGGCGACTTCGGCGGCCCGCAGCCCTGAACTCGCTGCCTATTTTGCCGCGCTCAACCTGCTTGATGCCCGCGTCCTGTTTTCCAGGGTAAAAATATCGGAATTGATGGAGCCCGGCTTGCAGCCGCGCAAAGCCCTTTTGGACAGGCACCACCTCTTCCCCAAGGGTTTTTTGAAAAAACACGGCATCACCGCTGTGCGACAGACCAACCAGATCGCCAACATGGCCCTGCTTGAATGGCCTCAGAATATTACTATCAAAGATGACGCGCCGTCAGACTATGTGCCAGGGATCATGCAAAGCGGCCAGTTTACCGATGAAGAGCTGCGGTGTTTTGCGCACTGGCACGCACTGCCGGAAGGCTGGGAACAAATGAGCTACGATGAATTTCTTCGCCAACGCCGGCAACTTATGGCGCACGTTATTCGTGAAGGGTTTGAACGTATTTGAGGAGCAAATAGGCGAACTCTGAATTTTGGCTTTGAGCAAAGCACTGCTTTATCAATTGCTCAAACGTGGCTGTTGTTTTTATTTTCCGTAATCTGCTTTGTGGCTTGAAAAGCGCACAAAAAGCACTGTACTCTTTGTTTCCGGTATGTAGCTGCTCATTTTAACACGATATGGTATTTTTTTATTTGAGGAGGGCAGACGCGTTTTTGACAGAGACCGTGAAACCGTTTATCTCTGAATACAGACAGCAAGGAGGCCATTATGAGCGCCACAACCTTTGATACCCTCGGATACTTTGAAAAGCTCAAGGCCGCCGGCTTCACGGAAGAACAGGCAAAAGTGCAGGTCGAAGCCATGCAGGGCGTCGTGCGAAGCTACGACGAAGCGTCCCGCAAAGAACTGGCTACCAAGGGCGACACCCAAGATGTTCGCCTTGAAATTGAAAAGGTGAAGGCTTCTATCAAGGACACTGAGCTTCGGCTTCTCAAGTGGCAACTCGGCATAGGACTTGCCCTTGCAACCATCATGGCCAAGGGCTTCGGCTGGCTGGGCTTCTAGAGCCTGTTAACACTTTTTAAGTCCTTCAACGATGAGGGCAAACAGAATGAAGCCAAGAAACAATGCGTCAAGCTTGTCATAGCGGGTTGCTATGCGCCTGTATAGCCCTTCAAGCGTCGAAACAATCTCTCAACTTCATTGCGTTTTTTGTATAACTCTTGTCATAATTCCAAGGCTTACGCCGCAAGGGATGGGGAGGAACTACTGGCGCATAGCCCAGACGACGACTCAATTGTTGTGTTTCATTACCTTCACAGGCTCTGTCCATAAGAAGGCTGCAAGGCACAGGCGTGGGGCCGAGGGCTTCCAGAAGTTTTCTGCCTTGAGGCGCATCTCCCGCATTGCCGGGGGAAAGGAGGACAGCGCCCTGAAAAACTCAGCCAGTCTGGTGGGGGACTTTCTGGCGGATGCGGCCGCCCCGGACGACGCAGATTCAAGCGGCGATGGTGACGGAGCCGTTTGACTGCTCGCCGTACAAATTCCCCGTACCTGAAAATATCTTTGCCAACGAGGAGCTGGAGCAAGGAGCAACTGCCGAGAATTTCTCGGCAGTTCAAACGAAGGGAAGGAGGGAGCGCCCTTGCCAAGCCTTTTCCCGGTCGACATACTTCGCGCCAAACCCGCAGTGGAGTCCGAGACAACTCTTTCCAAAATGGAAAGAGTTCAATTTCTACAGCCGCAACGCCATCATTTCCGTGGGCTGCCGCGTCAACTCCCGCTGGGGCACGCAATTCCGCATCCGCTATGACATCCTGCCGGACAAGGGAAAGATTTCTCAGGCACAGGCTTGTCAAGGCTGCCGCGAGCACCAAAAGCGCGATACGCTGCAACGCATCAATGCGATCCTTTCATAGCGCGGAGTAACTGTTCCTGAAAACGCATCAGGGCCAGGATGGAATCAGCCTTGAGACGGAGTGCGCCCCGCGTTGCTTCCCAGCGCCGCAATGTGGCGGGGGTGACGCCAAGAGCCTCCGCGAAAGCGGATTCGTCAAGTTTGGAAAGACGGTGCAGAGTGCGGATGGCCGTGCCGGTAGGGCGTTCAGCCTTGACGAGACCGCGCGGCATGGTTGCGGGATGAGCCGTTCCCGAATTGTGCGCGGCCATGACAGATGCAACCTGCCCGGTATCTGGATCCGGCCTGGGAGCGTCCATTTCAAGATCAATGCCGAAAAGAGCGCCCATATCCTCCACCTGCAAGGTGTCTGCCATGTGCGTCGGGGCGACATGCAGCGCCGACGGCAAAAGGCCGCTTGCATCGACGCCGCGCAGGGTGAACAACTGCTCAGGTACGGTATCCAGACGGCGACCGACGCCGTAAAGAGCGGCGGCCACATGCTTGCACATGCGGGCGCTGTCCGGGCAGGAACAGGAAAACCGTATCTCCTTCGGGGAAGGGAACATGCCTGCCTCTGGCTCGCACATGATCGCCATGACTTCGCCTGACAGCTTGCCGCGCAACAGCTCAATCAGCGTGGCAATCCGGCCGGTGCAGCCGGCGCGGAGCGCCTGCCAGCGCGTGGCGGGCAGGGGAACGATATGGACTGTGACATCGTAGAGGCTGTTGCCAAGCACCTTGGCCCTGACCTCTCCGGCCGCAATCTCAAGATGGCAGACGCAACCGTGGCGCACATACTCACGCCCCCTGGGCAGCCTGCTGGCGAAATCCGCATAGCGCTCCAGATTGGAGCACCAGCTTTTGCCCCAGAAAGTTTTGGCCAGGGCTCCCGTGAAAGCGCCTACAGGCTGTGGCTGCATACCCTTGGCATGCAGCCTGGCAAGCATCCTTTCCGCCTTCTTTCTCTTTTCCTGCACAGAGACGTAGGCGGGAAAATCAAACGACATACCTACTCCAGCACTTGCGCCGCATCCAGGCGAACCAGATCGAACAGTTCTTCATCGCTCAGGGCCGTGACGTTCAACTCGGCAGTACTTCCGAGAACTTCATCCGCCAATTCACGCTTTTTTCGAATGAGAGCATCAATTTTTTCTTCAAGCGTGCCCCTGGTGATGCACTTGTGGACAAGCACATTCTTTTTCTGCCCTATGCGATAGGCCCGGTCTGTGGCCTGATCCTCCACAGCGGGGTTCCACCAGCGGTCAAAATGAATGACATGCCCGGCTTCCGTCAGCGTCAGCCCCGTGCCGCCCACCTTGAGAGTCAGCACCATGAACGGCGGGCCGTCCGGCGACTGGAAGGCTTCCACCGCAGCCTGGCGTTTTCTGACAGGCACGCCGCCGTGCAAGGTCAGACCCTCCACATGGAAAATTTCAGTCAGGTATCGGGCCAGCGGCTCGACGATTTCCCGAAATTGCGTGAACACCAGCAACTTTTCCTGGCGCGCGGCGAGGGTTGCGCACAAGTCGCCCACCGCCTGGAATTTGCCGGACGCCTCCGGGCTGTATACGCCACCCCCAGCCTGCGCTGGATGGTTGCACACCTGTTTGAGCAGCATGAGGCTTTGCAGAACCACCATACGCCGCTGCTGCGGGGCTTCAGAGGAGGCATCCAGACTTTCAAGAGTGTTGCGCAGTTTGGTCGTTATGCCAACATATATGCGTGCCTGTCCCTTGGTTAAGTGGCAGTACAGGGGCACTTCGGTCTTGTCGGGCAGGGAATCGATGACGGATTTGTCCGTCTTCATGCGCCGCAGGATGTAGGGAGCGATGATGCGGCGCAGTGGCGAAAACTGCGCTTCGGAGCGCCTCATTTTTTTGACGTGTGCGGTAAATGTCCTGGCGCTGCCCAACAAGCCGGGATTGAGAAAGTCGAACAGCGCCCAGAGATCAGAGAGACCATTTTCTATAGGCGTGCCTGTCAGCGCGATACGCGTGTCCGCTGTGAGCGCCCGGACGGCCTTGCTCTGCCTTGTGGCCGCGTTCTTGATGGCCTGTGCCTCGTCGGCGATGACACGCCTCCAGGCGCGTTTGGTCAGCCAAGGTATGCCAGCACAACCTGCATAGCTGACCAACACCAGGTCATAGCCGTCCAGGGCTCCGGGGGCGGCATAGGAGTTCAGCTCCCTCTTGCTCATACCATGCAGGACGAGGCACCGCAGGGCCGGAGCGAAGCGCCGCGCTTCAGCCTGCCAGTTGTCCAGCAGGGAAGCCGGGGCAACGAGCAGGCTGACGCCCTTGCCGCGTTCTTTCAGAAGCAGTGCCAAAATCTGCATGGTTTTGCCCAGCCCCATGTCATCGGCAAGGCAGGCCCCAAGCCCAAGCCTGCCGAGAAAGGACAGCCATTCCACGCCGCAGGCCTGATAGGGGCGAAGCGCAGCCCGCAGCCCGTGGATTTGTGCCCTGGCCTCCCTTCGCGTGGCGGAGAGCAGTTCCCTGAAACCTTTTCCCGGCAGGGGCGAAGACCATGTGCGGATGACCTCGTCCTCCGCGTCTGATGCCGCGCTGTCGGAAAAACCGGCAAGGAGACGCATACCCTGCGCGAAGGTGAGATTTCCATCAGCGTATTTTTCCACAGTATTCCAGTGATCCAGCACCTGCCGCAGCTTGTCCTTGTCCAGCTCAACCCACTGTTCCTTGAAAAGGACAAGCCCGTCCTCCGCCTGATTGAGCAGGCGAGCGAGTTCTTCTGTAGAACATTCCACTTCGCCGATGGCGACCCGGATGTCCACATCCACCAGTGCCTGCGCGCCCAGCATTGCCCCTTCTCGCATGTTGAGCACGGCATTCACAACTGGGTGACGGCGCTTCCGCCACCAGTCGGGAAGGCGGACACCTATGCCGCAGGCTTCAAGCGTGTCGGCGCTTTTGAGAAAAATGTGGGCCTTGTCGGGGCGCCAGGGCCAGGGCTGGTAAATGCTGCCGTCATCGACCATACCCTGCACCCAGGGCAGTGCCCGGGCAGCTTTGTGCAACGGCTCCAGCAGGCGCAGAAGGGCAGGCTTGTCTTGTGCCGAGGCATACTGTCGCAGAGCATGGGAGAGAGGAACATGACGGGGTTGCCCTTTTTCATTGAGCCCTGTGGCGTAGGTGGCCAGGAAGGCGAAGGGGCGCTCGGCATCCATCTTGTTTTCCGCGAGATGAAAGAAGAGACGCCCAACATGCCGCCACTGCGGCGCAGTTTTCTGAAGAAAAGCGGCAATGCCGCCCTGTGCCGCCGCTGCTTCGGCGCACCAGGCGAGCAGTTTCTTCCACAGCGTCTGGAGCATTTCCAGGTTCAGGTACTCGCCTCCAGGCATGGGGGGAGCGGCGGCCAGCCATTGTTCAGACACCGCAGGCAGGGGAATGGCCGGAATACCCCGCGCCTCATCGTCAACCGCGCTGTCTGGAGAAGCCACATGGCACAGGGCGGTGATGCAGGCCGCGCTGACAGTGTGCCAAAAGGCCCGGACCGCATCTGTATCCGTGCGGCGACTGGCTCCGAGGCGGAACCATTGTTCCTGCCAGACGGAACTGTCCTCGCCTTCCCAGCGCAACCGACCCGCCGGAGAAAGGAAAATTTTTTGCTGATGATTGGTCATAATCCTGTGTCTCCTTATACGGCAAGAAAACACATATCCGCAAGAGAGCCCTTCACTGGCTCAGAAGAAGGGAACCCTCCTTGAGGATGCCACCGCAATGGCGCTGTCCACCAGGGATCAGGAATATGAGCTGGCCACGCGCATCAACGAATTGCGCAGCATCATCACGGCATGGCGCAATCTCCCTGATCCCAAAAGCTGGAAGGTCACGCCGGAAACAGCCCGCCTGTTGCAGCACTGGCGGCATCACAAGTTCAGCGGCATCCGGCCTTTCTTCTGCCAGCTGGAAGCGGTGGAAACTGCCATCTGGCTGACGGAGGTCGCTCCCAGGGACGGCAAACGCGGGCAAAACCACGGTCATGGCCATGCTCATCGCCTGGCAGACCATCAACGCCGTGCGCTATCCGGGCAGCAAGCGTTTTACCCACGGTTTTCTGGTGGTCACGCCCGGCATTACCATCAAAGACAGGCTTCGCGTGCTGCTGCCCGCCGATGCGGAAAGCTACTACCAGTCCCGTGAGCTGGCGCCGCCGGACATGCTGCGCGACATACAGCGGGCCAGGGTGGTCATCACCAATTATCACGCCTTCAAATTGCGCGAAAAAACCGAGCTTTCCGGCGCGGGCCGGGCGCTGCTGACCGGCAGGCACGGCGAGGTCCTCAACACGCTGGAGCCGGAAGGCCAGATGCTGCAACGGGTCATGGGCGAACTGATGGGCATGAGGCATATCATTGTATTCAATGATGAAGCCCACCACTGCTATCAGGAACGGCCCGAAAGCGCCAAAGAGGACATCACTGTTCTGGACGGCGAGGAAAAGAAGGAGGCCAGCAGCGAGGCCAAAGCCAATAACGAGGCGGCGCGTCTGTGGAGTAACGGGCTGAAAACCGTTCAGAAAAAGCTGGGGATCAGTTGTATTTTCGACCTCTCGGCCACGCCGTTCTTTTTGCGCGGTTCCGGCTATGCCGAGGGGACGCTTTTCCCGTGGACAGTGTGCGACTTTTCGCTCATGGACGCCATAGAATGTGGCGTGGTCAAACTGCCGCGCGTGCCGGTAGCGGACAACATCCCCAGCGGCGAGATGCCGAAATTTCGCGATCTGTGGAAAAATATCCGCAAGGATATGCCCAGGGCGGGGCGCGGAAAAAATCAGTCGCTTGATCCGCAAAAGCTGCCGCCCCTGTTGCAAAATGCCCTGGATGCCCTGTACGGGCATTACAAGGAGACCTATGCCGCATGGCAGGCGGAAAAGATGGGCGTCGCTCCCTGCTTTATCATCGTCTGCAACAACACGGCGACCTCAAAGCTGATCTATGATTTTGTTTCCGGCTATGTGGACGCGGCCGGGCAATTCCACAACGGGCGTTTTGAACTTTTCCGCAATTTTGACGAAAACGGCAACGCGCTTGCCCACAGCCGCACGCTGCTTATCGACAGTGAGCAGCTTGAATCGGGCGAAAAGCTGCCTGAGGATTTTCGCAAAACCTACGCCGGGGGCAAAGAGATCGATGACAGCGTTCTGCTGCGGGAAGTGATGAACACCGTGGGCAAAGCCCACAGCCTTGGCGGCGACATCCGTTGCGTGGTCTCCGTTTCCATGCTGACGGAAGGGTGGGACGCCAACACCGTCACCCATGTGCTGGGCGTGCGTGCCTTCGGAACCCAGCTCTTGTGCGAGCAGGTCATTGGCCGGGCCTTGCGCCGCCAAAGCTATGACCTCAATGAAGAAGGGCTGTTCAACACCGAATACGCCGATGTCATGGGCATCCTCTTTGACTTCACGGCTCAGGCGGTGAAAGTCCCGCCGGTCAGGGCCCGCCCGACAGTTCACGTCAAGGCCGTGCGGCCGGAGCGGGACAGGCTGGAAATACCCTTCCCCAGGGTGATCGGCTACCGGGTGGAATTGCCCAGGGAGCAGATCCGCGCCCAATTCACCGAGGATTCCCGCCTCACGCTCGACCCCGATCTGGTGGGGCCCACCGAAGCCCTCATGGCCGGCATTGTGGGCGAAACAGCGACTGTGCGGGTGGAAGAGCGCAAGGATATGCGCCCCTCCACCATCATAGCCCATTTGACCAGTCATTACCTGCGCAGCAAACAAATGGATGATGACGGCACCCCCAGACTCTACCTGTTCGGGCAGATCAAGAAGATTATCCGGCAATGGCTGCGGGAAGGATACCTGGAGAGCCTGGGCGGCGCCTACCCTGCCATGCTTCTTGATCGCCGTCTGGCGGATATGGCCTGCGAAAAAATCCATGCCGCGGTCAACCGCGCGGGCGTGCGGGATGCCGGCGAAAAAGCGCCCGTGCTTGCCCTGCTTGACCCATATACTCCCACCGGTTCCACCCGCTATGTGAACTTCACCACCTCCAGGGCCGACCGCTGGCAGACCGCTGCCGACAAATGCCATGTGAACTGGTGCATTCTGGACAGCGACTGGGAGGGAGCCTTCTGCTACGCGGCGGAGCAGAATCCGCGCGTTCTGGCCTAGAGCATTTTGCTTTTGAAATTATTCAATTTCAAAAGCGGCGCCGCCATCATTTCGCGTCCAGAACGCGGTCTGGACGCTCATTCGGCGCGGGCGTCCGCTCCCGCGGCCGCCAGAGCAATTTCAAAGTGAAATTGCTCTATGTGAAAAACCACAACCTTGGCTTTGAAGTGCCCTATATCTATCAGGGCCAAGAGCACATCTACCGGCCGGACTTCCTGCTGCTGGTGGATGACGGCCACGGCCCGGATGACCCGCTGCATCTGGTGGTGGAAATCAAGGGCTGGCGCGATGAGCAGGACAAGGCCAAAAAAAAGACCATGGAAGTGTACTGGATTCCCGGCGTCAACAACCTCAAAAGCCAGGGCCGCTGGGCCTTTGCCGAGCTGACCCGCGTCTATGCGCTGGAGGGCGATTTGCAGGCCAAAATCAAAGCCGGCTTTGACGGCATGGTGAACGCTGCGGCCTCCCGGCAATAAGCTCTGGCCTGGTATTCTGGCGGAAATGACCGGGCAACAGCGCGGCCGGATTTTCATTTTTGGCAAATAGTACAGGCTGTTCACTGAGTAATTCCTGTTTCTCTGAACAAGGCGAGCAGTTATCCCAAGAAACCCAAAAAAGGCAGGCTCCCATGCCCCCCAAAAAGCCCAGCCGGAAATGTGTGGAAACGCTGACCCATGACGAAGCCAGACGAGTGAATATCCCCACAGCCGAGCTTTCCGCCGTGGCCCGGCTTGGGGATATCACGCCCGTGGCCGTGGCCTTTGCGCGACGTGACGCGGATTTGGATCCGCAGCTCATCTGGCGCGGCAAATACGGGCCGGACGCAATCGGACGGCAGGGCGTAGGCAAGGGGGTATTCGTCATTTTCCGTTGCATCGGCCAGCACGGCCAGGGCCACGCGGTGCAGCGCGAACGTCCAGGGGTGCGCGGACAGCGCGAGGTCAAGGACATGTGCAAACAGGGTGGAACACAACGCGCCCAGCGTATCCGTTTCCTGCGATGCTATGCGTTCGTCCAGTTGTTCGCCGCCCAGCCGGGCCAGAGCGGTATTGAAAAGCTGCACGGTGGATCTCATGCGTTCCCCCCTGCTGTGGGACGGGCAACCGCGGTCACCCGTCCCCCTGCGGTCATGGGTCAGGGCCTGACAATGGTTTCCGCCTGCTGCGCGTCCAGCACAAGGCCAGCGGTCACAGTGCCATCCGCCCCGGCGGTGGTCATGTTGTAGTTGAGGCGCACATACCGCTTCAGGCCGTGCGGCAGACGGGAGGACACAACCGTGCCCCCTTCAGCAGCGCGTCGGCCGCTCACGGGGTAGGTGGCGACGGTCACGGGCGAGGTCAGCGTGCCGTCAGCGGCGCATGCGTCAGCGGTTTGCAGTTCCACGGCCCCGGCCCCGGCGAAGAAGCCCCCGGCGGTCACAACCAGCGAAATGTTCTCGCTCGGCCCGTGATCGCCCGACCCAAGGTCAAGGGTGTTGGTGGAAGCGGCTGTGGCGGTAACGGCCTGATCCTTGGAAAAAAGATTCTGCGCGTCAAATAGCATGGTGTAACTCCTGTGGATGAGGACGGGGTCGGGCGCATGGCCCGGCCCGTGTGGATCAGACGGCGGCCGTCACCTGGCTTTCCGTGTTCACAATGCCGTCGCAACGCTTCACCGGGATGCCGTCAAAGGTCAGCACCTTCTTGCCTTCCACGGTTTCGGGGTCCACCTGTGTTTTCGGATCAAACTTCAGGTCATAGCCTTCGGGCGTGTCCGGCACTGGGCGACGGGATTGCCCTGCCGCTGCCCTGCTCCCTGTTCATCCGTAGTGGACGCGGGCGCGCCTTCAAGATTCTGGCCGTCCATTGCTCCTGCTCCTTGCCGCCTGGTATGCGGCATACTCCTCGCCGCTTTCGCGCATCAGGGAGGCGACTTGCCCCGGCGCGGCCCCTTCGATTTTCGCCGCAAGCCAGAGGCCCACGGCGCGCAATCCCTCGTTGTACTCCGTACTGTGGCCGTCCCGCGCGTAGAACGTTTTGCGAATGAAATTAGCTAAACGCTCTGGCAGGGCGAAGCCATGCCCGCCGCGAAGGCGCTGCGGAACCAGTCGCTATCAAAGCCCTGGGCCTTGTCGGCCAGCGGGTTTTGCAGCATCTGGCAGGCAAAGACGAACGGCCCCATGTCCCGGCGCTTTTCCTTCAAGACTTCGCGGGACAGAAAAACAGGCTCTCCGTCGTATGTCCCGTCCGCTGTGGCCGGATAAATGCGCGGCTGAACGCTGCCCTGTTCCAGAATGACGCTGTAGGTGTCCGCCGCGTGGTAGCGGGTGCCGATCATGCGGCGGCGGCCGCCGTGCGCGCCAAGGTTGAGGCTCACGCGCCAGGCGTCCGTGGTTTTGCTGATCATCTCCGGCGTGGTCACGGATTCGGGCGTCACCACGTCGTCATAAATGAGCAGGGCGAAATGCTTGCCGATGGGCTGGCCGTCCACCAGTCCCCAGGCTTCAATGGTGGCTTCCTTGGGATTGCTCCGGCGCTTGACGATGATCCCTTCATCCTCGCTCCAGGTGCGCTTCTCGCCCCTGGCCGGTGGCCGGATATGCGGGAAAAGCTCCTGAAGAAGCGCATTGCCCTCAAACTCGCGCTTGATCTGCCGCAGGAATGCCTTGGCAATGGGCCGGGAGTGCGAGAAAATCCCCACAGTGATTTCAGGATCGCTCAATACGTCCTGAATGGTCTTGCCCACGGTGATGATCGTGGACTTGTAATGCTCACGCGCCCACAGATCCAAATGCCCGTCCGGGCTGGCCTGCACCTCGCGGCAACGCGAGAACAGAAAATCATTGTTCATGTCCGCGCGACCAAGGCCCACCAGCATCAGAAAGAACAGATCACCAGCCAGCAGGGCGCGCATGTCGCCGGGCGTCCGCGCTTCACGATAGAGCGCGAGGGCATCTTTCCGTGAGGACTGGAGATTCATTCTTCCGCCATGCCTTCCAGCGTTTTCAGGGCTGCGGCCACCGCCGGGGATACGTTCACATCAAGGGCAACCTGCCCCGCCACTTCCTGCTGCGACTTTTCCACCGGCTTCTCGCCGATGGTGTCCCGGATGACCTCAAAGGCCCGCACGTCGCCGGACAAGCCTTTTTCCACCAGGGCCAGGGTCAGGGCTTCGGCCGTGGTCATGTCGCCCCGCTTCCCGGCCAGCAGAGCCTCCAGGTGTTCGCGCAGCGCCTTCTTCCTGCGCCGCGCCTCGCCGCTTTTCCTGCCGCCGCTTTTGCCGCGCTCGCTTGCTTCCAGCTTGCTTCGCACCGGCTTGAGCTTGTCGGGATTGCCGCGCGCCATCTAAAGCTTCCTCTCTAGATGCCCGTGCGCCACAACCTGCCGCGCACGGAAGGCGAAAGCGTCCAGCAGGGAGCCGCCCATGTAGGCGCAGACGCTGATGATGGCCGCGTCCACCGTGGGCGAGAGGTCGAAGTAGTCCAGCCCCCAGAACACGATGACTCCGGTGAAGGTGCTGGCAAACAGGCTTGCCATGAGGTGCCGCACACCCTTCCAGCCGAAGCGGGAAAGCCGGACGCAGGTAGCCACGGCGGAAAGCAGCAGGGGCACCACAATGCCCGCCACGATGTCGGCAAGACCGTCAAAGACCGATCCCGGCATGTCCCTCACCTCTCGCCTTCGGCGCCTGGCGGAGCAGACCGGCGCGGTATTCGCGCAGGGCCTGCAAGTCCGCGTTCTTGAGATTGATGGCCGCCTCATCCGCAATCACGATGCGCACGAGATCCCCCACGGTTTTGGCCCCGTCACGCGGCGGAAGCTCAATGTCGTCCAAAAGCACCGCCGGGGGCAGGAAGGCCACATTCCGCGCCGGCGCTTCCGTCCTTGTGGAACAGGCGGGCAATATCGTCAGGCAGCACAAGACCGCCAAAGTCGTCGTTGTCTTCCAGCACGCGTTCGGCTTCCGCGATCCTTTTCTGGTTGCGCGCATTTTCTTCCTCCCTGGCCTTCATGGCGGCATTGGCCGCCTGCATGGCGCAGTCATGCTCCTGCTTCATGGTCTGGATAGTCAGTTGGGCCTTATTGAGGCTCTCGCTGAGGTTCAGGTATCCGTTGCGCAAGTTGAGGCACAGGCCCGCGAGGAAAAGAACAGCGGCCACGAGGCCCCAGATGAACTTGGATTCTTTCATGCGCGCCTCCTATGCCAGCAGCATCTTTTCCAGCGCGTTGGCGCGGTTCAGCCAGCCCTTGAGGAAAACGCCCTGGTCCGGCCTGCTCGCCACGATGCTCTTGTAAAATTCGCGCCTTGCCTCAATGATGGCGCGCACCACCTTGTCCGTGTCTGCGGACTCAAGCGCCTTGCGCGTCATGGGGCCGAGGATGCCGTCCTCGGCGAGCTTGACGCCATGCGTGACGCAACGGTTGTAACCGCGCTGGGAGAGCTTGACGGCCTGCGCCGGGCCATGATTGACGGCGGCATCGTAGAGCAGGGCCGCCTGCCGAAAGGGCAGGTCGTCCAGTTTGAGCGCGTCCCAGTACTTGTGGCGAAACATGGTCGCCACTTGGGCGGGCCACAGGGAGCGGATAACGTCGCGCGTGATGGGGGGTTGAACATCAATGGAGCGCAGGAAATCACGGCCGCTCGTCGTGGCCGCAATGTCCTTCACAAACTTGATGGACGCGCCGTAGGCGGTGAGGCCGCCCCGGTCGGCCGGGTGGTCGGAAAGTCCGCCTTCCCATTTGGCGGTGAACTTGTGGGCATCCTGAAAGGAACCTTGCCGCATGGCCTACGCTCCTGAATTTTGTGGGGAGCGTAGCACGGCATTTTGGGGCGGGAAGGCTGGGGAGGGGCTGGGTAGGGGCTAAAAAAGGGCTGGCAGGGGCTTGACATCCCCCACCCCGTGGTTTTAATTAGCGAATCCGCAAGGCAATGATCGGGTTCCTCATGGGAAGTGGGAGCATTGCCTGCCATCCCCCCCTTTTATTCAAGGTTCCCCTTGATAAAGGTATAGTTATGCGTGACGATGCGTCCTCTCCAGGAGCTTTGCGTGACTCATTCCACGACCCCCTCTTTGAAGCCATTGAGAGTGTTGTGTTTTCCTTGCCGCATGCACGCGAATTGGCCGAGCTTGAGGTTTCTTTCGGCCGTTCTTCTGCCGTTGTATCGTCCGGTAACATTCTGCCTTTCCGTCGCAATCAGTTGAGGGATGAGGAGCGGAAGAAACTTCTGGGCGCTCTGGCCGACTGAAGGCTCTCTCATGTCTGCCGAACAGCGTAACTACGAAGCTGCCGTAAGCGCCATTTCGCGACAGCTCTCCGCATTAGATAATGTTCTGGTGTCCCCATGTGGTTCGTGTACGCC
This sequence comes from Desulfovibrio sp. ZJ369, assembly GCF_011039085.1. Taxonomy (GTDB): domain Bacteria; phylum Desulfobacterota; class Desulfovibrionia; order Desulfovibrionales; family Desulfovibrionaceae; genus Desulfovibrio. The sequence continues at coordinate 4,599 of NZ_JAAKEI010000039.1, read as the reverse complement.
TGTTCCCCAGGAAGTGGCCATCGAATTGCAGCACATGCTGGTCCACCTTTTTCTGGCAAGCAAGGCTACTCTGACGGATTATGAAACACGCACCACTCAACTGAAGCACGCTCTGGGACATTTGGACCGGGCCATGCTGGATGCGTGTAAGATATTGATCAGCAAAAATTTTCCTACCCTTTCCCAAAAACTCCCTTTCATGAAAGCATGGATTGCCCTGCGTCAGCGTGAAGGCAAGGATCACTTCCGGGGACCATCTTCCTTTACCAATAATACAACCTGCGAAAAATTTTATGCACTTCTCAAAAACTATTCCTTGATCACCAGTGGGGCAGCATCCGCCGCAAACACCATTGCCCATCGCCCTCAAGGAGACATGTGGAGTCTTTACTTTAAAGAGCTGGGCAGATGGTTCCAGCGAGAATTGCTATATAGCTCCCTTTGTGGCGAAAAAAGTCTGGATGCGCTAAGTGTAATGCTCCAGTCTTTTTGGACGCTTGATATAGACAAGCTGCGCGAATTAAACCATCGACTAGAATTGGATATTCTCGTAACTAATGCTGCGCAGGCATTTGATTTCGGCTGGGATGCTGGCAAAACCATACTTAAGACACACATGGACTTCATCGAAAGATATACGAACGGACAATGCACTCCTGAGGAAATACAACGAAACTATACTTCCTGGGTTCGTCAGACCTTTACATCCTTCCTCCATTTCTACGGTCAAGACTGGCCTGACTGAAGCGCCAGCACTGTATTTCCATCATCTCCGCGCTGTATCGCATCCTCCCTCCCTCACCCTCCACGGCGATGGGCGCGCCCTGTTTTACCCACGCTTTCACCGTCTTTTCTCCCACGCCGAAGGCTTCGCAGATCTCCGCCATGGTACGGAGGATTCTGGGCGTGTAAATAATCGTCGGCGTAGCAGTCGCTCGCGTTTCTTTCACACCAGCACCCCCTGTTCCGGCGCAGCCGGTATGGGCCGGATGGTCACAACCGCCCTGCCGCCCGGCGTTGCCGCATACCGCACCAGCCGCAGATCATCCACCTGCGAATCGTCGGCCAGAACTCCGGCTTCCACCAGACTGTCCAGGAGAGCCTTGGCGTAGTTGTCCACGTCGCGCCGCCGCCTGTCCGGCGGATAAAGGGCAACGAATATCCTCACACGGGCGGAAAGCCGGTACTGCGCGTTCTGGGCCATGACTTCGCGGCACACCGTCCGCTTGTACTTCCGGCCGTCCTCCGAAATAAGCGCCTGCACCCGGAACGCCTGCCTGCCGTCGGCCGTATTCCTTTTCAGCGGCAACACCACATGACGCCAGTAATGGTTGACCGACGGAGGAAACGACACGGCCAACGTCAAATCGGTGGGCCGGATCATTTCCGCCCCCTGTGGCTCTGCCAGTCAAACACCAGCACCGCGCCGCCGTTATCCATCAGCCTGTCCATGACCCTGTCGCCCAGATAGTCGCCTATGCCTTTGCAGGGCCAGGTTGTGGTCTTTGTACGCGTCCCTGCCCTTGGCCCCGATATGCAAATCCAGCAGGACAATGGCCTTGTCCGTTCGCTCCTTGCCGAATCGGGCGCACAGGTTCTCGTACTGCGGCCGGGTAAGCAGCACGTTGCCGTTTTCCCCGTAGCGATCTTTTTCCGGCGCGGGCGGTTTTTTTCCTCGCGCGCGCTTATTCCCACTTTTCCTTTCCAACTTCCCTTTTCCATCTTCCAACTTCCAAATTCAGCGGATGGTATATCTAGGGTATGCATACCGTTGGCATAGGGTATAGATACGGTATCGGAGGGTATGTTTCTATTCCGTAAACCTGCGGATACCGTACACAAAGGGCTTTTGCGATAATCGGGGAGGGTATGGACGCCGTAAGCTGTTTCAGCCCTTGCAGGATTTTCGGACTGGTGGATGTCTGATGCCGGATAAAGCGGGTCAGAAAAATCAGGTTATGAGCAGAGTCACAGACGATTTTTCCGTTTGCTTCAAAATCGGCAAGATATTTGTCCACGTCCTGTTGCGACATGGCTGTTTCATAGGCAATCTTGCGCCGTGTGACCTCAAGAATGCCAAGATTGTTCGCATAAGGCCCGGTGAAAAGATACAGATACAGCAGCTTGGCTTTTGTATCCAAGCCCTCAATATACGGATCATTCCAGAAACTCATGCGAACCGTGCGATATTCCGCCATAGTTCATACTCCAAGAATACTCATCATGCGGGAGCCGCAACAGGGATCGAGAATGCGCGGTTCAGACATGGGCAAAACTCCCGGCCAGCACAGGCCAGCCCCACCAGACCGCTATGGCGCTGGGGAAGCCTGCTCCGGCAGATTTCTTCTGGTTCTTCGGGGGGATGTAGCCAGGGGGCGGCACAAAATGGACACGGCCCCGGAGAAAACGCACGTCGGCATGACCCTGCACGTTTTCCTGCCACCATTCCGTATCAACGCGCGCCGGAAGCAGACCCACCACAAGCGCGCCGCCAGCGGCTTCCCTGCGGGCCTTCCGCACCCAGGGTTCTATGCCGTTGTCTCCCCGTCCGTAGGGCGGGTTCATGAAAACGCGCTCCCCGGCCCACGAATGGGCAAGCCCGTCGTCCGTCCTGGTGTAGAATTTCGGGCACTTCGCCGTATCCGCCGTGCAGCAGGGATCGAGCGTGAAAAAGAAACGCTCGTTCAGGGCGTCAAACAGCCATTGCGGCGTTGCCCATTCCGACGACACTGAGGAAAACAGGGCCGTGGCGTTCATGCCGTCTCCTTTTTCACGGCGTCAGGGCACCCCGCGCAATCCTTGCGGTATATCCAGTTCCACGTTCCCCGGCTCCCCTTGTGTCTAGGGCAGGGCCGCAAGTCCGGGCTGCGTCGGGCCGCTTCCCGCAGGGCGTCCCACGCTTTGATCACTTCGCCGGTGTCCGGATCAATCCGATCACAGTAGCCCGCCGTTTCCGGGTTGGGCAGCAGATGCCGACAGCGCAGGACGGTCATTCTTCCGCCCTCGCGTCTGCCCTCAGCGGGGAAGTGAAAGAGGAAACGGGATACACAATGGGGTATAAGCGCAGTACGGATTCGCCGGATAATCCATCTGGATTTTCCATCCGCAAAAATCTGGAGATACTCGCCTGATCAACCCCACTTTTTTGGGCAAGAGCTGCTTGGCTCATGCCTTCCGCCGCCATCCATGACCGAAGATCGTTTCGGAATTGCGATAAATCTTTCATGTGGGTTATATTATGAGTTAACTCAACTTATAGCAATAAAAAATTGATAAATCTCAATATGACAGTCCGCATAACCTTTGCTATGGAGGTAAGCATGGGAAAAATTCAAGAACTACGGGTTATTTTGTCGGCAAAAATCGACGGAAAGGAAGTCACCCAGGTAGGCTTGGCGAAAGCTACCGGCGTGGATCAGGCAACTATAAACCGCTTTTACAAGAAGGGCGAAGGATTGAGTGCGGAAAACTTTATCCGCCTTGCTGAATGGGTTGGAGCGAGGATCGTCTGGCCTGGAGAAGGAACGCCAATGCCCCCAGGCCGGGAGTTTGAATTTGAAAAGCTGCGAGACAAAATCGACTCTCTGACCAGAGAGAACGCGTTGTTACAAAAACTCGTAGCTAAATACGAAGAAGATGCAGCCGTAAAAAAGGAAATCCAGGAAAACCAGTCTTATGCACGGAAACCAGCGCCAGCTATCGGTAGCCGAATGGATTCTGTCTCTGGAGGAGGGAAGTCCGTATAGCTTGGAGAATATGGAGACGAATGGAAGACAGTAGAGGGATTTTAAAGTGAGGTCAAAAGTATGAATTCCCGGAGAAAAATAATATTTTTCTCTCTATTGGCTACCGTTTTTTTGGTCATAGCATCAATGGTGCTTCTTTATGCAGGCAATAGCTACATGAAATATCTGAATTGTTCATCGGATATTTCATGGGCTATAAACAACCCTCGCCCAGAAGAATTTAAAGATGAGTCTTTCTCCAGTGATGAATCCCTAATCATCTTTCGCAAAGAAGATATTGCAAAATGGGACACTATTCATGCTAATCTTTCTTCCGCAAAAAAAGAGGTGACCATTCTTTTTATTACATCCGTAATTAGTGGCATTATAGGGCTTTTTATGACTATCTCTGCATGTTGGTTTAGTTACAAAATTTACCGATTTTTTATTCCAGAAACTTCAAATGTTATAAAGAAGGCGATAACTCGCTCTACAACTAGCCCAATCAGAAGGGTCGGTATTTTTATTATTAGCTTTAGCTTGTGTTCTTCTTGCTTGGAGTATTATATGTTGGAATAGCTATTGGAATGTAACACTTTTTGATATGGATTATTTACATGGCATTCTTTCTTCTTTAGGATTGGCATTCTTTATCACTGGCGTTGTTCTTTCCTCCGGTTTGGTGGAACGCCTTGCCCGATGGATAAAACAGGGTAACTGACCTCCCGGTTTTTATATTCTCTGTCCCTAGTGTTGCGTCAAGCTACAAGTGTCGGGTAAAGTCGTTTTAACTTTATCCTGGCTTGATCAGTTGTAAATTGCCAATTAATCTTGGAGCCAAGATTATTTCTTTGTGCCTGCCAACAATCCACTT
>NZ_JAAKEI010000038.1 GCF_011039085.1 Desulfovibrio sp. ZJ369 | reverse complement strand
CTTTGAAAATGCTCTGCTGACGCGAAAGCGGCAGCCGCCGCAACGCGGCGTACATTCAGGCGAAAACCGCGTTTTTCGCCTGAATGCCACCTTTGACTTTCATAAAAAGTCAAAGGTAATCTGCTCTAGAGCATTTTGCTTTTGAAATTATTCAATTTCAAAAGCGGCGCTGCCATCATTTCGCGTCCAGAGCGCGGTCTGGACGCTCATTCGGCGCGGGCGTCCGCTCCCGCGGCCGCCAGAGCAATTTCAAAGTGAAATTGCTCTAGTACGGGCCGGGCTGGGGCCGCCAGCGCCGTCAGCCGTTCGCGCACAAGGGGGCGAAAAAGGCTTGCAGCGTTGCGGCGCGGGCCTGCGGTGTCTGAAAGTTCAAGAAAACAGTGTTTAGAGCATGTTCAAAGAGAAAATGCTCTAAGGCGGCCAGGAGCGGCAGCTGCGGCTTCAAAAGACCATACCCCCTCTGAAACCGGGACAAGCCCATTCGTCCGCGCTTCAGTCGTTGCCGCGCGGAGCGTTTTTCGATCCCTTTGGACCGAAGACAAGCAGCGCAATACACAATAAAGCCGCAATGGGCAAAATCAAGGGCGCAATGTGATGATAGAGGCTCGGCGTTGCCACAAGCCCGGCTCTGGCCCACAGGGCTTCGGCCTGAAACTGGTTGCCGCGCATGGTCAGGCGGCCGCGCGGATCCGCTACCGCGGAAATGCCGGTATTGGTGCCGCGCAGGATCCAGCGGTTCTGCTCCACGCCGCGCAGCACGGTCAGGTATAAATGCTGCCGCGCTGCGGGGGTGCGACCGAACCAGCCGTCATTACTGATATCCACCAGTATCTCGGCCCCGTGCTCCACACGGGTCTGGGCAAGCCAAGGGAATATGCCTTCATAGCAAATCAGCATGCCCAGGGCAAGATTTCCGTAGCGCAGCGGCGCGACGGCCGTGCCTGTCTCATAGACGCCCACGCCCTGCAGAAGCGCGGAAAGAAAACCCCAGTTGAGCCAATCCGGCAGATATTCGCCGAAAGGCACCAGATGTTCCTTGTCATAGTGCGCCAGCGTGGCGCCGTCCGGGCCCAGCAAAAAGGCCCGGTTGAAGATTGCCGGTTCCCTGCCCGGCCTTTGCTCCATGCCCGGCGCGCCGAACAGCAGCAGACTTTGGGCGTCGGCCGCCAGTTCCCGGATACGCGGAGCGTGCAGCCGGTCGGTTTCAAAAAAGAACGGCAGAGCGGTTTCCGGCCAGATGATCAAGGGCTTTTGATCCGGGCGCTGCTCCAGAGCCTGTCGGGTGAGCCTCAGGTACAATTCCACGGTTTGCCGTTGAAAGGCGGGCAGCCATTTTTGATTTTGATCAATATTGCCTTCCACAAAGAGAACGGCAAGGCTTTTCTCGCCTGTGGGTTCGGCAATGCAGGGTTGGCCGTGCAGCCGCCAGCCGCCGTAGGCCAGCAGGAGCGCGGCCAGGCCCAGACCAGCGGCCGGGCACAGCCATTGCCGCGCGCCTGTCTTCGCGGCCTGCCTGTTTTGCCGCGTGCCGCGCGCGCCGGGCAAAGCCGGGAGGCAGAGAAGCACGGCCAGCACCCAGAGCCCGCCTGTAGCATAGGCTCCCACCAGATCCGCGGTCTGGATCAGCAAGGGCTGGACCGCCAGAGCGCCGGCCAGGGGCAGCCAGGGAAAACCCAGGGCCAGGGCGTATGCCGCTTCCAGCAGATACCAGATCAAGGCCAGCAGCACGGCGGCGCAGAGGGGGGGCCGATGCCGCAGCAGATGCGCGGCCAGCGAAAACAGGCCGCTTGCGCTGGCCAGGCACGCCGCGATGAACAACGCGCAGGGCACGGCCAGCAGCCAGGGCAGGCCGCCCACATTGTGCACAGGCAAGGCCAGCCAGTAGAGGGCGGCCACGCCGCCCGCAAGGCTGGTGAACCAGCCCCAGCGCAATGCCGTCACGGGATCGGCGGCGCGCCGGCCCAGCAAGGCCAGCGATGCGGGCCAGAGCAGAACCAGCGGCGGCAGACTGAGAAAATCATTGGGAAAACCCAGCCAGACAGCCAAAGCTCCCATCAGGGCCAAAGGCCAGAGCAAGGGTTTTCTCCCCGGCAGGGCGCTCATGCCCCGGTCGCGTCCCCGCCGCCTCGCGCGCCGGAGAAGGTCTGTTCAGCCGCCCCGGCCCTGCCCGCCGGCTCCATGCGCAGGCGGCGGATCAGCTTTTTGTCCGCCTCCAGCACAGTGAAGGTCCAGCCGTCCAGGGTGAAGCTTTCGTCCGGGGCCGGCACATGCCCGGCTTCCATGCTCAGATAGCCGCCGATGGTGTCCACCTCGTCTGAGCTGAGAGCAACGCCCAATTCTTCCAGGTCTTCCAGCAGGGCGCGACCGGTGAGCTCATAGACGCGATCCCCGATGGGGCGGATGTCCTCCTGGCGGGGCGTATCGTGCTCGTCTTCAATGTCGCCCACGATCTCCTCCAGCACGTCCTCAATGGTGATCAGGCCCGAAGTGCCGCCGTATTCGTCCAGAGCGATGGCAATGTGCTGCTTGCGCGCGCGAAACTCCTGCAAAAGCGTGCGGATGGATTTTGTTTCCGGCACAAAAAAAGGTTCGCGCATGACCTGCGGCGCCGTTGGCGCGGCCACGGCAGGATCGATAAGGCAGCGCAAAAGGTCTTTGGCGTGCAGAATGCCCACCATATTGTCGCGGGTGTCCCTGTAGACCGGGATGCGGGAATGGCCCGATTCCACAATGACGCGGGCCACTTCGGGCAAGGGCATGTCGTCGGGCACGCAGTCAATGTCCGTGCGGGGGATCATGGTGTCCTGCACCTGCAGATTATTGAAGCGCAGAATGCCCAGCAGCATGGACTCCTCGTCCGGTTCCACCTCGCCTTCGGCCCTGGCCTCCTGGATGGCTTTTTCCAGTGATTCCTCATCGTCGTGCCCGAAAAATCTGCTCAGGCGCGACCAGATAGTACTGTGACTGTCTGAGCCTCCGTCCAAAATAACCTCCTTGAAAAGTATATTTTTTTCATTTTGCCGGTGCGAAAGCCGTGCGCCTTGCAGCGCCGCTGAACAAACTCACAAAAGTTTTCGCTGTTCCAGATCCATGCGCATGACCCACTGCGTACCGGGCCCCACGCCGCGCGCAGGCGGCGGGCCTTCCTGAATACGGGCAGTGACCACTTCGCAGGTGCACCAGAAAGTAATGAGCTTTTCGTTTTTGTCCATCGCACAGATGAGCAGACAAAGCAATCGGGAACCCGTGTCAAGATCCACAGGTTTTTGAGACATTATATATTCTTCCGTCATCGTCATGGGGCCACCAGGGCAGAAACGTGCAGAAAGGCGCCCGCGACAGAATGTTATGAAAGAGCGGTTTCCGGCGGGCGTTGCCGCCGTGCCGGGCGCAGCAGGCCGAGCTTGTGCAGATGTATTTCCAGGCAGCCCACGGCTGCCGGAGTCACTCCGGAAATGCGCCCGGCCTGTCCCAGATTGAGCGGCCGCACCCGGCTGAGTTTTTCTTCCACTTCGCGGGAAAGTCCGGCCACAGTGGTATAATCCAAGTCCGGGGGCAAGGCTGTTGCCTCCAGTGCCGCCGTGCGCGCGACAAGTTCGCGCTGCCGTTCAAGGTAACCCGCGTACTTGATGTCGGTCTGCACCCGCTCGCGCACCGCAGGGCTCACAGCGGCCAGATCGGGAAGCAGCGCGGTCATACTCTCCAGATCCATGTCCGGGCGGCGCAGCAGTTCTTCCAAGGTGCGCCCGGCAGGGAGCGTATCCGTGAGCGGATTTTCTTTCTTATTGGTTACAACGCGCGTTTGCGCAAGGCTTTGTTTCAGAGCGGCCACGGCTTTTTCTTTTTCCCGGAAGATCCGCCAATGTTCATCATCCACCAGTCCCAGACGGCGTCCCAAAGGCGTCAGGCGCGCGTCCGCATTGTCTTCGCGCAGCAGCAGACGATGCTCGGCGCGGGAGGTGAACATCCGGTAGGGTTCCAGAGTTCCCAGGGTCACCAGATCGTCCACCAGCACCGCCATGTAAGCGGTTTCGCGGCCCGGCAGAAAAGGCGGCAGCTCCCGTTCCTGGCAGGAGATGTTCAGGGCGGCCCACAGGCCCTGGGCCGCGGCCTCCTCATAGCCGGAAGTGCCGTTGATCTGCCCTGCCAGCCAGAGGCCCGGCACGGCTTTGCTTTCCAGGGTGGGCAGCAGTTGAATGGGATTTACATAGTCATATTCGATGGCGTAGCCCGGACGGACCATCACCGCCTGTTCCAGGCCGGGAATATGGCGGAGCATGGCCGCCTGCACATCCAGGGGCAGGCTTGTGGAAATGCCGTTGGCGTAGACCTCGGCGCTCTCAAGGCCCTCGGGCTCCAGAAAAACCTGATGCCGCTCGCGATCGGGGAAGCGGGCCACCTTGTCTTCGATGGAAGGGCAATAGCGCGCGCCCGTGCCTTCAATGACGCCGGTGAAGAGCGGCGAGCGGTCAAAGCCGTCCCGGATGATCCCATGCACGCGCTCATTGGTCCAGGTAATGTGGCAGGACACCTGCCGGAGTCCGGGGCCGGGCCCGTGAAAACTGAAGGCGGGCGGGGGGGTGTCGCCCTGTTGCTCTTCCAGGCGGGAGAAATCAATGGAGTCGCGCAAAAGGCGCGGCGTTGTGCCGGTTTTCAGACGGCCCAGGCTGAAGCCCAGCTCGCGCAGGCATTCGGAAAGACCCAGGGCCGGAGCGTCGCCCAGGCGGCCGCCGGGCAGACTGGTCAGGCCGATGTGGATGCGCCCGTTGAGAAACGTGCCTGTGGTCAGCAGCACATGCCGCGCGGCAAAATGCAGCCCCTGGGCGGTTTCCACGCCTGTGACGCGGCCGTGCCCGGTACTGATCCGTGTGACGGCATCCTGCCAGACGCGCAGGCCGGGCGTGGAAAAGAGCGTTTTTTTCAGCGCGCGCTGGTAGACGTCCCGGTCGATTTGCGCGCGCGTGGCGCGCACGGCCGGGCCTTTGCTCATGTTCAGCGTGCGGAACTGAATGCCCGCGGCATCGGCCCAAAGCCCCATCATGCCGCCCAGGGCGTCGATTTCCCGCACCATGTGGCCCTTGGCCAGACCGCCGATGGCCGGGTTGCAGGAAAGATGCCCCAGGCGATCCAGATTGCCGGTGATCAACAGGACCTTGTGTCCCAGGCGGGCCAGAGCCATTGCCGCTTCGCAGCCGGCATGGCCGCCGCCCGTCACAATGCAGTCAACAGCGGCGTCAGGCATGATCGCAACTCATGAGAATATGGGCGAAAACCTGCGCGTCTTTGAGCGTTGCGCTGACGGAACTGCGCTCGTTGGGCTGGTGGCAGGTATTTTCAATGCAGCTCCACACGGCCGCGGGCAGGCCATGTTGCCGCAGCAGCGCGGCCACGGTGCCCCCGCCGATGCCCATTGGCCGCGCGCGTACCCCGTACACGGCCTGCACAGCGCTTTCAAGAGCTTTGACCACCGGGCTGTCCGCGGGAGTGGCCGACGCCGGCTGGCAGCGTTCTTCCTCCACGGCAATGCTCACGGCATGCCGCCGCGCCACTTCCGCGGCCCGCGTCCGGGCCTGGGCCAGCACGTCTTGCGGATCAACTCCCGGCACAAGGCGGCAATCCACATAAAATACGTCGCTGCCCGGCACGATGTTCACCGCGGGCACATTGGGCTCGTGCTTGCTGGGCACAAAGGTGGAGCAGGGCGGGCTGAAAAGCGCATTGCCTTGCGGAAAAACCTCGTGCAGCGCGTGGCAGGCCAGCGCCATTTCAGCCCCGGCCAGAAAGGCGTTGCGGCCTTTGTGCGGCGTGGAGGCGTGGCATTGCGCGCCGCTTACCCGCACTTTCAGCCAGAGCGTGCATTTTTCGGCCACCTCAATGGCGTCGGCCCGGCGCGAACCCGCGTCAGGCACGATAAAGAGATCCTCCGGGCTGAAAAGCCCGGCAGCCTGCTCCAGCAGGTATTCCATGCCGTAGCGGTTGCCTGTCTCCTCGTCGGCCATGAAAACCAGACCCAGGGCAAGCCCGGGCGTGAGGCGCAGCCGTTGCAGCTCTTGGGCCAGCACAAGCATGCTGACCAGGGCCTGTTGGTTGTCTTCCACGCCGCGCCCGTAGAGCATGTCGCCCTCGCGTCTGACCTGCCAGGGGTCTGAGCTCCAGGCTGCCGGGTCGCCCGGAGGCACCACGTCCGTGTGGCCGAAAAGCCAGAGCGTGCGGGAATTCGCGCCGGGCAGACGGGCGATCAGATTGGGCCGCAGGCCGCCGGGCACGCGCGGATCGGGCGCGTCAAAGCGCAGAAGGTCGGTCAGGCCGCAGTCTGCAAGCCAGCTGGCGATCAGGCGGGTTTTTTCCGACTCGCCCGGGCCGCCGTTGTCCGGCCCCAGAGCCTTGCAGGCCGTGAGCGCGCTCTGCAGGGCAAAAACGCGCTCGCTCTGTTGCGCAAGGCCCTCCAGCAGCTTGTCCAGATCGTGATGCATCGCGCTTCCGCCGTGTCGTGAATATCAGAAAAGAGGCCGCTTGCGCAGCCTCTCCCAAAAATGTTTTCCAGCGATGGATTTTCGTTGCCAACAAGAAAGGCGACCATTTTGCGACGGGAGTGGAAGCTTTGATCCATGACCGGAGCAAAATGAGAAGTCTGCCGCAGCCGGCGGCGAAAAGACGCGCTGGAACTAGCGGCCTTTGGCTGCGCGCTTGGACGCCTTCAACGGGTTCACCTTGGCTGCGGCGGCTGTCTGAGCCTTGACGTGGGTGGCGAAATTGCAACGGCCGCCGGCCCATTTGCGCGCAGGGATCGGGTAGCTGGAACAGAATTCCTGCCCGTCGAATTCGCGCACGCGATCGCAGCCGCTGCACTGTTCCACCACCGGGGAAACGACAAAGCCGTTGACCACAACGCCTTCAGCGGTTTTGGCGGCATTTTCCAGAGGACTCATAACACAACCTCCATGCTCGAAGCGCGGAACCACGCTTATTGACTGATGATGCAAAGGGATGTCAGCGGGCACACGGCGCTGATCGGGATGCGTAAATATAGTGTAATGCCGCAGGCTGTCAAGAGCGGGGTCACGCTCTTGCCGGATCCGGGCTGGCGGGCGCTTTTTCCGGCAGCCCGGCCGCGCGGCGCACGAAACGGCGCACAGCGCTCATTTCCCGGCAGAGGGCCTCATAATCGAAACGGGAATAGCGCCCGTCCTGATACAGTATTTCTCCGGCCACCATAGTCATGCGGACTTCCATGCCCGTGGCCGCGTAGACCACCTGCGAAGCGGCGTTGTACAGGGGCTGGAGATTGGGGGCGGCAAGATCCAGGGCAATGCAGTCCGCGGCCTGGCCCGCGGCCAGCGAGCCAAGACGCGGATCGTGCATGGCCGCCGCGCCGCCCAGGGTGGCCATATCCAGCACGCTTGCCGCGGGGAGCAGGGTGGGATCGCCCCCGGCCAGTTTGTGCAGCAGGGCCGCGCGCGCCATTTCGCTGAACATGTTCAATTGGTTGTTGCTGGCAGGCCCGTCGGTGCCCAGGCCCACGGCAAGACCCCGCGCGAGCATTGCAGGCGCCGGCGCAACGCCTGAGGCCAGCTTCATGTTGGACGAGGGATTGTGCGCGATCACAGCGCCCCTGGCGGCCAGCAGATCCAGCTCATCGGGCTCCACGTCAACCGTATGGGCCAGGGTGCAGGGCAGATCCAGCAGGCCCAGATCCCGGCAGAGCGCCACAGGCCGTTTGTTGTGGGCCTTGAGGCAGATTGCGGTTTCCTCGCGGGTTTCCGAGAGATGGATATGCAGGGGCAGGCTGCATTCCGCGGCCAGGGCCCGGCAATCCCTGAGGATTTCCGGCGTGGTGGTGTAGACGCTGTGGGGGTTGACGGCCACGCGCAAACGCTCGTGGCCCGCGTACATTTCCGCCAGGGCGCGGGTGGCGGCCAGAGCCTCGGAAGGTCCGGCGCAGGCCGCCGAAGGGAAGGCGAAAACCGCCTCGCCGCCCAGGCAGCGCAGTCCGGCCGTGTGCGCGGCCTGAAAGACCGCCTCTTCAAAAAGATACATGTCCACGCAGGCCGTGGTGCCGGTGCGCAACATTTCGGCATAGCCCATCAGGCTGCCCAGGCGCACGATTTCCGGGGTCAGCCGCTGCTCCACGGGAAAAATGCGCCGTTTGAGCCAGTCCATGAGCGGCATGTCGTCGGCAAGGCCCCGCAGAAGGGTCATGGCCGCGTGGGTGTGGGCATTGACGAGGCCCGGCAGAACGAGCATGTTGCCCAAATCAAGCTCGCGTTCGGCTTCCCAGGCGGCAAGGATTTCGTCGCGAGGCCCCACGGCGGCGACGCGGCCCTGCTCAATGGCCAGGGAAGCGTTTTCCAGGATACGGCGCTGGGGATCCTGGGTCAGAATCAGGGCGGCATGAACAAGCGTATGACAGTGCGGCATGGGAAGCTCGTGGAAGTTAGAGACGCAAGGGCCGGAAGTCCCTGCCATAGCTCCAAGCCGGCCGGGAATCAAGAGCGCTTTTTTCGTGGAGCGCAGGCGCGGCCTGTTGCGCTGATCCCCCTGCCTGATCCGCCCGGCGCGCAGCGCTTTTTTGCAGGGCAGCAAGCGCGCGAGCCGGTATTTCCTTTTCCGGAGGTCTGATGCATTGTTTGCTGCTGCACGGCATTGCGGGCAGTCCCTTTGAAATGCGACTGCCTGCCGAGGCGCTGGAGGCCGCGGGCTTTGGCGCGCATACCCCGGTGCTGCCGGGCCACGGCAGCACCGAAGAAGCCTATCTTGCCGCTGATTTCGCCCAGTGGCGCGCCTTTGCCCGCGCCGAGTACGCCCGCTTATGCGCCCGTGAACCCGTGCTGCTGGCGGGCTATTCCCTGGGCGGCATTCTGGCTCTGGATCTGGCTGTGGGCGCGGCGCGCGGGGAGCTGCCGCCGCCTGCCGGGATTCTGGCCCTGGCCACGCCCTTGTTTTTTCACAAGTGGCATCCCTTTTTCCTGGCGGATCGCCATTTTCTCTTTCTGCCGCTTCAGGCCCGGCTGCGGCCGGTGCTGCGTCTGCCCCCGCGCGATGCCGCCTCGCGCGCCGTGGCCCCCTGGCAGGGGCACGAGCGGATCTGCTCGCTGCGTCATTTTCTGGAAATCGAGCGCGCCCTGCCCGCCATTCGGGCCGGTCTGCCCCTGATCCGCGCGCCGCTCTGCATTGTGCAATTGCGCAGCGACAGGAGCTGCCATCCGTATAATGCCCTGTACCTGGCGCGGCACAGTGGCTCAGCGATCATGCAACTGCACCTTTTGCGCGTGAACAGCCCCCGGGGCGGCCATTTGCCGACCACCCATCTGGAGAGCCGCGAGCGGGTGGCGGCGCTTGCGGCGGCCTTTGCCCGGGAAGTGGCGGCAGGCACAAAGGCTTGCAACTTTACGCGCCAGAGGATATAGAGTTGCGTTGTCACTTTGAGTAACCCGGTCTTCGACGGAAGGCTGAGCGCTGCCGCTTCTGCCGGCAGGCTCCCCCGCGAGGCCTCAGCCACACACCTTATGGAGGTGCGCCTTGTTTGAATCCATAGCTTTTGCCATGGGCACTCCCCAGGCCGGGGCAGCCCCGGCCAGCGGAACGGATATGCTGATGCAGTTCCTGCCGCTGATTTTGATGTTCGTTATTTTCTGGTTTTTGCTGATCCGCCCCCAACAGAAGCGCGCCAAGGCGCACAAGCAAATGCTCGCCGAATTGAAACGCGGGGATCATGTGCTGACTTCCAGCGGTTTGATCGGCCGCATTCTTGAAATCGACAACGAAGAGGTCATGCTGGAATGCGGCGACGCCAAGTTGCGCATTTCCCGCGCGGCGATCGGCGGCCTGCTGCCGGGCAGGGGCGGCAAGGATCTCAAACCTGAAGAAAAGAAGTAAACGCGGGCCCGGTCGCGCTCTTTCCCGGAGCAGCTTGCCGGCATGCGGTTTTGCTGCCGCAGCAGGCTCCGGGAATTCGGCTCAAAGCCGCTCTTTTTTTGCCGCGTTCCGGGTCTGCCCGGCGTTTGCCGGCGTTTTTCCCTTGGCGGGCGTCCTGCAAGACGTGGCCTGCCAATGCGCCGGTCAGTTTTGCAGGCCCTGCTTGCAGGGGCGCTTGCAAGCGGGGGTGGCGGAGCAAGACCGCAGACAGCCCGGTCCGGCCGGGAAAATGGCCGTAAGGCGGCTGTGCGGCCCGTGCTTGCACGGCAAAGCGCGTTTTTACACGCCTGATCCGCAAGGGAGGGCTTTGGTCCTTTTCCAAAAAAGCCACAGCTTGCAACGGCCGCAGACGGGCAGCGCCTGAAGGGAACGGCCGGAATCACGCTCTGCGCGCCGTGGAGCGAAGCGTTTTGAAATTTGCTCTTTTTCAGGCCCGCGCGGCGCGCGGGCAAGTCCTTTGTTCGGAAGGTGTACGATGGGTCTGCGCTGGCGCTTGTCCATAGCCGTTTTGGTGTTTGTGTTGTGCCTTGTGTACGCGCTGCCGAGCCTGCCCGGCATCGGGCAGGCTTTGGAGCGCGTGCTGCCGTCCAGCAGGATCAATCTCGGTCTTGATCTGAAGGGCGGCATCCATCTCACGCTCGGTGTGGATGTGGCCAAAGCCGTGAGCAACTCCCTGGCCCTGGCCGGGCAGGATCTGCGCCGTCTGGCCCAGGATGAAAAGATCGTCGTGCTGCGCCCGCGCGTGGTGGGCGGCACGGCCCTGGAATTTGTTCTGCCGCGCGCTGAAAATGAGGCGAAACTCCAGGAAATCCTCAAACGCCATTTCCCCCAGCTGGATGTGGGCACGCCGCAAAGGGGGGAGTCCGGGCAGTTGCGCTATGTGGCGCACTTTACCGAAGTCGAGGTGAACCGTCTGGAGAGCCTGGCCCTGGATCAGGCCCTGCGCACCATCCGTAACCGCATCGATCAGTTTGGCGTGGCGGAGCCTGACATCCGCAAGCAGGCCGGGAACCGCATTCAGGTGCAGTTGCCCGGCATTTCCGATCCGCGCCGCGCCGTGCAGATCATCGGCCAGACGGCCCATTTGGAATTTCATCTTGTGCGTGATGACGTGGATCCGGGCAAGGCCGTGCTGCCCACAGGCGTGATCGCCTTGCCTCTGCTTGAAAAAACGCCCGGCGGCACGCAGAAGGAAGAGCTGATCGCCCTGGAAAAGGACGCCATGCTCACGGGCGAGGACGTGGCCGACGCGAGGCCCGCCTTTGACAACATGAACAAGTCGTATGTGACGCTGAATTTCAATGCCCGGGGAGCGCGCATCTTTGAGCGCGTCACCACGGAAAACGTAGGGCGTCGCATGGCCATTGTGCTGGACGGCAAAGTCTACTCCGCGCCGGTGATTCGTGAACGCATCGGCGGCGGCCGGGCCAGCATTTCCGGCAATTTCACCACAGCCGAGGCTCAGGATCTGGCCATTGTGCTGCGCGCAGGCTCGCTGCCCGCGCCGGTTTCCGTCCTTGAAGAGCGCAGCGTGGGCCCCTCCCTCGGGCAGGAATCCATTGACAGCGGCATTCGCGCGGCCCTGGTGGGCGCGGCGGCCGTGGTGCTCTTCATGGCCTTGTATTACGGGCTCAGCGGGCTGATCGCCGACCTGATGCTCTGCTTCACCATGCTGATGGTCATGGCGGGCATGGGGGCCTTTGGCGCTACCCTGACTCTGCCGGGCATTGCGGGCATAGTGCTGACCATCGGCATGGCCGTGGACGCCAACGTGCTGATTTACGAGCGCATCCGGGAGGAACTGCGCCACGGCCTCACACCGCTGGCCGCGGTGCGGGCCGGTTTTGACCGCGCCGCCATTTCGATCACCGACTCCAATCTGACGACCATCATCGCCACGGTGATTTTATACCAGTTCGGCACCGGGCCCATCCGCGGCTTTGCGATCACGCTCTCCCTGGGTATCATTGCTTCCATGTTTACGGCCATTTTTGTATCGCGGGCCATTTTTGAGGGATGGGCGCGCCATTGCGGCAAAAAAGGCCTGAGCATCTGACGCAGGTTTTGCCGCTCCGGACGCGACCGGCGCACGGCAAGCCGCGGCCGGACCGGATCCCTGCCGCGGGCCGCGTTGCGCCAGGCCGTTCCTGCGGCGGGCGACTTTGAGAACACATATATTTCCGGACGTCGGTTCGGGAGGCACGCATGGCTTTCGCATTCATCAAGCATGACACGCACATAGATTTCATCGGCAAACGGCATTGGGCCTACGCTCTCTCCATTGTGCTTTTGCTGGCCGGGCTGGCCTCGACGCTCTGGGGCAACGGGCTCAAGATGGGCATTGACTTTGCCGGCGGCGTCATTGTGCAGGTGCAGTTCGACCAGCCCGTGGATGATCAGGCTCTGAAAAAGAGCCTGGATATTCCTGCCTTGCCCGGCATTGCCACCCAGCGCTTTGGCGAGGGCGGGCGCGACTACCTGCTGCGTTTTTCCAGCGTGGAAAACGCGGACGCCTCGGCCTTGCGCACCAATGTGATCAATACTCTGGCCGCGGCATTCCCGGACAATCCGGCTGAGATCCAGCGTTTGGAAGTGGTGGGGCCCAAGGTGGGCGATGATCTGACCAACAAGGCATTGGCCGCGCTGTACTACGCCACATTGCTGATCGCCGTGTATATTTCCGGGCGTTTTGAACAGCGCTGGATGGCCGGCGCGATCATGGCCGCGGCTCTCTGGGGCGGCATGTATGTGCTTGGTTTCACGGGCCTCGGCATGGGGTGGCTGGTGCTGCTGGCGCTGGCGATCACTCTGGTGGTCTGCTTTTTCCTCCGGCTCAATTTCGCCCTGGGCGCAGTGGTCGGGCTGCTGCACGACGTTTTCATCACCGCGGGCCTGCTTTCGATCCTGAATGTGGAAATTGATCTCAATGTCATGGCTGCCTTGCTCACCCTTGTGGGTTACTCGCTCAACGACACGATCATTGTTTACGACCGCCTGCGCGAGAATCTGCGCACGGCTCCCGACCTGACTATGGCCGATCTGATCAACAAAAGCATCAATCAAACTCTGTCGCGCACCATTTTAACCAGCGGCACCACCTTTGTGGCCACGCTTTCGCTCTTTCTGCTCGGTGGCGGGGTTATCCACGATTTTGCATTGACCATGCTGATCGGCGTCTTCGTGGGCACGGCGTCCTCGATCTACGTTTCCTCGGCTATTTTGCTTGCCCTGGGAGACACCGAATTTTATGCCCGGGCTCAGGCAAAAGAAGCTTATGAACGTCCCGGGGAACATGGCGTCGTCTAGAGCATTTTCACTTTGAAAATGCTCTGCTGACGCGAAAGCGGCAGCCGCCGCAACGCGGCGTACATTCAGGCGAAAACCGCGTTTTTCGTCTGAATGCCACCTTTGACTTTCATAAAAAGTCAAAGGTAATCTGCTCTAGTTTACCCGGCTGGATTCTCAATGGGGATGAGGGCGAACACTTTCCCAATCGCCAAGTCATAGGGTGTTCCCCATCCCTACACGCATACGGCTGTGATCAGCAAAGGAATGTGAATGATAAAGATGCATAACACCCAATGTACAGGATGTACTGCATGCTTTGCAATATGTCCAACAAATGCTATATCTATGGAACCAGACGAGGAAGGCTTTCTTTTTCCTGTTATTGATGAAAATTGTTGCATTAACTGCCATAAATGTGATGATGTCTGCCCCCTCGAAAACCCGTGGAAATACGAATATCAGGATTATTGCTACTTGGCTACCAGTGCGAATAATGAAGAGCTTGCGTACTGCAGTTCAGGAGGCGTATTCCCCATTCTTGCAAGATATACTTTGAATAAGTCAGGAATTATCTGTGGTTGCATCCTCGATCAAGATTGTACCGCCAGGCATGTGGTAAGCGACGATCCAAAAGTAGTCCGCGCCATGTCCAAATCAAAATATGTGCAAAGTGACATGGGTGATTGTTACCAACAGACAAAAAGTCTGTTGGACAAGGGACGTTTTTTGTTGTTTTCCGGTACACCGTGCCAGGTAGGCGGATTGATGTCCTATTTGGGGAGGGAGTATAAAAATTTATTGACAATGGATTTTGCCTGTCACGGCGTTCCTTCCCCGCTCTTCTTCAAAAAATATGTGACCAACGTAAAAGCAAAAAATCCTCATGTCAAATCATTCTGGTTCCGTAACAAGTCGCGGGGGTGGTGCCAAAGTGTATCCATGACGTGGCTGGATGAAGATGGCAATGAAATCCAAAGAATAGCAAATTTGGAAGATTCGTATCTCAAAGAATTCATAGAAAATAATTCACTGCGCAAATCCTGCCCGCAATGCCATTTTTGTACTCCCCAAAGAAGCTCAGATTTTACGGTAGGGGATCATTGGAATATGGGCAAATCGCCTTTCTATAATCCTTTGGGAGTTTCTTTTATTCTCTTCAATTCCCAAAAGGCATTGCATTGGCTAAAGGAGAACGAAGACGAGTTCCAGACACTGGAACGAATTTCCCTGAAAAACGTGGGCCAACCACATTTTTGGCGTCCATATTTTCGTGGGAAAAATCGCAAGCAGATCTTTACAGCATTAGCTGAGGGAAAGATATGCCAATAAATAATTGTGATAAGCCAATCGGCCTTTTTAGCTTTACCGGTACAAATAATTACGGTGGCGTTCTCCAAAATTATGCATTAAGCAAGCAGATCGAAAAATTGGGATATTCATATGAGCAAATATTCCTTTTCGGTTCTCGTAATAAGAACTCACCTTTTTATAAATTTAGGAAACGTTATTTTCATCTTACGGAACCTGTATTCACGTTTTCTCACTGTTTGCAACTCAATGATCGGTATGATACAATTGTTACTGGATCAGACGTTGTTTGGCTGCAGCGAAGTCTGGCGTCAGAAATGGGTATGCTCGCATGGGCAAGCGGGAACAAAAACTTAGTGTCCTACGCTGCCAGTTTTGGTGAAGCATGCTATACTGGTGATATAACATATGACCTTATCGCTGCAATGTTATCAAGATTCAATGCTGTATCTGTACGTGAAGACAAAGGTGTAGATATTTGCAAGTCACTTGGAGTTGCCGCGCAACACGTCTTGGATCCATCGTTGCTCCTTGACGTGAAAGAATACGAAATGCTTATTGAGAATTTTGACGGGGATTTGAGCGTTCCTGACGATTATATATTTTTTTATGATGTATGTTTATCTTCGCCAGAAGCGATACAACTAATAACGGAAAAATTTGCCAGATATGGCAAAACACTCATTACTGGAGCGTGTTATGATCGCAGTACACTTGCTCCAGAACAATGGCTAAATCTTATCAGAAATGCTAGGTATGTTATTACTAACTCTTTTCATGGCATGTGTTTTTCATTGATTTTTAAAAAGGACTTTATTCATATCCATCACTCATGCTGTAATTCACGATATGATAGTTTATATAATTTATTTGGACTCAACAAAACAGCACATTTATTGTCAGAAATCGATCCATTGCTTATAGAAAATGAAGAAAAAATAAATTTTAATGATGTTGAGCATAGACTCAAATCGTTAAGAAAGAGCTCCGTCAAATTTCTTGCTGATGCGTTGGCGCTTTCTCCTACATACAAACCTCGATTTTTGGATAATGAGTTATGTAAAAAGAAGATTTTATTTTTTGACTCGAAAAATGAGCCATCTATAGATGAAAACGCTCTTATTTCTTGGGCTGACGAGCATCCATTTGATCCAACCATGAAATCTCCAACACGAGATTTGTTAAAGTTATCTATAGATTTAAAAATGGATGCCATGTTTTATGCCTATGAAACAAAAGATCACAAAGTTTTAAACGAGCGAGCTGTGGCAAGATCCCTGCTTCTTGCTCATGCAAAAAGAATTCTCAATTCCGATGATTTTGCCAAAGTGAGTTCAGATTATCTCTATCAGCTGGATCCGCATAAGCTTCAAGTTTTTTTAAACAGCACTCTGCACCAGTTGCACAGTAAAGCGTTTAAGAAACGAATTGAAGAACTTGGTAATGCAAAAGTTTATATTTTATTCTCTGTTAATTTTAGTACGAAAATCTATTCTTATGCCAAGGATTTTCTTGTAAATCTTAATCCGCAAGCATTTCTTCATTTGCTGCCAGCTCCGTCCAAGTATGCAATCTTTAATGAAAAGACAATCCCTGTATTTGACCTGTTGCCTTTCATCAAGGTTGCGCCACCATTACCAATCATTGCGTTTGGAACGTGTACACACTATATGATTCCATTGCTTAAATTTTGGGGCTGCACAAATGAAGTAATCCCTTGCGCCTTTTGTAGCCCATCATGACAGCTTACTTCTGCTCCGGTTGAGAAGCGGTAACAAGCTGTTGAAACCTTACACCTTGAAGATCCGGGGGCTGCCATGCTCTTTGACGACAAGAATACACATTTGGGAGGGTATTAGTCCGTGTGGCCTGGAGTCTCATTTTCGGAATTGTTGCAAACGCTTCCCAAGTCCGCGTCTGGATCAACTCTTGAGTTTTTCTGCAACGTAGTGTAGCCATTTAGGAAACAACGGGCGTGAAATGCCCGGCCTTTCAGTCGGGCACACGCAAGCATCGGGGGCATCCATGCCGCAGGTTGCAGCACGCATTAACGACGATCAAGAACGCTGGCTCAAAGATTACTTCCGCACCAAAAGCGCCGGAGCGGAATTTATTCTGCCGTGGGCAGTGGATACCTTTTTCCGGGCCGTGACTGCTATCAAGCAGATGTTCAGCGCAGCCGAATTGAAGACCATTGTCGAGGCTCACAAAGATATGAAGCTGATGCCTGATCACACGCGCCTGTCCTACCTTTTGCTGCAGGTCACCGACGCGTGCGAGCTCAACAACGTGCATTTGCGCCACGGGGCCAGCAAAACCAGCCTGGAATCAAAACTCAAAGGCCTGGACGATACGCAGGCCACGGCTCTGATGGTCTGGGCTTCGGCTTTCTGGGTCAGCCGCAGTTGCTCTGCGGAGAGCCTTGACGAGTATATCAGAAGCTACTGATCACCCCGCGTTTTTTTGCGCGTTCCAAGGCCGCATGCGCGGCCTTTTTCAACGTCCGGCCCTGTTGCGGGCGAATCCCTGCTTCACAGTCAAACAAAGGCGAGAACCGATGATTAAAATCATGCGGGCCAAATTGCACGGCATCCATGTGACCGGCTGCGCCCTGAACTATCACGGCTCGATCACGCTGGACCCGCAGCAATGTGCGCTGGCAGGGATTTATCCGCTGGAATTTGTCTATATCTGGAACAAGAACAACGGGCGGCGTCTCTCAACCTATGTCATTTACGGCGAACCCGGTTCAAAGTGCTGCATTTTGAACGGCGCAGCCGCGCGGCATTGCTGCCTGGGAGACGAGGTGATCATCTGCGCTTTTGAATACGTCAACGATCCCGCGGAGATTGCTTCACGAAAGCCTGTGGTGTTGACCTTTGCCGACGACAACACGGTGCAGGAGCGTTTGCTCTACGCGGTGGGCGGCAAGCCGGACACAGGCTTTGAATTCAGCATTCTTTCCTCGCCGCTGCATTAGAGCGTTTTTTGATTGAAGTTGCCTAACTCGTTTCAGGAAGTCCAAAGATGTCTGTTTAGTATGTAATTTCAATATGTTAATCGGACATCTTTGCCTTATCCCATCCACAAAAATCCACCTGCATCCACAAAAACCGTTGGTAGACGTGTTGGTAGTCTTTTGGTAGGTCTGGGCTGTCAATGACGGCGTTTCCCAAGGTCGGGCAGTGCTGCCCCCGACCCTGGGAAACTGAGCGGGGTTCCCCTCTCAGCTACCGGCATATTTCTTGTAATATCTTGTATCAAAAGGTTTTTTCAGAAATATGTTGGTAGCAGTCAGTCCAGCCGTACCAAGAAACACCACTCTGGAGGTGGCCGGATGAAACTGACCGACACATTCATACGGCATGTCACAGCCAACGGCAAGATTCAGAAGCACTCGGACGGCGGGGGGCTGTTTCTCTACGTCACGCCCACGGGTAAAAAGTCATGGCGGCTGGCGTACCGCTTCGCGGGCAAGCAGAAGCTCATTTCCCTTGGCCCGTATCCGTCCGTGGGCCTGCGCGAGGCGCGGGACAAACGGGAAGAGGCCAAAAAGCTGCTGCGGGAGCATATCGATCCCAGCGAGGCCCGGCGGCAGGCCAAAGAAGCGGCGGTGGAAGCGGCCCGCAACTCTTTCGAGGACGTGGCGCGCGAATGGCATACCAGGTATTCGCCGAAGTGGATCCCCGCATACCGAAAAACAGTCATTCGCATTCTGGAGGAAAACCTCTTTCCCCACATTGGCAAACGTCCCGTCAACGCCATTACGCCGAGGGAACTGCTGGCCGTTCTCCGGCGGGTGGAAGAACGGGGCGCGCTGACCATAGCCCACAAGGCGCTGCGTGATGCCGGACGGATTTTCCGTTACGCCGTTGTCACCGGCAGGGCGGAACACGACATTGCCGCCGATCTGCGCGGCGCTCTCGCCCCCACAGCCAGCGGCCACCATGCTGCCATCACTGACCCCGCCGCCGTGGGCGAACTGTTGCGCAAGATCTACTCCTATGAGGGGAACTTTTTCATCTCCCGCGCCCTGCGTCTTGCGCCGCTGGTTTTTGTCCGTGCCAATGAACTGATCCGCGCGGAATGGGAGGAAATCAACCTTGAGGCGGCGGAATGGCGCATTCCGGCGGAACGGATGAAGATGAAGCAAATCCATGTCGTGCCGCTTTCGCGTCAGGCCCTGGCAATTTTCCATGAGCTGCATGAGAAAAGCGGCGACGGACGCTTTGTCTTTCCGGGCAACCGGGCGGGAAACGACGGCCCCATGTACAGAGGAGGCCCGTTGCGCGTCCTGCGGCAACTCGGCTGCGCCACCGGCGAACATACCTTCCACGGCTTCCGGTCAATGGCGTCCACCCTCCTGAACGAGCTTGGCTATAACACAGACTGGATAGAGCGCCAGCTTGCCCACTGCGAGCGCAACGGCGTCCGCGCCGCGTACAACTATGCCGAGTATCTGCCGGAGCGGCGACGCATGGTTCAGGAGTACGCTGACTATCTGGATATGTTACGCGGAAAAGTACGATAGACGGGATAAAAAGCAAGACACGCCCCCGCCCCCCCCCCCTGTTCCAGAGATTCCGTCTCGGACAGGGGCGCTCTTTTATCTGTGCTAACTGTTTATGTTTTATAAAAGTCCCACTCAACACCCAATAATTTTTGTTTGTTTTGCCGCCTTTTCCCCATTTGTTTTTTGAGGATCGGCAGGATTTTTTCCCGCCGCTGACCATTCCGTAGGATCTGGGGTTGTCGCTTTCCACCAAAAGCGCCTTTTCCCGTCATCAGGCAGGTAGTTGATCAAGGCAAAAGACCCCTTGCTTTTTCCCACGCCGCATTTGCTTCCGCCCACATAAAGAATCGACGCGTTTATGTTCACAACTTCTTATCCGGCAAATCCGGCACGATGAAAGATGTTCTTGCCGGAGCCGGTGGTTTTTGCGGGGGAATTTCCTTTTTTTGTGCAGGAGCAACGTCCGCGCTGTCCGCAGTTTCAGAGAAAAATTTCTGGATAAGGTATGCGGGAATGATGATGCTTTCATTCTTGAGCAGCTGACTCAGTTCTTTTGGGCTGTAGCCTTTTTTGAGAGCGTTCCTGAAAGCTTTTTCCAGAAATTTGGCTGCGTCCGGCCTGGTTTTTCCGTATTTTTTCTTCGGCAAATTCATGAGCAGTTTCTTCGCCTTCGTGAGCTGTTCCATGCGTATTGTTGCGCTTGAAGCCATGTTTTTTGCCTCCTTTGGGAAGATCATAGCCAACCGGCAGTAAAGATAAAATTTTGCATAAATCTACCACTACACGATACGGGGTCGCCGTGGCAGGATGGAAGTTGTGCTACACGCACAACTTCCATCCTGCCAAAGGGCTGACGCCCTCTGGACACCCGAATGCTCGGCGCTGCGCTTCTCGCATTCCAAAGGCAAAAGACATGAAAGGCAGAAAGACGGAGGACGGCGGCCGGAGCGCCGCCAGAAAATGGGTAACGATCCGTGTTGCCGATATGGAAAAAGCACGCCTGATGGAGCAGGCGGACATCGCGGGACTGTCCCTGTCGGAATACGCGCGACGGCGTTTTTTCGGCGGAACGATTGCGGCCTGCACTGACGTGAAAACAGTGGGAGAACTGCGGCGGATCGGCGGTCTGCTCAAGCACAATTTTGCAACGCTTCGGCAGGCAAAAGCTCCGCGCGGCATTATGGAAAAGCAGGAAGACGCCCTGCGGAAACTCGTGTGCTTGATTCAAAAAATCGGCATGGCCCTCGATGATCGTCAAAAAAATCAAGAACCGGAAAATTGAAAAATCGAAGTCATGGCAGATAGGCGATTGGGGGGATGACCTCATTGCCTGATGCGCGACGGAGA
The DNA here is from genome assembly GCF_011039085.1 of Desulfovibrio sp. ZJ369. Classification (GTDB taxonomy): domain Bacteria; phylum Desulfobacterota; class Desulfovibrionia; order Desulfovibrionales; family Desulfovibrionaceae; genus Desulfovibrio. The sequence continues at coordinate 626 of NZ_JAAKEI010000038.1, read as the reverse complement.
GCGGAATTTCTTTGCGCTCAGGCCGAAAAAAGCGCGTGACGGCAAGCCGCGTTTTGCAGTTTGGTTGCGGGAGCGGGGACTGAGGCGGGAGGCCGAACGCTGGCGCTACCGTGCGGCGCTGGAACAGGAGAGACTCAGCCCGCCGCCGCGAGAACCGGAGCAGGGAGCGGACGCCATGTGGGAGCTTGCGGAGTTCAGACGGTATGCCGAGGCGGTCAATGCGGAACGCTACCGTGTGACCTGTATCAAAATGGACGAGGACGGCGGGAAAAAGACTTTCATTATTGATCGGGAATACGCGGAAGCGGCTCGGGGAAAGTGTGCGCGGCCTCGCGTCATCCCCAGCGCCAGACCCGGCGATCCGGCCAGAGCCTGCTATGCCCACCTGGACAACATCCGCCGCCATCTGACCATTGAGGACTAGAGCAATTTGACTTTTATTTTATTTAGAAATCGTTTAGATTGCAGAGATGAAATTTGCATCTAAAGAAATCCGAACCAAGGCTGTTCATGCGTATCTTGATGGAAAAGCAACAGCCAGGCAATTGGCAGATATTTTAGGTTATACCCCGGCTAGCATCTGCAATTGGGTCAGAGCTTACCGTGAAAACCAACGATTATCAGCC
>NZ_JAAKEI010000037.1 GCF_011039085.1 Desulfovibrio sp. ZJ369 | reverse complement strand
ACATGTGATGAACTGTATAAATCCATTGGAAAAGCATTAAGTTGTATCACACAAAAAGACGCTGAAGGATGGTTTAAATCCTGTGGATATGTAAAAAGTTAAAAGCAAAATGCTCTAGACCGCCTGCGCTATCCCGCGCGCCAGCAGGCATCTTTCGACGCCGCAGAGACGTAAGCCGTTGCCGCTCCGCTGTCGTTCGCCCTGCCTGTACTGTACTTTGGCCCTTGCACGCTTGATCAGCTTTGCACAAGAGTAGCGATTTCCTCGCGCAGAATTCGTGCGGCAGCGCCGGCAGCGGCCTTTTCCACCTGCGCGTTGAAGCGCGGTTCCAGGTGATCCAGGCGGGTTTCCAGAGCGTCCATCCGGGCGGAAATGCTTTTGTTGGAGAGGTTGACGGCCTGCAAACGTTCGTCCAGAACCTGCTCGGTAATGCCCGCGGGCGCGCTTTGCAAGGCCTGACGCACAGAGGAAGCGATCAGCCCGGCAAAACGGTCGTGCAGCGGGCTGCCGTCGCGCAACAGATCCTCAAGGGAGGCCGCCGCGGCTCCGGAAGCCCTTTCCAGAGCGGCAATCCGCGCTCTGGCATCCGCAAGTTCCGCTTCACAGTGGCGAAGCCGCACGCTGAGGCTCACAAGCTCTTCAGCGGTGGCCCGGTCGGCTTCAGGCCCTTGCGGGGCCTGGCTCCTGGGCGCTTGCTTTGCCGGAATCGGGGCGGCGTGCCGGTCGGCGGGAGCCTGCGCGGCCTGTTGTTCCGGCAGGGCGGCGATCAACAAATCGTCAAGCGCGGTCAGGGGTTCGGCGTCGCCGTCAGGCAAAGGCCCGGCGCACGTCGGAGCAGCGTCGGGAACCGCAACATGGGCCTCGCCTGGGCTCTGCTGCGTCGGACTCAGGAGCAGCATGTCCAGATCCAGCTCGGCATTGGCCTCAGGGGCAAAAGCCTGCTCCTCGCCGGCAGCGGGCTCCGCGAGATCGGCTGCGGTGTGCGCGGACTCATGCGGCGCGGCGGCTTGCGCCGTATCCGTTTCATGCCCTGCTTCCGAGGCCCGCGCGGCAGGGTGCTCCTCTTCCTCCTGCGAGGTGAGCGGCATGTCTTCCAGGGAAGAAGGCATATCCTGCCCGGCGGTCATGGCGGCCAGCAGGCTGTCCAGATCCGCGGCAGGTTCGTGCTGGCTTTGGGGCGCGGTTTCCGGCGCGGCTGGCTGCGGGATTTCCGGGTTCAGTTCCGGCTCTGTTTCGGTGATGTCCACGGCTGCGGCTGCCTGCGCGGCTTCGGGCGCGGGCTGCGGCGCTGCAACGGCCTGAGCCGCCGGAGGCTCGGCATCCTGCGCCTTGTCCCCGGATCGGGCCGGCTGTGGCGGCGCGTCATCCTGCCCGGCGGTCATGGCAGCCAGCAGGCTGTCCAGATCCGCGGCAGGCTCGTTCTGGCTTTGGGGAGGAGCGGTTTCAGGCGCGGCTGGCTGCGGGATTTCCAATCCCGGTTCAGGCTCTGTTTCGGTGATGTCCGCGGCTGCGGCTGCCTGTGCGGCTTCGGGCACGGGCTGCGGCGCTGCAACGGCCTGAGCCGCCGGAGGCTCGGCATCCCGCGCTTTGGTCCGGGGCCGGGCCGGCTGTGGCGGCGCGTCATCCTGCCCGGCAGTCATGGCAGCCAGCAGGCTGTCCAGATCCGCTGTGATATCCGGCGCTTTGGACGCGGCGGGCGAGGCGGCGCCCGAGGGCGGAGCGGGTTTTTCGGCCGCTGCCAGCAAATCGTCCAGATCCGCAGTCAGATCAGGCTCCGGGCTCCGGGGCGCAGACGGGCCTGCCGCAGGCTTTGCGCCCGGCGCGTCAGCTTGCAGCAGGGCATCCAGATCATCCGGCAGGGCATCGCTCGTCGCTTCGGGGGCGGATGCCGCGGAAAGCAGCTCATGCACGTCGGGCTTCTGCTCGGAGCCCGAATGCGCGGGCGGCGCAGGGCTTATGGAATTGAGCAGATCATCCACCACGCTGTCTATACTTCCTGAATCTGCGTTGCGCCCGGCCGCGGCCTGCGCCGCGCCATCCTCATGCGGCTGCGGCGGGATGTCCAATGTGTCGAGCAGCTTATCCACTTCCCCCATGCCCGGCATGTCAAGCTCTTCATTAGGATCGACTCTGCGCGTCGTTGCGGCTTCATCGGCCGGAGCGCCATCATCCTTGACTTCCATCTGGGCGAGAAGGGCATCGATCTCCTTGTCGGCCTGCTGGGGCAGATCATTGAGACTCTGGAGCTGGGCGCTGAGAGCCTCTTCGGCTTGTCCGGCGGAAACAGCCGCCTCATTGGCCGGGACCTCACCTTTTTCTATAAGCTCAGTGAGGTCGATGATGTCCTCATCGTTGTCAGCAATGTTTTGGGCAGCCATGCGCAACCTCATGGGGTTAAATCATCGGCGCACGGGCGCCGGAGCACGACAAAGGGTGAAATTCGGTGCTGTCATGTATAAAAACGACAAAAAAACGTATCAGTTTATGGGTAAATACGCAAATTTTACTGAAACAGGGGGGGCTGCAAGCCTGTTGCAGGCCCCGGAAACGGCAAAAGCCGCTCGAAAGCGGCTTTGGAAAAACATCCCAGAACTGCTTCAGCCACTGCCGGAAAGAATTCCGTGCGGCGGAAGAGCGCCCCGGATGCTCTGCCCTGGAGCATTTTCACTGTGAACAGGCCCTAGGGATGGCACTTGGACTTGGCGCAGGCCGTGAGTTCCTTCTTCAATTCCGGCTTTTGGGCCACAACCTTGGTATGGCATTCCAGGCAGGTCTGATGCTTGAGTCCGGTCTTGGCATGGACCACATAAAAGAGACTCTTTTCGCCTTTTTTGGCCGTGAGGTCGTCATGGCATCCGGCAGTGGCGCATTTTTGGAAATTTTCCTTGCCCTGCACCTGATGGTGACAGGTCACGCACTCCACCTTGGCATGGGGCGCGTGCGGGAACATGACCGTCTTTTTGGAGCCCTTGAAGGGCAGGGATTCGGTGGGCACGGGCGGCTGGGCGGCAAACGCGGGCAGAGCCAGGATCAGGGTCAGAATACAGGACAGAAACAGAGTTTTCTTCATGGCGGACTTCCTCCTTGCGAAAGAGCACATAAGAATTGCTATTGAATCTACGTGCAGGGCGGCAGCGTGTCAATGGGGCTGCAAAAAGTTTCTGGAATACAGCGAAAGCCTGTTCATGACCCACGGCGGGCATAGCCGCGCGGGGTGAGCATATATGCGCCCAATGCGCGGCTTTCGCTGTTGCCGATGATCACCAGGGAGAGCATATCCACCCAGGCCTCGTCAAAGCTGTCCAGCCGGTGCACGCCGACTTCCTGACCGGGCCGGAAGGCCTTGCGCACCAGTCCCACCGGGCAGTCCGGCCGCCGCAGTCGTCGGGCCTGGGCCAGGGCTTCGGAAAGCTGCCAGCGGCGGCCCCTGGAGCGCGGATTATAGAGCACGCAGACGAAATCCGCTGCCAGCGCGGCGTGCAGCCTTCGCGCAATGGTTTCCCAGGGCGTGAGCAGATCGCTGAGGCTCACGCAGGCGAAATCGTGCGTCAGCGGCGCGCCGAGCAGAGCAGCGGCCGCGCAGACGGCGGGCACGCCGGGCACGACCGTGAGCGGCACGCGCTCAAGCAAGTCGCGGGCTTCCAGCATTTCCAGCACCAGCCCGGCCAGGGCGTAGATGCCGGGATCGCCGGAGCAGACCAGAGCCGTGCAGCGGCCGGAAAGCGCGGCATCCACTGCGGCGGCGCAACGTTCTTCCTCGTGGCGCATGGCGGTGCCGATGACGGTTTTGCCGCGCAGCAGTTCCGGCGGGGTCAGTTCAAGATAAAGATGATACCCTGCCACGCATTCGGCCCGCTCAAGGGCGGCGCGGGCCTGGGGCGTCAGGCAGGCCTGATCGCCGGGGCCCAGACCCAGGACATACAGAGGTGCGGCATTCATGGAGATTGTGGGGTTTGGACCGCAAGCGCCACCGCCAGGGTAAGCCGAGCCTGGGTCGCGTGTTTGGGAATGAGCAGCCTTGAAGCCTGCCCCAGGGCAGGCGCGTGAGCAAAAGCCGCGGAAGGGCTGTTCGCCTGGCCGTGGCGGGCAGCCAGCAGGGCCGCTGCCTCGCAGACGCTGAAAGGCGCAAGGCCGAAACGTCGCCCGGCAGCCTCGGAAGGGTTTGGCGTGGCGCAGCGGGCCAGCTCTGCCGCGGCAAAACCCCGCAGGGGGATGCCAAGGCGTTCCGCCAGCGCCAGCAGGGCCGCTTCCGTCAGTTTTTCCGTGACTGTGGCCAGACCGGCAACGGCGCGCAGCTCCAGGCCATGAGCGGCCAGCAAGGCTTCCAGCGCGGGCAGAATCACTTCCGGCGGCAGATCTTTGCGGCAGCCCAGTCCCACATACAGCCGGGGCACGGCCAGACGCAACAGGCCGGGAGCCGGCGCGAGACGCCGCCAGTGCGCGGCCAGCAAGGGGCCGGGGCACGCAGCCGGATCTGCCGGACATGCGCCGGCACTGGAGCCGGGGAAAGCGGCACGGGGCGGCTGCGCGTCTTCCTCAGTGCCGGGCAAACGCTCAAAAGCCGGGGGCGCGGCTCCGGGCAGGGCCGAGCAGGGATCCCAAAGGCGCAGCCTGCGGCCTTCCAGCAGGGCGGCCTGAGCCTGGGGCAGACAGTGCCAATCCAGAATGCGCAGGCCCGCGTCGCGGAGCAGCAGATCCAACGCGCGCGGCGGCGCCTGGTCCCGCGCGGCGTATTCTTTGGGCAAGGCGGACGGTTGATCCGAGGCCGTGGTAATCACGGGCGTGGCGTCCAGCAAGCGCGCCAGGTGCCGGGTCAGCTCATTGCCGCCGCCCCAGTGCCCGGCCAGGAGGCTGATGACGAAGCGCCCGTCCGGATCCAGAACCGCCACGGGCGGATCCAGGCTTTTGTGCCTGAGCAGAGGAGCCAGCACGCGCACAGCAATGCCCGTGGAACCTATAAAAATATGCGCCGCATGACGCCGGTATTCCTGCGCCAGAAAATCCCCAAGACGCTCAAAGGGCCTGACGCCCCGCAGGCGCAGCCGGGCCGGCGCGCAGATCAGGCAGGCCGCCGCTGCGACGCCCGAAGGCGCGCGCCAGGGCTCGTTCGCCAGCCGCGCGGCCAGCCGGCGCGCAAGGGGCAGGCCGCTTTTGCTCAGCACATGGCAGGCCAGGGAGGCCGCGCTTTTTGTGGTGTTGTCCGGCGGCTTGGTCATTGTCGCTCTCAATGCGGAGTCCTGATGGGCTGTCTCAGGCGGCCTGGATCCCGATTGAAATCGGAGCGTTTCAATCGGAAAAGGCTCTAAAAAAGCACCTTGCGGGCCGCATCCAGCGCGCGGTTGAAGTCGTCGTCGCCGTGCGCGAAGGAAACCATGCCGGTTTCAAAGCCCGAAGGAGCAAGATAGATGCCCTGGGCGCGCATCTGTTTATAGAAGGCGGTGAAGAGCTTCTGGTCGGAGGCTTGGGCCTGAAGGAAGTTTTCAACCGGATCTTCGCAGAAGAAGGGGCAGAACATGGAGGCCAGCGTCGGCACTTGCACGGGCACGCCCTTGGCGCGCAAAATATCGCCCAAAGCCTCGGCAAAGGCTTTGGTGCGGGCTTCCAGGGCAGAGTAATCCAGCTCCTTGAGCTTGCGCAGCGTGGCCAGACCCGCGGCCATGGCCAGCGGATTGCCCGACAGCGTGCCCGCCTGGTAGACCTCCCCCTGAGGGGCCACATGCTCCATAAAGCGGCGCTTGCCGCCGAAAGCGCCCACAGGCAGGCCGCCGCCGATGATTTTGCCGAAGGTGGTCAGGTCCGGATCAATGTTGAAGCGAGCCTGCGCGCCGCCGAAGGCCGCGCGGAAGCCGGTGATCACCTCGTCGAAAATCAGCAGGCTGCCGTATTGATCGGCCAGGGCCCGCAAGCCTTCCAGAAAGCCGCTTTTGGGCAATACCAGGCCCATGTTGGCGGCCACGGGCTCCACGATGATGGCCGCAATATCCGCGCCGTGCGCGGCAAAACAGGCTTTGACGGCCTCAAGATCGTTGTAGGGGGCCAGAAGGGTGTCGGCTGCCACGGCGGCAGGCACGCCCGGCGTGCCGGGAATGGAAAAGGTGGCCACGCCCGATCCGGCGGCAGCCAGGAAGGGATCGGCGTGGCCGTGGTAGCAGCCCGTGAATTTGACCAGCTTGTTGCGTCTGGTCACGCCGCGCGCCAGGCGCAGGGCGCTCATGGTGGCCTCGGTGCCGGAATTGACCATGCGCACCATTTCCAGGCCGGGCATGGCGGCCACAACTTCGGCGGCCAGGGCCACCTCATCCGGGCAGGGCGCGCCGTAGCTTGTGCCGCGTCCCGCGGCATCGCGCAGGGCCCGCGTCACGTCCGGATCGTCATGGCCCAGAATCATGGGGCCCCAGGAAAGCACAAAATCAATATACTCGCGTCCGTCCACATCCGTGAGGCGGCAGCCGTGAGCCTCGGCAATGAAAAGCGGCAGGCTGTCCACATTGTGGCAGGCGCGCACCGGGCTGTTGACGCCGCCCGGAATCAGGGCGCAGGCTTTTGCAAACAATTGGCGGGAACGGTCGTCCATCTGTCATTCTCCTCTTGCATGAAAATACTACTCGCTGCGCCGCTTTTGCCGGGCAGGGCCCAGGGGGCCGTCAGGCGAAATAGGTCATGGAAATTTTTTTCAGTTCCTTGAGGCTGCGAAGGATGGCGTATTCCCTGAGCGGGCTGTCGCGCAAGAGATCCTCGACCACCGTGAGGCATTCCGCTTCACTGCGCCCGTGTACCATTGTGTACAAGGTATAGGGCCAATCCGGCGCCGAGCAGGGGCGGTAATAGACATGGGAAATACGGTCGTGCCGTGAGGCAATGCGACCGCATTCTTCCACTTCCGCCTCGTTCACCTTCCAGGCCACCATCGCGTTGTGCGTCCAACCGGTTTTCTGATGCTTGATGCTGGCTCCGAAGCGGCGGATAGCGCCCGATGCTTTCAGCCGGGTCAGCAATGCCAGAACCTCGGCCTCGCTGATGCCTGCCTCGCGGGCCATGTCAGCATAGGGCGTGAGGGAATCCGGCAGATCAGCCTGGACAATGCGCAGCACGGCGCGTTCGGCTTCAGTGAACTGATGGCTCATAAGCGGCCTCCGCCCTTGATGGGCAAAACAACGGCCGCACCGCCGGACAAAGCGGCAGGCGCGGCCGGAAAGTGACAAACAAGAAGGCGGCACAGCCGCCAACGGCTGACGCGCGCTCTGGCATGGCTTCGCCCTGCCAGAGCGTTCAGCGCAAGGTCTCAGCGGGTAAAGGAGCGGGCAAAAAGATCCTGAACGGCAATGCGCCCGTTGTCTTCCAGAAAGCGCGTGCCTGTGGCCGCGAAGTGGGCGTGCTCAATGACCGGCTTCTCCACCGCGCGCCAACAGTCTTTCTGCCAGATGAACCAGGCGCTTTTGGGCTGATCGAAGACCAGCAGCGGCTTATTGCAGATTTTGGCGAACTCCGCCCCCCAGCCGGTGCCGCCCTTGACCGTGTCGTCGGGCTGAATGGAACCCACCACCACAATTTGATCGCCGCTGCTGACCTGCCAGCAAATGGACTGCAATACCTTGCGGAACAGGGGCGCACGCGTGTATTCGCGATGCATCAGTTTGGAAACATAGGTCAGGCTGACGTCTTTCAGAGCCAGTTCTTCAGACGTGAGCACACGCACGCCGCGCTTGCGTTCCATCTGATGCCCTTCAAAACTGTAGTTCACTTCTTCGATGCCCCAGCTCTCCGCCAGAGCGCCAAAAAACTGCTCTGTTCCGGCTGCGCCGCCGCTGTAGAGAACACATTGATCGGGGTTGAGCATGATTGCCTCCTCCGGAAAATAGTGGCGCGCGGCGAGAGCATGGTGCACAGGCAATGCGCCAAAAGCCGCGCCGGGGCGCGCTTCAGCCGCCGCCCTGCGGCATGGATGCCGCAAGAAACCGTACTTTCCGCACGATGGTTGCAACGCGCCGCTTCCCGGAGCTCTGCGATCCGCAAAGGCACAAAAGAGCCTGGAACAACGGCAGCGTCAATGCGCGCATCATGGCAGAATTCGCGGCGCTCGGCAAGGCGGCCCTGCACGTCCGGATCTGAAATTGCGCGGCGTCGGCAGCGCCGGGCGCGCTGCATTTTCACTATGTCGTATGGGTTTTTGCGCTGTTTTTGCGAGAGGCGCATTTTGCGCGCCGAGACCGGGAAAAACGGCTGCGGGGTCTAGAGCATTTTCACTTTGAAAATGCTCTGCTGACGCGAAAGCGGCAGCCGCCGCAACGCGGCGTACATTCAGGCGAAAACCGCGTTTTTCGCCTGAATGCCACCTTTGACTTTCATAAAAAGTCAAAGGTAATCTGCTCTAGGGCCCGCAGCCGTTTCATCTTGCCGCTTCCAATGCGGCATGCAAAACGCCCCGGCTGGCCGGGGCGTTTCGGATAATCCGTCGGGATGCCCTAGTAACGGGGCTGGCGCGGAGCCCTCGGTTTGGCTTCATTGACGCGCAGCGTGCGGCCGCCGAAGCTGAAGTTATCCAGAGCTTCAATGGCGGCGTCAGCTTCGCCGTCCTCCATCTCCACAAAGCCGAAACCGCGGGCACGTCCGGTTTCTCTGTCGCTGACAAGTTTCACGGACAGAACTTTGCCGTATTCGGCAAAAAGATCCTGTACCTGTTCTTCAGTGGCGGACCAGGGAAGGTTCCCGACATAAATGGACTTGGACATGAAACACCCTCTCAAAAAAAACAATCTTCCCGCGCTTCCATCCGGCAAAACGTATTGCCGGTACGCGGCCCTTGCTTACGACAGAAACACGCTTTGAACTGCTTGTCAACGAATGAGCCTGAAAAAAGTTGCTCTTGCGCGTTTTTGCGCGGTAAATGCGCTCTGAGCGCAGAGCGGCCGGCTGCGCCCCAGGGCCGGAAAAGTAAGGCCGGGCAAGGATTTTCGCCGGTTTTGCATGAAAAATCAGCAGCGGCCTGTGCCGCTCATGCTGCGGCATGATGCAGAAACTTCCGGCACAACAGGGGCGCATCACTGACGATATGCAGTGTTTGAGCGCACAACTTGCGTGTTTTTCGCCCGTGCCCCGCACCCGGCAGGCCGGCTTTTTCGCATGCGTGGGGCTAAATGCCTAGCTCCGGCTTTCCGAGGGAGGCGGCGACCAGTCCGGGGCAATGTCTTCAAAGGACGTGTAGGGAGAAATATACATGAGTTCGGCCACGCCCACGGGCCCGTTGCGCTGCTTGCCGATGATTATTTCCGCCACGCCCTGGGGCGGGCGCTCGGCGGGCTTTTGATATTTGTAAACGTCATCGCGGTAGACGAACATGATCACGTCGGCGTCCTGCTCAATGGCTCCGGATTCGCGCAGATCCGAGAGCATGGGGCGCTTGTCGCCCCGCTCTTCCACCTTGCGGTTGAGCTGGGAAAGCGCCACCACAGGCACGTTGATTTCTTTGGCCAGGCCCTTGAGGGAACGGGAAATATCCGAGATTTCCAGTTCGCGCGAGTCCGTGCGGCGACTGGTGCGCATGAGCTGGAGGTAGTCCACCACCACAAGGCCCAGGCCTTTCTCGGCCTTGAGGCGGCGGGCGCGGGCGCGCAGCTCCAGCGTGCTCAGGGCCGGAGTGTCGTCAATATAAACCGGCGCGCGGGCCACCACGTCCGCGGCGGTATACAGGCGCTGCCAGTCATCGTCACTGAGCAGCGAGGGCCGCCGCAGTTTGGAGAGATCCACCTTGCCCCAGGCCGCCAGCATGCGCTGCATGAGCTGTTCCTTGCTCATTTCCAGAGAAAATACGGCCACGGGCACATCCTGGCGCACGGCCGCGTTGAGGGCCATGCACAGGGAAAAGGCGGTTTTGCCCATGCTCGGGCGCGCGGCCACGATGATCAGATCCGAGGGCTGCAAACCCGCGGTGAGCTTGTCCAGGCGGGTGTAGCCGGTGGTCACGCCGGTGAGCACGTCCTTGGCGTCGGCCAGTTTGGCCAGATTTTCAAAAACCTTGTCCAGCAGTTCTCTGGTGGGCGTGAAGTCGCGGCCTGTGGTGCGCTGGGAAATGGAGAAAATCGCCTGCTCGGATTCGTCCAGCAGCGTGGCCACCTCGCGCGAGGCGTCATAGCAGTTGCCGATGATCCCGGAGCAGGCCTCAATCAGCCCGCGCTGCAAGGATTTATCCCTGACGATGGTGGCGTAATATTCCGCATTGGCCCCGGAGACCACGGCCTGCGAGAGATCGCCCAAATACACCGCGCCGCCCGCGTCTTCCAGCTCATTACGGCTCTTGAGCTGCTCGGCCGTGGAGATGAGATCAATGGGCGCGGATTTGCGGTACAGCTCAAGAAAAGCGCGGAAAATGATCGCGTGCGCGGGAAGGTAGAAGTCTTCGGCGCTCAGCATATCCACAATGCTGTGCATGAGCTGAGGGCGCAGCAGCACGCCGCCCAGCACGGCCTGCTCGGCCTCGGCGCTGTGAGGGGGCACGCGGCGCAGCAGATCGCTTTCGGCCCTGTTGCCGGAAGTTCTCTCGCCCTGCCCGGCGCGAGAAGACGCGCCGCCCCCGGCCTCGCGGCCGGGGGCGGCAGTGCTGTCATGCGGTGAAGCCACAAAAAAACCTACTGCGCGGCTTCGGCCTGGGCTTCTTCAGCGGCCTCGGAGGCGGGAGCTTCCGGCGCGGCTTCCTCTTCCTCAGGCTGGTGATCGGAGATCACCTTCACCGGCACCACGGCCATCACGCCGGCGTGGAGACGGATCCGCACCGGATGTTCGCCCAGCGTGCGGATAGGCGCATCCAGCAGGATGCGGCGGCGATCCACTTCCACCCCCAGCGCGGCAAGCGCGTCGCCGATAATGGCGGACGTCACCGAGCCGTAGAGTTTTTCGTTTTCGCCCACATGCATGGGGATAATCACTTCCAGGGCTTCCAGACGGCCCTGAACGCTCTGGGCTTCGGCCCGCTGGGCGTCCATCCGGGCCTGGAGCTTCTTGCGCTCCTGCTCAAAGACTTTCAGGTTGGCCGCGCTGGCCACCATGGCCAGGCCCTGCGGCAGCAGGAAGTTGCGGCCGTAACCGGGCTTGACGTTGACCACATCGCCAAGGTTGCCGAGATTTTCCACATCGGCGCGAAGTATCAGTTTCATATGCGCCCCCTTAGATCGTGCTCTTTTTCTTGACGACTGAGTCGTGCGTGGCAGTGTAGATGAGCAGAGCCATCTGGCGGGCGCGCTTGATCTCGCGGGTCAGCAGGCGCTGGTGATGGGCGCAGGTGCCCGTGATGCGCCGGGCGATAATTTTGCCGCGTTCGGTGATGAAATCGCGCAGGATGTCGGGGCGTTTGTAGGTAAGGGGCAAATCCTTGTCGGCGCAGAAGCGGCAGAACTTGCGGCGCGGGGCGAATTTCTTTTTGAAGGCCATATCAGGCAACCTCCTCAGCCGCTTCGTCGGCCAGCTTGACGGTCACAAACTTGTAAATGCCGTCGGTAATCCGGATATTGCGCTCCAGCTCGGCCACAAGAGCTGCCGGGCCGTCATAGACCAGGCGCACATAGTAGCCGCGCATCTGTTTGCGCACCGGGTAGGCCAGATCCCGCATGCCCCAGTGATCCACTTCCAGCATGACGCCCTTTTCCCGCTCGATCACCGCCGTGAGGGCGTTCAGAATGCCCTCGCGGTTTTCGGCGGAAAGCTCCGGTGAGAGGAGCAGCAGGGTTTCAAATTTCCGCATGGTCGTTCTCCTTATGGATTGACAGCCCGCGCCGTCCGGGCGCGAGCAAGGGAGAAGTCTTATACAGGGGGGCAGGGCAGGTGTCAAGCCCGGAGCGCCGCGCCGCCTCCCGATCGATGCGCGTGGTCTGGGGCGCGCTTGCCGGGGGCGGCAGTGTCATGAGGGCTGACCCCGGACGACCGGGATGACCGGGATGGAGGCGGGAGCAGTCAGACGAGCTGATCGCCGGTTTTTTCCATAAGAATACTGAAGTCGTTGTTGACCCAGTCCAGAAAGACAGGCACGCCCGCGCTGCCTACCGGCGTCCAGAGCTGGCTCGCCTGATCCGGGTCGTTTCCCCAGATTTTTTTGAACTGCAGGCGCAGGGTAAGCCGGCGCAGGATGATGCTGTATGTGCTTTCTATGCATTTGCAGACCGTGAGCTCGCTGATGTGCCTGCCTGAGCTTATGTACAGCGAAATCAGGAGCAGCACTTCCTTGCCGTCCAGACTGTTGAATTGCTCGAGAAATTCCACCTTGTCCACCTGCACTCTGGCGCCGCCGGCGGAAATGTTGATCAGGCGCAATTGCGGGGGCAACTCTCCAGTGTAGACAAAATCCGGCGGGCCTGCCTGTTGCGGATACGCGGGCAGGCGGGCGAAGGGCAGCCAGAAGCCCAGCCCCTTGACCATCTGCAGGCTGGGGTAAACGCGCTCAAAGCGGCGCAGTTCGCGCTGGATGTAGCGGCTCGGCGTTTCGATCAGGATTTCACACGCGCCGGTTTCTTTGTTCAGCGTATTGTTGATAATCCTGCTTTTGCATAAAAAGCCGTAACGGGCTGTGGTGGAGGGCAGCTTAAGATTGTTGACAATGACGTCATACGGCAGCTTGAAGTAAATGCTGCATTTTTCATTGTTGAGAATGTCCGGCAGAAAATGTTTGCGGGACTTGAGCAGGATTGTATTTTTTTTAACGGCCTTGATGTAGCAGATGACATTTTCCAGTTGCCGCTGCCTGTCCACAAAAAAAAGGCTCACGCCGGCGTCGTGCTTGTAAGCGGCGTTCAGCACGGCCAAGGTGCGCGGATGGTGTGTTGAGGCCGGTGAAAAAATTTTTTTTACAAGATCCCATCTGGGCATTGCACTCTCCCCTTAAGGCAGGCACAAGACAGGAGTATTGCGGATTGGACAACGCCGTAACGCCGCAACCCGAAGATGCGCGCTACCATCATCATATATGAACAGGGGGGAGGCTGTCAAATGCCGCGTGGCCGGCGCGCGAAGATTTGCAGGCTTGCGCCCTCAGGCGTAGACGCGCGGGTTTACGCTGCCCATCAGGCAGAGGATCTCATAAGGAACCGTGCCCAGCTCGTCGGCCATCTCCTGCGCGCTGACAGGCCGTTGCCCGGGAGCGGCAGCGCCGCCCAACAGCCAGGCCGTGTCCCCGGCCCGTGTTTCCGGCAGGGCAGTGACATCGGCCATCAGCATGCTCATACAGATCCGGCCTACCTGAGGCGCGCGCCGTCCGTGGATCAGAACGTCAATCCGATTGGAAAGATTACGGGCGTAGCCTGTGGCGTAGCCCGCCGCCACCACGGCCACGGTCATGGGCGCGGGCGCGGTATAGATGCGCCCGTAAGAAATGCTCTGCCCGGCTTTGAGCCTGCGCACCTGCAAAATCGGCGAGCTCACGCTCATGACCCATTCAAGACCGCTGCCCCGCTTTTCCCAGGCCGTGCCCGCAAAGGGATTGCCGCCGTACAGGGCAAGGCCCGGACGGCAGGCCTCCAGGCGGGTTTCGGGCAGCCCCAGGGCCCCGGCCGAATTGCCCAGGGAGCGCGCAACGCCGGGAAAAGCCGCGCGCAGGCTCTCGCACATGGCTGAAAAGCGTTCGATCTGCGCGCTGGTGTAGTCCGCTTCTTCAGGCATGTCGGCGCAGGCCAGATGTGAAAGGATCAGGCGCGGCTCAAGCCCGGGCAGCCCGCGCAGCCGCTCCAGCAGGCAGGGCAGATCCTCGGCCGTAAAGCCCAGGCGGCTCATGCCCGTGTCGCATTTGATCGCAATCTGCAATCGCCGCCCCGCGGCACACGCGGCCGCCGCTTTTTCAAGGTCTTCAAAATCGGCGATCAAAACCGTGAGATCGCAGGCCGCCGCGGCCCGCCAGTCTTCGTCCGTGAACGCGCCCATCAGCGGCACGATTTCCTGACCGAGTCCGGCCTGGCGCAGAGCCACGCCTTCGCTCACCGTGCCTACGGCGAAGCGCTGCGCGCCTGAGGCGTCCAGAGCGCGGGCCACGGGCAAAAGACCATGACCGTAGGCGTCTGATTTGATCACCGGCATGAGTGAAGCGCAATCGCCCAGGCGGGCAAAATTGCGCCGCAGCGCGGCGAGGTCGATATGGCATTGGGAGGGCGTAAACAGGCAGGCGCTCATAGATGCTCCGTAACGCAGCGACGCGGGTCGCAAACCGAAAAGAAAGGCTTTCGGCCGGGGGATCCTCAACGTGCCCCGCAGGGACGATGGTGCAACAGGCTCTAGAAAAATTTTAGAGAAGGAACATAGCAGCATTGCGCCCGGGGCACAAGAAAAAGCCCGCGGCCCACGCCTGCGGCCCCGGCGTGCCGCACCGTCCGCTGCGACGTTGTGGGCGCTCTCCCATGAAGCTTGCGGCCAGCCCCTTGCGCGACGCGGTTCTTGCAGATAGGCTGCGCGCCATGAGTGAACCCATTTTTGAGCTGCAACATACGGACGGCGCGGCCAGGGCGGGCCTTCTGCGCACAGCCCACGGCGCCATAGCCACCCCCATTTTCATGCCGGTGGGCACAGTGGGCTCTGTAAAGGCCGTGGCCCCGGACGATCTGGAGAAGATTGGCGCGCCGATCATTCTGGGCAATACCTATCATTTGTACCTGCGGCCCGGAGACGCGCTGGTGGCCCGGCGCGGCGGGCTGCATGAGTTTGCTTCCTGGCCGGGCGCGGTGCTGACGGACAGCGGCGGCTTTCAGGTCTTCAGCCTGAGTTCCCTGCGCAAGATCCGCGAGGAGGGCGTGGAGTTTCGTTCGCATCTGGACGGATCGCGCCACTTGTTCACGCCCGAAAAAGTCATAGACATCCAGCGCAACCTCCATTCGGACATTATGATGGTGCTGGACGAATGCGTGCCGTACGGCGCCGACTACGCGTATACGGAAAAATCTTTGGAACTGACCACGCGCTGGGCCGCGCGCGCCCGCGCGGCCTACCCCTGCGGCGCGGCCCGGAATCTGCTTTTCGGGATTACCCAGGGCGGCTTTTTCAAGGATTTGCGCACGCGCTCCGTGCAGGAAATCTGCGCTCTGGATTTTGACGGCTTTGCCATTGGCGGCCTTTCCGTGGGCGAGAGCAAAGCCGAGATGTACGATCTGCTCTACCACACGGCGCCCTTGCTGCCGCCCCACAAGCCCCGCTATCTGATGGGCGTGGGCACGCCGCTGGATATTGCTCACGGGATCAACGCGGGCGTGGATATGTTCGACTGCGTTCTGCCCACGCGCAATGCGCGCAACGGTACGCTCTACACCTCGCAGGGCAAGATCAACATCAAACGGCGGGAATATGCCGAGGATGACGGGCCGCTGGATCCGGCCTGCGCCTGCTATGCCTGCCGCAATTTCTCGCGGGCGTACCTGCGCCATCTTTACGTCGCCAGGGAGCTGCTTTCTTTCCGGCTCAACTCTCTTCACAATCTGACGTATTTTCTGGATCTGGCCCGGCGGGCCCGGCAGGCCGTGCTGGAAAACCGCTTCGCGGCCTTTCTGGCCGGGATAGAGTCCCTCTATCCCGAGGAAGCTGCCCGGGCCGCCGGAGCCTGAGCCTGTTTTGCGGCAGACGGGAAAGCGCCGGAGGTTCCCCTCCGGAGGGGCGGCGCGCTCAGGCGGCTTCGGCTCCGGCCTCGCGCTGTTCACGGCGGCGCACCAGAAAAAAGACCAGGAAGGAACCGGCCAGCTTGGAGAGGCTCATGGTCAGCACGGACCAGGGCGTGGCAAGGCCGATCAGCAGCAGAAACACCAGGCTGTCCAGGGGCGCGCCCAGCAGGCTGGAAATCAGGATGCGCCGGGAAAAGGACTTGCGGGTAAAGGTGAACAGCGCCCAGTCCGCAAGCTCGCCCACGGCAAAGGCCGCCGCGCTGGCCAGCGCCAGCTCGGGCGAGGCCATGTACCAGCTCGCCACGCAGCCCGCCAGCATGGCCCAGAGCACATGATGGCCTACGCGGCGCTGGGCGAAATCCCGCACCACAAAAACAAAGCCCACGATCAGCGAAACCGGCGGCCAAAGGTCGCCGTTGGGCAGCGTGATCGGCGGCGTCACGGCAAAGGCGCAATTGACGCCCACAATCAGAGCCATATAGGTGATCAGCGAAAACATGGCGCGCAGAGTATGCGTTGCGCCGCGCGCCGTCAAGACAGCAACCCGGCCCTGTTGCAAAGGGGCGGCCTTGACCCGGGCCGTGGGATATGGGAGAGGTAGCGGGCAGGGAGGCCGTTGCGGCCGGGCCGGGCGGATCCTTGCCGGTTTCCGTCCAGGCGGTCGCGGCGGGCCAGAGCAGATTACCTTTGACTTTTTATGAAAGTCAAAGGTGGCATTCAGGCGAAAAACGCGGTTTTCGCCTGAATGTACGCCGCGTTGCGGCGGCTGCCGCTTTCGCGTCAGCAGAGCATTTTTAAAGAGAAAATGCTCTAGGGCGTTTTTCGCCGCGCAACAGTTTCGCACAGTGCCCTCGCGGCCTTTTGCAGGGCGCGGCAGGGAAATACGGCGGCAAGCCGCGGGCAGGGCCGCCGGGGAGCATATATGACTGATATGGACTACCGTTGCGGCCGGGTGGCTTTGATGGGGCCGCCCAATGCCGGGAAATCGACGCTTTTGAATGCGCTTCTGGGCCAGAAGGTGACCATTGTGACCCCCAAGCCGCAGACCACGCGCAATCAGATTGTGGGCATCCTGACCGATGCCGGAGCCCAGATTATCTTTATGGATACGCCCGGCCTGACCCAGGTGCGCGGGCGGCTGAGCAAAACCATGATCCAGGCCGTCTGGCAGAGCCTCGGGCAGGCGGATGTGATCCTGCCCGTTCTGGACGCCCACCTGTACATCCGGCACCCCGAGTTTCTGGACAGGGATCTTGCCCCCGTGGCCGGGGCCCTGGCCAGCGACGAGCGCCCCATGATCGTGGTGGCCAACAAGGTGGATCTGTTCAGCGACAAAAGCCGGATGCTGCCCCTGCTTGCCCGTTTGCACGAAATGTGGCCCAGGGCCGAGATCTTCCCCTTTTCGGCCCTGCGCAGGGACGGCCTGCCGGAGCTGAAGGCCCTGATCCGTTCTCAACTGCCCGAAGGGCCCGCGCAGTACCCGGAGGATCAGATTTCCACGGCTTCGCTGCGCTTCATGGCCGCCGAGATCATCCGCGAGAAGCTCTTTCTGCATCTGCGCCAGGAAGTGCCTTACGGCGTGGCGGTGGACGTGGAAAGCTGGGAAGAGGACGAGGAACGCGGCCAGACGATCATCCATGCGGTCATTTACGTCGCCCGGCCCATGCACAAGGCTATGGTCATCGGCCGGGCGGGCAGCAGCATCAAGGAGATCGGCATGGAGGCCCGCAAGGAGATTCAGGAACTGCTGGGCGGCAAGGCGCATCTGGAGCTCTGGGTCAAGGTGCGCGAGCATTGGTCCGAAGATCCCGGCTTTCTGCGTGAGCTGGGGCTGATGGCGGAGTAGCGGCATGAACGGCATGGAATTGCGGCAGCGCTATGCGAATGTTCTGGAGCGGCTTGACGCGGCCTGCGCCGCCGCGGGACGCGCCAGAGAAGAGATCACTCTGATCGCTGTGTCCAAACTGCATCCGGCTGCCGCGGTGGCGGCCGCGGCCGGGGCCGGCCAGACGGATTTCGGCGAGAACTATGTGCAGGAAGCCCTGGCCAAACGCGGCGAGCTCGCGCGGGATCCGGCCTGCCGGGGCATCCGCTGGCATATGATCGGCCATGTGCAGAGCCGCAAGGCCGCGCAGGTGGCGGGCGCGTTTGCCTTGATCCACACCCTGGACTCGCGCAAGCTGGCCGACGGTCTGGAGCGGCGGCTCGCCTGCCCGGCGGAGGAAGAGGAGCAGGCTGCCGGGAGCGCGCGCCAGCGCGTGCTCCTGGAAGTCAACGTGGCGGCAGAGCCGCAAAAATCCGGGGTCATGGCTGAGGATTTGCCCGCTTTGGCCGATTATATTCTTGAGGCCTGCCCGCATCTGGAGTTGCGGGGTCTGATGTGCCTGCCGCCGGTCTTTGACGCCGGGGAGGCGGCCCGACCGCATTTCGCGCGCCTGTATGCCTTGCGTGAGAATCTGCGCGCGCGGCTCGGCCTGCCGCTGCCCGATCTTTCCATGGGCATGAGCGGAGACTTTGCGGCGGCCGTGGCTGAAGGCGCGACCCTGGTGCGCATCGGCACGGATATTTTCGGGCCGCGCCCGGCCAAAGTCTGATTTTTTGGCACGAATCCTGCAAGAAAATTTCGCCCGCGCCTGTTTCTGCTGTCGTCATCCGTACGGCGGCACAGCCGCCAACGGCTGACGCGCGCGGGCATGGTTTCGCTCTGCTGGAGCGTTTGGCTGATTTCATGAGCAAAACGCTCTGGAAGGCCGTGTTTACATGGAGTGATCTATGGCAGCCAAAGACAGCGCCAGGGAAAATCCGGCCCTGCCCGAAGGGCAGGCGGAAAAGCCCAGAAAGAAATCCAGGATAAAACGTATTGTCATTCTTTTGGCAATTCTGTTGATGACATTCAGCGGCGTGGGCCTGGGCGCGTATTGGTGGCTCTTTCTGCGCACGCCGGCCAGCGGGGCGCATGCGCCCGCGAGCGAGCAGACAGCGCCTGCGCCCGGCAGCACTGCGGACGGCCAGGCCAAAAGCGGCGCTTCCGGGCAGACGGAAGAGGGCGCCCCCGCTTCCGGCGCAGTGGGCGCGGGCGGGCCTGATACGGGCGGCCAGGCTGACCCGAACGCCGCGGGCGCGGCCCGCATCGAGCGGCAAAGCGATCTGCCCCGCAGCGCGGGCCAGGTGCTGCCCTTGCCCCTCATCACCGTCAATCTTTCCGATCCCGGCGGGCGGCGTTATCTCAAGCTGGGCATGGAAGTGGAGGTCAATGCGGATGTTTCCGCCCAGCTCAAGGCGCAAAGCGCGCGCATCCGCGACGCCATCATCATGCTGCTGGCGGGCAAGACCTTCAACGACATTGCCACGCCCGACGGCAAGGTGCTGCTCAAGACGGAGGTGGCGGCGCGGCTCAACCAGATTTTCGGAGCGCAACGCGTGATCCGGATCTATTTTACGGATTTTGTCGTGGAATAGCCCTGGGGGCGGGCGGCAACGCCCTGCAAGATATGCTTAACGAGGTACGTCATGTCGCAGGATGATCAGGAAGCCCTGGCCGCGCAGTGGGCGGCACAGCTGGAGGAAGAGGCCGCTGCGGCCGAAGCGGACAATGGCGGCGCTGCTGCCGTGAATGCCGCTGACGCCCACGCTGCCGAAGACAAAAGCGCGGCGCGGCCGCCTGTGGACGACGACGCTCTGGCCGCGCAATGGGCCGAGGCTCTGGCCCAAGAGGAAGAGGACAAGGGGCCGGCCACCTTTGGCGGCGCGGCTTCCGGCTCCGGCAGCGGAACCTTCGGCAGCCCGGCCACGGACGCCCGTTTCAAGGATATGACCGAAATGTCCCGCCAGCCCAGGGACAACAAGCTCAAACGCGAGCTGGACTTCATTCTGGACATCCCGCTGGACGTTTCGGCGGAACTGGGGCGCACCCGGCTTTTGATCAACGAGCTCCTGCAACTGGGCCAGGGATCAGTGGTCGAGCTGAACAAACTGGCGGGCGAGCCCCTGGAGGTCTATGTCAACGGCAAGCTGGTGGCGCGCGGCGAGGCCGTGGTGATCAATGAAAAGTTTGGCGTGCGCCTCACGGACATCATCAGCCCCATTGAACGGGTGAAACAACTTGGCTAGCGCAGGGATCGCCGTGGCCGCGCAGGCCCGGACCGGCCTTTCCGGGCAGGCAGTGCGCGGCGTTGTGGACACTGCCGCGGCAGGCCCGCCGTTGCCCGCGGGCCTGGACGGCACGGTGGCATCTGCCGGGGCGCAGATTCTGCGCGGCCTGGAATGGGCCGGGCAGGCCGCGGACACGGCCGGGGCCGCTGTGGCGCCCCATGCCTCAAGCCTGGGGCAGTCGTCCTTTTCCTGGAGCGGCTACCTGCAGGCCGTGGGCATTCTTTTTCTGCTGCTGGCCGCGCTCTGGCTGGTGGTCTGGCTGGTGCGCCGCTACGGCAAATTCAATTTTCTGCCGCGGCCCGGCGCCCTGCCGCGCGGCGCATTGCTTCTGGAGGCCCAATTGCCGCTGGGGCCCCGCAAAGGGCTTATGGTGGTACGCTTCTTGAATAGGAGGTTGCTGCTGGGGGTTACGGACCAGCAGATCACCCTTCTGACCGAGGAGCAGGCGCACGATGAGCCGGATCATGCGGATTTTCAAAAGATCATGGAAGAAACCCGGCGCGGCCCTGGCGGCCGCTAGCCTTCTGATTCTTGCCCTGCCTGAGATTTCCCGCGCCGCGCAGGATTTGACCCTGCCGGCCCTCTCCCTGACCCTTTCCGGCGGCGCGCCGGCTCCCGAAAAAGTCTCGGTGCTTCTGGAAATCCTCTTTCTGCTCACCGTGCTTTCCGTGGCCCCGGCCATCATGCTCACGGTCACCAGCTTCACCCGGATCATCATTGTTTTCAGCTTCCTGCGTCAGGCTATGGGCGTGCAGCAACTGCCGCCCACCCAGATTCTGGCCAGCCTTGCCATTTTTATGACGGTGGTGATCATGTATCCCGTGGGCAGACAGATCAATGATCAGGCCCTTCAGCCCTATCTCAACGAGCAGATCGATTATAAAGTGGCCCTGGACCGGGCCCAGGCCCCGTTGCGCGCCTTTATGTTCAAGCACACCCGCGAGAAGGATCTCTCGGTTTTTTATGCCATCACCAAGATGGAACTGCCCAGGAACAAGGAAGAAGTGCCCACCACGCTGCTGGCCGCGGCCTATGTGATCAGCGAGCTCAAGACGGCCTTCACCATCGGCTTTTTGATCTATATCCCCTTTCTGGTGCTGGATATGGTCATTTCCAGCGTGCTGCTGGCCATGGGCATGATGATGCTGCCGCCCATGATGGTTTCCATGCCCTTCAAGCTTTTGCTTTTTGTGATGGTGGACGGGTGGAATCTGCTGGTGGGTTCGCTGGTCAACAGCTTTCTCTTGTAATTGCCGCAAGGAGGCGCGCGATGTCCCCGGATTTCGTGATTGGTTTCGGCCGCCAGGCCATTGAGCTTTGTCTGATGATGGCCTTGCCCATGCTTGCTGTGGGCCTGGGCGTGGGCGTGGTGGTCAGCGTGATCCAGGCGGCCACCCAGATTCAGGAAATGACCCTGACGTTCATCCCCAAAATCGTCTGCATGTTCATTGCTCTGCTCCTGGCCCTGCCCTGGCTCATGGAGCGGATGATCTCCTTTACCAGGGAAGTTCTGATCAATATACCCACCTATGTGCGCTGACCCCGCTGCGGGGCGGCCGCAGCGTTCCGGCCTGGAGTGCGCCTTTGGCATAGCGGATGGCAGCCCCGTCAGGGGCTGTGCCCGTTGGCGACTAAGGAGCCGTACGGGCGCGGTAGCTGTAGCCCGCAAGGGCGTACAGATAGCGACAGCAACGCTAACGTTTTTTGGCAAAATAGCAATATCGACTTTTGTAAAAAGGTAAAGCGCATCTATTTTAGAGCATTTTGCTTTTGAAATTATTCAATTTCAAAAGCGGCGCTGCCATCATTTCGCCTGAAAAGCGTGGTTTTCAGGCTCATTCGGCGCGGGCGTCCGCTCCCGCGGCCGCCAGAGCGGTTGCCGTTTTCAACAGCAAACCGCTCTAGATAAACTTTAGAAAGAGTTTATACTTTATATTGAGTAAAAAACGAAAAGGAGGACTTTGCAAAGTCCTCCTTTTTCTGTTATTCAGCCGTGGCAGTACGCCCAAAAAGAGTGCGGCAGGCTGATTTTATCGTCACTCTATAGTTATTTTTCTTTCTGCCGAACTACCCAATAGTGCCGCGGGCACGCGCTGCCGCAGCCAAACCCAGCAGCACGGCTCCGGCCTGGGCCACGTTGAGTGAATCAAACGGCCGGGCCAGAGGAATACGGAGAAACTGCGAGCAGCGTTTGGCCACGCCCGGCCGCAGGCCTTTGCCCTCATTGCCGAGCACCAGCACGGCAGGCAGGCGCAGGCTGCTCGTGAAGGCGTCCAGACAGTTGGGGCCTTGAGCCCCGCCCGCGCCCCCCGTCCCGTAGACGGTCAGCCCCGCCTCTTCGGCGGCATCCAGAGCATGCGCCAGATTGGTCACCCGGGCCACAGGCAGATGCTCCAGGGCTCCGGCGGCGGCCCGGCGGGCGGCCGGGCCCAGATACGCGCTGTTGTGCCGGGGCAAAAGCAGGCCCGCGCCGCCAAGAGCGTAGAGGGTGCGGCAGAGCGTGCCCACGTTGCCGGGGTCCTGCACCTGATCCAACGCCAAAAGCAGCGGCAAAGGCGCGTCGGACACGGCGGTCAGCAGATTTTCCAGCCTGCAAAAGCCGGTGACGGCCAGGCGGGCCACGACACCCTGATGGGCCACGCTGTCGCGTCCCTGACGCGCGTCGCGGCAAAGACGATCCAGGGCCGCCTGTTCCACCAGGCTGAAGCGCACGCCGTTGTGGCGGCAGAGGTTCTGCACCTCAAGAGCTTCGCGGCTGCGCAAGCCCTTTTTGCAGAAAACAAGATCAATGCGCTGGGGCTCGCTTTGCAGCAACTCCAGCACCGGCTTCAGCCCCGGCAAAAGCGGGGCGTCGTCGGAGTGTTCAGACATGGGCGTCTCCGGCGCGAGGTTTCAACAGCCCCCTGGCTGGCGGCTGCAGGCGGAATCCGGCGGCTGCAGGACGCAGCGCCGCGTTTCGGCCTGTGTACGCATCTTCCCGGCCAATGGCAAGCCGGGCGGCAAACGGGAGTGACCATCGTATGGCAACACAGTCCCCACGGCTTCGGCCGTTTTTTTTCAGATGCTGCATTGGGGCCGCCATGCTCTGCCTTGCTCTGGCGGGCGGCTGCGGCACGCGCCAGAGCGGCGGCCCGCAGGTCAACACGCCTGCGCTGATCGTGTCCGGGGACGACGCCTCGCCTCTGACCCGCACGGAAATGGCGGCCCTGAAATCCACCGGCCAGATCGACAGAAATCTGCCCGCCGAGGCCATGCCGGACGTGGCCCGCCAATACAAATATTTTCTGCGCAAGGGCCGCAATACCATGAGCGTGTTCTCCAAGCGGGCCGAGCTCTACCTGGCCTATTCCCGCAAGGTCTTTCGCTCGCGCGGCATGCCTGAGGAACTGGCCTATCTGGCCATTGTGGAAAGCGGCTACAAGCCTGACGCCAAATCTCCGGCCGGCGCGGCCGGGGCCTGGCAATTCATGCCCTATACAGGCATGAAGTACGGCCTGAATCAGGACTGGTGGATGGATGAGCGCCTGGATCCCTACAAAGCCACGGAAGCCGCGGCCGATTACCTGCAAAAACTTTACGGCGATTTCAGGGACTGGCCCACGGCCATTGCCGCGTATAATGCGGGCGAAGGCAAAATGAGCCGGGCCAAGGAGGGCACCGGCGGCCGGAATTTCTTCGAGGTCAAGGCCCGTAATCATGTTCTGGACAGCAAGGCCCAATTGCGGGAAGAAACCAAACAATATGTGCCGCGTTTTCTGGCTGTGACCAAGATCATGCGCAATCTGCCCCAGCTGGGCTTTGAACCCATTCACCCCGACAAAGCGCCCGGCGTGCTGCGTTTCACGGTCCGGCCGGGCACGGACCTGCTGGCCTTTTCCCGGGCCTGCGGCCTGAGCTGGGAGGAATTTTCCGCCTACAACCAGCACCACAAACGTCCGGTCAGCTCCACCGAGCGATCCTGCTTTGTCTATGTGCCCGCGCGGTATGAGCGGCAGGCCACGGCCTTCTTGCGTTCCCCGCAAGCCAATGCCTACGCGAACTGGCGCCCGGCCAGGGTGACCACCAGCGCGGATTCCTGGGAGAAAATCAGCCGTCGCTGCAACGTGCCTGTGGCTCAGTTGCAGGCGGCCAATCCCGGCAAGCACAAGCTTGTTGCCGGAGCAACCGTGCTGGTGCCGCGCGCGGCGAACATGTCCGCCACGGCCGTGGCCGCTCTGGATGCCCATAATGCAGGGCGCGGCCAGAGCCATGAGCCCCGAAAAGCACGCTTGAAACCCGGCAATGCGCGGACTGCTCCTCTGCACGGAATCGCCGTTGCAGCCAGCCGCAGCCACAAGCTCCAGCCTGATGAGACCCTCTATGCCGTGGCCCGTAAA
The DNA here is from genome assembly GCF_011039085.1 of Desulfovibrio sp. ZJ369. Classification (GTDB taxonomy): domain Bacteria; phylum Desulfobacterota; class Desulfovibrionia; order Desulfovibrionales; family Desulfovibrionaceae; genus Desulfovibrio. Next base: position 1,039 of record NZ_JAAKEI010000037.1, on the reverse strand, counting down.
TACAAGGTCAGCCTCAGGGAATTGCAGGAATGCAACCAGATCGACAATCCGGATAAAGTGCGCGCGGGCTGCCTTCTGCGCATTCCGGGCCGGGCCGTCGCCTCAGGCGAACCTGCCGCCGGAAGTTCCGGCGGCCGCGTGGGCAAGGCCGGGGCTGCGCGGCAAACCACCTATACAGTGCAGCACAAGGACAGCCTTTGGAATATCGCGCGCAAACACAATGTAAGCGTGGATGATCTCAAGCGCTGGAACAAGGTCGATGAAAAAAGTCTGCGGGCCGGAACCACCCTGGTCGTGAACCTGGATTAGAGCGTTTTGCGCATGAAATCAGTCAAACGCTCTGGAAAAATTATCATATAATATAAAGCTGTTGAGCATAAAATCCAAAAAAAGTGCGGGCTGGAGTTGACAAGAGGGGCCGAAATGTCTATGTTACATCTTCGCGACAAACGAGTTTCCACGCAGTCCTGGTCGGGAAAAAAATTTTTTTCCGCCTGAGTAAAAAATGTGTTGACAGCTTGTTGTGGATGGTGCATAAGTCTGCACCGCGCCGCTGGAAAGCGGCAGGGGGGGGACCTCCCGGTGGTTCATTGACAAGTGAATAGCGAGTGGGAAGAAAGAGTCTTTGAGATTCTGATTTCTGCGAAAGCGGGAATCTAAGTGCAGATTTGAACTGGAGAGTTTGATTCTGGCTCAGATTGAACGCTGGCGGCGTGCTTAACACATGCAAGTCGAACGCGAAAGGGGCTTCGGCCCTGAGTAGAGTGGCGCACGGGTGAGTAACGCGTGGATAATCTGCCTCCATGACTGGGATAACAGTTGGAAACGGCTGCTAATACCGGATACGCTCAGGAAGAGCTTTTTGAGGAAAGACGGCCTCTGCTTGCAAGCTGTCGCATGGGGATGAGTCCGCGTCCCATTAGCTAGTTGGCGGGGTAACGGCCCACCAAGGCAACGATGGGTAGCCGATCTGAGAGGATGATCGGCCACACTGGAACTGAAACACGGTCCAGACTCCTACGGGAGGCAGCAGTGGGGA
>NZ_JAAKEI010000036.1 GCF_011039085.1 Desulfovibrio sp. ZJ369 | reverse complement strand
AAAGCAAAAACATGTGATGAACTGTATAAATCCATTGGAAAAGCATTAAGTTGTATCACACAAAAAGACGCTGAAGGATGGTTTAAATCCTGTGGATATGTAAAAAGTTAAAAGCAAAATGCTCTAGCCTATGTGGTCTCGTATAAGGGCGGACCAGTGACGCAAATTCGCCATGCGTGGAAATGCGCCTTGAAAAAGGCTGGCATCACGCGGCACATCAGGCCCTACGACTTGCGGCACGGCTTCGCCACCGAGGCCATCGCCGCAGGAGCGGATTACGGCACGGTGGCCGCGCTCATGGGGCACAAAAGCCCGATGATGGTGCTGAAGCACTATCAGCATGTAAAAAACGCGCAGAAAGTGGCGGTCATGGAGCAGATGCCCCACATCGTTTTCAGGGGCGATCCTGTATGTCCAAAAACCCGCTTTTGTATGTCCAAATGAGGGGTCGGCAGGAAAAAGCGTTCCCCTAACCCATTGGAATCATTGGTAGGCAGTACAGGACTTGAACCTGTGGCCCCCGCCTTGTAAGGGCGATGCTCCACCAACTGAGCTAACTGCCCGTTAACTGAATGTATATTGCACAGCCTGCGGGGGCTGTCAATGCGCCCTGCGCTCAAAAACCGGCAGGGGGCGTTGCGAAAGTTCCCGCATATCCCTGGCCAGCTTATTGCCAAGGGCTTCAGCCCGGTCGCGATCCAGCATGATCATATCCACCTGCCGGGTATGGATCAGCAGATAGCCCAAAAGGCGCGCCCGCTGCAAGGTCTCCTGCGCATCCAGACCTTCGGCCACGGAAAAGAGCGAGTCGTCCTTGACCTCGGCGCGAAAATCATGACTTTCCAGAAGCTCCGCCAACATCTCCGCGCGCAGGCGGCGGCGTTCGCGATCGGCCGCGCCGCCCTTGAACTGAAAGCTCACGAAATTGTCGTGGCTGTCGTCGTCGGCCAGACATTCCACCGTGCAGAAGTGATAGCCGTAGCGGGCCTGCAAGATCATATAGCGGGCGCTGATGATAAAGAAGTTGCGATTGGCCATGCTGTTGGGGGCCATGCTTTCCAGCTCCGGATTCATGGCGCTCTCGAAAACAACGCTCATAAAGCCCGCCGCGCCGGCAGAGGGCGGCCCGGCCCAGGGCACGGCGACCATGCCGTCCCAGAGGGCGAGCATGGGCGCGCAGGCGATCTCGGCCAGATCCACCACAGGCCCCCGGACAGGGCGCGTGAAGCCGCCGCCCATATCCACCACCCAGTATTGCAGTTTCCCCCCGGCCTTGAGCTGCTTGCCCATGCGGCGGCTGGCGCCCGCTTCGCCGTCAAACATGATCCGCGCCGCTTTTTCATGGCAAAAGCGGGTAATGTCATGCAGGCTGCGGCAATTTGCCGGGGAAAAGTCCGGGGATTCGGGGTCCAGCAGGTGCAGCGGCGTCATCAGCCGGGCCAGGGCGGCCAGACGCTCCTGCACCGGGCTCCCGGCCATCAGATCGGGCTGCGCCACGCAGTCCGCCCGTAATTGGGGCTGAAGCCCGGCAAAAACCCTGTTGCGCGAAGCATCGACAGTCACTTCCCCGGCATCGGCCAAAAGGCGGCAGGCGTCAGGCAGGCTGAAAATCGCGGGCAGGCGATACTCCCGCGCCACCGAGGCCAGATGCCCGGCCATGCCGCCGGTTTCGCTGATCAGCCCGGCCGCGCGCGGAAGCAGAGTGGCCCAGCGCGGACGGGCGCGCTCCACCACCAGGACCCCGCCGGCGGGGAAAGAAAGCATGTCCACTTCCTTGCGGGCCACAAAAGCCTGCCCCATGCCCACGCCCGGACTTACGGGCACCCCGCCGCAGGCCAGCACAGTGAGCCCCGGCGGCGGGGGAACGGGCGGAGCAGCGGCATCCGCGCACTCCCCTGCCCCGGCGGCCTCGCGCAACGGCCTGCTCTGAAGCACCACCACGCGCCCCTCCCCGGCCTCTATGGCCCACTCCACATCCTGAGGCTCGCTGTAATATTCTTCCAGGGCCAGCGCCACGCGGGCCAGCTTTGCGGCCTGAGCGTCGCTGAGGCTCGCGCCGCCGCGGACTTCATTTTCAGTCCCGGACGCGGGCATTGCCTTTTCCACGGCAGCTGTTGCCTGCCCGGACTGCCTGTTTGCAATGCGCTTTTCCAGGAGCCGGGGCGGATTTTCGCGGCTGAAGATAAAAACATCCGGCGTGACTGTTCCGTCCACCACAGCTTGCGGCAGACCGGGCACGGCATTGAGCGCCACCCGTTCAAGCCCCTGGGCGGCAGCCACGGGATCGCGGCTGTAGGCCACGCCCCCGGCCGCGGCCTTGACCATGGCCAGCACGCCCACGCACATGGGCGCGGCGTCGTCCGGAATACCGTGCTGAAAGCGGTAGCTCATGGCGGTCACTGCATATTTTGCCGCCACGATCTCCTTCCAGACCTCGCAGGCCTCTTCGGGAAGGACATTGAGTTCGGAACGGTATTGCCCGGCAAAGGTCACGCCCAGCGCATCCTCGCCCACGGCGCTGCTGCGCAGCGCAAGTTTGAGGTCCGGCCCCAGGCGCTCGCGCATCCTTTCCACAGCCTCCGTAATGGCCTCTTCCAGCTCCGGCGGCAGGGGCGCAGTGAGCACCTTTTGCTGCAACGCTGCCGACAGGCTGAAAAGCGCATCCAGGCTGCGCATGTCCGTGGACTGGATGCGGCTCTCCAGCTCGCCGTGCAGACCGTTGCAGTTCATAAAACGCTCGTACGCGCTGACCGTCACGGCGAAACCCACGGGCACATCCAGGCCCACTCCCGCGGCCAGCTCGCCCAGATTGGCCATCTTGCCCCCGACCTGCGGCAGATCCGCCAGGCGGATGTCTTCAAGCGGCAGGATCAAGGGGCCGTCGGCAACGGGGATGCGCCGGCTCAAAATGCTTTCCATTTCCTGACGAATGCGGTCAAAAGCGGCCTGAAGCCCGGCATATTTGTTCTCCGAGAGGGCATTCAGCTCGCGCACCATCTGAAAAACCGCGGCGGCCGAGCGCGTGCCTGCCGCGCGCACATAGCTCATGCCAAAGGGGCGTCTTCCGGTCAGGCGCTCCTCAACATCGCTCATGGCTTCCAGAGCATTCCTGTTGGCCGCCAGCAAACGGCGAAAGCGCGCGCAACGTTCCCGCAAACGGGCCTTGAACTCCTCTTCGCGGGCCAGTTCCTCAACGTCAGGGGTAGCGTCGGGATTCCTGCCGCCACACAGGCGGCGCACGCTTTCAAGAACTTTCTTCCACATAGTGACCTCTTGAAAAGGCCCGGCCAAACCCGCCACTGCCGTTTGCCGCGTCAGGGATTCTTTCGTGAGCGGTTTCACAGTGAGACTGCTCTGGGATCAGCCCTCAGCAAAACGCTCTACCCGGCGGAACCCACGGCTTCTTCCATTTTGATGATCAGCTCGCTGATGCCCACAGGCTTGAGCATATAGTCATAAGCGCCCAGATCCATGCCCTGCACGGCCACGCCCATGCAGGCATGCCCGGTGAGCAGGATGACCGGCAGGGCAGGGGCCTTTTGCTTCATGCGGCGCAAGGTTTCCAGGCCGTCCATGCCGGGCATGCGCACGTCCATGACCACCACCCGGAACATCTCTTCGTCCGAAGCCTGCGCCGCCTCAAGCAGCGCCAGCGCGCTTTGCCCGTCGGGCGCGGTGCTCACCGCCATGCCGCGCCGGGAGAGGCGTTTTTCCATGAGTTGCAGAAATTCCACTTCGTCGTCCACAATAAGCACACGCATACCTGCTCCTGGGCAAAGGGTGATGAAAAGCCGTTTGTGCGCTGTTTGTCCCGTCAGGCCGCCTGCCGCACGGCGGCGCGTCGGCGCGCAAAGCACGCTGCTTCAGGCCTGGACGGATTCTTCCGCCGGGCCTGGCGCCGCCTCATGCGGCAAGGTGATGCAAAAGCTGGTGCCTTCTCCCGGTCGGCTGCTCACCTCAATGCGGCCGCCCAGTTTTTCCAGAATGGTATAGCAGATGGCCAGGCCAAGGCCCGTGCCCTCGCCCACTTTCTTGGTGGTGAAAAAGGGATCGAAAATCCGTTTCAGGGTTTCCTCATCCATGCCCGGCCCGCTGTCCGTGAAGGTAATGCGCGCGCCCGCGCCGCAGGCTTCGGTCCGGATGGTCAGCTTGCCGTCCTTGCCCACCGCGTCGATGGCATTATCAATGATATTAATGAACACCTGCTCCAGTTGGGCCGGATCGGACAAGATCACGGGCAACTGCGGATCATACTCTTTACTGATCGCTATGTTGCGGTTCGCGGCTTCGGTTTTGAGCATTTCCACGGCCTGATCCGCCAGGGCGCTGAGCAGGATTTCCATATGGCTCGGATTCATGCGCCGCCCGAAGCCCAGCATGCGTTGGGTGATGCCTTTGGCCCGGACCACATGCTGCTCGATCTTCGCGGTGCTCTCCAGAATTTCCTGATAATTCTTCATGCGCTCCGGGCTCTCGTCGTCGAGCAGGTCGCGAATCCAGCCCGCATTTTCCTGAATCAGCATCAAAGGATTGTTGACCTCATGCGCCACGCCCGCGGCCATTTTGCCCAGGGCCGCCATTTTGCTGGATTGCAGCATGCGCGCGTCGATATGGGCCTGCTTTTGATCAAAATCCGCCAGCGTGGAAACCAGGTGGCGCGTGCACAGCACGGCGCCCGCGCTGACCAGCGCGCCGCCCAGAACCACAAACAGCAGAATCAGCATCTTGAGTTGCCGCAAGGGCTCCAGACTCTCGCGCACGTCATCCGCCACCACCAGCACCCAGGGCACGGATTCCAGGCGCATCATGGCCGCCAGCAATTCCTTGCCGTGAGGCGCGCTCAGGGATTCAGTGACCATGCTGCTGCGGGAGAGATTGGGCAGGGGCATTTGCAGCTTGTCCATGATTTTGCCGTAATAGCGCGAATCCGTTTGCAGCACGCCCTGTTCGCTGACCAGAAAAGCGTCGCTGCGCCGGCCGGAATAGACGCGCCGCAGCAGGGCGTCAATGGCCTCCATGTCGATGGTGGCGCGCATGATGTAACTGCGGCCGCCCTCATGGCGCAGCACGGCAATGATGATGTGCGGCACATGCCGGTAGCCCATGAACACGTCGCTGACATACACGCCTTTGCGCAGCACCTCCCGGAACCAGGGCGTATCCGTGTAATCGGCCTCATGGAGGTCGAACGGGCCCACATAGGAGACATGGCGGCCGTCCATGCCGATGATCCCCAGATCCACAAAAGAACGGCTGTTGTTCTGCATGACGCTGAAGATCTCGCTCAGGCGCGCCGGATCGCTGAGTTCCGCATAGGGATGGGTGAAGGCCAGGGTTTTGATCTGCCCGACCCGTTCCACAATAAAGGTATCCAGGGCGCGATGCTTGCTGCTGGTCACGGCTTCAATGCCGGCGCTGATTTTTTCGTCGTAAATGATATTGATCCGATCCAGGCAAAAAAGGCCCAGCGCCGCCAGGGGCGTCAGGGCGAGCAAAAGCAGCGTCAGCAGCAGGCGGCGGTAAATGCGCTTGTAGCCGCGGTGAGGCGTGGGCGAGGTCAAGAGCATGTTTTTGCCTCCTGCACGTCGGCGGGCAAATCCCGGCCGGTAAACAAAGCGCGGCAATGGGCGAGCATCCGCTCGCGCCGGGCCGCCACCTGGGCCGCATCCTGCATGATCATGTCCAGTTGCCGGGTGTGGATGGTCATATAGCCGGCCACGGCCAGCAAATGCGCCCCGTCTTCCGCATTCATGCCTTCCAGCCGCGCGCTGACCGCATCGTTGCGCACCACCGGCTCAAAGCCGAATTCCCAGAGCAGATCCGCCACCAGCCGGACGCGCAAAATACGCCGCTCAATGTCCGCAGCGCCCCCGCGCAACCGGAAAAGCAGATAATTCTCCTTGCGGCGCTCGCCCAGGCGCGCTTCCACGGAAACGAAATGAAAGCCGAAACGCGAGTGCAGGCTGCAATACTCGCGTGAAATCATAAAATAGTTCTTTTCGGAAAAGTAGCTTGTCTGAGCCGCCGGGTCCAGATGCGGGTTGGCCGTGGCCTCAAAGAGCACGGCCAGGAAGCCCTTGCCGTCCAGCGGCGGCGGCCCCTGCCAGGGATAGGCGTTCATGCCGCGCCAGAGGGCCCGCATGGGACATGAGGTTATCTGCTCAATGTCAATGACCGGGCCCGTGGGATGCACCGCAAAGCCGTCGCTGAGGTTCACGACCCAGAACTGCTTGAGCACCGCGTCGCGCAACTGCTTGACGCGCATGGGCGCGAACTGCTTCTCCGCGCCCAGGGCGAACATGGCGCTGACCGCCTTTTCATGGCAAAAGCGGGCAATGTCGTGATATGTGGCGCAATTGGCCGCCGTGAAATCCGCGCTGTCCGCATCAATGGTCAAGGGCAGAATATGCGTGGCCGCGTGCTGCAATATGCGGAAAACAGGGCTGCCCGGCATGAAATCACGCGGCGGCGCCAGCCCGGCCAGAAGCGCATCGGCCTGCCCGGAGTACAGCCGGCACTGTCCGGCGCTGTCCGCGCAGAGCGTGATCCGCTGCCCGCTTTGCAGCCGCCGCATGGCCCCGGCCATGCCGAACACGGCCGGTTTGCCGAACTCCCGGGCCAGGGAGCCCAGCCGCGAGCCCAACAGGCCCTGCTCGACAACCAGGCCCGCGATCCGATCAATGAGCGAAGCCCAGACATAGCTGTCATGGGCAACCACCAGGATGCCGCCCTGGGGGAAACGGCGCACATCCTCCCAATCCGCGGCGACCAACACCGGGCCGCACACCCTGCCCGGATTTGCCGCCACGCCGCCTTCCAGCAAGGGCGCGGGGAGCTCATCCGGCTTTGCCGCGGGCCGCGCCGGATCATCCGATTCCCCGATCCCGTCCGCAAGGATCAGGGGGCGCGCCAGCAGCAGCCGCACATCCCCTGCGGGCGATTGCACCCAGGTCAGAGAGAGCGGTCTGCCTTCACTTTTCTCCAGCGCCAGGCCCAGCGCGGCCACCTTCAGGGCAGTGGCGTCACTGAGCACCGGATGCTGCGGATCGTGCGGATCGCGCCCGCTCACTTCATGCGGTTCCGCCTTGGAGACGCGCAGCAGATCCACAGGCAGCTCGGAATATTCCATTTCCTGAGGCAGACCCTCGCAGCCGTACACAGAGACATGCGCGTCCTGCGGCCGGAGAGGGTTGCCGGTGTGCGCCAGCCCGCCGCGGCTGCCTTCCGCCACGGCCAGGCAGGTCACGCAGAGCCCGGCGTCGGCCTCCGCAAGCCCGCGGGCGCGCCGGTACACAAGGGCCTGGGCCCGCTCCTTGCGGGCCAGGGTAACGTGCAGGGCATGCAGGATATCCGCATCCGGCGCAGCCAATGCCACGGAAGGGCCCCAGAGCAGCAGGCCGTGATCCGCATCCTTTTCTTCATGCAGGGGCCAGAGGCGGCCGCGCAACACCAGTCGCACGGGGCCCTTGCAGCGCGCCCGCAGTTCCCTTACGGCCGCCAGCACGGCTTCAGCCAGTTCCGGCGGCAGCGGCGTGCTTTCCACCAGTGAACCCAGGCTTTCCGAAAGCCTGGCCAGATGATTTGTCCCAAAGCCCCCGGCTGCCTGTACCCGGCGGTGGATCTCGTTCTGCACGTCGTCAGCCAGAAACAGCCGCTGGCAGCCTGCGGCCGTGACCACAAAACCCGGCGGAATCACGTCAGGATAACGACGCCCAAGGGCATCCAGCCGGATCGTGGCCTTATCCACCAGCCCGGCCTCGGCCGCGGCGGCCAGATCCGGGTGGCCCAGGGGCAGGACCAAAGGGCCCAGCAAACAGGACTCCGGCTCATAGACTTCAGCGGCCACGATGTTTTGCAGCTCCGCGAAGCGGGCATAGAGCGCGGCGCAAGGGCCTGCATCAAGACGTTCCAGCTGCTGAATGCATTGAAAAACCTGGGTGGACACGCTGGTGCAGAGCGCCCGCACGCGGTACAGCCCGAAGGGATGATCGCAGCACAGCGTATACTCAAGCTCGGTCATGGTTTCCTGGAATTTATTCCAGGCCGTGAGAAAGAGCTTGAAGGAATGATGGCGCAGGGCGAAAAAATGTTCCGCGTCGCGGGAGTCGGACGCGGTCGGGCACGGAGCCGCCTTTGTGGGGCGTTTGAGAAAAGCCAGCAATCGGGAGAGAAACATGGCGACTCCGTCAGCGGCCCTGCGCTCTGCGTTTAGGCAACGACATCCGGCCTATGAGAACGAATGACAAATGGTGGCCGCCTCCGTGGACAATTGGCGCACAACGTCGCAAGGACCCGTCCCGCAAGACATGCAAAAAAGCCGCAACGGCTTTTCAAAGGGATCGGGATGCGCGGCCTGGGGAAACAAGGCAAAGGCGTGCCTGGCATGTTCAAGATAGCACAAGCGTTGTGCCGCTATCAAGCAAGGATATGCGCGGGCCAGGGCAAAGAGGCTGCCGCTCGCGGCTGATGCTCGCGGCTAGCATGGCTTCGCCCTGTCAGAGCGCTTAGCTAATTTCATGAGCAAAACGCTCTAATCACAGAGTGTGACTTATAGTCCATAGACTTATATTCAACAAACGAATAAATAAATACCATGCATGAACTCAATAAACATATTGCAAGTGTAATTAAACAGCTTAGACAGAAGCAAGGATTGAGTCAAGAAATCTTGGCTGGACGGTGTGGATTGGATAGAACATATATTTCAGGCATAGAAAGATGCTCAAGAAATATTACAATCGCATCACTAGAAAAATTGATTTCTGCTTTAAATGTTTCCACTACAGATTTTTTAAGGGAGGTTATTGACTCATATGAGCTATAAACGGAATGCCTATGCTACACCTCGCCTAATAAAACATGATGGTACTTTATTAAATCTTGATATTGATTTATTTTATAATTCAATGATAAATTTCACTGCTTATATAGAAAAATTCTATTCATCAGAGTTAGACTTAGCCCGTATTTTAGGAATGAGAAATTTGAGTGCAACTATAGGTGAATTATTTGTAAAATCTATGCAAGATGTGTTTGATGGCATATTAATTAAAAATCCTCACCAAGATGGATATCCAGATCTATTACTAATGGATGATTATGGTAGACAGATTTATGATGAATTATTAAAAAATAATAAATTGCAGGAAAAAGCTCCTTTTAGTCCATTTGCAGCTGGAGGTATCGAAGTAAAAGCTACATGCGGGAGTATCCCTGATCAAAAGAAATGTAATAAAATGAATATCTCAAGGCCAGATATCGGAGATCAGCGAATTTTTGTATTAAAAGGATACGATTGGAAGGCCCATCATAGACAGACAAACAATTTAATTGGTATTGTCTGGGATTTTATTGATGGTTTACCCACAATAACATCTTTGCAATATAGTAACAAACTTACAACAGACCACTGGGGCAAAATAGTACAACCTCGAACGGGAGGGGGAAGGACAACAAGTGTATCTATTATGACTCGTGCAGGAGTGGCTGAAATGTACAGAGGGTGGTTATTTGTACTTGACGATAGTAAATATATAAATTTCTTCAATACATATAACAATGGAAATCTTATGTAGCTACGGATAATAATGACAGTTGCTCAGTTTTGAGATTGGACGAAATTGGATATATTCCTTCAGCAATTTGAAGAATAAACTTTACGATAATTTCAAAGCCTTTCGGTGGAATGCTCTCCCCGATTATTTCTCGTATTGTTTTATCTGAACAGTTTTTTCCCCCATATGACACCCAAGAATATTCATATTCTGAAATTGTATGTAATATAAACGCCTCATGGAGTGATAAAACTCTATTTTGAGATGGATGAAGTTTGTTATCACTACATGCATAAGACATATTCCTCGTTAGTGCAGGCGCAGGATTATTCCAAGACATCCTTTTATATGCACTAGTATACCCTTTCATTATGCGATATGTTCCATTTTCTTTCATACATGGGCGTGGTAGCAGCTTGCCACAGCTCTCACAATAAACAGGCGTATCTTTATTACTTTGGTTAATACCATTAATTTTAGATGCTCCATGCACTTTATTTCGGTTATAGTGACAATATGGGCATTGGTTATCAAATGCTGATTTACCCTCTGGAGTATTTTCAACCCAAAAGTATTTTTCTGCATCAAGTAAAGGAACCCTATGATATTTTAGGGTAGGGTGTTTTGCAAATTTTATATTTTTTGCATCTAGTGCTGGGAGATCAAAAATAGCATCCCTCACAGTTCTCCATTTTAAAAGACCTCGTCCCCCAGACTCACTATGTGTTTTAGGAGGTAAAAATGTTTTTTTAGAGGCTATCCATTTTTTTATATTCTTATTTTTTGTGAATATGGTAATCAAACGTTGTCGGCGTTCTGGTACTCCATAATCAGCAAACTCAACGATCTCCCAACTTCCATAATAATCAATCAATTCATCTTGCATACACTGAAGTATCGTATACATCCCATCTTTATATTCAATAACAGTATTTTCCATCTCTGGAACATTCTCTAAAATTACTATTTCTGGAGATAGTGATTTAATTATTTCTATTGTAGGAAGAATTAAACGATTACGTGGATCAAGTTTAGATCGGTTACCGTGTCTAACTTCAGATAATAGTTTCCCCCTGCCATTTTTTGACATCCCTTGGCATGGCGGGGTAGCAAAAATAATATCAAGCTTACGACCATTTAGCTTTTTTTTTGTCATTCCAATTATATCATCTTTTTTTGTATTTATATCGCCAACTATCATGTATGTAGACGGATAATTTGTTTTAAATACTTCTGCGCGCTCCGGTAAAATTTCGTTTGCAACAAGCATATGAACGCCACTAGCCCTCATAGCTAAATCACCGATTCCACCTGACGAAAAAAGACTAATTCCAAGCTTCATGAGATGAAATTATCCATAACTTGACTTATAGTCAACAAAAAAATAGGGTCAGCCTTCAGTAAAACACCGTCCGCGAAAAACCGAATTTTTTCGGCCAGCAAGGCGCAAGGCAAACATTGGGCGAAGCTGTATTGAACATACCGCAAGGTCAATGTTGGTCATGCAACGCCGCCGGACGTAACAAGGCGGCTTTGCATGGCTTAATGAGGGCTGCCCCTAGGTCTGGGGCAAAGGCGCCACGCCCCTGGCCGCCTGCGGCGGGGAGGGTTCGGGCTGTCCCTGCTGCGCCAGAATGCGCATCTGCCGCATGCACTGGTCCAGAAACTGCGGATCGCCCACATCCTGCCGCAAAAAGGCATTGATGGCGGGCATCTTGGCAATGGCCGCGTCGATCTCGGCATTGCTGCCTTTGGCGTAGGCTCCGATATTGACCATATCCTCTACCTTGCGGAAGGTGCTCATATGTCTGGTGAGCACGCGGCCGGCCAGAATATCCTGCCGATCGCAGATATCCGAACGCAGGCGGCTGATGGAGCGCAGCACGTCGATGGCCGGGAAATGCCCCTGGTCGGCCAGCTCGCGGGTGAGCACAATATGCCCGTCCAGAATGGAGCGCACGGCGTCGGCAATGGGCTCGTTGAAGTCGTCGCCATCCACCAGCACGGTATAAATGCCGGTAATGGTGCCCCTGGCCGAACGCCCGGCGCGCTCCAGCAGTTTGGGCAACTGTGCAAAGACCGTGGGCGTGTAGCCTTTGGTGGTGGGCGGCTCGCCCACGGCAAGGCCCACTTCGCGGGCGGCCATGGCAAAACGGGTCACGGAATCCATCATCAGCAGCACGTCCATGCTCTTGTCGCGAAAATACTCGGCCACGGCCGTGGCCGCGTAGGCCGCGCGCATGCGCACCAGGGGCGACTGATCCGAAGTGGCAATGACCAGCACCGAGCGGGCCATGCCTTCCGGGCCGAGATCGCGTTCCATGAACTCCACCACCTCGCGGCCGCGCTCGCCGATCAGGGCGATAACATTGACATCGGCCCTGGTGTAGCGGGCCATCATGCCCATGAGCGTGGACTTGCCCACGCCGGAGCCGGCCATGATGCCCACGCGCTGCCCTTTGCCAAGCGTCAGCAGGCTGTTGACGGAACGCACGCCCACATCCAGAATATCCGTGATGCGCGGGCGTTGCAGAGGGCTTGGGGGATCGGCGTAAAGGGGGGCCAGTTCCGGGGGCCAGTCTTGCCTGGCCTTTGCCGCCCATTCCGGGGTAAAGGGGCTCTGGATTTCCATCTGGCGGTCGAAGTCGGCCCGGCCCTGCTCCCCGGCCGGGAGCGGCGAGGCGTACAGCTCCGCACTGACCCGCGGCCCGGCGTCCAGCGGGGAACCGAAGGCGTCAAAAGCCCGGCCCAGAAGTTCCGGCCCCACGGGGAAAACCGGCGGCAGGCTGGTATTGCGGATTTTGCTGCCCGGCCGGATGCCGCGCATGTCGCCGTAGGGCATGAACAGCAGATTGCCGTCGCGAAAGCCCACCACCTCAGCGGCAATGCCTTCGCCTTCCTCATCCGGCAACATGTGGCAGACAGCGCCCAGGGGCGCGCGCAAGCCGCTGCCTTCGGCCACCAGGCCCACAACCTTGTTGACCTTGCCGTAGAGCCGGACGGGATTGCTGTCCCGCAGCAAACGGCAGCAGGAACGGGGGTCAAGTTTCATATATGGTCACTCCGGCCTGGGCTCGGATCCGGCAGGCCGCCTGTTGCAAGGCCGCTTTTTTTCATTGCGCGGCGCTGCCCGGCAAAACCGGGCTTGCAGTATGCTCAGCTTTTCTTTGCGCCGGGCAAAAATCCGCCGTGGGAGAGTACCTCCTGTTCTTCGGCGTTGTCCACCGGGAAGAGCTCTTCCTCCAATTCCGCAAGGCTGGGATTTTCATTGCGCCCGGGCTGCGAAGCAGACCGGGCTTCCGCAAATACGGCCGCGGCCGCGGTATTCGCATAGCCGCCCTCCCGCGTGCCCGCCTGGGCCGAATGCGCGGACGGCCGCGCGTCTGCCGCATCCCCCAGGGGCGGCAACCAGGCTTCGGGCAGATCCGCGGGCGCCTGCTCCTGTTCAGGCGTGTCTCGCGCCTGCTCCGCCTGAGCGCCGGGCAACACTTCCTGCGCCCCGGACGGGGCCGAATCCCGATCAGGCGCGCTTTCCGCCTGCCGCTGCGCGTGAGCCGCGGCATTGCCGTGGCCGGACGCGGGCGCAAAGGCCTCAGGCGCGTCGCCATCCGGCCCGGAGATTGCGGTTTCCGGGGAAAACGCGGCAGACTGCTCCGGCCCGGACATTGTCGGATCGGGCCCATCCACAGCCGCTTCCGGGCCTGGTTGCAACTCTGACTCTTTTGTTGCAACAGCGCTTTCCGACGCCGTTGCGGGCGCGGCTTCACATTCCGGCTCCCCTGCCTCCGCCCCGGACTCTTGCCCCTGCGGCAACGACGCGCCTCCCGCCTGTGGTTGCGGCGCCAGCGCCGCGATGTGTTCCACTTCCCGCTCTACCAGATCATGCATGGCGGCCTTGCCCGCCGCTTCCATGTCGCGCGGGGGCAACGCAAGATGCGCCAGGATGTTGTCCACCAGCTCCCGGAAGCGCTCACGGCGGCTGTCCACGCTGCCTCCGGCGCTTTCGGCCACCAGACCGCCGCGCTCTATGGCCGGATCGCCGTTGACGATCCACTGCCTGAGTTCCGGCACGCGCTCGCGCGCGGCCCTGAACATGTCGCTGACTGTCGCTTCGTCCTCCGGATTGACCCGCACGCTGACTGTGGCGCGATCCTCCAGCAAATTCAGCGCGTCCAGCATCAGCGAGCGCAAAATACGCGTATGTTCCTTTTCCAAAAGCCAGCCCGTGCCCGCGGCAACCGCGGTTTGCGTGAGCTCCACGAGCTCCTCGCGCCAGGAGGCGCAGATCCCGTCCATCTGCTTGTCCAGAGCCTGCAGGACATGCGCGAGGGATTGCCCGAGCTCGGCCCGGAATTCCCTGAGTTCCGCGCTGGCCTGCTCCATGCCGGCCTGAAAGCCCTGCTCATGGGCCGCGGCGCGGATTTTCTCCGCCTCCTCGCGCGCGGCTTCGGCCCTGGCCAGCTCCGCGGCCTTCTGCTCATAATCCGCCTTGGCCGCGGCCTTGAGAGCTTCACCCTCCTGCACCAGCATGGTGCGTTTTTTCTCAGCTTCAGCCCTGGCCTCATCCAGCACTTTCTCGCGTTCCGCGTAGGCTGCGCCCAGGATTTCACGCGCCCGATCCGCGGCCTTTGCCCGAACGCGTTCCAGGTAATCCTCCTGCTGTTGTTCCTTGAGCCGCTCCCGGCGCGCAGGCTCCTGCATGGCATCCAGCTGCTCCACGGTGGCCTCGCGCTCGCCCATGAAGATTGTGCCCCATTTTTTGCGCAATTCGTCTGATGCCATGACCGGTCCCTGTGTAGTGAGTCAGAAATTCAGGCCTGAATTTCTGACAGGAGCGCCGCGCCTGCCGCAAGAGCCGCTAGAGCATTTTGCTTTTGAAATTATTCAATTTCAAAAGCGGCGCTGCCATCATTTCCCCGCAAGCGGGACAAGCGCCTGAAAAGCGTGGTTTTCAGGCTCATTGCTTCAGCCGTTGCGACGAAGGAAGCTACGGATGAAGACAGCAACTGGTTACTGCGACAGCCAGCCAACGCAACCGCTGTCGCTATCCGTAAGCAAGCAAAGCTTGCTAACGGCTACCGCCGGCGCGGGCGTCCGCTCCCGCGGCCGCCAGAGCAATTTCAAAGTGAAATTGCTCTATACGAAAACATCGCCCGCGCCGCGGTTGACCACAACCTTGTTTTCGGCCTCCAGGAGGCGCACGATCTTGACGATGTTCTGCTGCGCCGTTTCCACGTCGGAAAGTTTGGTGGGCCCCATGAACTCCAGTTCTTCGCGGATCATGTTGCCAGCGCGCTCGGACATGTTCTTGAAGAACTTCTCCTTGAGCTCGTCGCTGGCTCCGCGCAGGGCCAGGGTGAGCTCCTCATTGGAAATCTCCTTGAGCATTTCGCGCACGCCGCGGTCGTCAATATTCTTGCAATCCTCGAAGACAAACATGAGATTGCGGATGTCCTCGGCCATCTGGGCCGAATCTTCCTCGATTTCGGAAAGCACTTCCTCTTCGGTGGCACGATCCACGGCATTGAGGATTTCGGCCACGGCCTGCACGCCGCCGACCTTTTTGCCTTCCTTGCCGCCCATGGCGATAAGCTGGCTCGTGAGGACCTTGTCCACTTCCATGAGCATGTCTTCCGGCACGGCTTCCAGTCGGGCCAGGCGCATGAGCACCTCGGGGCGCACGCCCGCGGGCAGGCTTGTCAAAAGATTGGCGGCCTGATCCGGGTGAAGATGCCCCAGAATCAGCGCCAGGGTTTGCGGGTGCTCGTTGCGCAGAATCTGCGACAGAAGGCGCGGGCTGACCTGCTCCAGCTCGCGGAAAGGCGCGGGCCCGGTGTCCAGGCTCAGCGAATCCATGATATATTTGGCTGTTTCCGGGTCAAGATTCTTGACCAACAGACGTTTCACGGTGTCTCTGCCGCCGGAGATCATATCCACGCCGTCCACCAGAGACTCGTGAAAGTCGCGCAGCACTTCTTCCACAACTTTCTTGGGCACGGGCTCCAATTCCACAATGGCTTTGGAGATGTCGGCGATTTCCTGCCGTTCCATGCGTTTGAAAACGTCGGCCGCAAACTTGTCGCCCATAGCGAGCAGCAATACGGCAATACGCTGTTGGCCGGTCAACTCCATCACCCCGCTCCTTACTCTTGAATATGCCTGAAAGTCCCCATAGAGCATTTTCAAAGAGAAAATGCTCTAGTTTTCGTTCTGCGCAAGCCAGCGTTTAATGATCCGGATGGCCTGATCCATGTGTTGCTCGGTAATCCGAAAAAGGCGCAGCTTCAGCTCTTCCACCCGGGCGTTGGTTTCTTTCTGCGCATGCCGCAGGGCCCGCAACTCAGCCAGGTCAGGGAGCTTTGAATACGCTCCGCCGCCGCTGGGCAGCCTCGCTTGACTAGACTTTTGCTGTTTCATCGTTCTTCATCCAACCGCGGACCAGGGTCACCACCTGTTCCATATGATTATCCGAAAGGGTAAAGATATGCGCTTTCAGAGCTTCAATATCCTTGAACACCAGCTCGTCGTCATCTTCCTCCAGAGCGTCCTGCGGCTCCTCGTCGGCCTTGGCCGCTTCTTCCAGGGCCTCATACAGGGCAAGCTGCTCCTCGGCCGCGGGCAGGCCCTCAAGGCCTTCAACCATTTCGCCGGCTTCCACCTTGGGCCGGATCAGCGCGAGCACCACAGGCCGCACCACCAGCATCAGGAACAGGAAGGCCAGCAGGGCATTGAGCAAGGGCTTGCCGAGGCGTTCCGCGTATTCGGCCAGCATCTCGGCGAAGTTGGGCTC
The DNA here is from genome assembly GCF_011039085.1 of Desulfovibrio sp. ZJ369. Classification (GTDB taxonomy): domain Bacteria; phylum Desulfobacterota; class Desulfovibrionia; order Desulfovibrionales; family Desulfovibrionaceae; genus Desulfovibrio. Next base: position 9,607 of record NZ_JAAKEI010000036.1, on the reverse strand, counting down.
CCTGGGCGGCGCGGAATCCGTAAAGGGCGCGCTGCTCACCTCCAGCGCGTCGCCGCGCGCCTTGTCCAGGCCCACAGCATTGGAAACCAGTTGGCGCACGCGTTCCAGATCTTCGGCCTTGCGGGGCACGAATGTCCAATTTCCGTTTACCTTTTCATACGTCCCATCAATGATCACTGCAACCGTCAGGCGGCGTAAATCTCCCACATTGGCGACGATTTGCTGCTCTTCCTTGTTGATTTCATAGTTGGTGGTGCGGGTTTCGCGCGTGCCGTTCTGATCCGAGACCGAGCCGGTGATGCCGTCGCCGCGAAAATTGACGTCCGGCGCGCCCGCCTCAAGATTGGCGCGGCCCTGTTGGCTTTCTTCGCTGCGCTGCTCGCTGCGCACCGCCGTTTTTTCGGGATCAAAAAGTTCTCTGCGGATGGTTTTCTGGCTGAAATCCATATCCGCGTTGACCTTGGCGATCACCTTGCCCGATCCGAACAGGGGCTGAAGCATTTCCTCAATGCGGCGTTCCAGATTGCGCTGCACCTGAAGGCGGTGCTCCATCTGGGTGGTGCTGATCCCGGCCAGGCTGTCTTCCTCTGGTTGATACAGCACCTTGCCGCCGTTGTCCGTTATGGAGATATGATTCTTGTCCAGGCCCTCCACGGACATGAGCATCATATTCAGAATGGCGTTGATTTCTTTTTGATCCGGCTTGACCTGGGGGCGAGTCAATTTGAGCACCACGGAAGCGGAGGGGGATTGGCGCTCCTCCACAAACAGGCTGCGCTGGGGGATGACCAGATGCACGCGGGCGCTTTCCACACTGGGGAATTCGCTGATGGTGCGGGCCAGCTCGCCCTGAAGCGCGCGCGCGTAATTGATTTTCTGCACAAAGTCGGTCTGGCCCACCTTCACCTTGTCGAAAATCTCAAAACCGATGCCCTGCCCCACCAGGCCGCCCTCTCCGGCGATTTTAATCCGCTGATCATACACCACTTCCTTGGGCACCAGGATGGTGGCGCCGTTGTCCGCAAGCTGGTAAGGCACTTTGTCGGTCTGGAGCGTCTTGAGCACATGGCTCGCGTCTTCAGGCCCCAGATTGGAATACAGCACGCGGTACTCCGGCCGCCCCAGCCAGATCGAAAGCCCTATGATCGCAGAGAGCAGGGCCACAGCGCCGCCGGCAAGCGCCACGCGCTGAATAACGCTCAATTTGAGCCAGATTCCCTTGACGGTGTTCCCAAACTGCGCAATGAAAGCAGGCATAACTGATTCTCCCCATCATTCAACTTGCCGGCGAAAAACCGGCTTTTGCGCAAAAATAGCAATTGCCGTGCCAAGTTATAACTATTGGAAATCAAAAAATAATTACTAGAAAAAATCTGCAAAACGGCGCGACATTCAAATTTGTGACGCCTCCGGCAGATCAAGCACAGCGGCCCCGCGGCGTAAACGCCGCGGGGCCGCTGTGCGCGGGAGCGCATGAGCGTGTTTTGCTCATGAAAGTGGCAAACCGCTCTAAAACTGCATTTTGGAAAGCTCCTTGTAGGCTTCCAGCACCTTGCCGCGCACGGCGCTGGTCATCTTCATGGCCAGGCTGGATTTCTGCATGGTGATCATCAGTTCATGCACATTCTGGCTGCGGCCCGATGCAAAATCTTCAATGGCCTGCGCCTTGGCGCTCTGCAGCTCGTTGACCCTGTTCAGCGAGCTCTTCACCGTGTCGGTGAAGCTGTTGCTCGGAGTGACGGCCGTATGCGGGTTCGCAACCCGCTGTATGAAATCCGCCTGGGCCCCGAAATTTTCGCCGCGATCCACGCTGTCGCGCAAGAGGCTTTGATCCAGGGTTTTGGCAAACAGCGTCTGCCTGCCCACCGGCACGCCCTGCTTGAGATTTCCCTCCACCTTGTTGAAATGCCGCAATGCATCGCTGTAGGCCCGCAAGCCCAATGCCTGAACGCTCATGCCTTCACTCCTCTCTGTAAACCCTTTTGCCGCTCTGCCGCGGGCCCTTTCTCCGCGCCGGGCCGCGCCCGGAAAACAGACTGCCGGATGCCTGCGCGAAATGCGCCCAAACCCTTATTTGCCTATTTCCAGAGCTTTCAGGTACATGCCCTTGAGGGCTTCCACCGTGGTGACATTGGCCTCGTAATTGCGCTGGGCGGTCATCAGGTTGGCCATTTCCTCCACCACGTTGATATCCGGATAAAAAACGTAGCCCTCGGCATTGGCGTCGGGATGGCCCGGCTCATAGACCTGTTTGAGCGGCCGCTTGTCCATGCTTACGGCCAGCACGCGCACGCCTTTGAGCTCGCGATCCAGGGCCGAACGCATGTGCACGGAAAAAGGATCATCCACATCCGTGGCCACCTGCACCACGGTGCGCCGCCGGTAGGGGCCGCCGTGGGGCGTGCGCGTGGTCTTTGCATTGGCCAGGTTCATGGCTATGGTATTTATCCGGGTACGGTCGGCCGTCAGCCCGGAAGCGCTAATGTCCAGTGCGGTCAGAAAATCCATGACAATTCACCTTCCTGATCAGCTTTGCTTGCCGTCCTGGATAATTGTGGAAAGCCCCTCAAAGCTCTTGGTCATCACCTGGGTCAGAGCCGTGTACTGGAGCTGATTTTTGGCGTGCTTGGCCATTTCCTTGTCCAGACTGACGCGATCCTCGCCGTGGATCTGGCGCGGCTTGAACTGTTTGGACCATTCCGGCCCGAAGTTGTCGGGATTGAAGGCTGTGGGGATGTGCCCCCGGTCAGTGCGGCTCATGACGCCTCTCATGTCCAGACCCAGGGATTTTTGCAATTCTTTTTCAAAGGTCAATTCGCGCGGCTTGTAATTGGGCGTTTCCACGTTGGCCAGATTGCTGGCAATCACATTCTGCCGCTGCAACTGCATGTCCATGACCTTGCCCACAAGGCCGATCTGGCTATTGAACAAACTTTTCATACAACCTCCCGCATTCCGGCGGGGAATGCCTGCCTTCAGCAAGCAAAGTTTATTCCACTCATAATTAGAATAATATTTTCAATTAGTTACAAAATAGAAACCGTAAGAAACGCCGCATAACGGCGTTTTTTTGACCTGCGCGTCACGGCGAAAAGAATCTCATGGCCTGCGGCGCACATTGCCCGTGGCTCCCGCAGCCTTGCCCAAAAAGAGCAGGGTCTGCCGCCCATCCGGATGGGCGGCGGGCCCTGCTTGAGATCAAGGCAAAATCCTGCGGATCGGCAATCAGATCTTCCTGACCCACACGGAAACGGAACCGCCCTTGACTGTAAACAGGCCATTTCCGTCTTCTTCTATGGTAACGAGTTCATCCACATTGCCGGTGATGTCGTAAAACTGCGAACCGGCGAATTTTTTGCCCGCGTACATTCTTTTCTCACCGTCGCTGCCGTTGGTCAGAAGCACGGCAAGGCCGGAATTTTCATGCTCGTCGTCGCCTTCCCGCGTCCAGCCGACAGTGTTGGGGTGATCAAAGTAGTCATTTTGCTTGCCGTAGGCATACTCCCTTCTGGCTTGCATCAAAGGCAGCAGCTTCTCCCGCAAGGGGGGATTCCCGCTGTGCTCAATGCCGTAGTAATCTCCATAAAAAATGCAGGGATAGCCGTCCTGACGGAGCAGGATCATGGCATAGGCCAGAGGCTTGAACCATTCCTGCACCCAGGACTCCAGCGCCTGGCCCGGCTGGGTATCGTGATTGTCGACAAAGGTCACTGACTTGTTGGGGTTGTCCTGGGTCAGCGTGCCGTCGAAAATGGTACGCATGTCAAACGTGTTCATGCCGTTGGAGGCTTCATAAAATTTAAAATGCAGGGGCACGTCAAAAAGGGAAAGAGCGCCTTCTGTGGTGTCCACATAGTTTTTCAGGGCCGCGAGGTCAGAATTCCAGTACTCGCCCACAGTGAAGAGTTCTTCTCTGTATTTTGAACGCATCTCGTCCAGCCATTCGTTGTAAAAGCTGAACTTCATATGTTTGACGGCATCCAGGCGAAATCCGTCCAGCTCCGTGGTTTTCATAAACCACAGGCCCCAGCGTTTAAGCTGCTCTTTCACTTCCGGATGGTTCAGATCCAGAGAGGCGCCCATCAGATAATCAAAGTTGCCGTTCTCCTGATCCACCTGCTTTTCCCAATACTTGCCATGAAATTTGAAAATACCCTCTTCGTCCTTGCGTTCGTCGTAATCAATGCCGGTGAAATGATACCAATGCCATTCAAAATCCGAGTATTTCTTGTGTCTGCCCGGAAAGGTAAAATGCGTCCAGACTTCAATTTCTTTCAAACCGCTCTCTTTCTCCAGCCTGTTGTCCGGATTGTGCTCCTCGGCCTTGACGATTTCGGTTGCATCCGCGCCTATCATATGATCCAGAACAATATCGGCATACACCTGAATATTGTGCTTATGCGCGGCCTGCACGGCCTCCAGCAGCTCATCCTTGGTGCCGTACTTTGTGGGCACGCTGCCTTTTTGATCAAATTCGCCCAGATCATAGAGATCATAAACCGCATAGCCCTGATCCTCCTTGCCGCGCGCGCCTTTGTAGGCAGGGGGAAGCCAGAGGGCCGTAATTCCTTCCTGGGAAAGTTGCTCTGCGGAATCCTTGACTTTTTTCCACAATATGCCTGAAGGCATATACCACTCAAAGTATTGCATCATCATTCCGTTAACGCTCATAGTTGCTCCATCATTGTATTGAAATCAGCTACAATAGCTGTTAGTATATCCTGTTCAGAAAAACAGAACAGCCGCAATGAAAAATATCTTTAATTCTACAACCAAAACAAAAAATAATTACCTCAAATAAAACCGTGCTCACAATTCGAGGACGTTAATGAATTTTTACGCAATAGAATAAAATGTATAAAATTGCCGCAAAGTCCACTGCTTTCACAACAGACTCTGCGGCGAAATATGCACGCTTATCTCATGCCATTGAGATAGACCGCAATAGCAGTAATTTCCTGATCCGAGATCCTCTTCAAAACCTTTTGCATATGAGCAACTTTGCCTTCAGGCGCTTTCATTGCCTTGACAGTATGCATTCTTTCCACGAGCAAAGCCGTGGAAGCGCCCATCATTCCTGCCGGTTCTTCCGTGTGACAGGCCATGCAGGATTCTTTATACAGTTTTTCTCCCACCAGTGGGTTATTGGAAGAGGCATGGACCTGCGCAGCGGCCAATAAAAAGATGGCGGCCACTGCCCATCCATATTTTTTCCAGGTTGCAGGCATATATTTACTCCTTGCGTAGTGATAAATATCAGCAAAACTAAATTTAACGATAAATCTATATCAATGCGGAATCAATAGCCTCAGGATGAAAAAATGTACTCATATTTTTCCTGTTATAACATATAGAGCATTTTCTCTTTGGAAATGCTCTGCTGACGCGAAAGCGGCAGCCGCCGCAACGCGGCGTACATTCAGGCGAAAACCGCGTTTTTCGCCTGAATGCCACCTTTGACTTTCATAAAAAGTCAAAGGTAATCTGCTCTAGGATCGTCCGTAATGATCCTCAAAGCGGACAATATCATCCTCTCCCAAATAAGCGCCGCTCTGCACCTCAATGATTTCCAGCGGAGATGGGCCCGGATTGGCCAGGCGATGCCTGACGCCAAGAGGGATATATGTGGACTGATCCGCATGCAGCACCACCGTGGCTTCGCCCACGGTGATCTCGCCCATGCCGCTGACCACGACCCAATGCTCCGCGCGGTGATGATGCAGTTGCAGCGAAAGCGAGGCCCCGGAGTTGACCATAATCCGCTTCACCTGGAAACGCTCGCCCAGGGCAAGCGTTTCATACCATCCCCAAGGACGGAACACGCGAAGATGCGTATCCTTTTCAGGGCGTTTGCCTGCCGCAAGCCGCGCCACAAGCTTCCTGACGTCCTGGCAACGTCCCTTGTCGGCGACCAGTACCGCGTCGCCGGTCTCCACGATGATCAAATCCCTGATTCCCAGTGCGGCAATCAGACGCCCGCTGGAGTGCAGATAGCTGCCCGAAACTTCCTCAGCAAGAATGTCGCCAATGCAGGCATTGCCTGCATCGTCTTTCGGGGCAGCCTCATAGACCGAAGACCAGGAGCCCAGATCGCTCCAGCCGGCATCCAGCGGCACCATAGCCGCCAGCGGGGTTTTTTCCATGACGGCATAATCTATGGAATCCGCCGGGCAGGCGGCAAAAGACGCGGCCTCAAGCCGCGTGAAATCCATATCGGTACGGCGCTGTGCCCAAGCGGCGCGAACAGCCTCATGCATTGCAGGCGCATACCTTGCCAGTTCGCTCAAATACTGCGAGGCGCGGAACAGAAACATGCCGCTGTTCCAGTAGTAACCGCCGTCTGCCAGCATGGCCTGGGCATCAGCGGGGCAGGGTTTTTCCACAAAACGCCGGACTTTGAAACCCTGAGCCAGGGCTTCGCCCCGCCGCAGCCAGCCGTAGCCCGTCTCCGGCCCTGCCGGACGCACGCCGAAAGTCACTAGATGCCCCTGCTCCGCGCAAACGGCGGCTTCGACCACGGCGCGGGCGAAGTCATTCATATTTTGCAAGGCATGATCCGAAGGCAGGACAAGTAAAAGGGGCTCCTGCCCCTCGCTGTCCGCGCAATCCCGACCGGCACCGGAGCCGACCTGCCCGGCAAGAGCCGCAAAGGCCGCCGCGGCTATGGCCGGGGCCGTATTGCGCCCTTCGGGCTCAAGAATGATCTTACCGGGCAGGTCTAAGCCCTGTTCCAAAGAGAAGGCCTGTAATTGCGCGGCAGCCAGGAAGCGCTGTTCCTCATTGCAAATGATCAGAGGCGGCAGCATGTCTTGCAGAGCCATGACCCGGCGCAAGGTGTCCCGGAACAGGGTATGGCCGCCCAGGTCCATGAACTGCTTGGGATACAACCTGCGCGAAAGCGGCCACAGCCGCGTGCCTGTGCCGCCGCAAAGGATGACGGGGCGTATGTTCATTGCCTGTTGCTTCCTTGTGAGGCTGGAATAAGGAATATGCCGCATCCGGCCGGGCCGACAGGAATTTACTCTGCTTTCCGTTGTTCGACAAGCAGTACTGCCGTTCACAGCACTTTGCCCGACATTGCGATATCTCCGGCCTTGCCGCGCATGCCGCGCTGTCGGCACGCCGTCTTGTTGTACGAGCCGTTCACTTTCGCTCTTCCCGGCGGGGAATGCCCGGCGGCTTAAAGGCTTCCAGTTCTTGCAGGGCTCGTCCCAAGCGCCTGGGCCGCCCGTCGCGCCCCCGCACAACCGGGCCGCAGGACTGCGGCGAGAGCGCCGCGGGAATCTGTTCCGGCGCCGGCCGCAGCACTTGCGCGGCGCTGCGCAGATAAGGCAAAGGATCTATTGCCTCGCCCTGCCTGTTTTGAAGGCCAAAGTGCAAGTGGGCCCCTGTGGTTCTGCCTGTGCAGCCCACCAGACCCACGGCAGCCCCGGTTTCCACGCGTTGTCCCTTTTTCACCAGAGTTTTTCCCAGATGCGCGTAGCGCGCCGTCATGCCGTCATCCTGCCTGACTTCAACCACAATGCCGGAAAGGCCATGCGGTCCTGCATGGCTGACCACGCCGCCCTTGAAAGCAACCACCGGCCACCCCAGCCGGGCACGGATATCCAGACCGGAATGCTTACGAACGACCATGCCGCGGCGGCTCAGCCCGCCGGGCAGGCGACGGGGACCAAAAGGCGAGGTGATCATTTCCGCCAGAGGCGGCAGCCCGCCGAGACTCGCGGATTGCGGCAGCATGGCCTGGGGCTGCGTCCTCGTCTGTTCAAATCCGATGCCGGCCCGCGCCGCTTTTGCCGCCTGCCCTGCGGAGCCAGTCATAAGCATTGTCAGCAGCAAGCTGTGCACTATAAACCACATGCAAGATCTCCCGACGCGCTCGGACAGGCAACGAAGTCCTGTTCTTTAGCATTTCTGTAAAATTCGACAGTGCCGCACATTGGAATTACATCTGTAGACATCGTTCAGAGTATAAATGCACTCTTGCCGCCCACAAGGGCGGTTTTTTGTGCCGCAGCAACCGTATAACGTATTTTTGCAATGCTGCCATCTTCTGGACAGTCTCATTTAAATACTTATATAACTTTGCAAGTTGCCTGCCTGCGTTGCAGCCGCGCTGTTTGGTTCCTGCAAACGGCACTGCTTTCTGTTGTGTGGCGCAACGCCTCTTTTTTGAGCCCGGACAACGGCATCGCGGCTGCCCGGTTTGAGATGAATGTGATATTTTCGCCCCGGCAGGGCTGCGCCGGGGTGAAGCATAAGGAGCAATAGCTTGAAATTCCGAACTATGAAAAACGATGTCATCGGCCACGCCGCCATTGACGGCGCGGGCGTGCAAACAAAATAATCGCCTCGCTCCTTTGCCAACGGATATAGAAAAAGTTGTTTTTCTGAAGAAGAATTAAAGCAACTTTCTGATTTGTTAAAAAAAGATGTTGATTTAACTCTTGAAGAAATAAGAGAACGCTTTAATAAGAAATGTTCGTTGGTTGCTATCCATAAAACGATAGTGAAACTTGGCTTTGTCTTTGAAAAAACTCTGAAGGCAAGCAAACAAGAACGCAAAGATATAAAAATCCAGCGTGAGCTATGGAGTAAATATCAAACAACAGTCTCTGCTGACAGGTTGATTTTCTTGATGAGTCTGGCGTAAAGACTAACATGACCCGACTATAAGGTCGAGCTTATAAAGGGAGCCGTTGTTATGATAAAGCTCCTGATGGAAGATGGAAAGCAGTAACAGTATTATCTTCCATCCGGCTTGATGGAACAACAGAAAGTTTCATGTTTGAAGGCGCAGTAGATCGAAAGATGTTCGAAGCTTATAGCAAACATACACTTAGTCCTAAGTTACGACCTGGAGATATTGTCATCCTGGACAATCTCAGTTCACACAAATCAAAAACAGCAAAGGAAACAGTAAGAAGCAAAGGAGCTGAATATATTTTTTTGCCGGCGTACAGCCCCGATTTTAATCCCATTGAAAAGATGTGGAGTAAGGTAAAACAACTGGTAGAGCATTTTCACTTTGAAAATGCTCTGCTGACGCGAAAGCGGCAGCCGCCGCAACGCGGCGTACATTCAGGCGAAAACCGCGTTTTTCGCCTGAATGCCACCTTTGACTTTCATAAAAAGTCAAAGGTAATCTGCTCTAAGAGGCCTGAAGGCCCGCACCCATGAAGAGCTTTATGCGGTAATAGCGAAAGCCCTGAGCATGATCACACAGGATGATGCCCAGGGCTGGTTTGAATCTTGTGGGTATGGAAAATTGATAGTATTAACTAAATAACGTTTTAATATCATCCAGAGTTCCATTTACATGAAACTTGGCAAAAAGAGCCATCGTCAAGTCAACCATGTGCAGACTTCGTGAAACAACGACCGACTTTCGGCGGAATCTGGCAAACCAGTGACGCTGGCGACAATTGTTCCTTTCTATGCGGACTGTGCCACTTTTCCCCTGAAGCAGATCATTTTCGGCTATCTCCAGAGGATAAACCTTCCACTTGTCCGTACAGTAAAACCAGACTTTCCACTTTTTCAAGCGCTCCATCAATCTATGGAGGGTAGCCTGATCACGCCCGCCACATTCCCAGTCGATGAGTTG
>NZ_JAAKEI010000035.1 GCF_011039085.1 Desulfovibrio sp. ZJ369 | reverse complement strand
CTCCTGAACGAGCTTGGCTATAACACAGACTGGATAGAACGCCAGCTTGCCCACTGCGAGCGCAACGGCGTCCGCGCCGCGCACAACTATGCCGAGTATCTGCCGGAGCGGCGACGCATGGTTCAGGAGTACGCCGACTATCTGGATATGTTACGCGGAAAAGTACGATAGACGGGATAAAAAGTAAGACACGCCCCCCCTCCCTCTGCTCCAGAGATTCCGTCTCGGACAGGGGCGCTCTTTTATCTGTGCTAAGACGTGTTAGCACTATCCTGCACATTCTTAACTATGTTAGAGCGTTTTGCTAATAAAATTAGAGCATTTTTTGATTGAAAATATCCATTTTCAATCAAAGAATGCTCTAGAGCAGATTACCTTTGACTTTTTATGAAAGTCAAAGGTGGCATTCAGGCGAAAAACGCGGTTTTCGCCTGAATGTACGCCGCGTTGCGGCGGCTGCCGCTTTCGCGTCAGCAGAGCATTTTCAAAGAGAAAATGCTCTAAAAGCCGTTCTCACGCCGCGCCCTGTGCGTCGCAAGGGCATTGCAACGTCACCACGTCCTACGGCAGACGCGGGCCCTGCGCGCCCAGGTTGAAGAAGTTGCGGCCCGCGCGGCCCGCGCCGTTGAGCAGGGTGGTGGTCCGGCCCAGATAATCGCTGTCGGCCTTTTTGCGCAGGTATTGCGCCTCCAGGGCCGAGCTTTGGGCCTGATTGCGCAGACCCCAGGCCCGCAACTGCTGATTGTGGGCCGCGTCTGTACCCTGTTGCTGTAGAGAGAGCGCGTCCAGCTCGCCTTTTTCCGCGGTATCCAGCACGCGGTCGAGCGTGCCGCCCACGTCCGCCTGCGCTCCGGAAGCCGCGGCCTGAGCCCGTTGCGCGCCGATGATCCGCGCCGCTTCCTGCCGTTTGCGCGCCGCGTTTTCATAGCCCTCTTTTTTGGCCGCGCGCGCTTCCTGGTCGGCGGCCTGGGCATTTTGCTCGGCGATTTGGGCGTTGCGAGCAGCCAGCCTGGATTGGTATTCGGCCTGTTCACGCTGATTCCGGGCCTGCTGCGCGGCCCCGGCCACTCCTGCGGCCGTGCCTGCCAGGGCCACGGCCGCGCTGATGAGCGCGGCGGCGCTCGTTGCAATGGCCATCTGTCGCACCTCCTTTGAGAGAATGGCGGTTCTGTGCTCCCGGCCGTGAAGCGGGAGAGTGCCGCGTATGCCGCCGCGTCAGGCTCTTGCCTGACCGGTAGAAGTCATTGCATCAATGACTTCTGTTGCTGCCTTTCGAGCTCCCTGTGCCAGATGGTTTCCGTCCGGCGCGCGCCCAGGCGGCGGTACAGCGCGTCGCAGGGGCGCGAATCCGGCGAGCTGTACTGCACAAGGTCGACTCCCCGTTGGATCAGAATTTTTTCAGCCGCGCGCAGCAGGCCAAGGGCCGCCAGGCCCCGGCGCGCTTCCGGGGCCAGATACAGGCCATCCAGGGCAGCCAGCGTGACGCCCTGCCGGTGCGGGCAGGGCAGCACCGTGAACGCCGCATAGCCGCAGAGCCGCCCGTCCTCCTGCCGGGCCGCCACCAGCACAAGCATGTCCAGTTGCTCAAGGCTTGCGTATTGCGCCAGATTCAGGCTGTAGCCCGGCCCGCCGTGCATGGAGGCTTCCACTTCGTCCCAATGGGCTCTGGCCAGCGCCGGAGCCTCCTCCTTGACGCGCGCCAAGGGCTCGGCTTGAAAAGTGAGCATCCGTTCTCCTCCTTTCAGGGGAGTGCATTTAGCTCATTTCATGAGCAAAACGCTCTACTCGCCCGCGAAATCCACATCCAGGATCATGGCCGTGAGCCGGAAGGGCAAAGGTCTGTCCTGCACCAGCCAGAGCGTGGCCGCGCTCTCAAGGCCGCCGCCGGGGAAGCAGTCCAGATCCCCTGAAAAGGGAGTCACGGCCTCGCCCCAGAACTGAGGCAAAAAGGGCAGATCATAGAGCTGATCCCGCTTTGGCCCGTATTTGCCGCCCACGCTGCGGTGCAGGCGCAGGATGCAGCGCCCGTGGCTGCGCCCGCGGCCCAGCGTGGAGCCGTACTGGCTTTCGCTTTCCACAGGCAGGGGAGAGAGCGTGGAGACAAAGCCCAGCCCCGTATGCACCACTTTGGCCGGGTAGGGCAGCTCAATACGGCCGTTGCGCACCATGCAGCCCTCCACCGGGCTGCCGTCGGCCAGCACCGAAACTTCGCGGCCTTCCAGATGCGCAAGCCCTTCCACCAGGGTGGAAGCCGCCTCCCGGCGCACACTGCGGCCGCAATCCACAAAATAGGCCTCTTCCACAGGGGCATGGTCCGACCATTGCGGGGCCAGGCGCTCCAGGAAGAAGCGTTTTTGGCCCATGATTTCCCGTTCGACCACCAGCATGAGCACATCGCTGTCTTCGCCGGAGAGCGCGGCCACGGAACGCACGCGCCCGTCCGTGATCTGGCGCGACCAGCCCCAGATGTCATGCTCCTTCATATAGGTGAAAGCCAGCAGCAGGCCGTCGTCGCGCACCACCCAGATGGTGGAGCCCGGCGTCTGCTGATAGGCCCATTGCAAGAGCTTGTGGCCTTCAAACAGATGCGGGGCCAGGATGGAAAGGTCATTGCCCGCATAGCCGTCCCTCTCCAGGGAGTAAAAAAGATCACGCACCCGGCTGCCGTGGCGCTGCACATGCAGGATGGAATTGCCGATGATGATCGGCGCAAGCCCGGCGCTGCCCCAATAGGACTGGGCCGTGATGTTTACGTTGTTCGGCGTGATGGGCGCGCCGTCGCCGCCCCCGGCCTTGTATTCGCTGCCCGATGTGCCGAGCAGCAGATCCCCGAAGCTGGCTGCCCAGGTGATGGCGTCAATGGAACCGGAGGCGATCAGGTATTCCACCGGGTCGTCGTCCTGCAGGGGCCGGGACTTGCGGAAATTCTCGAAATCCCCCACCCGGGACATGTAAAAGGCCTGCGGCGCTTCGGGCGTGGAGGCCAGCACCATGCGCTGCTGGTGAAAGGCCACCACGCCGGGATTGTTGCCGTTGGCAAAGGGGTTCCAGTCTTCGCGCGGCGTGTCGGAAACATCGGCCTGATAATTCTGATCGCTGAAGCTTGTGCCCGTGGCTATGCCGATGAAGCCGAAGTAGCCGGCCTCCTCCCGGTATATGTTGTATTCCGCCGCGCCTTCCACGGCCTGCCAGGAAAGAGCCGCGCTGTTGCCCTGCACCCAATCCGAGGGATGGCGCGCGCCTGGACCTTCGCCGGCCGCAGAGGGCAGGGACTGCCGCCCTTTTTTATCCACCGCCGCCACCTTGTAGCGCAGAGTGTATGAGCCGCCGCTGCCGCTGAAAGTGACCGTGGGCGCGCCCGGGGCCGGAAGACCGGTGTTCAGCAGCACGGGCTCCAGGCTCCAGAGATAGCCGCCGGTTTTGCCCTCAGGATCCTGGCGGCGCACCACTTTGTGCAGGGGATGGCCGCGGTGGGCCAGGTAAACCACATCCCCCACCTGGGCATGGGAAATTTCAAGCAAATCCCTGGCGGCGTAGGGCGTTTCAATGACCGGCGCGGCGTCGTCCAGGCCGTCGGCATGGGCAATGCGCAGCGTTTTTTCTCCGAGGACAAGAAGAAAATTTTGATCCGCAGCGGCGTTGAAGCTGAAGGGGATCAGCACGGCGTAACCGCCGAGATCCGCCAGAAAACGAGTACCGGGGCGGCGGCTCACGTCGCCGTGCAGGCCGGGCAGCATGTTTTCCATGCAGGCCACGGAATTGCGGTAGCGGGCCAGATCGTAACGGGCCGAAAGGGTAGGGGCCACTTCGCCGCCTGTGAAATTTTGCAGCGCAATGCGCATTTCTACCTCCCAGAGCATTTTTGATTGAAAATATTCATTTTCAATCACTTCGCTGCCATCATTTCGCGTCCAGGCCTCAGCCGTTGCGACGAAGGAAGCTACGGATGAAGCGACGAGCTGGTCCAGGGCGATCAGCCGGGCTTTCAGTCTGCTCATCTTTCTTGCAGCGCGTCGCGGGGTTGCGCGGCTTGAATGAATCCGTCATTGCTCTACACACCTCTGGGGTTTACCGGCCACGGCGTCGCCTCTCCGCCGCCATCCCAGGGAGCGCCGTCCAATCCCGGAAAATCGCGCAGGGCCTGACGATAGGCCGCGACTACTATGCGAGTCTCTTCATCCAAGGGATAGTCTGGCATGAGCAAGTAATCTGTGGCCGCCAGCCGACCGTCACGGGCCTCGCGCAGACGTTTGAATCTGGCTGGCTCACTGTTGTACTCGGCCAACCGAGCCGCTTCGGCAGCTTCAGCCTCTTGCTGTTGCCGCTGCTGCTCTACTTCCCATATAGCCACATAGGGGCCAACTTCCTCATCATAGGCCGTCGCGTCGGAGGGCGACAACCGGATGTTGCAGGCGTCCGTAAATTCCATATGGCCTCCGCTATCAGCGTGCCATTGCAAGGCATGCAGATTGGCCGGGGCCTCGAACGTGCAGTACAATGCCGCGCCATTGACTATAATCAGGTGATCGCCCGGGACCACGGTCACGGTTTGGACGTCGGATTTATGCATAGGTCCTCCCAGGTTGCATAATATTATGCTACACGCATAATGTAGGATAAGGCATAATATGGCGGCAGACTATTAGCCTGCTCCGTAGACCCCTTAAGTGAATGGTCGTGGGACTGAGAATTGCCTACAGAGGTTGAATCCGCGTATAAGTAGTTGTCCGTACTACCAGAATTGCCATGCGGATTAGACACAAGATAGTATAAGCCCCCAGACACCCACCCCTGAACCTTCCGGGTTTTATGGTAATGGCTTGCCAACTGTGCTTCGGTCAGTGTTGTTTCCCCGACAGTGCCGGACAAACTGTGTTCATGGGTCGTTGACCCGCCAGTGGAACCAGCCGGATAGCTTGAGCTCGCACCCATAATCATGCGGCCACGCAGGTCTGGCACAGTGCCGCCTTTGCCATCAGTTCCGCCATCACACGCCACCCAGTTTTCGCGGGCGTCCGTCTCTCCGGGCATAATCGCACGGCGACCGTCTGAACCACCGAACCGTACCCCGTCCACTGCGATGGGTACACGCAAGGGGAAAATGTCCCAAGGGTTGATGAAGATGACGCCGTTTTCGTCAATGCCGATGCCGTCGCCGATGCGCACCATGCCCAGGCTGGCCGGCGTGGCCGGGCCTATGTTCGCCAGATTTTGCGCCCGGTCGGCTTCGGACTTGGCCCTGTCCGCCTCCGTTGCCGCCGCATCCGCGCAGTCACAGGCCCGCGCTGCGCAGTCCGCGGCTGCGGCCTGGGAAGCGTCGGCGCGCTTGGCAGATTGCCCGGCTTCATCCCTGGCCGCATAGACGTTTTCCACCACCTGTTGCGGGCTTTCCCGGCTGGTGGGCGGGAGAATCACGGCGCGGGAAAGCTGTTCCAATAATTGCTGGCGTTCGGCTGTGGCCTGATCCAGGCCGTCCTCAATGACCTGGGGATCAAAGCGGGAGGCGCTGACCAGATCAATGCCCTGGGTAAAGGGCATATTGCGGACAATGGACAGGGTGCAGCCTTCCGGCAGCGGCGCTCCTTCGCGCGGATAGGTCACAATGCCGCCTGAGTCGGTGAGCCGGATGTCGCACTGCGCGGTGACATCCAGGACTTCGCGGCCCTTGCCGCTCACAAAAATCAAAAGTTCGGACGCATCCCAGACCTTGAAGTCAAGGGGGAATTGTCTGGCTGTGCCATTGCCCAGATACAGAGCTTTGCTCACTGCTGTGTCCAAGGTCATGGAACGTCTCCTGCGCAGAGCCTGTCTGCTTGTTTTTCCGGCCAGGCGCTTGTTTCCAACGCATTGGCGGATTGAAACGGGTTCATTCCCATCCGGAGCATTTTGGAAAAAAACGGCTTTTTCCCGGAATCCGCGTTGCTTCGCGGCGCGCCGTGCTGTGAACGGCATGAGGGCTGACCCTGGCTATCTGGCTTCAAGCCAGGCATCGGGAAACTGACGGGAACGCTGCTCGGACGCCGCGGCCTGGCGAGCCTGCGGCAGGCTTTGGGCGTAGAGCTGTTCCAGTTCGCTGACTTTTTGGCTGTTGTTCTTGAGCAGAGGCACCGCGATCAGGGCCGCCAGCTTGCGAGCCAGCATGTGCGCGAAAAGATCGTCGAACAGGCGGCTGCTCTGTACATCTTCGGTATAGAGCAGCAGAGCGCGCGCGGCGTCCGTCGCCAGCAGGGACGCGTCCCCCGCTTCATTCCGCGCCAGGCAGAAGGGCCGCGCGGAAATTCCCTCGTGGCGCACTTCGTGAGCCTTGAGGCAGTTGTCGGGCAGGGCATAGGCAAAGCGGAATTCATGCGCAAAACCGTCGGGCAGGGGCACACGCGCAAGCCAGGCCCGGCGCTGGGCAAAGTTCCAGGGGAAGTCGCGCAGAACCTGCCGACGCGCCGAATCCCAGTACAGGCGGCATTGCAGAGCCTCGGGCGTGTTTTCCCGCTCCGAAGCCACGCTGCGCGTGCCCAGAAAACCCAGGGCGCGGTTCCAGATGGAAATCTGTGAAATAGTCATGCTGCTCCCTTGCAGGAAAAGGGGGGAACGGATCGCGCAATGAAGCATTGCGCGATCCGTAGAGCGTTTTGCTAATGAAATTAGCTAAACGCTCTGGCAGGGCGAAGCCATGCCCGCCGCTCCGGCGCAGGCGAAATTTACTTTCGCCGTGAAGCGCCGGAGCGAGCGTTTTAAAAGCAATATGCTTTAGGGAAGTCCATGGAATTTTCAGGAGGCCCTATTTCACCTGCAGGGCCGGCTCATAGGGCCAATCCTCCTCGCGCAGCAGGGCCGCGAAGATTTGTCCCTTGCTCACGCTCTGTCCGGTCCGGGGCGCAAGGTTGAAAACCAGGCGCAGCCAGGGCTTGCGCACGCCCTGGGGCAGAAAGCGGGGGCCCAGGCGCGCGCCCAGAGCGAGATCCTCGCCCGTTGCGGTCCAGGATGCGCCCGGCACGGCTGACCATGCGCCGTCGCTGCTGTCGGCTTCCTCCAGGGTCAGGCTCAGCGTCTGAACCTGTTCGGGCGAAAACGCTTCGGTGACGGACACGCGCATGGGCATGGGCTCCATGCGGCCGGGAATTTTCAGGGCGGTGAGCGCCACGGCCGAGCCCTGGGCGTCGGAAGTCAGCGGACCTTCAAAAAAAACGGCATTGCGGTCGATAATGGCCATGAGAACTCCTGTGGGAGGAAAAATGTCTTTTGGGGGCTGTCCCGCAAGAGCTTGCCGTGCCTTCCGGCAGCTCCTGCGGGCGTCTTTTTAAAATTCCATTGCGCTACACGGCGTCTTCTGTGGAGAGGATCGCGTCACACTGGCGCACGGGCCGCCCGTGCAGCACGGGCACGGCCTTGGCGTCGAAAAATTCGCCGTACTGCAACTGCACATTGCCCGCATCGGAATTTTGCAGCTCCAACGCCGTGAGCACATCGGCATTGGCGTACCACACGGCTTTTTGCCGCAAGTGCTGGGGCATGCGGTTCTTGGCTTCAATGGTCAGCTTCTGCAGATCGATGAAGCCGCTCTGGCCCTTGCGCTTGTTCAGATCCTTGACCGCCAGGTTGGCTATGCGCACCACGGCCCGCCAGTCGCGCACGGCCAGCCCGCAGCGCCAGTTGTATTTGTCGCCCACGACCTGATATTTGCGGCCGTCCGGATCCTGGGTCATGTAGGTGTGCAAATCCTCGTGCGAAAGGCCGCCGGTGCTGTTTTTGGGATAGATGCCGTGCACGGCCTGGGCCCCCCAGGCCACCAGCCAGAGCGAGGCGCAGGCGCCCTCCTCGCGTCCGCCCGCATCCAGGACGTTCTGGGCGTCCTGGGCCGGGTAACGCATGGCCAGCCCGTTGAATTCATCGGGATTCAGATTGCTGTCGCCGTAAAAGAGCGTGGAGGCGACCTTCTGGCGCATGGCCTCGGCAAAGGCCACGCCCTCGCTCATGCGGAAGGATTTGTCCCGGCCGCCGTAAAGGCGCAGCTCTTCCACGTCCAGCTCCATGATCGCTTCCAGAATGCCGCAGCCTTCCTTGACCTGGCTCCATTGCGACTTGGAGGGCGGCGTGCCCTGGTAAAGACGCCGCCAGTACACTTCGGGCAGGCCCGTGCGGATACGCGTCAGATGCCCGTCGGACTGGTTGGCCTCCATCCAGAGCACATCATCCATGATGTCGTTGGTTTTGTTCATCAGCTCAATGATCTGCCCGGCTTTGCTGCCGCGGTAGAACTGTTCCATTTCAGCCAGGGAAACCACGAAACCAAGGGAATTGGACATGCATATCCTCTTTTGGGTTATAAATGTTCCGCGCTTGTACCGGGGATGAGATGCGCCAATCAGGCCGGATCCGCATTGCCCGAAGACCAGCCCGCATACATGCGCTCCTCAAGCGGCGGCATGCCGCCGTCCGGCAGACCCTGAGCCGGGCTGTCCTCCATGAGGGCGTCGGCCACGCGGTTGAAAAAACGAACTATGGCCGGATGGTTGCCGTAGCCGCTTTCTTCCAGCAGGCGGCCGATGCTTTTGTCCTGATCAAAACGATCCAGGGCCAGTTGGGCGCGGGCCACGGACGCAGCCAGATTTTCGCCGCCCAGCTCCGGATCCTGGGCCACTTCCTGCCGCCACCGGCTGACCTGCTCCTGCCATTGCAACTGCTGCGCGGCCTGTTGCTCGCGCAGCAGCGCGGCGACCTGCGCGTCCGGCTCCTGCGCCGGGCTTTGCGCAGAACCCTGACCGGCGGAAAAGCGCGCGCCGTCGGACGCAAGCGGGGCGACGGGGCCCTTGTTTTCCGCCATATCCGCAGGCGCGGCCGTTTCCGTGCCCGGAGTGGTGTAAAGCGTTTCAGATTCCATCGTCGTCCTCCCTGGTTTGGATCAGTCTGGGCAGATGGCCGGGGTCGGCGTCCTGCGCCAGACGCAGAAGTTGCATGCCCACAAAGCGGCGGCCTTCGGCAAAAAACAGGTGGTGAGCTGCGCTTGCGCCGTCAAAAGCGGCAGGCTCCAGGGCGCAGAAGCATTGGCTGAGTTGCAGCAGCCAGCGCAGCAGCAGGCGGCCGTCGGCGCTCTCCATAAGCATGTCCACGGCCGCGCGCAGACGGCGATGGCACAAGTCAGCGCGTTGCCGGGCCTGATCGTTTCGTGCATCCGCCTGCTCATACGGGGCGAAAACATCCATCAGCGAGCCTCCGGGATTCCTGTTGCGTGGCAAAGCGGCGCAGCCGCGCCGGCAGGGCGCGCGCCGGGGCTGCCCGCGTCGCTCGTCTGCAATTGCGGCCCGGCGGCCTGGCCTTGCGCGGCCTGCCCAAGCAGGCCCAGCAGGCCGTCCAGCACGCTGCCGCCCTTGCCTTCCGCATCTCCGCCCAGCGGGCTTCGGGCCAGGCCCTGGACCAGTTCCACGGCTTCCCGGGCCTGTTTGAGCAGGGATTCGGCTCTGGTGGCCTCGGCTCTGGCTTCCCGGCGCTGTTGGCGCTCCTCCGGCGGGCGGGTCAGGCTCACGGGCAGGCCCAGACTGTCGGCGTAGGTATCCAGCAGGTGATCCACATTCAGACTGTCCAGGGCTTCGGGCCAGGCCGCGGAGGCCTTGAGGGTCAGAGCCAGATACTGATCCGCCGCGCTCACGCCCACCAGCTTCTGGGCCTGGGCCAGCAGGGAGACGAATTCCACCTTGAGATGGCGTCCGGCCAACTCCGGGGGACAGGGCGGCAGCATGTCCAGCCCGCGCATCAGGGCAAAAGTGCGGTCGATCAGCGGGATGAACAGCTCGTCGTGCAGGCGCTCCAGCACCGGGCCGATGAGCACCAGTTTTTCCTCTTCTCGGGCCGCGATCTCGCTGGCCGTGACCCTGGAGCGGCCTTCCAGAATCAGCTTGAAGAGATCATTGTACAGGCCGGCGCGGATCTGATTCTGCACGGCCTCCATGGCCTGCCGGGCTGTGGCCAGATCCGGCTTGATCTGGAGCAGGGGCGTGGCCGCCTGCGGACTCTGGCCGGGCAGGTTTTCCACATAGTTGATGCCGCCGGGCGTGAGATCCAGACCCACGGACCTGAGCCCGGCCGCCACGCTCATGGGCGGGTCCACGGCCTTGTGGATGGCCTTGAGCGTGGTGATGCCCATTTGTTGCAGCATGCGGCAGTCGGGCAGGGCGTCCATGGCCGGGGAGCGGCCGTACACGTCGCCACCGGCCACATCCCAGCGCGGCCCGAAACCGGGAAAGGCCGTAAAGCCCGACTCGCGCAACGCATGCTGCCCGCCCTCGCGACCCTCCAGCCAGTGCACCGAGGCCACGGGCATGTGCTCTGCCGTGAGCAGGGCCGGATTGCGAGCCGCGCGGGGATAGACCGCCTGGATCACCAGATGGCGCTCGTCGGGATTGCGCCGGGCCGACTGGCGCAGGCCTTCGGGCAGGGCGCGCGCGCCGAAAGCCTCCACGATCTGGCGCAGACTCATGGACGAGCGGCGGAAAACCGTGTCCACCCGGCCGTGGACATTGCAGTCCAGCGCGTATTCGCCGGCGCAAAGCGGCACAAAGCGGAAGCCCCAGCGCGGATCGGCCAGTTCAAAGGCAAAAGCCGTGCCGAAGGTGCCGAGTTCCGCGTAGAGCGTGTGCATGGCGTTGTAGAAATTGGAACGCTGAAAAACCACCCTCATGCGCGAGGCTACCTCATCCAGCCAGACCTGGCCGCTGCGGCTCTTGGCCAGATCCGCGTCATCCAGGGAAAGTCGGAACCAGGGCCGCGCCGGGCTGGTCATGCCGCCCTGCAACCCGGCGGCCAGGGTGCGCATGGCCAGAATGCCCGTGGCATCCACCAGATTCCGGTTGAGCATGGGGCTTTCCGCCGCATCCTCTTCGTGAGGATGCAGACGGCAGCGCGTGGGCAGAAAGTGATCCGCCAGGCTCTGCCAGGCCGTATCCCAAGGGGCGCGGCGGCGCAGCAGGGCCCGGTAACGGCGGGCCAGCTCGCGCACATCGGCCCGGATCGGGGGCGTGTCGCCCCAGGCGGGCGTTGCCCCGGCTGCGGGGAGGCCCTGCCTGCTGCCCTCCGGGGGCGTGACGCGGCCCGTAAGCCGGGAGTTTGCATGGCGCGTCATGGCTCATTGTCCCAACAGGGTTTTGCGGCTGTTATCCGCGCGGCCCAGCGGGCTGGTGTAGATGGAGCCGCGGATGCCCGCGGCCTTGGCCGCCTTGTCCCGCTGCGCCTGACGGGCCGCAGTGGCCGCCTCGGTGACGGGCTTCTGAATTTCCTGCTTGGGCGCGGGCGCGGGCGCGGGAATGGCGGGTGTGCTGACGCCTCCTCCTCCGAATCCCATGATGACCTCCTTTTGTGTTGGAGCCATTTCATTTTGAAAATGCTCTGGATAATCTCAACGCTACTCCGCTCTACTGCCGCCGCTGGCAAGGCTCGTGGCGCTTGCCAGCGACCGGGGCGTGCAGAGAACGAGTACGCCGTCCACATGGTTTTGTTTGCGGGCATAAAAGCAGGCCTTGGGCAAGCGCCCCAGAACGTTGAAGCCCGCGGCCTCTGCCAGACGCCAGGCATGGCGGTTGGGCGCGGGGCAGAGCCCCATGATGCCCGCGCAGTCCTGCCGGTCGAAAATCCAGGCAAAGGCTTGCCGGGCCATGAGCGGAGCCAGATGCGCCGACTCGCGGAAGGCCGTGAAGTCGAATTGCCAGATTTTTCCCAGCCAGGGCGAAAACAGGCCGCAGGCCAGCAGCCGCCCCTGCGCATCCTCGCAGCGCAGGAGCAGGCCCTTTTCCGGGGCCGTGACGCGCCGCCAGTCTTCCAGGCCGGGCTCGGCAAAGGCATACATGGCACAGGGCAGCAAGCCTTCCGCCCGCATGCGTGCATAGGGCTCGTCGATCTGGGCCTGGGTGCGGGCCGGGCGGTACATGAAGCGCATGAAAGCCTCCTTGGAGCAGGCCGGCAGGCATTTCGGCCCCGGCGCACAATGGGAGCGCCGGCTTTGTGTGCCAAAAACGCAGCGCCTGTTGTTTTTCAAAAGGTTGGGCAACTGCCCGTCAGTTTCCGAACAGGTCATAACGCACGCGGGCCTTGCGCGGGCCGCCCCCGGCAGGATCCTGCGGGCGGAAGCCGGTGACCGCGTAGCGCAGGGCGTCGGCCGCGTGGCTTGCCCAGTCGTGCAGCGGGCCGGAGCTGAAACTTTCCTGACGCGGCCGCCACAGCCGCCGGTAGGCGCGCAGGGCCTTGAGACCGGCGGCGCAGTGCCGGGCGTCAAACCAGAACCGGGGCAGGGCGTTGCGCGTGGCGTCAATGCCGTCGGCCAGGGGCAGGGCCGGGGCCAGGCTGAAACGGATGCCCAGGCGGGCCGCGCTCTCCAGGCGGCTCTGGCCCGTGCCCAGCTCGCGCACCCGGATGTCCTGCGGGGCCAGGTGCAGGCCATAACAGAAACCGCGGCCGCTACTGCCGTCTTCCGCCCTGGCGCCGGGCGGCAGGGCCTTTTGCCGCAGAATGCGGGCATAATGGGCCAGCCCCTCGCCCGATGCCTCGTAATAGTCCAGTATCCTCCAGTTGCCCGATGGCTCCACCTGGAAAAACCAGATGGCCGTCGCGTCATCCATGCCCAGATCCCAGGCCGTGTGCACCGGAAGATCCGGGGTGTGAGGCAGCGGGGCGATCCGCCCCTCCTTTTCGGCAATGTCCAGCAGGGGGGCGTAATAGGCCCCGCGCAGGGCGGCCGCGAAGGAACATTCAAACTCCTGTTGGTACTCGGCTTCGCTCATGGTTCGGCGCGCGGCAGCCAGCTCCGCCTCAGGCAGATAGCCGGTCTGCGAAGCCGGGAAGCAAAAGCGCGACCATTGCCCGGCCTCAGCCGCGCCCGGCCCGTTGTGCGAAACGTCGGACGATTCGGGCGCGGCCTGCTGCCAGACATCATAGAGCAGATTGTCCACGCCGTGCGGAGTGCCGCAAAACAGCGCCCGGCCCTGGCGGTCGGCCAGCATGGGGCGCAGAACCCGGCTCCAGACTTCCCGCGGCATGTCCGCGGGTTCGTCCAGAACCAGATCATCCAGATACAGGCCGCGCAGCGCCTCGGCGTTTTCCGTGCCCAGCAAACGGATGCGCGCGCCGTTGGGCAAGATGCAGGAAAGCTCGTTTTCCAGAAAGCGCGTGCCCGGCACGGCTCCGGCAAAGCGTTTGCAGTAGTCCCAGGCCACGGCCTTGGCCTGCCCCAGAAAAGGCGCGGCATAGGCGGCCCGCCAGTCCTCTCCGCCCCGGCGCAGAGCCTCACGGATCAAATCATTGATTGCCGCCACGGTCTTGCCGAAACGGCGATGGCAGAGCAGGACGCAAAAACGGGTGCGTTGCTCGTGAAAGCGCCACTGCAACGGGCGCGGGCAATAGGGAATGACATGGGGCATGGCTTCAGTTCCGGGGCGCCTGGTCAGTGGTTTCAGTTGCGGAGCCGCGCGGAGCCGCGCTCGCGGAAAGCGGGGAAGCGGCAAGGCGGCCGGGGCCTGAAGCGGAAGATCCCTGCTGCTCCGGGCCGCCCCAGACCACTACCAGACGCTGGGCGGCCGCGGTCTCCGGCTCGCGGATGGAGCGCAAGAGGGCGTGCAATTCTTTTATTTCCTTGACGATCTCTACGCTTTTTTCCGCGATTTCCGCCACATCCAGGGTCTGCGCGAGCAGAGTAAGGCGCTTTTCCAGACTTTCCAGAAGAGCCTTGCGGCTTATGGCGCGCCGGGGGGCCATCAGCGCGCGCCTCCGCTTGCGCAGACCGGGGGCGGCAGCAGCCTCAGCCGGTCTTCCTGCCGATCCAGGCCGTGCTCCAGACGTTCCAAAAGGCGGTCCAGACCGGAGATGCGCGCGTTCAGGGTTTGCATTTCACCGCGCAGCGCGGCCAGCTCGCTGTGCAGATCCGCAAGTTCCGTGCTGTCCGGCGACTGGCGCAGGTGCTCCTCCAGGGCGGTCAGGCGGCGGGCCGTGGCAGACTCGCGCCGGGCCTCGCGCTGGAGGTGGAGCAGATACTCGTCGCCGCGCACAAAGGCGCGCCGCAGGCTCCAGAGCGCCCAGGCAAACAGGCCCTGGACGATCAGGATCAAAAGCGACGCGCCCGGAGAAGTGAAAATGTCGTGAGCCATGAGAAACCTCTATGTGATGATTGGTGCAGAACGCTCTTTTTTCCGAAGCGGGTTGTCCGTTCCCGGCAGGCACGGCAAGCGGCGCGCCGTGCCGGATGACGCAGCCGGGGAACGGAAAGGCGCGTCAGAAGCCCAGGCCGAGCATGCCCAGCAGCAGCGCCATGATCTGATCCAGGGCAGAAGGCGGCAGATCCTTGCCCCAGTCCGGAAAAAATACAGGGATCACAATCAGCCGCCCCACCACCTCCCAGCCGAAAAGCAGGCTCAGCATCCACCCCAGAAAGGAGCGCCAGAGCCGCAAAAAGCTGCGCGGCGCGCCGGAAACCTCAGCCTCGTTGATCCGGCTTTGCGCGTCGTTCTGGCGGTTGCGATCCGGGAGCGCTTTGCGCACGCCGCCCACGAGGCCGCCCAGCAGTTTCCCCAGCAATGTCCACATGACCTTGCCTCCTCTTTTTTTCGGCAGCGCGTTGCCGCGGCGGGGCAGGCTGTCGAGCGATTCTCAGTTTTCCCGCTCCAGTTCCGCCAGATAGTGCGCCAGAGCCTTGACCCGATTGCGCCAGCCCGTGAGAAAAACTTTCATGGAGGGCCGACGGGCCGCCAGATCGCGGTAAAAGGCATCGCGCAGGCGCAGGGTCTGGCGGGCTGCAAAGAATTCCAGACCGGCTTCCTGCAGGGCTTCGGCCAGCTCGCCGGTGCGCGGGCCCATAATCCCGTCCTCGGCGATGGGCGTGTACTGATCGAGCTGGGCGTCCCCCGTGGTGTTCATGGCCCGTTGCAACTGGCGCACGGCGCGCGCGGGGCCCATGTTCACCGCGCCGTCATAGAGGATTACGGCCAGCGGCAGGGGCAGGTTGCGGCAGTCGAGCTTGTCCCAGAAATGTTTTTTGAACAGCGCGGCTGCCTGGGCTTTGGTACAGGCCCGGATATCGTCGGCGTCCAGGTCGCCGTCCATATCCAGATCCAGGCTGTAGTAGCCGCAGTCGGACGTGCTCCGGGCGGCGCAGCCGTCGCAGGCGCGGGCCAGACGGCGACATTCCTCGCGAGCCTGGCGGGCCAGATCCTGCACCCAGCGCAGGGAGACGCCGTATTTGGTGATGCCGCCGGGATCAGCGGGATGGTCGGAAAGGCAGCCCTCCCAGCGCGCGGTGAAGGCATGGGCCAGTTGAAAGGCAGTGGACATGGCAGACTCCTGAACAAGGGTTTGTCCGCGCCAATCAGGCGCGTGTGCAAACCATGCCAAAAAGTTTGTTCCGCGTAAGACTGAAAGGTTTCAGTAACGTCAAATCCTTACAGGCCGCGGGTCAGCGCGTCCGAGCCGGGGCAACTTCCCTGAAAAAATAAAAAAAAGGCCCGCGATCTCGCGGGCTTAAAAAATTCCGGGGCATGGTTTTTCTTGAGATTGACAGGGATTACAGAGGGTTGTCGGTATCGTCGGGAGCGCTCAGGGCTGCGGAGTCCCCCAAACGGTACAGCACGCGTGCAGTGGACGGGGCCGAAGCCTCCTTTTTGAGAATCTGCCAGATACGGCGATCAGACATGCCGTGGCGCTGGGCCAACGCGGCCACGGCGGCGGTGCTGCTTGTGCCGTGCGAGGTGTTCCTGCTGAATGTTTCAATGATTTCGCGCTGGCGCAGCCGTCCCAGCAGTGCGTTGCAACGCGGCACATAGATGCTGGTGCCCCCGAAAGCGGCCATGAGCTTGCGCAGGCAGCGCAGGCCCAGACGACGGCGCAGGGGATGGCTGCGATCGCCGGGAACCGTCCGGGGAATGCGCAGACTGCGGCCGCCATAGCAGTGCAGCACGCGCCAAAGTTCGGGCACGTCCTTCAGAGCTTCCCAGAGCTGGCGCGCGTTCTCCGGCAGCTGATCCAGAATTTCCAGCCAGCGGCGTTCCTCCTCAGAGAGTCGCAAGGCATGACCCCAGGCGCCGCGATCCCGCGCCCGCGCCGGACGACCCGCGCGGGCCGCGGACTCACTGGCGCACATGGGCCACCTCAGAGGCACGGCAGGCAAAGGCAGGCGCGCCGGTCGGGCCCGTGCCCTGCCGCGCGGCAGCCGGTGCGGCAATGTCGCGTTTGTCAAGCAGTTGGGCCAGCAGCCGCAAATGATTGCTCACCAGCCGCAGCACAGGCCGTTGGGAGGCGCGGATACCGGGCTGAAGGCTCTCCAGCACAGCGCTCAGGTTTTGGATTTCATCATGCAGTTCCGACATGTCGCACCCCTTTTCAGAAATTTTTCGTTCGCTTGAATCGTTTGCTTGTAAAATATAAATTATGTATTTTTTATACAAGAAAAATTTTTAAAATCGAAGAAAAATTTTATCATACTGAAATAATAGATAATATATGAAAAGAAAGCGCGATTTCCCCCCATTTTTCCGGGAACAGGCGCAAAAAGCCTCAAAAAAAGGCGCAGTTGCATGGGTTCTATTGCCTTCTGAAAAAAAACAGGCTATTTTTATATAAAGAATTCTTGCAGGAATAAACATTTTTCCGGTGCGTACAGGGGAAACCGGTAATCTGTCCTGAAGATTTTCACATAACATTATTGAATTATTGAGTTAAATATGGGAGTGCCATGACCATAGCCCCATTGAACCCTTTCGGCTTGCAGAAAGAATTCGCCGCACGCTTGCGCCGCCGCCGGATCCACCTTGGTTTGAGCAAGCAGGAACTGGCGGCCCGGGTGGGCGTGAGCCTGACTACTATCCAGCAATATGAGAACCGGCAATTGCCCAAGGGCGAATATGCGGTGCGTCTTGCCGAGGCGCTTCGCTGCACGCTGGACTGGCTGCTGGCCGGCAAGGGCGATGCGGACGGCGATGCGCCGGATACGGCGGAGGCTCGCCTGGTAATGGTGCCCCTGGTGGAGGCCCGGCTTTCGGCAGGCACGGGCAGCTTTGAAACCAGCGGCGAGGTATTGCGGCATTACGCCTTTCGCTGGGATTTTCTGCACCGCAAGGGTAATCCGGCCTGGATGGCGCTTTTGCGGGTGTCCGGGGACAGTATGCAGCCCCGTATCCTGCACAATGACGTGGTGCTCATCGATCAGGCGCAGCGCGAGCCTGCCCCCGGGCGGATCTATGCCGTGGGCGTAGAGGATATGGTCTATCTGAAGATCGTCAATGCCGTGCCGGGCAAGCTGATTCTGAGCAGCGTCAACCCGGCTTACGCGCCCATTGAAGCGGAAACCGGCGAACAGCTTGCGGATCTGGTACGGATTATCGGGCGGGCGGTGTGGGTCGGCCGTGAGCTGGACTAGAGCAGATTACCTTTGACTTTTTATGAAAGTCAAAGGTGGCATTCAGGCGAAAAACGCGGTTTTCGCCTGAATGTACGCCGCGTTGCGGCGGCTGCCGCTTTCGCGTCAGCAGAGCATTTTCAAAGAGAAAATGCTCTAAGGCCTGCCCACAGTCGGCTCGTCAGAGCAGTTGGCGGAGTTTCTTTCATAACCCGCCTCGCGGGCGATGGACGGGCATCACCTGGCTGAAAGCCCCGGTTTTTCGCGGCCCTGCCGCCGGAGCAACGGAGCCGGAAGGGCCGGCCCACAGGTTACTTTTTCAGACTGGCCGGGGAGGATGCAGGCGCGCTCTCCGGGGCAATGCCATCGGCCTGGGCAAGATTGCGGTTCCAGGCGCGGATGGCCGCCCCCTGCGAGACCGACCACTGCTGGGACGTCTGGCCGCAAGCGCAGACCACGCGCCATACTTCCTGCCGCCGTCCGGGCGGCAACAGGGATTCCAGATGGACATTGGCGCCCCCGCAGACAAGGCAGGGCCGGATGGTATGCGGATCAAGCTCTTTCATGTGCCGCAGCATAGCAGCTTTGCCCATGCTCCACAAGCGCCGCGGAATTGCGGATCTCCGATACAGGCTCACGCTTTGCTGCCATCTTTTGCGCCATACTTTGACCGGAACGCACTCCGTTGACAGGGATCAGCCGCAGGCAGGCTTGAAAAGCGCGGGAGGCCGGTATGCGTTCTTTGTTTTCTTTCATTCTGGCGGCCATGCTGGCCTTGCCCGCGGGCGCAGCGCCGCTGGAGGCCGCAGAGGCCCGCACGCCCGGGCAGGGCTGCCGCATACGAGGCGTCTGCCCTGCCCTTGCATGAGTCAGGCATTGAAACCTTGTGCAATATTTGCGAAAGTATATGGGCCGGCAACGGAAACAGAGCGTGCAACCGTTGCCGCAAGGCCGGCCGTGTGATCCGTTTCGGCTGATCCCGGCGACAGTGATGGCGCGCATCCCCGTGCGGGCTTGCGACAATTGTCGCGTGACGCGACACTGCGTCGAAAAGACCGGCTCAAACAGGATGTGCGTGATCGGATTCGGCAATCCGGCTCGTTTCGGCCATAACTTTACCCATTCCTGATTCAGGAGGATACTATGCGTTATCTGCTTTCTTTCTTGTTTGCGCTTCTGCTGGCAGTGCCCGCGCAGGCGGCTTTTGAAGGTCCCGGCGGTGGTGCGGGCGGCTTCCAGGGGCCCACGTCCGGCGTGCAGGCCGACACCGTGAAAAAGGCTTTGGACGCCTCGGACGACACTCCGGTGATGCTGACCGGCAATATTACGGAGCGACAGGCCGGCAGCGACGACAAATATCTTTTCAAGGACAGCACAGGCCAGGTTGTCGTGGATATTGACCACAAGGTTTTCGCGGGCCGCACTGTGACCCCGCAGACCCGCGTGCGCCTTTCCGGCAAGGTGGACAAGGATCTGATGGGGCCCACCGAGGTTGACGTGAAGATCCTGGAAGTCCTGCAGTAAACGGCAGAAACGGCGGCCGGCGCAACCTCCCGGCCGCCGCCTGACGGCTCCGCCCAGTCGCCTGACCAGGGCCGTGCAGAGCCGTGGCCCGCATGATTTGCTGAAGTCCGGGGCCG
This sequence comes from Desulfovibrio sp. ZJ369, assembly GCF_011039085.1. Lineage (GTDB taxonomy): Bacteria > Desulfobacterota > Desulfovibrionia > Desulfovibrionales > Desulfovibrionaceae > Desulfovibrio. The sequence goes on along the minus strand of NZ_JAAKEI010000035.1, from coordinate 8,052 downwards.
CGCGGCCGATCTGGCTTGCGGCCCGCAGTCCCGAGGCTCTTGAACGCGTGTCCCCGGAGCGGGCGTTTCAAAAGCAATATGCTCCAGACGCGTCAGCCCTGATCTTTCGGGTGATCTTTCTCCCATATCAAGGAGAATCCAATGATGGCATTGGCCCGAAAAGGCACGGGCGGCCGTTTCCGTAACTATATCTGGCCGGGATTGATCCTCCTGGCGCTCGTCCTGATCTGGCGGATATTTTTTGCCGGGGGGGATGAGCGCCCCAGGATGGGCATGGAGGCCCCGCCGGTGCGCGTGGCCACGGCAGTGGCCCAGGATGTGCCGCATTTTCTCAATGGCCTGGGCACTGTGGTCCCTTCCAGCGACGTGCTGGTCACCAGTCGGGTGGACGGGCAGTTGATTCGCCTGCATTTCCGGGAAGGCCAGCGCGTGCGGGCCGGGGATCTGCTGGCCGAGATCGATCCCCGCCCCTTCCAGGCCGCTCTGGATGAGGCCCAGGGCAATCTGACCAGGGATCAGGCCCAGTTGGACAATGCCCGGCAGGATCTGGCGCGTTACGCCAGGCTGGCCAGGGGCGCCTTTATCGCGGCCCAGCAGTATGAGACCCAGCGCGCCCTGGTGCGTCAGTACGAAGGCACGGTGGAGGCGGACAAGGCGGCTGTGGATTCGGCGCGCCTGCAACTGGAATACAGCCGGATCACCGCGCCTGTGGGCGGCCGCCTGGGCCTGCGCCATGTGGACGAGGGCAATCAGATCAAGAGCTCGGACAGCGAGGGGCTGGTGCGGATCACTGAAGTCAGCCCCTGCAATGTGCTTTTTACCCTGCCCGAAAGCCAGGTGCCCCTGGTGGCCAGGGCCCTGGCCCAACGCGAGCGGGAGCCGGCGCTGCCGCCTTTGCCGGTGCAGGCCTGGGATCGGGAGCAGAAGCATTTGCTGGCCGTGGGCACGCTGATCTCTCTGGATAACCAGATTGACGCGGCCACAGGCACGGTCAGGCTGAAAGCCCTGTTTCCCAACAGGGACGGCGCGCTTTATCCCAACCAGTTCGTCAACGCCCGGCTCCTGGCGCAAACGCTCAAAAACGCGGTGACTGTTCCCGCTTCGGCGGTGCAGCTCGGCTCGCGCGGTTCCTACGTCTATGTGGTGAGCAGGAATGAGGCAGGGGAGGACGTGGCCCAGGTGCGGGAAGTGACGCCGGGCATCGGCACGGACGCCCTGACCGTCATCGACAAGGGGCTCAGGCCCGGCGAAGTGGTGGTGGTGGACGGCCTGGACCGTCTGCGCGACGGGATTGCGGTCAGGGTGGCGGCGAGCGTGGCAACGCCCAGGGCGGAGGCTGCGGAGTGATCCGGCTGTGCGCCGTGGGCAGGGTTGTGGCCCTGATGCGTGGAGGGGATTTTTTTGCCCCGCGGGCGCAGGGCATGAAAAAAATGACAGTGACGCCACACGCCCGGCCTTCTTTTGCGCGGGCAGGGTATAGAGCATGAACCTCTCCCGCATCTTTATTCTCCGCCCCATTGCCACCTCTCTGCTCATGGCGGCGCTGTTGCTCTCCGGGCTTTTGGCCTACCGCTCCCTGCCCGTCTCCGCCCTGCCGCAGATTGATTATCCCACCATCCAGGTCCAGACCCTGTACCCCGGCGCGTCGCCGGACGTGATCGCGGCCGTGGTCACGGCGCCGCTGGAGCGCCAGTTCGGGATCATGCCGGGACTTGTGCAGATGAGTTCCCTGTCGTCGGCCGGGGCCTCGGTGATCACCCTCCAGTTCGACCTTTCCGTGCCTTTGGACGTGGCCGAGCAGGAGGTGCAGGCGGCCATCAACGCGGCGGACAATCTGCTGCCCAGGGATCTGCCCAATCCGCCGGTCTACAACAAGGTCAACCCGGCCGACCCGCCCATTGTCACCCTGGCCGTGACCAGCGATGCCATGCCCCTGACCCGCCTGGAAGATCTGGTGGACACGCGCATGGCCCAGAAGATCTCACAACTGCCGGGCGTGGGTCTGGTCACCCTGTCCGGCGGGCAGCGCCCGGCGGTGCGCGTGCAGGTCAACCCCAAGGCCCTGGCCAACGCGGGCCTGACCCTGGCCGACGTGCGCTCGGCCATCGGCGCGGCCAACGTCAACGACGCCAAGGGCAGCTTTGACGGGCCGGAGCGGGCCAGCAGCATTGACGCCAACGATCAGCTGGCCTCGGCTCAAGAGTATGCCCAAACCATCATCGGCTACAAGGACGGCGCGCCCCTGCGCCTCAAGGACGTGGCCGACGTGCTGGAAGGCGCGGAAAACGCGCGCCTGGCCGCCTATGTGGCCTCAAAAGGCGAAAACGGCAAAAACGGCCTGCCCTTTCAGCCGGCCATTGTGCTCTCGGTGCAGCGCCAGCCAGGGGCCAATGTGATCAGCGTGGCCGACAGCGTGATCCGTCTTTTGCCCGTATTGCAGCAGACCCTGCCCGGCAGCGTGGCCGTGCGCGTGGTCACGGATCGCACCACCACCATTCGCGCCACGGTGCACGACGTGCAACTGGAATTGCTTCTGGCCGTGGCCCTGGTGATCTGGGTGATCTGGATTTTTCTGCGCAACGCGCAGGCCACCATCATCCCGGCTCTGGCCGTGCCCCTCTCTCTGGTGGGCGCTCTGGGCATTATGTATCTGGCGGGCTATTCCCTGAACAATCTGACGCTCATGGCCCTGGTCATTGCCACCGGCTTTGTGGTGGACGACGCCATTGTGGTCATCGAAAACATTTCCCGTTACCTGGAGCAGGGCGAAAAGCCGCTTCAGGCCGCGCTCAGGGGCGCGGGCCAGATCGGCTTCACGATCATCTCCCTGACCGTTTCCCTGGTGGCCGTGCTGATCCCCCTGCTGTTCATGGGCGACGTGGTGGGGCGGCTCTTCCGCGAATTTGCCGTGACCCTGGCCGTGACCATATTGATCTCGGCCGTGATTTCCCTGACGCTCACGCCCATGCTCTGCGCGGTCATGCTCCGGCCCGGGCGCGCGACCCGAAAGAAGGAGGCCGGCCGCTTTTTCAACCGCCTGATCCTCTGGTACGAGCGCAAACTGGATTGGGTTCTTGAGCATCAGACCCTGACCATCGGGGTGGCCGCGGGCGCCCTGGCGCTCACCCTGCTGCTGTATCTGGCGGTTCCCAAAGGCTTTTTCCCGGTGCAGGACACGGGCGTGATCCAGGGCATTCTGGAAGCGCCGCAGGATACCTCCTTTGCGGCCATGGCAGGCCGCCAGCGCGAGCTTTCCAGGTTGATCCTCGAAGATCCGGCCGTGGAGAGCGTGGTTTTTTTTGTGGGCGTGGACGGAGTCAATCAGAGCCTGGGGACCTCGCGCCTGACAGTGGAGCTCAAGCCCCTGTCCGAACGCGACGCCCGCGCTCCGGCCATTGCCCGGCGGCTCATGGCGCGGGCCGATGCCCTGCCCGGGCTCACGCTTTACATGCAGCCCGTGCAGGATCTGACCATTGAGGACCGCGTTTCCCGCACCCAGTACCAGTTCACGGTGGAAGCCCTGAGCCGGGAACAGCTTGCCGAATGGATCCCGCGCATCGTCAGTGCCCTGGCCGCGCGCCCGGAGCTGGCCCATGTGACCAGCGATTTGCAGACCCCCGGGCGCATGGCCTATCTGCATATCAACCGCGACGCCGCCGGGCGGCTTGGCATCAGCATGTCGGATATCGACAATGCCTTGTATGACGCTCTGGGGCAGCGCCTGATCTCCACCATCTTTACGCAGACAAACCAATACAAGGTGGTGCTGGAAGTGGCCCCGCGCTTCCGCCTGGGCCCGGCTGCCGTTGAAAACATCTATGTCAGGGGCGGCGACGGCAAGCCCGTGCCCCTGACCAGCGTCGCCACGGTGGAGGAACGCCCGGCCCGGCTTTCCCTGGCGCGCCAGGGCCAGTTTCCGGTGGCCACCATTTCCTTCAATGTGGCCTCCGGCTCCTCGTTGGGCGCGGCGGTCAGGGCCGTGCAGGCCACGGAGGCGGATCTCAAGCTGCCCCCGGCCCTGCGGACCCGCTTTCAGGGCGCGGCCCAGGCTTTTCTCTCTTCCACGGACAATCAGGTCTGGCTGATTCTGGCGGCTGTGGTGACCATGTACATTGTGCTGGGCGTGCTCTATGAGAGCTATATCCATCCCCTGACCATCCTTTCCACCCTGCCCTCGGCCGGCGTCGGGGCTCTGCTGGCCCTGATGCTGGCCCGCATGGAACTGGGCGTGGTGGGCATCATCGGCATCATTCTGCTGATCGGCATCGTCAAAAAGAATGCGATCATGATGATCGACTTTGCTCTGGAGGCCGAGCGGCAGGAGGGCAAGCCGCCCCTGGCCGCCATCCGTCAGGCCTGCCTGCTGCGGCTGCGGCCCATTTTGATGACCACTCTGGCCGCTCTGCTCGGAGCCCTGCCCCTGATGATCGGCTGGGGCATGGGCGCGGAACTGCGGCGGCCCCTGGGCGTGACCATGGTGGGCGGCCTGATTGTGAGCCAGGTGCTGACGCTTTTCACCACGCCGGTGATCTATCTCTGGTTTGACCGCGCCAGCCGCGGGCTGCGCCGCCGGCGCGCGCCGGCCGGGCCCGAAGCCCCGGCGCAGGGGGAGGGCGCATGAGCCCGACGCCTGAACCGCCGCGCGCGCCTCAAACGTCCGGCCAGGAGCAAGGGCAGGAGCCCCGGCGACGCGGCAGAGACGCGGCCAAAGGCGGCCGCCGCCGCTTTGGCCCGGAATTTCTGCCCCTGAACATCTCCGCGCCTTTTATCCGGAGGCCCGTGGCCACCACGCTGCTGACCATCGCCATTGCCCTTGCCGGCCTGGTGGCTTTTGGTCTGTTGCCCGTGGCGCCGCTGCCGGAAGTGGATTTTCCCGTGGTGGTGGTGCGCGCGCGTATGCCCGGAGCCAGCCCGGAAACCATGGCCGCCACTGTGGCCACGCCCCTGGAACGGGCCCTGGGGCGCATAGCCGGGGTCACGGAAATGACCTCTTCCAGCAGTCTGGGCTCCAGCAATGTCATTCTGCAATTCGATCTGGATCGCAACATCGACGGCGCGGCCCGCGACGTGCAGGCGGCCATCAACGCCGCGCGATCCACCTTGCCGACCATGCCTTCCAATCCCTCCTACCGCAAAGTCAATCCCGCGGGCGCGCCGATCATGATCCTTTCGATCACTTCGGATGTGCTGACCCGCGCCCAGTTGTACGATGCGGCTTCCACGGTGCTGGCCCAGAAAATCTCCCAGATTCCGGGCGTGGGCGAGGTGACTGTGGGCGGCGGAGCCCTGCCCGCGGTGCGCGTGCAGGTCATTCCTGACGCCCTGAACCGCGCCGGGGTGAGCATGGAGGATGTGCGCCAGGCGCTTGCCTCGGCCAATGCCTTTCTGCCCAAGGGCATGCTGGAAAACGAGAATTCCTTCTGGCTCGTGGGGGCCAGCGATCAGTTGCGCAAGGCTGAGGACTACAAGCCGCTGATTGTGGCCCGGAACGAGGGCGGAACCATCCGCCTTGCGGACGTGGCCAGGGTTGAGGATTCTTCGCAGGACGTGCGCAACATGGCTGTCGCCAATGGCAGGCCCGCAATTCTGCTTATTGTGTTCCGCTCGCCCGGCGCCAACATCATTGAGACCGTGGACCGGGTCAAGGCCATGCTGCCGCAGTTGCGCTCCTGGCTGCCGGAGAGCGCGGATCTGGGCTTGCGCATGGATCGTTCCCTGACCATCCGCGCCTCGCTGAAAGAGGTGGAAAAAAGCCTCCTCCTGTCCATGGCCCTGGTGGTGCTGGTGACCTTTCTCTTTCTGCGCAACGGCCGGGCCACCAGCATCCCGGCGGTGGCCGCGCCCGTCTCGCTGATCGCCACCTTCGGGGTCATGTACCTCTGCGGCTACAGCCTGGACAATCTCTCGCTCATGGCCCTGACCGTCTCCACCGGCTTTGTGGTGGACGACGCCATTGTCGTGCTGGAAAACATCGTGCGCCGCCTGGAAATGGGCGAAAGCCCGCTGCGCGCGGCCTTGCGCGGAGCCCGCGAAGTGGGCTTTACGGTGGTGTCCATTTCCCTTTCGCTGGTGGCGGTGTTCACGCCCATTTTATTCATGGGCGGCATTGTGGGCCGCCTGTTCCGCGAATTTTCCGTGGTGCTGACCACTGCGGTGCTGGTTTCCATGCTGGTCTCCCTGAGTACCACGCCCATGATGTGCGCGCAGTTGCTGCGGCCCGTGGATGAGCGGCCTGCCCGCCGCAAGCAGGGCCTGCCGCAAAGCCGCAAGGGATTTTTCCGCCTTTTGCGGCACTGGAGCGCGCGCCTGGGCGAGGCCTGGGGGGAAATGCTGGCAGGCATGCAGCGCGGCTACGCCAAAAGTCTGGCCGTGGTGCTGCGTCACCCGCGTTTGACCATGTTTTCGCTCTTTCTGGTCATTGCGGGTAATGTCTGGCTGTATATCGTGGCGCCCAAGGGCTTTTTTCCACAGCAGGATACGGGCGTGATCATGGGCGGCATCCGGGCGGATCAGAGCGCCTCCTTTCAGGCCATGCAGGTCAAGCTGGAAAAACTGGTCAACGTGATCCGCGCGGATCCGGCTGTGGAACAGGTCTCGGCGCATGTTTCCGGCGGCCGGGGCGGCGGCGGGGTGTTCATCTCGCTCAAGCCTCTGGAGGAGCGCGGGATCGGCGCGCAGGCCGTGATCGGCCGTTTGCGCGGCAGGCTGGCCTCGGAACCGGGCTTGCAGATCTTTTTGCAGCCTGCCCAGGACATTATGATGGGCGGACGCGGCTCGCGCTCCCAGTATCAATATACGCTTCAGGCCGACAATCTGGACGAGCTGCGCGCCTGGGGGCGCAGATTGCAGCGGGCCCTGGCCGGCCAGCCGCTTTTCAGGGACGTGGACAGCGACATTGAGGAACGCGGCCTGCAAACCATGATCACGGTCAACCGCGACGCCCTGGCCCGGTTGGGCCTGACCATGCGGGACGTGGACGCGGCCCTGAACAATGCTTTCGGCCAGCGCCAGGTTTCCACCATCTATGAGGACAAGAACCAATACCGCGTGGTGCTGGAATACGGCCCGGACTGGCTGGAAGGCGCGCAGGCCCTGGAAAAAGTGTATCTGCCCGGCAAGGACGGCCTTGTGCCGCTGCTCAGCGCGGCCACGGTGGGCCCGGCCTTTGCGCCGCTCTCCGTGGCGCATCAGGGCCAGTTCGCGGCCGTGACCATTTCTTTCAATTTGAAGCAGGGCGCCGCGCTTTCACAGGCCCAGGCGGCCATTGCCGAAACGCGGGTCAGAATCGGCATGCCAGCCACCATTGTGGGCAGCTTTCAGGGCACGGCCAGGCTGTACAGCGACACCATGAGCAGCCAGATCATCCTGATCCTGGCCGCCCTGGCCGCGCTCTACATTGTACTCGGCGTGCTCTACGAAAGCCTGATCCATCCCCTGACCATCCTTTCCACGCTGCCTTCGGCCGGGGGCGGGGCGCTGCTCTCCCTGATGCTCTTCAGGATGGAGTTCAGCGTCATTGCGCTGATCGGCGTGCTTCTGCTGGCCGGCATCGTCAAAAAGAACGCGATCATGATGATCGACTTTGCCCTGGAGGCCTCGCGCATGCGGCATCTGCCGCCGGACAAGGCCATTTACGAGGCCTGCCTGCTCCGCTTCAGGCCGATAATGATGACCACGGCCGCGGCCATTCTCGGAGCCGTGCCTCTGGCGATCGGGCAGGGCGACGGCGCGGAGATCCGCCAGCCGCTCGGCATCACCATTGTGGGCGGCCTGCTGGTCAGCCAGTTGCTGACCCTCTATACCACGCCGGTGGTCTATCTTTGTCTGGATCGCGCGCGCCTGCGCGCCCGGCGCTTCTGGTGGCGGCTGCGCTATGGCCGCGCCAGGGCCGGGCGTTTGGCGATCCTCAGCCGCAGAAGCTGAACCTAGTGTTGCGTCAAGCTACAAGTGTCGGGTAAAGTCGTTTTAACTTTATCCTGGCTTGATCAGTTGTAAATTGCCAATTAATCTTGGAGCCAAGATTATTTCTTTGTGCCTGCCAACAATCCACTT
>NZ_JAAKEI010000034.1 GCF_011039085.1 Desulfovibrio sp. ZJ369 | reverse complement strand
ATCGAGACCGGCAACGGCTGGCATTTCAAGCCCAGCCTGGATCTGGCCGTGATCCCGGCCGCCGGGGACATTGAGGCCCGCAGCGATGTGCGCTTCACCGGCGTGTCCGGCACTGCGGAACTGGAAAGCCAGACCATGGACTACATCTCTTACATGGGCCAGGCCGGTCTGGAATTCGGCAATGACAACGTGAGCTTTGGCGTCAACTACAACCTGCAAACCGGCGTCCACAGCACGTCGCACGGCGTGTTTGGTACGTTCCGCTACGAGTTCTAGCGCCCTTCCGGGCGGTTCCGCCCCTGGCGGAGCCGCCCGCCCGGATATCCGGGAGGCATGGGCTTCCCGAGTCCGGCGGCCGTCCGCCGGTCATCGCTTCCCCCGGCGGACGGCCTTTCTGGAGCCGGCGTCCTTCTTCCTTCCTGGGAGCCGGCAACGGCGCGGCGGCATGTGACCGCCGCGCCGTTCTTGTGGGAGCGGGCGTTTGGCTCCTTGCATCAGCAAGCAAAACGTCCTGCCCTGACACGCATAACAACAGGAAATCATCCCCATGCGCCGTAGTATATTCCCTCTTACCCTTACGGCTCTGCTTGTCGTCTGCCTTTTGAGCGCCTGCTTTCTGGGCGGCTGCCTGGAGGGCGACAAGCCCGCGTCCGCCGCGGCCGCGGCCCCGCAGATCGCCACCGTGGATCTGGAACGGATCATGACCCGATCCAGCGCCGCCGAGGCCGGCCGCGCTCATCTGGCCCAGGCCCGCCAGCGCCTGGAACAGGGCTTTGCCGATCTGCAAAAAGCCTGGTCCAAAGCCCCGGCCAAGGAACGCGAGGCCGTGTTGCGCGAAGGCGCGCTGACCCTCAGCCGCCAGATGGCCGCCGAGGAAGCCGCCGTGCAAAACGTGATCAACAAGCTCCTGCTGGAAGAGGTCAAGGCCTGGCGGCAGGCCCACAAGGCCGCGCTGGTTCTGGCCCGGCAAAACGCCCTGGACGCCGACGCCGCGCTGGACATCACGGCCAGCGTGCTCGCGGCCATGGACACCCGCAAGCCCGTTTTCCCGGCGCTGCCCGTGGTCTCGGTCAAACTGCCGCCCAATGCGGAGCAAAAAGCCGCGGAGCAGAAAGCCGCCCCCACGGGCAAAACCCCGGCCGCGCCCCGCGCTCCGGACAAGAAAAAGAGGTAGCCATGAGCAAAGAGAAAAAACAAACCGCCACCGCCGACGCGGCGGCAAGCCAACAGATCCGCGTGGCTCTGAACAGCGCCCAGCTTGTTACGTCCTACGCCAATGTTTTCCAGACCCGCTGCACCGCCGAGGAAGTGATCCTCTGTTGCGGCCTGAGCCTGCCCGAAAGCCTGAACGGCCCGGACGGCAACGCGGAAAACGGCCTGGCCGTGGATCTGGACCGCCGCATTGTCATGAGCCCGGCCTCAGCCCAACGTCTGCTGCTGGCCCTGGATCGCACGCTCAGGGAACATGCCGCCCGCTTCGGCACGGACAGCCCGCAAGCCTGAAGCGGATAGCGTTAGCACTCGCCCTTTTTGCGCAGGCACGACACTAGAGCAATTTCACTTTGAAATTGCTCTGGCGGCCGCGGGAGCGGACGCCCGCGCCGAATGAGCGTCCAGACCGCGTTCTGGACGCGAAATGATGGCAGCGCCGCTTTTGAAATTGAATAATTTCAAAACAAAATGCTCTATGACCATGACCACGCTCGGCTCACGCATCAAAATGGCTCGCGGCAAGGAGTCACAGGAAAAATTCGCCGCCCGGCTTGAGATCAGCAAGGGCTCGCTGGGCTTTTATGAGCGGGGCGAAAACCTGCCCAAATCCGACGTGATTCTCAAAATCTGCGCTCTCACCGGCGTTTCGCTGGACTGGCTGCTGACCGGCGCGGAATCCGCCACCCGCGAAGCGGCGCACGACCTCGCCCCCTGCCTGACCCCCGCCCATCAGGCGGATCAGGCGGAACGGATCGCGGCCGCCGCGCCGCACGAAAGCCGGGAGTGCTCCTGCCCGCAGTGCGCGGAGCTGAAAAAACGCCTGACAGCCCTTGAGGAGGAACGGCGGGAGCTTTGCGCTGAAAACAGAAGCTTGTGGAAAAATATGTGCTCGCTGCTGGAAGAGATTGCCCGCCCGCGAGGGCGGCAGCCCTTGTCGCCTTACGGATGGCGGCAGTAGAGCTTTTTGCTAATGAAATGAGCTCAACGCGTTAATTGCATCGTTTTGGGCCGTGCCCGGCGCCGCGCTGTTTCCCCCATGCCCTCGCAAAAAAAGTCCGCGCAGATCCGGTACAGTGCCGCCCACACGCGCAAACAGCTCCGGGTACGCGCGCCGGTCTGAAAAGACGTTGTGGGGTACGGGAAATCTGGATATAAGGACCGGGCACGGCTACCCCCTTCCTGATCTGCGCCCGGCACGGCGCAAACCGTCAAAGGGGGTGCCGCATGAGACGCTTTGTCGTCCTGGTGTTGCTGGTACTCCTCGCCCTGCTGCTGCGGGGCGACAGTCGGCCATAAAAGGCTGGCCCCGTATCAGCTGACACTGATACGGGGCCGAACGGTGTTATAACCTGACTCGGTAGCCGTGCACGGGGGCGCTCACCGCGCCGTGCCAGCCCCGGTTCCTGTTGACGCAGGGGCCGGGGTTCCCTTTTCAGATAAACCCTTCCTGCCTGATTGGCAAGTAGCAGGGCCGGGCCCGGCGAAGAAAGAGGTGTGACAATCACGCCAGCAAGCGCTATAAGAGGCGCTGGCGCCCGCGCGCGCCAGAGCCGAATGAGCCTGAAAACTACGCTTTTCAGGCGCTTGTCCCGCTTGCGGGGAAATGACGGCAGCGCCGCTTTTGAAATTGAATAATTTCAAAAGCAAAATGCTCTATATGGCTGCGCAAAAGCGCACGGCTTTTTTGCGCAACATTCCCCAGCAGTCTTGCACCAAAGGAGTCCCCATGCCGGAGCAACAGGAACAATTTCAAAAGTCCGTGCTGCAAATTCTGGAAGCGGTGATGTTTGAAAACTGGCTTCGTTTTTATTTCATCACTGAAAAATCCGATGCCCCGGCGGACGCCAACGGCGAAAAGCCGCTTCTGCTGACCGTGCCCGAAAAGGGCATGGAGCGGATCAAAGAACTGTACCCCCATTTGCTGCCCCTGGCCGAGGGCATGAACGGCAGGGAAGTGGATTTTGAAACCTCCCGCCGGGCCGTCTGCACCTTTGTGCTGGAACATCTGGACGGCGCGGCCATGCCCAGAGACGCGGCCGCGGGCATTTTCGAGAGCGCGACCTTTCAGATCCAGATGCAGCTTTTCAATACCTGGGTGCAGATGCATGAGAGCCAGTTGGATCAGGGTTTTCTGGAATTCGGAGCCTGGCGCAGGCTCTTTGCCCAGTGGCGCGAGACGCCGGGCGCGCGCGAGCTGGCCGGGCGTCTTTCTCTGGCGGGGCGCAACGCCACCAGCGCGCAGGCGGGCGCTACAGAGCACTGAGGCCGGAAGCACTGCGGGGCCGCGCGTGCGCTGTGGGCGCTGCGGCAAAATTTTGTACGCGCCGGAATCCGCGCGGCCGCTCTCCCCGGCCGCTTTGGCAATGCCGCCGCGCTCCCGCCCGTGCGGAGAAGATCGGCCGCGTGGCCTGCCCTGCGCGGCTTGCCGCCCCGGATCTGCCGTGGGTCTGCCGTGGCGCGGGCAAGATAATTTTTTGTACGCGGCATTTCCGGCAGGGCCGGGAGAGAGCAAAGCGTTAAATTTTTTTAACCGGACGCGAAGCTGTATGAAAAAAATAGATGAATAATCCAGGGATATTAAAAAAATTCTCGCAAATTTCTAACTTGGCACGGCCATTGCAGAAGAAAAAGCACCTTCCTTTCTTTTGCTGACAGCCTCCTCCAAACAAAAACGGCCTGCCTCCCCAAGCGGGCCGTTTTTTTCTCCGGTTTGTCCGGCCGTGCAGAGCGTTTCAAAAAAAATATGCTCCAGAGCAATTTCACTTTGAAATTGCTCTGGCGGCCGCGGGAGCGGACGCCCGCGCCGAATGAGCGTCCAGACCGCGTTGCGGTAGCCGTTAGCAAGCTTTGCTTGCGTACGGATAGCGACAGCGGTTGCGTTGGCTGGCTGCCGCAGTAACCAGTTGCTGTCTTCATCCGTAGCTTCCTTCGTCGCAACGGCTGAAGCCTGGACGCGAAATGATGGCAGCGCCGCTTTTGAAATTGAATAATTTCAAAAGCAAAATACTCTAGGATCACTGCTATGTCCTGTCAGGATTTTCTGGCTTCGGAATATGCCCCGGTCTCACCGGAAGCGGCGGCTTTTCACATTATCCCCGCGCCTCTGGAGCGCAGCGTTTCGTATGGCGGCGGCGCGGCCCGCGGCCCGGCGGCCCTGCTGGCGGCCTCGCAGCAGCTGGAAGCCTGGGAGAGCGGCCGCGCGCCGGGCGAGTCAGGTTTTTATACCGCCCCGCCCGTGGACTGCTCCGGGCCGGTGGAGGCCGTGCTTGAGCGCATTGAGGCCGTGGCGCGGCATGCCCTGCACTGCGGAGCCGTGCCCGTGCTGCTGGGCGGCGAGCATACGGCCAGCCTGGGCGCGCTGCGTGCCCTGGCCGCGGACGCCAGAGCCAGGGGCGAGCCGCTGGGCGTGGTGCAGTTTGACGCGCACGCGGACTTGCGGCCCCACTATGAGGGCGATCCCTATTCTCACGCCAGCGTCATGTATCGGGCCGTGGCGGATCTGGGCCTGCCTCTGGTCCAGTTCGCGGTGCGCGACATGAGCCGGGAGGAGGCCCAAATCCGCCGCCGCTTCGGCGTCACCCATTACGACGCCTACTTTCTGGCCCGCGTGGGCCTGCCTGAAAAGCCGCTGCCTGAGGACTTTCCGCGCCGCATCTATGTCAGCTTTGACGTGGACGGTCTGGATTCGTCGCTGATGCCCGCCACGGGCACGCCCTCGCCGGGCGGCCTTTCCTGGCGCGAGGCTCAGTTTGTGCTGGAGAAATGCGCGCAAGGGCGGCAGATCGCCGGCCTGGACGTGGTGGAACTGGCGCCCATCCCCGGACTGCACCATGCGGATTTCACGGCCGCCAAGCTCACGCATCTTTTGATGGCTCTGGCGCTGGATGGCGAGGTCCGGGACGTTTCCTGACGGGGCGGATCCTATTTCAACTCAACCGGAATCCGCAGCGCGGGGCAGCGCCAAAATCTTTGAAGCCAAACGAGGAACAGCATGAAAAATACAGTGATCACTTTCCGGCAGGCCAAGGGGCGGGAAAAACTGACCATGCTCACGGCCTATGATTACAGCACGGCGCGGCTCATGGATCAGGAAGGCATCAACGCCCTGCTGGTGGGCGATTCTCTGGGCATGGTCATGCTGGGCCATCCGGATACCCTTTCCGTCACTCTGGAAGACATGATCCACCACTGCGCGGCCGTTGCCCGGGGCGCGAGCTCGGCTCTGGTGGTCTGCGACATGCCGTTCATGAGCTATCAGGTTTCCGTGCCCGAAACCCTGCGCAACGCCGGGCGGCTGATCCGGGAAGGCCGGGCCCAGGCCGTGAAGCTGGAAGGCGGCGCGCACTTCTGCCCGCAGGTGCGCGCGCTTGTCCGGGCTTCCATCCCGGTCATGGGGCATCTGGGCCTGACGCCGCAGTCCGTGCACGCTCTGGGCGGCTACAAGGTTCAGGGCAAGAGCGCGGCCGCGGCCCAGAAACTGCTGGACGACGCCCGCGCTCTGGAAGACGCCGGAGCCTTCTCCCTGGTGCTGGAATGTGTGCCCGCGGCTCTGGCCGCCCGCATCAGCCGGGAAATCTCCATCCCGACCATCGGCATCGGCGCGGGCCCGGACTGCGACGGGCAGGTTTTGGTCTGGCAGGACATGCTGGGCCTCTGCGATACGCTTGCCCCCAAATTCGTCAAACGCTTCGGCGCGGTGGGCCAGGCCATGCGCGCGGCCTTCGCGGCGTATGCGCGGGAGGTGAAAAGCGGCACCTTTCCGGCGCAAGAACATTGTTACAGTCTGGAGGACGAGGCGGCTGTCCTGGAAAAACTCTATTAGAGCGTTGCGGGCCTGATGTGCCCGGCCCGGATTCCTGCGGCCGGGCGGGCGGCCGGCGAAAGCCGCGTCATGGCCGCGCCCTGAAGTCCACGGGCAGGCGCACGCGCTGCCCGGCCTTGTTGCTGAACAGCACATAGCCTTCAGCCAGGCCGAAAAGGTACAGGCGGCGGGTCAGATCCACGTCCTTGCGGCAATAGGCCGCAATTTCCTCGCAGCGGCCCTGCTTCCACCATTGCAGGGCCTGGAGGCCGTCCGCGCTCTTGGGTTCGCCCAGAGTGGCCTGCCCGATATTATTGAGTGAAACCCTGTAGTTGAGACGCTCATGCACCCGCTGCAAGAGATCCAGGCTGGGCAGGGAGCGCAGCTCAAACGGGGCAAAGGGCGCGAGCACCGCATAGTCAAAACGCAGGCTGTTAAAGCCCACCACCAGATCCGCGGCGCGCAAACGCTCGAAAAGCGCGGGCAATTCCTCCTGCCTGTAGGAGAAATAATCGTCCGCCGTGCTGTCGTACAGCACGGCCACGCTCACGCCCATCTGCCCGGCCCGGTTCCAGCCGCCCACCTCGGCTGCGGAGCGGCGGGTTTCCACGTCAAAAACCACAAAATGCCGCGGCGGGGGCACGGGCAGATGCCGGGCAAGGGCCTCGCCTGCCAGAGGCTCAGGCGAGGGGGGCGCGGCCGGCGCAACAGGCGCGGCAACTTCGGCGCGGGCCGCTTGCGCCGCATCGCCCTGTGTTTTCAACGCGGAAAAGTTGTTGCGCGGCCCGGAAGCGGGAAAAGCCGGGGCCTGCGCTGCCGCCGCTTGCGCCACGCTCTCGCTCAGGCGATCCGGAGCCGGGCTGATGCGCAGCTCGCGGCACAGTCTTTCGCCTTCCGCGCCCGGAGCCAAAAGCTCGTCCAGCAGGGCCAGGGCTCCCTCCTTGCTGATGGGGCGGTTGCCCGAACCGCATTTGGGGGAATGCACGCAGGAGGGGCAGCCGTCCTCGCAGGGGCAGGCGGCAATGGCCCTGCGCGTGGCTTCCAGCAGTTCCCGCGCCGCCGCGAAGCCCTGCCGGGTCAGGCCCGCGCCGCCGGGCAGGCCGTCATAAATAAAGACGCAGGGCAGGCCCACCTGGGGATGCAGGGGCGTGGAAATGCCGCCAAAGTCATTGCGGTCGGCCATGACCAGCAGCGGCATGAGGCCGATGGCCGCGTGCTCCAGCGCATGAATGGAACCCATGAAATGCAGGAAGCGCTCTTCCAGCCCGGCGCGGATTGCGTCCGGGATCACATACCAGAGACCTTCGGTTTCAAAAACCTGCGGCGGCGCGTCCAGCGGCACAATGGTCAGCAGACGGTTGCCGGACGTGGCGCGTTTTTCATAGCCGGTGATGCGCTCGGTGATCCTCAGCCGCCCCCGGCAGACCAGCCCCCGGCCCAGGGCGCGGCGCTCGCTTTCCTCCAGAATATCCGTGCTCTTTTGGCCGCGGGTGCGCGTAAACCAGGAGGTTTTGGCCTCTTTTGCCAGCACCCGGGCCCGGCCGGGATCAATTTCCTCAATGACGTAGGAGCGGCCCCGGTGCAGATAGACCGCGCCCGGATGCGTTTCGCGCCAGGCGCGGAAGCCGTCCACGGAGCCGATGAGCCGGCCTTCCTGATCCTCAATGTCAAAGGTCCGGCCCGTGCCGCGCAGATCCACCAGACGTTGCGGCCGCTTGCGCGCGGCCAGAAGCGTGGCGCCGTCCGCGGACTGCAAAAGCAGGCTCTGAGCGCAGAGCGCCCGTGCCGCCGAGCGCGCCGCCGGGGAGCGCAGCCAGGGCTCATCAAGACGCAAGGGCAGCTCGGCGGCAGCGCATTCCAGATGCCGGGCCAGAATGACCTCATTGTCCGGGTTGACCACGGCCCGTTCCGGCGGGCGGCTGAAAAAATCTTCGGGATTGCGGGCGAAATACTGATCCAGGGCGTCCTCCCCGGCCACCACGATCACCGCCGATTCCTGCCGGGCCCGGCCCACCCGGCCCCCGCGCTGCAACGTGGCCATGACCGTGCCCGGATAGCCCACCAGGATGCAGACATCCAGGCCGCCGATGTCGATGCCCAGTTCCAGCGCGCTGGTGCTGACCACGGCCAGGAGCTCGCCTGAGGCCATGCGGGCCTCCACGGCCCGGCGCTCCTCAGGCAGAAAGCCCGCCCGGTACGCGGAGATACGCTCCCTATAGGGGCCGGATTGGCTGCCCGCCCAGAGGCTCACCAGCTCGGTCATCCGGCGCGAACGGCAATAGACGATGCTGCGCAGATTGCGGGCCAGGGCCGCCTTGAGCAGATCAATGGCCGCCGTGGCCGGGCTTTGATCGGGATTCAGAAAAACAAAATGGCGAGGTCCCCTCGGAGCGCCGGAGTGATCAATAACAACAGGCCCCTGAGCTCGGCGCGCGGCTCCCGCGCCCGGAACGTCCAGGCCGGTGAGCGCGGCTGCCAGCTCGCCAGGATTGCCCACGGTGGCCGTGCAGAGCACATAGACCGGTTGCGCGCCGTAGCGGCCCGCCAGACGGTTCAGCCGCCGGAACACATGGGCCATGTGCGCGCCCAGGACCCCCCGGTACATGTGCGCCTCGTCCACCACCACATGCGTGAGGCCCGCCAGAAAGGGAGCCCATTGCTCATGGTGCGGCAAAATGCCCAGATGCAGCATTTCCGGGTTGCTGATCAGCACTGTGGGCGGATTGCGCCGGATTTTGCGGCGAAAATGATCGCTGGTGTCGCCGTCATAGAGCGCGGCCGCGGGCCGGGCCGCTTCGGGCCAGGAGGAGGTCAGGGCCGTGAAGGCGGCCAGCTGATCCTGGGCCAGGGCCTTGAGCGGAAAAAGATACAGGGCCCGGGCCTCGGGATCGAGCAGATGGCGTTCCAGCACGGGCAGATTGTAAATCAGGCTTTTGCCGCTGGCCGTGGGCGTAGCCACCACGACAGAGCGCCCGGCGCGGATGTGATCCGTGGCCAGGGCCTGATGACTGTAAAGTCGCACGCCGCGTTCACGCAGCAGGCGCTCCAGCGCGCCGGGCCAGGGGCGGCGGCTTGAGGCGAATTCGGGATCAGTCCCGGGCAAAAGACGATGGTGCGTGACCTGCCCGCCCAGCCTGGAGGAGGCCAGCAGGGCGGCGATATACTCGCCCACCGGCGAGGGGGGCTGGCCCGCGGCGGACGATTGCGCCTCTTGTTCCCGCCTGGGGCCGCTTTTGTGATCATGGGCCATGACGCAGGTATCCGCTCTTCAACGTGTTGGAAACAGTGGGGCGTTGCGCCGTGAACGCCGGGCTTTGCCTGCCGCGCCCCTGCGGCAGGGCAGCCTCTTAGAGCATTTTTTGATTGAAAATATCCATTTTCAATCACTTCGCTGCCATCATTTCGCGTCCAGAACGCGGTCTGGACGCTCATTTGGCGCGGGCGCCAGCTAACGCTGTCGCCAGAGCGTTTAGCTAATTTCATTAGCAAAACGCTCTAGGGTTGCGCCGGAGAGAACGCCGCCCGGAGATCTTCTGGCCCGATCCTGCGCAGCACGCGGGCGGGCGCGCCTGCGGCCAGACAGAAGGGCGGCACGTCGCGGGTCACCACGCTGCCCGCGCCGATCAGGGCACCCTCGCCGATGCGCACGCCTTTGAGGATCAGGCAGTTCATGCCTATCCAGGCGTAATCGCCGATCTCCACCGGGGCATCGGCCTCCAGACCCGGCTGGGTGGCGCGGGCCTCAGGCGGCCAAGGGGCGTGAAAATCCGAATCCACGATCACGCAGTTGGGCGCCAGCAAAACCTGACGGCCAAGCACAATGCGCTGCGAGCGGGCGGTGATCGACGCGCCGCTCAACTGCGCGCCCTCGCCGATTTCAATGGCCGCCTGGGGTCCAAAGGTGCGCAGGCGCGTGGGCGCGGCCAGGGTGGCGGCCGTGGCCCGCCGCCAGGAGGAAATCAGGCTGGCCCCTGCGCCTATGCGGATGCTGCTGCCCGGCCAGCGCAGCAGGCCCACGGGCCCGTGGGCGCGCACGCCCGGGCCCACGGCCACGCCCAGACAAAAGGCCTTGCAGCGCAGGCGTAGCGTGCCCCAGAAGGCTCCCCACAGCCGCATGGTCTGGAGGCATATATAGCTGATGACATTGGTCGGGGTCAGACCCCGTTGCAAAGCTTTGCGCAGGACGTTCATAGAGATGAACCTAGCCCGGATCAGGGCAGGGGGCAAGGCTGCCGCATTTTATGCGTCAGCCCTGTCCTGCACGGCCGCCCGAATCCGGCAGACCCCGCAGAGATCCCCGGACGAGGTGGGATAGCCGCACTGCGGGCAGGGGGCAAGCTCCACGCCCGCTTCGGCCTCGCGCCGGGCGAACACGGGCCGCCCGCGCGCCAGAAAACCCTGGTAAAAATCCAGCTTGCGGCCGGGCATGGCGGCCTCCAGCTGCTGCATCAGGCCCTTGAGCGTGCTGAAGCTGGCCCCGGGGCTGTAGGGGCAGGGCGCGTAATGATTCTCAATGCCCATCAAAAAGGCGTAATTGGCGGTCTCAAATTCCGAGAGCCGCCAGAGCGGCTTGACCTTGCGGGCAAAGCCGCGCTCGCCGGCCAGCAGCGGCCCCTGATCCGAAAGATAGGCCGTATCCCAGCGCAGGGTGTTGCTGAACAGGCGGGCCACCTCGTCGTCCAGGTTGTGCCCGGTGGCCAAGGCGTCAAAGCCTTCGTCCAGGGCGACCTTATTGAAGAAATGGCGTTTGATCTTGCCGCAGGCCGAGCAGATCGGGCGGCGCAGGCGCTCCCTGACCAGGGGGATGGGCAGGCCCTCCACGGTCATGTCCCGGATCAGCAGCTTGAGGCCGTGGCGGGCGCAAAAGCGCTCCACCACGCCGCGCGCCGCGGCCGACGAGCCGGGAATGGCCAGATCGATATGCAGGCCGGTCACGTCATAGCCCTGGCGGGAGAGCTCCAGCATCAGGGCCAGGGAATCCTTGCCCCCGGAAAGGGCCACCAAAATGCGCTCGTCACGGCTGAAAAGCTTTTGGCCTTCAATGCCCCGCGCCACCTGGCGGGCGAAAAAGTCTTTGTAGCAGTCCGGGCAGAAGGCGGCATTGTGGCTTCTGAGCGCCACTGCCGCCTCAGCCTTGCAGATTTTGCATTTCATACCTGTCCTGAAGGTGCTGATGGAGGCTGTTCGGTTTCAGGCCGGGCCGGTTCCGGGCCTGCGGGCGCGGCCGGGGGCTGGGTTGCGTCAGGGCTGGCCGCGTCCGGCGGCAGGGCTTCCAGCCAGCCCTGCTCGCGAAACCAGGCTTCAAACAAACTACAGGCCGCGTGGGCCATGCTCTCAAGGCTTACGGCAGCGCGCAACGCCACGGCGCGGGCGGCCAGGGCGCGCCGCAGATCCGCTTCCTGCATCAGCGCGATCATGGCTTTGGCCAGAGACTGCGGATCGCTTTCGTCCACCGGCAGCACGGCATCCTCCTGCCCGCGCAGACGCTCGGCGTGCAGCTCGCTTTGGCCCGCGATCACGGGCAGACCGGCGGCAAAGCCGGTCCAGAGCGTTTCCGGGCTTTCCTCGGGCGAGTCCCCGGGCGCGATCCAGACATGGCAGCTCCGCAGCACGACGGGCGCGTATTGCTCGTGCAGCAGGCAGAGGCGCGACTCGACGCCCAGGGTCACAGCTTCTTTCAGCGCTTCGTTGAAGCGCGGGCCCCCGCCCAGCATGCGCACTTCCCAGGGGGGCAGATCGTCCCGTTGCCAGAGGGCGGCCATGGCCCGGATCACCTGAAGCACGCCGGAACGCGGCGCAAGGCTTTCGCCCATGCCAAAGATGAAATGCCCCTCCCGCCATTCCGGCGAGGGCGTGAAACCCTCCAGGCTGATGCCCGGCGGCAGGATGATCAGATGTTCCTCCTGCTCTTGCAGTGCGGCCGCATCCGGCTTTTGGGCCGGGGCGGCCTGCCGCGCCGCGTCCCAGGCCTTGAGAATGCGGCGGCGCACATGGCCTGATCCGCAGAGAATGTGCTGCGCGTCCCGCAGTTCCGCACAGTGCTCCGGCGCGGGCGGGCGCAGAAAAAAGGCATGGGAAAGCAGGGTGCTGTCTTTGGGGCGCATGCGCCGCAGCCGACGGCCCAGGGGCACGGCTTCCTGGCCCACGGTCTGCACCAGCAGCTTTTTATGCCGGCGCTGCCAGCGCCAGAGACGCAACAGGGTCAGCGGATTGCAGGCCGACGCGCCGCCCACGGCCAGCACCGGCAGATGCAGGGCGTCGGCTCGCTCACGCAGCCGGGAGTTTTTGCGGCAGACCAGCAGGGGGGCCAGACGGCCGCCGTCACGCATGGCCTTGGCAAGGGCCAGGGTCTGCTCCTGTTCCAGAGCCTGCGCCCTCTGCCGCGTGGGAGACTGCCGGGCCTCTTTTTCATCTTGCAGGGAAATCAGCAGAACGCGCATCAGAACCGCGCGCCTTCGGCAAGCATACGGGCCAGCAGCGCATCCTTGAGCCAGAGCGCCGCAGGTCCGGGCCTGCCCTTGTGCTCGCCCTGACCCACGGGTCTGCCGTCAAAATGGGTGATGCCCACGCAGAGTGTGGCACTGGTGAAAAGCAGCATTTCGCGGGCCGTCTCGATATCGGCCTTGCGGATCGGGCCGGAAAGCACGGGCATGCGCCCGGCAGCCACGTCCATGGCCGCCAGCAGGGTGGTCCCCGGCAGGATGCGGCCCAATTCCGGGCAGAGCAGCCGCCCGTCCTTGTCGACAATGCCCACATTGGCAATGGCCGCCTCGCCCATGACGCCGTTTTCGTCAAAGGTCACGGCCACGTCCATGCCTTTTTGCAAGGCCTCGGCGGCCATGAAGACATTGGGCAGGTAATTGGTGTTCTTGATCCGGGCCAGGTATTCCTGCTTGGGCGGAATGGCGCTGGCAAAGGCCGTGAGCCCCTTTTGGTAAAGGGCTTCCGAGGGCAGGGCGTTCTGCAGGGCCACCACATAGAAGCTGGCCTCGGGGCATTGCGCCGGGGAAATGCCGAAGCCGCCCGGACCCCGGCCCAGAAAAACGCGCAAATCGCCGTGATCCTGCCCGGAGGCGCGGGCCACGTCCAGGATGCGCGCGCGCATTTCTTCCCATGAACAGGGCGGGGTCAGGGTCAGAGCCTTGGCGCCGTCGCGCATGCGGGCCAGATGCTCGTCCAGCGCGAAGATCGTGCGATCCCGGAAGCAGATGCTCTCAAACAGACCGTCGCCGCGGTGGCAGAGATGATCGTCCAGCGGGACAAGCAGAAGGCGCGGATCCGTGCCGATCAGTCCGATCCGGTGATCGTAAAAAGCGAGATACTTTTCCGATCCGGGCCGGGGGGCAGCCAGCAGGGCCTGCAGATAGGTCCGGGCATCCACGGGGTTCATAAGGCATTTTCTCCCGAAGCGTTGTGCAAGGCCCTGCGGGAATGTCGGCGGGGCCGCACGCCGCAAAAAACTTTGAGAGCATTTGCAGGGGCAAAATCCTCTCCAGCGCCGCCCGCGAAACATGCAGCGTTTCGCGGACGGCGTTGTCATGAGGGCTGAGTCTAGCTCAGGAAAACGTCCCTGTCCGGCACGCGGATCAGATCCTTTTTGAGCAGTTCTTCGGCGATCTGCACGGCATTGAGCGCCGCGCCCTTGCGCACGTTGTCGGCCACGATCCACATGTTCAGGCCGTTTTCAATGCTTTCGTCCTCGCGGATGCGGCCCACGAAAACAGGGTCCTCCCCGGCGATATAGGCGGGCATGGGGTACATTTTCTCGCGGGGATTGTCGTAGACCATGACGCCCGGGGCCTGGGAGAGCATAATCCGGGCCTGTTTGGCCGTGATCTTTTTTTCCGTCTGGACGTTCACGGATTCCGCATGGCCGTAAAAGACCGGCACGCGCGCGCAGGTGGCCGTGACCCTGATGGAAGGATCGTCAAAAATTTTGACGGTCTCATTGACCATCTTCATTTCTTCCTTGGTGTAATCGTTGTCCAGAAAAATGTCGATGTGCGGCAGCACATTGAAGGCAATGCGGAAGGGATAGACCCGGTTTTCCGGCTCGCGCATGCTGAACAGGTCGCGCACCTGGCGCTCCAGCTCCTCAATGCCTTTCTGGCCCGTGCCGGACACGGCCTGATAGGTGGAAACCACCACGCGCGTGATTGTGCCCGCGTCGTGCAGGGGCTTGAGCGCCACTACCATCTGGATGGTGGAGCAGTTGGGGTTGGCAATGATGCCCTGATGCCGCTCCAGGGCCTGGGGGTTGACCTCCGGCACCACCAGGGGGCAGCGCTCGTCCATGCGCCAGGCCGCGGAATTGTCCACCACCACGCAACCGGCGTGGGCCGCGTGCGGGGAAAACTGCGTGGAAGTGCCCCCCCCGGCCGAGAAAATGGCCAGATCAATGCCGGCAAAGACATCTTCCTTCAGTTCTTCCACAACAAGTTCGCGCTCGCCGAAAGGCACCTTGCTGCCGGCCGAGCGGGCCGAGGCAAAGGCGCGCACCTGGGTGGCCGGAAATTTGCGCGCTTCCAGGGTGTTGAGCATCTCACGGCCCACGGCGCCCGTGGCGCCCACAACGGCAACAGTCAATTTTTTGCTCATGCTTTTGTCTCCTCTGGCGATGGGCGCGCAGGCGCGACCGTGAAATCCGCGCCGGTACAACAGCCGGACGCGAGCGCACTATAGCCGTCCTTGTCTGAAATGTGAAGACGCGCGCGGCGTTGTACTGAGGGCTGGCCTTAAAACTCCAGGTTCCCGGGCGTGCGCGGGAAGGGGATCACGTCGCGGATGTTGGTGATGCCCGTCAGCAGCATGAGCAGACGCTCGAAGCCCAGGCCGAAGCCCGCGTGCGGCGCGCTGCCGAAACGGCGCAGATCCAGATACCACCAGTAATCATCGGGGTTCTGGCCCATTTCGCGGATGCGTTCGCAAAGCTTGTCCAGACGTTCCTCGCGCTGGGAACCGCCGATCAGCTCCCCAATGCGCGGCACCAGCATATCCATGGCCGCCACAGTCTCGTTGTCGTCGTTGCAGCGCATGTAAAAGGCTTTGATTTCCTTGGGATAGTCATAGACAATGACCGGCCGCTGGAAGTGCTCCTCAGCCAGATAGCGCTCATGCTCGGTCTGAAGATCCATGCCAAAGGTCACGGGAAAAGCAAAGGCGCGGTCGCTGTCTTCCAGGATGCGAATGGCCTCGGCATAGGGAATGCGCGCAAAGGGCTTGGCCAGCAGGCCCTGGAGCCGGGCCAGCAGGCCCTTGTCCACAAAAGCGTCGAAGAGCCTGACATCGGCCTGGCAATGTTCGAGCACATGCCCGATGACGTGGCGGGTCAGGCTTTCAGCCAGCTCCATGAGATCCGTCAGATCCGCGAAGGCCATCTCCGGCTCGATCATCCAGAATTCCGCGGCATGGCGCGGGGTATTGGAGTTCTCGGCCCGGAAGGTGGGCCCGAACGTGTAGACGCGCCCCAGGCCCAGGGCCAGGGCCTCGGCTTCCAGTTGCCCGGACACGGTGAGATTGCACCGGCGGCTGAAGAAATCCCCTTCCAGGCTTTTTTCGCCGGGCGCAAGGGTGGTGACCCGGAACATCTCGCCCGCGCCCTCGCAATCCGAGCCGGTGAGCACAGGCGTATGCACCCAGGCGAAACCCTCCTGCCGGAAAAAGTCATGCACGGCCCGACCGGCCTCGGAACGGATGCGGAAGGCGGCCCCGTACTTGTTGGTACGGCTGCGCAGATGGGCAATGGTGCGCAGGAATTCGTCGGAATGGCGTTTTTTCTGCAAGGGAAACGTTTGCGGGTCAGCCAGGCCGAAAACCCGGATGCTTTTGGCCCGCACTTCCCATTTCTGGCCTTTGCCGGGCGAGGGCACCAGCGCGCCGGTCACGGCCAGGGCCGCGCCGGTATTGGCCTCGCCCAGGGCCGCGTGCGCCTCGGTGCCCTCATCCACAATACATTGCAGATTGGCGAGGCAGGAACCGTCGTTGATCTCCAGAAAAGAAAAACCCTTGGCGTCGCGCCGCGTGCGCGCCCAGCCGCAGATCATAATTTCTTGCTGCGCTTTTTCGGCGCTCAGGGCGTCGATGATCAGGGTTCTCTGCATGGCGGCTCCTTGCGTGAAAGTTTTCGCCCTGAAGTGTAGCCTGTCCGCCCGACTTGCTCAAGAGTGGCCAGTGCCCCCTTTCCCTTTTTCTAAACATTGTGTAGAATCGGGGCAACAGTACGGGGTACGCCCGCGGGGATTTGCCCGCAACGGTCTGCAACTGTTCTGCACTGCCAAGGGGAAACAAGGATGAAAACAGTTTTTTACGCCCTGCTTCTGGCCTGCGCACTGACGCTTGCCGGGCCGCGGGCCCATGTCGCCCAGGCCGCTTCCGTCAGCGGGACCGTCACGCCGCAGGCAGGCAAGCCCACGCCGGACAAGCCGGAAAAAGGCGTTGATCGGGTCACGGTGATCAGCGTGCAGCTCGAAGGCTCGGACAGCATCGGCGCGCGCCTGGGCACCAGGCTCAAGGAGCGTTTCAATCAGAGCAATCTTTTCACGCTCAATGACGATGACGAGAAAGACATGCCCAAGCTGCGCCTTTTGCTGAGCACGGCCCCGGAGTTTCCGAGCCGCCCGGGCGTGGGCTCGGTGTATTCCGTGTGCTGGGTGTTCAGCCAGGGCAAGGGCTACCTCGGCTATCTGCTGGCCCGCGAGCTGGGCACGGTCAATGGCGACGATATGGACGCCCTGGTGGACAAGCTGGTGGAGCGCACCGACGGCATTGCCGCCAAGTACGGCAATTTGTGGAAATAGAGCGGTTTGCTAATGAAATTAGCTAAACCGCTCTAAAAAACAGCCCTGCCAACATGCGACGCACGTTTGCAGGGCTGGAAAAAACACTTGCCAGCAAACGAAATCAATACCTGTACATGGCGCTCTTGTACGGGCCTTCCACCGGCACACCGATATAGGCGGCCTGCTCCGGGCTGAGTTTTGTCAATTTGGCTCCCAGCCGGCCGAGATGCAGGCGGGCCACTTCTTCATCCAGTTCCTTGGGCAGGGTGTAGACTTTGGTTTCCAGGGCTTCCCTGGACAGTTTGATCTGGGCCAGGGTCTGGTTGGTGAAGCTGTTGGACATCACAAAGCTGGCATGCCCCGTGGCGCAGCCCAGGTTGACCAGACGGCCTTCGGCCAGAACCACGATGCTCCGGCCGGACTTGAGGGTCCATTTGTCCACCTGGGGCTTGATGTTCAGCTTGCTCACGCCGGGCGTGCTCTCCAGGTAGGTCATATCTATTTCATTGTCAAAGTGGCCGATATTGCAGACAATGGCCTCGTCCTTCATGCCTTCCATGTGCGCGCCGGTGATCACATGATAATTGCCGGTGCAGGTCACATAAATGTCGCCCAGGGGCAGGGCGTCTTCCACCGTGGTCACTTCATAGCCTTCCATTGCGGCCTGGAGCGCGCAGATCGGGTCGATCTCAGTGACCAGCACGCGCGCGCCAAAGCCGCGCATGGACTGGGCGCAGCCCTTGCCCACGTCCCCGTAGCCGCAGACCACGACCACCTTGCCGGCCACCATGATGTCCGTGGCGCGCTTGATGCCGTCGGCCAGGGATTCGCGGCAGCCGTAGAGATTGTCAAACTTGGATTTGGTCACCGAGTCGTTGACGTTGATGGCCGGGAAGAGCAGTTTGCCCTCCTTTTCCAGCTGGTAAAGGCGATGCACGCCGGTGGTGGTCTCTTCGGAAACGCCTTTGATCTTTGCGGCCACCTTGTGCCAGTGTTGCGGGTCTTCCTTGAGGCGCAGGGCCAGGCGGTCAAGCACGCACTGGAACTCCCTGCTTTCGGCCTTTTGTGTGAGGATGCCGGGATTGTCCTCGGCTTCCACGCCTTTGTGGATCAGCAGCGTGGCGTCGCCGCCGTCGTCCACGATCAGATCCGGACCTGTGCCGTCGGGCCAGGTCAGGGCCATTTCCGTGCACCACCAGTAATCCTCAAGGGTCTCCCCTTTCCAGGCAAAGACTTTGGCCAGCCCCTGCTCGGCAACGGCCGCGGCCGCGTGATCCTGCGTGGAAAAGATATTGCATGAGGCCCAGCGGATGTCCGCGCCCAGGGCGTGCAGGGTCTTGATCAGCATGGCCGTTTGAATGGTCATGTGCAGGGATCCCATGATCTTGAGCCCCTTGAGGGGCTTTTCAGGGCCATATTTTTTGATGCACTCCATGAGGCCGGGCATTTCCCGCTCGGAAAGCTGCATTTCCTTCCTGCCGAAGTCGGCCAGGCTGAGATCCGCCACTTTATGCGGCAGGCTCAAATCCAGTGCTCTGGTCATGATCGTCTCCTTGCAAATGTTGTTTTTTCTCTGCATCAGCACGCTTCGGCACTGAACAGCACAAGCTCCAGCCCCCGGCCCACGGCATGCCGTTGACGGCCGATACGCGTAAAGCCCGCACGGCTCAGGCCGTCGGCAAGTTCGCTTTCCTTGAAGCCAAGCCAGAGATCGCCATAGCGGCTGCGCATGGTTTCGTCGTTGTGCCGCAGAAAGTCCGCCACAAAAAGGCGGCCGCCCGGGGCCAGAATCCGCCGGATCTCGCGCAGGGCCGCCACCGGCTCGGACAAGTGGTGCAGCACCAGATTAATGCAGGCAAAGTCCGCCTCGCCGTCGCGCAGGGGCAGATGATCCAGCTCGCCTATGCGCAGGGAGACACGCCCGGCCGCGGGTTCGTCCGGATTGAAGCGGCGGCGGCAGAGTTCCAGCATGCGGGCCGAGCCGTCCACGCCGATCACGCCCCGGGCCAGGGGCAGCAGGCGGCTGAGCACAGCGCCGGTGCCGCAGCCCAGATCCACGGCCGTGCCGCAACCCTGAGGCACGGCCGCGCAGACAGCCGCGGGCAGATCGAACGCGCCGAGCACCTCGCGGTTGAGTTCGTCCCAGTCTTCGGCAATGGCATTGAAAAACTGGCGGGTTTTGCGGGCGCGTTCCTCAAGAATCTGAGCGGCCATGCCCAGATCGGCCTGCATGACGGCATCAGCATGCACAAAAGGCAGCACGGCGCGCAGAAAATCGCGTTCCTCTCCGGCGCGCGGCGCGGCGTAAAAAACCCACAGCCCATCCCGGCGCGAGGTGAGCAGCCCGGCTTCAGTGAGAATTTTCAGATGCCTGGAAACCCTTGACTGGCCCATGCCCAGAATCCGCACCAGCTCGTTGACCGAGAGCTCATAATGCAGCAAAATATGCACAAGCCGCAGCCGGGTTTCATCGGAAAGGGCTTTGAAATGAAGAATCGTCATGCCGCGTCCGTGTTGTGATGACTAAATCAATGTATGTTGATACAAATATCAGCTTATCCGGATATGGTCAAGAACTTCCTGCGGGCCGGTCAGGGCTGCCGCAGAAAATGCGCCAGCATCGCCCGAAGCCGCGGGCTTCGGGGAGCGAAGTAAAGAGAGGACGACATGGCCTTGCGACAAGCGCGCAAGCGGCAAAAAACTTCCCAGCCCATAGCGGCCGACAGGGTACTGGCCTCGGTGCTGGAAGCCCTGGGCGGCGGCCCGGAGCGGGCGCGGCTCTGTCGGCTCTGGCAGAACTGGAGCATGGTCATGGGCCCGGAGCTGGCCCCGCTGGCTCTGCCCTTGGGCCATCATAAGGATCTGCTTCTGATCGGCGCTGAGGACGCCATGCTTGTCCAGGAACTGCACCTTTTGAGCGGCGAGATTCTGGAACGGGTCAATGCCTTTATGGAGTGTCCGTTTTTCAGCGGCGTGAAAGTTTCCCTGACATTGGGCAAAACAGTGCTGGCAGGGGCCGCGGCCTACGGCGAGGAGGGGGGGGCCGCGCTTGCCGCGCGGGATCCTGAAGCGGCGCGGCGCGCCGCACTGGCCGACGACGCGGCCCGACCGTACGGGAAATTTCTTGCGCACATGGACCCTGCCTCACCCGTGGCCCGCTGCTATGCGCGTTTTGCCCTCCGGGATGCGCGGCAGGCCACGCCTTCCGCAAGCGAGCGCAACGGGCGTAACAGTCTTGCAAAAAAGAGTTTTTCCTGTACTTCAGGCACGACATACTAAGGTTTGACTTTAAAACCGCAATGCGAAGCAGCCGGGACCGGGCTTTCCCGCTCAGGCTGTCCGCACGGCAGCAGCCTTGTCAAACGTGCCTTTCCTGCCGGGGCACGCCCTGCCTTTGCGTAAGAGGCGACTTTGGGCCGCAGGCAACAATGAAGAAAGCATTTCTCGTGAATTTTCTTTCAGGAATCGCAAGACTATTTCTAGAGTTTACACATTTTTTCTTCCGCATTCACAGCTGATTGGGAAAAAATCAGAATCAAGGTATGCGATTTTGTTGTTTGCTTGCTGCGATTATTGACAATCCTTCGCCTGCGGTGCTAGCTTGCCTCAGGAAAGGATATGCCAGAGGGTGTGGAGGAAGGCATGGACGTGCAGAAAACGATGGAAGAGATTTGTCTGAAACATGACAACGGCAGCGATCTTCAGTTTCGCGGCCGTCTGTTTTCGGAGTGCTCCTGGTATGACGAGGAGCACGGCATGCTCACCCGTCAAAAGCTTTATGTCACTGAAAATAATGAGCAGGTTTATTATATCGTGCGTTCCAGCGGGCAGGATCGCAGCCGCCACGCCTACAGGCTTTCCGTGCGCGGCGACAACTGCATCATTTATAACGGCGTCACGGAAATGGCCCTTCAGTTCGATATGCTCATGCTGGCCGTGCGCGGCCTCTGCGGCCTGGAAGCCGGCGCGACGCCGAGCCTCTCCATGGTCGAAGATCTGCTCAAGGCCGCCAATTCCTAGTTTTTCACCGCAGGCCGGACTTTTTGCCGCTCTCCGTTGGGGAGCGGCTTTTTTGTATGAAGAAAACCTCCCGCCAGGCGGGAGGTTTTCTTCATACAATGAGCGTCCAGACCGCGTTCTGGACGCGAACTGATTGAAAATGGATATGTTCAATCAAAAAATGCTCTCAGATGTTGCCGTTTTTTATATTCCCCGCAAGCCGGTAGGGGCTGAAATAATTGGTCCCCCAGGTCAGCGCCAGAACGAAAAGCGCGGCGAACAGGCCGATAAGCGGGCTCCAGAGCGGCGGGGCCGAGAGCGAAAGGCGCATGAGCAGGGTGCCGATCACAAAGCCCGAATTGCGGAAAACCGCATGGTAGGAAGGCATGAAGCGCTGGGCTATGAGCACCATGGCAATATCCGCGAAGATCAGGATCGTGTAGAGCGTTTCAAAAAATCGCTGATCCGAACCGATCTGCAGATACAACAGCAGATCGCGCGCGCCGATGCCGAAAAAGATCAGAAATAGGGTCAGGGCCAGCAGCTTCTTGCTCATGACGTAACGCATACGCATGTCCGGGCTCTGGATGAAGGGGTGCCGCCGCGCAATGCGCTTGTAGAGGCCAAGGCAAAGGAAGACGCAGAGCGCGCCCGCGCCGGAAACGCCGATCTCCACCACCCGCAGAATGTTGTCGATGTCGATGGACACGGGTTCGGACAGGGAGGAGAGTTCCTTAAAGGCGTTGCGCAAGAGAATCAGGGTCAGGATTTCAAACTGCTTGCCCATGGACTGGGACAAGGATGAGGGAATGACAAAAATCAGGCTCATGACCTCCATGGCCAGGATCAGGGTGAAGGCCAGGTGAATGGAATAAAAGTGGCTGTCCGGCGGCTGAGGCAGCCAGAGCGGATAAAATCCCAGTCGTTTGAGCTCCACGCCCGCCAGCGCCGCCAGATAGATCCAGAGCAGAACCAAGGCCACGCGCCGCTGTGTGGACGGTCGTTCCCAGAAGTGATGCAGCCAGTCGAACATGTCGGTGAGCGGCTGAAGCTTGTGTATCAGCATAGAACCTCTGTGCCGCGCGGCATGCGCGCAGTATGCGTGAGAGAAGTGCGGCCAGGCACGAAGATAGCCGGACAGGCGCAAATGTCAAAGGCGCGCAGGTGACGTTTTTGCGGCGCGCCCGGCCTATGATTTTTGATCATGCTGACGTGGCCACGCTCTTAGAGCAGATTACCTTTGACTTTTTATGAAAGTCAAAGGTGGCATTCAGGCGAAAAACGCGGTTTTCGCCTGAATGTACGCCGCGTTGCGGCGGCTGCCGCTTTCGCGTCAGCAGAGCATTTTCAAAGTGAAAATGCTCTAAGGCAGACGCGGAAGACGCATCCGCCCTGCAAAAGCACAACCGGGGCATTTACAAAAGAGCGGCGGCAATGGTATTTTTATGCCGCAAGGATATGCTTGTACGGAAACCTGAGCGCCGTCAGGCGTCAAAGGCGCGGCTATGGAACAGCGGCCCATGCGTAAGCCGGGTACGGCAACAGACGCCACTGCGGACGAGGTGCAGCAGGCCCGTTACAATTGCGTGCTCCGCAGCATCTACGACGAAATTTACGAAGCCAATCCTGCCGATGACTCCTACCGCGTGATTCATGAGGGGGATGTGCGCTTCTGCCCCCCGCCCGCGGGGTGCGGCCTGGCCGAAACCGTGCGGGCCATTGCCGACGATCTGATCCATCCCGAAGACAGGCAGGTTTTCCTGCGCCTTCTCAATCCCCAGGAACTCCAGAAAAACACGGACCGGGAAAAGCGGGAATACCTCATCGGCGAGGTGCGCAAAAAATGCCGCGACAGCCGCTACCGCTGGGCGCGGCTGACGGTTTTTCCCCTCTCCGGGCCTTTGGAACAACCGCTGCTGATGGTCTGCGTGCAGGATATCGACGCGCAGAAGAACGCCGGCGGCATTGCCCGCGAAAATGCGCTGCTGCAACGTCAGCGTCTGGACAATCTGCGCTACAAGACTGTTGTGGATCACACGGACACCCTGGTTTTTGAATGGCGCGGGCACGAGCCCACCTATACTTCTCCGCGCATTCCCGATCTGCTTGCGGGCAATTACGACGGCCGCCGGCTCTTTGATGTCTGGCGCGAGGACGGCGTGCTCTATCCGTCCGACAGGCCGGTGTTCGAGTCATGCCTGCGCGAAATGGCCGCAGGCTCGCATTCCGGGGAAATGACCGTGCGCCTGCGGGTCCGCGACGGGCGCTTCATCTGGTGCAAAGTCACCTATACCTGTCTGGAAGATCCGGATGTGGGCGTGCGCTGCATCGGCACCATCAACGACGTGGACAGCGTGACCCGCGCGGAGCAGGCACTGCGTTTCAGGGCGGAATATGACCCCCTGACAGGCGCATACAATATGCAGACCTTTTTTGAAAAGGCCGGGCGGCTGATCCGCCAGAATACCGGAGGCTCCTGCTATATTGTGCGTTTCGATGTGGCCGGCTTCAAGGGCATCAATGAAAGGTTCGGCCTGGACGAAGGCAACCGGCTCCTGCGGGCCATTGCCCATCTCGTGCGCAAAAATCTCCATAAAGGCAGGGAAGCCTTTGCCCGCCTCTCCGGCGACATTTTCGCGGTCTGCCTTTCGGGCGACCGGCAGCGGGTCCGGGAATTTGTGGAATGGCTCTCCAGCCAGATAAACGACTATACCCAGGCCTACCGGGTGCAGCTCTTTTTCGGCATCTGCCCGGTGGCAACGCGCAAAGCGCCGGTGCATGTGCTCTGCGACTGGGCCTTTCTCGCCCTGAAGACCGTCAAAGGCAGCGACCTGACCAACTATGCCTTTTACGACGGCGCATTGCGCCAGCGCGTGCTGGATGAGAATTACATCAGGGATCAAATGCACGAAGCCCTGGAAAAAAAGCAGTTCGTGCTCTTTCTGCAACCCAAGGTGGAAATTTCCACGGGCCGCATTGTGGGCGCCGAAGCCCTGGCCCGCTGGCAGCACCCGGAGGACGGCCTGATCCTTCCCGGCCGTTTTGTGCCGCTTTTTGAGCGCAACGGCTTTATTATCCGCTTTGACGAGTACATCTGGGAACTGACCTGCAAAATGCTGCGCCACTGGCTGGACAAGGGCTACCGGCCCGCGCCCGTATCCATCAACGTCTCGCGTATGCATTTCAATGACGACAAATTTTGCAACAAGCTGTTGCGCCTGACAGACAAGTACGAGCTGCCCCGGCATCTGCTGGAACTGGAGCTGACCGAAAGCGCCTTGTTTGAAAGCGAAAAAAACCTGGTCCGGGTCATACAGGACCTGCAGGAACAGGGCTTTCACTTTTCCATGGATGATTTCGGCACAGGCTATTCCTCACTGAGCACCTTGCGCTCTCTGCCCTTTAACATCGTCAAGCTCGACCGGACCTTCATCAGCGACGGCCCGGACAATGAACGCGGCCAGATCGTAGCCCGGAACACCATTGAAATGGCGCGGCAACTCCAGATGAAAATCATTGCCGAAGGCGTGGAAACCCTGGAGCAGGCGCGCTTTCTGCTCAGCATCGGCTGCAATTACGCGCAGGGCTATTACTACGCGCGCCCGGTTGACGTGGAGGAATTCGAGGTGCTCAGCTTCGTCCAGGAAAAGGCCTTCTGGGTGGCCCCCACTCTTCAGGCCGAAGCCCGCCGCAGAGGCCTGCCCGTGGGCGTTGCCGCGCCTGAAAGGGAATATTGAGGCCCAGCCTCAGGCCTGCCGCGCCGGTTCAGAACGGCAGGCGCAGAAGGCGCAGCGTTTCCGGCTGAATACAGAGCAGACGCCCGGCGTCGACAGCCTCGGGGCGGGTGACAAAGCTCCCCTTGCGGATATTCAGGATAGCCTCGGCCTCATGGCTGCAATCAAAGAGATGCAGCGTTTCCGCGTCGATGCGATCCGCGGTGGTCCAGTGCCGGTTGACCGGCGGCCCGTCCGGCGTCAGATTGCGCGAAAAACGAAAAATGATCGCGCGCGAGGTCCTGGGCGTCAGCCATTCCCGGCAGCAGGCCCAGACCTCTTCCTCAGAGGGCTTGTCCGCATCGGCAAAGGGTTTGCGCACTTCCAGAGGAAATTTTTTCTGCTGCGCGCGCAACATGCCGTCAACCAGATTGAGATAATCCGTCTCCTGAAGAAGCACGGCCCTGAAAGCGTCCGGGGAGCCGGCCAGGGCCAGCAGGGTTTCATTGAGGATGTCCCGCGCTTTGAGCACCCGGATGCCGTGGGTCAGACGCAGTGCGTTGAGCACGGCGTACATCGCGCAGAAGGTATCCAGTTTGCCCTGATAAAACGGTTTCAGCATGCGGCTCCTCCCGCGCCTTTTATGCCATTGACGCTTTTACTTTACAAGCGGGAGGCGGCCATGTATAAGAGGACATTCATTAACTATATCACAATACCTTGATATGCAGATATTAACTACTCCGCAGGATCTGGCGGCGCGCTGCCGCGCATGGCATGCCGCGGGCGAAGATATCGCCCTGGTTCCCACCATGGGCTATTACCACGCCGGGCATGAGGATCTCATGGCCCACGGCCGCGGCCTTGCCAAACGCCTGGTGGTCAGCCTGTTCGTCAATCCCGCCCAGTTCGGACCCGGCGAGGATCTTGAAGCCTACCCGCGCGACGCGGAACGCGACGCCGCCATTGCCGAAAGCCACGGCGTCGATGTGCTCTTCATGCCGGAGCCGGGCTCCATGTATGCGCCGGATCACGCCACCTGGGTGGAAGTGCCGGATCTGGCCAAAGGCCTCTGCGGCCAGAGCCGTCCCATTCATTTTCGCGGCGTCTGTACCGTGGTGCTCAAGCTCTTTCTGCTGACCGGAGCCGAGGTTGCCGTTTTCGGGCAAAAGGACTGGCAGCAGCAGGCCATCATCCGCCGTATGGTCCGGGATCTCAATGTGCCCATCCGCATTGAAACCCGGCCCACGACGCGCGAGGCCGACGGGCTGGCCCTTTCCTCGCGCAATGTTTACATGACCGCCCAGGAGCGCGCCCAGGCCCCGGAAATCCGGCGCGGCCTGCTGTATGCGCAAAAACTGGTCAGCGAAGGCGAAAAAAATGCAGTCGTTCTGCGCGAGGCCGTGCTGCGCCGCTGGGCCGAGCGCCTGCCCCTGGGGCGTCTGGACTATCTGGCGGTGGTGGATCCCGAATCCCTCAACCCGCTGGACGAAATCAACGGCCCGGCCCTGATGGCCTGCGCCGTGCACATGGGCAAAGCCCGGTTAATCGACAATATTTTGCTCCGTTCCTGATACGATGCCGCAGAGCCGCCGCAGCCTTCGCTCCAATCCCGGCGGCACTGTGACGCGTTGCCTTGCCTGCGGCGTCAAACAAGCTCGGATTTGGGCAGTCGCAGGTACAGTTCACATAAAACGAGTCATTTCAAGACCTCATCCAAGGCCAGCAGAAGGAGAGAGTGATGCAAACCAAGGGCAAATACTATTTTACCTCTGAATCCGTGACCGAGGGCCACCCCGACAAAGTGGCGGACCAGATTTCCGACGCCGTGCTGGACACCTTGCTGGCTCAGGACTCGGAGGCTCATGTGGCCTGCGAAACCCTGGTAACCACAGGCATGGCCGTGATCGCCGGCGAAATCAGCACCCGCGGCTACGCGGATCTGCCTGCGGTGGTACGCGAGACCATCAGAAATATCGGCTACAACAGCTCGGAAATGGGCTTCGACTGGCAGACCTGCGCTGTCATCTCCTCCATCGGCCATCAGTCGCCGGACATTGCCCAGGGCGTGCTGCGCTCCAAGCCCGAAGATCAGGGCGCGGGCGACCAGGGCATGATGTTCGGTTATGCCTGCAATGAAACCTCCACCCTGATGCCCGCGCCCATCTATTGGGCCCATCAGCTTTCGCAGCAGCTTGCGCGGGTGCGCAAGGACGGCATTGTCGACTTTTTCCGCCCGGACGGGAAAACCCAGGTTTCCTTTGAATACCAGGACGGCAAGCCCGTGCGCATCAATAACGTGGTGGTTTCCACCCAGCACGCGGCCCGCGTGAGCCAGGGCGAAGTGGCCGAAGCCGTGAAAGCCGAAGTGATTCGCCCCATTCTGGAGCCTTCCGGCTACTTTGATGAAAAAGACTGCGAGATTTTCATCAACACCACAGGGCGCTTTGTGGTGGGCGGTCCTATGGGCGACTGCGGGCTTACGGGCCGCAAAATCATTCAGGATACCTACGGCGGCAGCGGCCATCACGGCGGCGGCGCGTTTTCCGGCAAGGATCCCTCCAAGGTGGACCGTTCCGGCGCGTACATGGGCCGGTATATTGCCAAAAACGTGGTGGCGGCGGGTCTGGCGCCGATCTGCGAAGTGCAGATCGCCTACTGCATAGGCGTTGCGCAGCCGGTGAGCGTGCTGGTCTCCTCCCAGGGCAGCGGCGAGATTCCCGACGAGGTGCTGACCAAAGCCGTGCGCGATGTTTTTGATTTGCGCCCTTACTTCATCAGCAAGCGCCTGGATCTCAAACGCCCCATCTACCGAAAGACGGCCTGCTACGGGCATTTCGGCCGCGAACTGCCGGAATTTACCTGGGAAGCCACGGATGCCGTGTCGGATTTGCGCACCGCCGCAAAAGTGTAAGGGCATCCGATCCTTTTCGCCGTGGTCGCCATGCCGGCCCGCGGCGGGCTCAAGTGTGGAGCGGTTTGCTACTTTCATGAGCAAACCGCTCCGCAGCCCGTGAGCCGCCAAAACGCGCCGATCACCCCGTGGACGCGGAACAGGCGGATTGTACAAAATCCCCCCCAAGCTGGGCGGCAGTTCGGGCAGCCCCCCTCCTCTCTCTTCTTTCCGGCTCAAAACGAAATGCGCTTGTCTGGCGCAAAGCGCCGGAAGTCTTGCCAGAGGCAGGAGCCTTTCATATACTGCAACACCGGTCCGGCCGCGGGCGCGTGCCCCGGCCGGCAACGCCAGACCCAAGGAGCCCCATGAGTCAGACCACCCCTCAGAGCAGTTTCGCGGCCCTCCTGCCCCTTCTTCTTTTTCTGGGCATCTTCATCGGTACCGGCGTGGCGCTCACGGCCTCGGGCACGAACATGGCCTTTTACCAGCTCTCGGCAACGGTGGCGATCATGCCCGCCATTGCCTTGGCCCTGCTCCAGGGGGGCGTGGGCCGGGGCCGTCTGCAGAAAAAAATCACTATCTTTCTGACCGGCGCGGGCGAGCTGAACATCATGACCATGTGCATGATCTACCTGCTGGCCGGGGGCTTTGCGGCCGTGGCCACGGCCATCGGCAGCGTGCAGGCCACGGTGAACTTCGGCTTGTCTCTGGTGCCGCCTTCCTTCATTTTGCCGGGTCTGTTCATTGTGGGCGCTTTTGTCTCCACGGCCATGGGCACCAGCATGGGCACGGTGGCGGCCATCACGCCCATTGCGCTGGGCGTGGCGGCCCAGACCAACATCGAAATCCCTCTGCTCATGGGCGTGGTCTTGGGCGGGGCCATGTTCGGCGATAACCTTTCCATGATTTCCGACACCACCATTGCCGCCACCCGCACACAGGGCTGCGAGATGGGCGACAAGTTCCGCATGAATTTCGCCATCGCCCTGCCCGCGGCCCTGCTCACGGCAGTCCTGCTCTGGCTGACCGGGGCAAACGGCACACAGGTGCAGTTGGCGGACTACAATTTCATTAAGGTCTTGCCCTATCTTACCGTGCTGATCCTGGCGCTTCTGGGTCTGAACGTCTTTGTGGTTCTGGCTGCCGGCATTGTGTTCAGCGGCGCGGTGGGGCTGCTCCTGGGCGTGGACGCGCAGACTTCCTATTCCGCCCTGCGCTGGGCTCAGGACATTTACAAGGGCTTCACCGGCATGAACGAGATATTTGTCCTTTCCATGCTGATCGGCGGTCTGGGCGAGCTGATCCGCTTTCACGGCGGCATAGCCTGGCTGCTGGAACGGGTGGACGCCCTGTCCCGCCTGCTGGCCAGAGGCAAAAAGGCCACGACCAGGGCCGGAGAATTCTGCATCGGCCTGCTGGTCAGCCTGGCGGATATTTGCACGGCCAACAACACGGTGGCCATCATCCTCACCGGGAGCATGGCCAGGGAAATCGCCGAAAAGAACGGGATCGACCCCCGCCGCAGCGCCAGCCTTCTGGATATTTTCTCCTGCGTGTTTCAGGGGCTGATTCCCTGGGCCGCGCAGCTTTTGCTGGCCGGTTCCCTGGCAAAAATCTCGCCCCTGGAAATCGCGATGAACAACTGGTACTGCATGCTTCTGGCCGTGGCCGGCGCGGCCGCGGTCATGCTCGGACGGCCCAGGGCCCCGGCTTCGCGCCCGGCGCGGCTGCAAACGACCGGCGAGGCGTAGGCATGGCGGGCAGCACATTCGGCAAAATTCTGCGCCTGACCACGTTCGGGGAATCTCACGGGCCGGGATTGGGCGGCGTGCTGGACGGTTGCCCGGCAGGCCTGGAATTGAGCGAGGCCGACATACAGGCCGAACTGGATCTGCGCAAGCCCGGCCAGGGGCCCACGGCCACCAAACGCAAAGAGGCCGATGCCGTGCGCCTGCTCTCCGGCGTGTTCGAGGGCCGCACCACCGGCACGCCCATTGCTTTTTATATTGCCAATGAGGATCAACGCTCGCGTGATTACGGCAATCTGGCCGAGGTCTTCAGGCCCGGCCATGCGGACTGGGGCTATTTTCAGAAATACAAGGGTATCCGCGATTACCGGGGCGGCGGTCGTTCTTCGGGGCGTGAAACTGCCGCGCGCGTGGCGGGCGGCGCGATCGCCAAAAAAATCCTGGCGCGCCGGGGCGCGCGGATCTGCGCCGCCTGCGTGGAACTGGGCGGCATTGCCGTGCCCGAGGCCGAGCAGGATCTGGAAGGCGCGCTCCTCCGACCCTATTTCGCAGCCTCCGACGCCGCGCCCGCCCTCTGGGATGCCGCCGTGGCCGAGGCCCGCAAGGCGGGCGACACCCTGGGCGGCATAGTGCAGATCGTGGCCCGCAACATTCCGGCCGGTCTGGGCGAGCCGGTTTTCGACAAGCTGGACGCCGTGCTGGCGCACGCGCTGATGAGCGTGGGCGCTGTCAAGGGCGTGGAAGTGGGCGACGGCTTTGCCGCGGCCCGGCGCACGGGTTGGCAAAACAACGATCCCCTGCTGCCCGGCCCTGACGAGTCCATCCGCAGTGTCCGCTTTGCCTCCAACCACGCGGGCGGCATACTGGGCGGCATTTCCAGCGGTCAGGACATTGTGCTGCGCGCGGCGGTCAAGCCTATCGCCTCCATTGCGCTCGAGCAGCAAACCGTAAATGCGCAGGGGCGGGCCGCCACAGTGCTGGTGGGCGGCCGCCACGATCTTGCCGCCATCCCGCGCATTGTTCCCGTGCTTTCGGCCATGACCGCCCTGGCCCTGGCCGACGCCCTGCTGCTGCAAGGCCGCATGGCATGGGACGCGTGAGCCGGCAGCCCGGAAGCATTGGCATGAAAGAGAGAAAGGGACGCCACGTTTTCCAGCAGGCGGACTAGAGCAGATTACCTTTGACTTTTTATGAAAGTCAAAGGTGGCATTCAGGCGAAAAACGCGGTTTTCGCCTGAATGTACGCCGCGTTGCGGCGGCTGTCGCTTTCGCGTCAGCAGAGCATTTTCAAAGTTAAAATGCTCTAGAGCATTTTAACTTTAATTTTTCACATAAAAAATCTAAACTTGTTCTATGAAGTTCGCTCCTGAAAATATTCGTACTATCGTCGTGAAGGCTTACCTGGCAAAACAGGCCACTAGACAGCAGTTGGCTGATATCTTTGGTTATACGCCTGCAAG
>NZ_JAAKEI010000033.1 GCF_011039085.1 Desulfovibrio sp. ZJ369 | reverse complement strand
AAGCATACTTTCAGCAATCCGGGTAACGGGAGAAACTTGCAGTGTTGTTTTTGATGGGGCACTGGATGGAAAAATGTACAATGCTTATATTGAAAAATTTCTTCTTCCAACGCTTAAAGCTAACGATGTTGTTATAATGGATAATTTGAATGTCCATAAATCAAAAACAGCCCGAAACTTAATAACGGAAAAAGGCTGCAAGTATATTTTCCTTCCAGAATACAGCCCGGATTTAAATCCCATTGAAAAGATGTGGAGCAAAGTGAAACAATTACTTCGGGGTATGAAAGCAAAAACATGTGATGAACTGTATAAATCCATTGGAAAAGCATTAAGTTGTATCACACAAAAAGACGCTGAAGGATGGTTTAAATCCTGTGGATATGTAAAAAGTTAAAAGCAAAATATTCTAGAGCGTTTAGCTCATGAAATCAGCTGACAGGCCCTAGGGTTCCAGATCGACCATATTGTCGGCCCGGCCCGCCACCACCAGGGTATCCCCCTTGTGCAGCACCGTGCGCGCCGGGGGCACAAAGACAAAGGAAGGCTCGCCCACCGGGCGGATGCCCATGACCATGACGCCGAAGCGCTGCATCAGATTGAGTTCCACCAGGGTTTTGCCGTCCCACTGGTCCACGCGCAGTTCCCGGATGGCAATGCCGCCGTATTTGGGGATCAGATCCAGCATACCGGGACAGGCGAGCTGGTGCGCGGCCATGACCGCGGCTTCCATTTCCGGCACCAGCGCGCGATCCACGCGCAGGCGCTGCAAAATCTTGCGGTGCTCCTCATTGGAGGCCTTGACCAAAATTTTGGGCCCGCGCAGTTCCTGGACGTTCAACGTGATGCTCAAGGACTGCTCCACGCCCTGCCCCACGCTGATCACCACCCAGTTCAGATCCTGCACATGCAGGGAGCGCAGCACGCTGATATTGGTGGCATCGGCCTTGTATACCGTGTCCAGGGCTTCCTCGGCCAACTGCACGCGGGTTTCGGACATATCAATGCCCACCACGGTATGCCCGAGGGAAACCAGGGTAGTGGCCATGCGCAGGCCGAACTTGCCGAGGCCGATGACCCCGATTTCCAGTTTTTTTTCAGGCATGCCGCCTCCTTCGCTCTGAAGCATGTGAATTTTTTCTGGGCGCCAGCGGGCTGTTACGGGAGGCGCGGACGGCATGGGAACGGCACGCCGCAAGCCCGGATAGGATCTGGAACAGATTACCTTTGACTTTTTATGAAAGTCAAAGGT
This sequence comes from Desulfovibrio sp. ZJ369, assembly GCF_011039085.1. GTDB lineage: Bacteria > Desulfobacterota > Desulfovibrionia > Desulfovibrionales > Desulfovibrionaceae > Desulfovibrio. Next base: position 29,649 of record NZ_JAAKEI010000033.1, on the reverse strand, counting down.
GGCATTCAGGCGAAAAACGCGGTTTTCGCCTGAATGTACGCCGCGTTGCGGCGGCTGCCGCTTTCGCGTCAGCAGAGCATTTTCAAAATGAAAATGCTCTACGGACGCGACGCTCTACCCAATGGGCAGTTGCGCCTCGGCAACCGTATACGCTTTTCTGGACTGCAGGCTCTGCACGGCCATGAGCAGGCTCAGCAAGCCCACGCGACCGGCGAACATGCTGAAAATAATAATACATTTTCCTTCCAGACTCAAATCCGGGGTCAGATTCACGGAGAGCCCCACAGTGCCCAGGGCTGAAACCTCTTCAAAAAGAATCTGCAACAGCGAAATGCCTTCCTGGCCCGTGCGGTGCAAAATGCCGTTTTCCGTAATGCTCAGCAGAAAGGCGGAAACCGCGATCAGCATGGAATAAAGAAAAAAGAGGGTCAGGGCGCGGGTCACGTTTTCCCTGGGCACGCCGCGTTTTTCAAGCACGATCTGCGTGTCGCCCCGGAACTGCGCGGCCACATAGCCCGCCAGCACCCGGAAGGTCACCACCTTGATGCCGCCCGCGCAGGATCCGGGGCCCGCGCCCACGAACATCAGCACCATGAGCACCATCAGGCTGGCCTCGCTCAGGGAAAGCATGTCCACGGTAGTGAAGCCCGCTGTGCGCGCCGACACGGCGTGGAAAAAGGAGACGAGCAAAAGATCCAGGCCGTCGCCCACGCTTTGCTCGTTGCCCGCCCGATAAAATTCAATGCCGAAAATCAGCACTGTGCCCATAAGCAGCAGAAAGAAGGTCGTTTTGACCACCAGGCGGCTGAACCGGCTCAAACGGCGCACCGGCGCGCCAAGCCGTCCGCCGCTGGCAATGCCCAGAAACTCCCGCAGCACGCCAAAGCCGATGCCGCCCAGAATGATGCTGCCCGCGATCACCAGATTGACCACCACGTCATCCCTGAAGGCCATGAGATTGCCCGGGCTCAGGGCAAAGCCCGCGTTGCAGAAGGCGGACACGGCGTGAAAGGCCGCGCTGAAAGGGTGGAAAAACACCGGATCGTGCAGAAAAAGCAGCACGGCCGTGGTGGCCTCAATGCCGAACACCAGCGCCACGATCTGCCGCAAAAAGGCTCTGAGATTGAAATCCCCGCCCAGCAGCGCCTGGCTCACGGCCTCCCGGCTGGTAAAAGGCACATGATGACGCCAGAGCAGAAAGATGATGCTGGTATAGGTCATGACGCCCAGGCCGCCCAGCTGGATCAGCAAAAGCAGCACCCACAGGCCGAAGGGGCTCAAAACCGCAGTGATGTCCACCGGGCTGAGGCCGGTGACGCAGACGGCGGAGGTGGCAAGAAAGCAGGCGTCCGCCACGCGCAGCGTTTGGCCTGCCTGGTGGCTCACGGGCAGGCAGAGCAAAACCGCGCCCGCGGCAATGGCTCCCAGAAAGGAAAATACGGGCCAGGTCAAGGGGCTGAACAAACGGTTGCGCTGCATTGCAGCTCTGTATTCCAGGCCTTGAGGGATTGCAAGACGCGGCTGCCGAAAACCGGGCCCGGCGCGCCGCGACCTTGCCGGATCAGGGCTTGTTATGGATCCGTGCCGCCAGGACGCGCGCGCAAAACTCCTTTACAGCTTTGCGCGGCCACGGTATGCTTGTTGTGAGCTAGGGGAGCCGTTGACGCGCTTTGCAAGCGCCCTTGCGGCTGAGAGTGGGAATGAACCCCAGACCCTTGAACCTGACGCAGTTCGCACTGCCGGAGGGAAGCCGCGGCCACAACGCTTTTCCCGCAGCTTGTGGCTTTTTTTCGCGCCCTGCGTCGCAACCTCGCGAGGCATTCATGTCAGCATCGCTCTGTGCACAAAACACCGCTCTGCGCGGCCTGCTTGACCGGCATCTGTCCGCCCTGGCCCAGGAGGAGGAACTTGCCCCGGAACGCATCAGGGACGCCCTGGAGGCAGGCACTATGGTCTTTCTGGGCAATCCCGCGCACGCGGGCCTCAAGCCCGTGCTGGTGGGCCAGCCCGCCCGCGTCAAAGTCAATGCCAACATCGGCACCTCGCCGCTCTGCAACTGCCCTTCCACCGAGGAACGCAAAATCGCGGCCGCCCTGGAAGCCGGAGCGGACACGGTGATGGATCTTTCCATTGCCGGGGATCTGGACGCCATCCGCCTGGGCATGCTCAAAGCCTGTCCGGCTCCCCTGGGCACAGTGCCCATGTACGCCGTGGGCCAGCAGATCCTGGACGCCGGGCGCGACATCAGCAGCATGAAGCCCGATGATCTTTTCGCGGAAATTGAAAAGCAGGCCCGCCAGGGCGTGGATTTCATCACCGTGCACTGCGGCCTGTCCCGTCGCGGCGCTGCAATGGCCGTAAAAGACAATCGCGTTCTGGGCATTGTTTCGCGGGGCGGCTCCATGCTGGCCCGCTGGATGCTGGAGAACGACCGCGAAAATCCCTTGCTGGAATATTTCGATCGCCTGTTGGATCTCTGCCTGCCCTACAACGTGACGCTGTCCCTGGGCGACGGGCTGCGGCCGGGCGCGGGCGCGGATGCGGGCGACGCGGCCCAGTGGGAGGAAGTGATCAATCTGGGGCAACTGGCCAGACACGCTCTTTCGCGCGGCGTGCAATGCATGATCGAGGGGCCCGGCCATGTGCCGCTCAACCAGGTGCGCAGCCAGATCCAGGGCATCAAACGCCTGACCGGCAATGCCCCGCTCTATGTGCTGGGGCCCTTGTGCTGTGACAGCGCGCCCGGCTACGATCACATTGCCGGGGCCATCGGCGGCGCGTTGGGCGTGGAGGCCGGGGTGGATTTTCTCTGCTACCTGACCCCGGCCGAGCATTTGACCCTGCCTGACGAGGCCGACGTGCGCGCCGGGGTGATGGCCTCGCGCGTGGCCGCCCAGGTGGGCGAAGTGGCGCTGGGCAGGCCGCGGGCCGTGGCGCGCGAGGCCGCCATGAACGCCGCCCGCAAGGCTCTGGATTGGGACGGCATGGCCAAAGCCGCCCTGGATCCGGCCCAGCTTGCCAAGCGCCGGGAGGAGCACAAGAGCGAGGAAGTCTGCGCCATGTGCGGCAAATTCTGCTCGGTGAAGATGCTACGCGGGCACTAGAGCATTTTGCTTTTGAAATTATTCAATTTCAAAAGCGGCGCTGCCATCATTTCCCCGCAAGCGGGACAAGCGCCTGAAAAGCGTGGTTTTCAGGCTCATTCGGCGCGGGCGCCAGCTAACGCTGTCGCCAGAGCGGTTTGGATAATTTCATTATCAAACCGCTCTAGAACATAGTGCTTTTGAAACGCTGTGCGTTGCAAGGTTTCGTTCTGCCGAAGCGACCGGAGGCAGCCTCTGGCTGCGGAAAAAGCTTTGCTGTGAGCGAAATATGCTCGCCGGGAATATGCGTGCCCTCTTTTCCGCAGCCTTTGCTTCGCGACGAAAAAGAGGGCACGCGCATTTTACAGATTACCTTTGACTTTTTATGAAAGTCAAAGGTAATCTGCTCTAAAATGTAATAATATATAATTTAAATATATTATTTGATAAAACAGACCTGCCCGGCTGCCTCTATTTGTTGTGCTTGTGCCAGAGCACGAAAAAGACCGACCCCACAGTCAGGCAGCAGGCCAGGATCATCCGGCCGCTCACCTGTTCGTTGCCCAGCCACCAGCCCAGAAAAATGCCGATAACCGGCACCACATACTCATAGGATACGGCCGTGGCAATGGAGGCGTGCGTCAGCAGCCAGAAGTAGCAGGAATAGGCAATGATCGAGCCGCCCAGGCTCATCCAGAGGAAAGCCAGGAATACCTCCGGGCGCAGGTTTTCCCAGCGGGTCATGGCCGCTTCGCCGCCGACAAAGCCTGTAAGCAGACATTCCAGGCCGCCGGCGCAGAGCAGCAGCCCGCAGGATTGCAGGGGGCCCAGCCGGGTGCGCAAGGGAAAGCGCCGCGTCAGCAGGGAACCCGCCACCCAGCCCAGGGTGGCCCCAAAGACCCAGAGGATGCCGCCCGCACTGGACTGATCGGGCCCGACGCTCACGCCGTGGCTTTTGCCCAGCAGGATCAGACCGCACAGACCGCCCGCAAGGCCCAGCCACTGCATCGCCGAGGGGCGTTGCTCGCCCCCGAACAGCCAGGCGGCCACCAGCATGGAAATGGGCGTGGAGCCGGTGACCACCGCGGCCACGCCGGAAGTCACGCTCTCCTGCCCCTTGGCCAGAAAGCCGCTGGCCATCAGCACCATAAACAAGCCCAGCCAGAGCGCGTGCAGACAGTCGGCGCGCTCCGGGCGCTGCCAGCGGCCCGCGCAGGCAATGGCCGCGCAGAGCAGGACTCCGGCCAGAACCATGCGCGCGCCGCAGGCCAGAAACGGTCCGAGCACTTCCAGCGTGTACTTGAAGCCGATATAGGTGGAGCCCCAGGACACATAGACCAGAAACAGGTTGAGCATAATTTTCAGCGTCAGGGGGGAAAAGCGCACCATGCACTCCTTGGAGCCTTGTACTTTTGCCGCGCCCGGCACGCGCGGTCTTTCCCGCCGCCCCGCAGGAACGCGCAGCCGCCAAGAGCAGCGTTGCCGCGGCATGTTGCCGCAAACGAGCGGGCGCGACGCGCAGGGGGAAAGCCCGCCGCTGCACTGTTTTCGGCGGTCAACGGCGCATAGGGGCAAAGACCTTCAGCCCTCTATCCGGGGCCGGATCATCTGTCAAGCGCTGTGCGCGGCAGCAGAGCATTTTCAAAGAGAAAATGCTCTGGCAAAGCCCCTTGGCAGAAGTGCGCGAGACATGCTAGTACCTGTAACGTAGAGAGTTACAGGATACTGGCCGCCGGACGCCAGGCCGGCGCGACAGCAACAATAACCGCGTTTTTTCGGCAGAACGAAACTTTGAAACGCTGTGCGGTTCAAAATTGATCTGCTCCGGAGAGAAATCAGGGGTTGGATACAGGTATGGCGTCTACACAAAACACTGCGACTCTGGCGGACTTTCTGGAATTCATGAGCCGCAAGGGCTTGAACACCACTTCGCAGCGCCGCGTCATTGCCGAGGCATTTTTTGAGTTGCCGGGGCATCACTCGCTGGAAGAGTTTTACCAGCATATTCTGCAACGCGATCCCGGCATCGGCCAGACAACCGTCTACCGGACGCTCAAACTGCTCTGCGAAGCGGGGCTGGGCATGGAAATTCACTTCAGCGACGGCATCACCCGCTATGAAGTGGCCCGGCCGGACAGCCACCATGACCACCTTGTCTGTCTGCACTGCGGCACAATCGTGGAAATATACGATCCCCGCATCGAAAAGTTGCAGCGCGAGATGGCGGAAAAACACGGTTTCAACCTGTGCGGGCATGTGCATAATCTCTACGGCCTGTGCGCCCACTGCCGCGCGCAAGCCGCAAAACCGCGCAAAAAAACGGCTTCAGGCGCCGAACCGGCAGAATCCGGCGATGCCGCCGACTGATTTTTGAGCGCCGCCTGCCTTTTACGCATGTCGCAGGCCTGGCCGGCCCTTTTTTGTGTATGTCCGATATGAAGTTGACTTTCATTTTCATAAAGCGCACTATGAAAGCGCAACGGGATCAAAAAATCCGCAAAGGAGAAAGCAAGCATGGACATACAGCTGATTCTCGTGCTTCTCTGCATCGCAGGGGCGCTCTTTTTCATGGGCCGGCGCTTTTATCGTTGCCTGCGCAAGGGGCACTGTTCCTGCGGCTGCGAGGGCAGCGGCAACGGCAAGAAAAGCTGCCGCGCACGCGGCTGCCCGGAACGCAAGTTGCCCTGATCCCTGGAGCTTTTTGCTTTTGAAATGCTCGCTCCGGCGCTTGACGGCGCAAGGAAATTTCGTCTGCGCCTGTCGTTGCTGTGGAGAGCGCTGCTGTCGCTCTCCGTACGTCCTTGCGGGCGACAGCTCCCACGCCCGCAAGCCCTTGGGGCCAGGCTCAAGCGGCTTGTTTTTTGCGCCGTTTGAGCCGATCTGTGCGCTCCTGCATCAGAAAACGCCCGGTCACGGACCGGGGATCGGCCACCAGCGCCTCGGGCGTGCCCGCCGAAACAATCAGGCCGCCGTTTTCGCCGCCGCCGGGCCCCATGTCCAGCACATAATCCGAGGCCAGGATCATGTCCGTATTGTGCTCAATGACCACCACGCTCGCCCCCTTGTCCACCAGGGCATGCAGCACCTTAATCAGTTTGCCCACCTCATGCATGTGCAGACCGGTGGTGGGTTCGTCCAGAATATACATGGTGCCGGGCAGGGAACGCTTGCCCAGCTCGCGCGAGATCTTGATCCGCTGGGCCTCGCCGCCGGAAAGCGTGGTGGCGGGCTGGCCCAGGCGCAGGTATTCCAGGCCCACTTCCTCCAGCACGGCCAGCCGGCGCTCCAGGGAGGGATAGTTCTCAAAGAGCTGGCGGGCCTGATGCACGGTGAGATCCAGCACTTCAGCGATATTCAGGCCTTTGTAGCGCACTTCCAGGGTTTCGTGATTGTAGCGTTTGCCCTTGCAGATGTCGCAGGTCACATAAACATCAGGCAGAAAATGCATTTCCACGCGGATCTGCCCGTCGCCGCCGCAGGCCTCGCAGCGGCCGCCGCGCACGTTGAAGCTGAAGCGCCCGGGCTTGTAGCCGCGTTTGCGCGCGTCCGGCGTCATGGCAAAAATGTTGCGGATTTCATCGAATATTTTGGTATAGGTGGCCGGATTGGAACGCGGCGTGCGGCCGATGGGCGTCTGGTCAATGGCCACGATGCGCTCAATGGGCGCGCCGCCCTGTTCGTAGCTCAGGCCGCCGATGCTGCCCGGCTGATCCACGCGCAGGCCCAGGTTGAGGGCCAGATGTTTGTAGAGCGTGTCCACCACCAGCGAGCTTTTGCCCGATCCGGACACGCCGGTCACGCAGGTCAGCACGCCGAGGGGGATACGGCAGTCAATGCCGCGCAGATTGTTGGTGGTCACGTTGCGCAGCAGGATTTCGCCCTGACCCTCGCGCCGGGCGTCAGGCAGGGGAGTGGATTCGTCCCCGCGCAAATACCGGGCCGTGAGCGTGTCGGCCTTGTTCAGGAGCTCGTCCACCGGGCCCTGGAACATAAGCTCCCCGCCTTGCGAGCCGGAGCCGGGCCCCAGCTCAATGACCGTGTCCGCCGCGCAGATGGTAGCCTCGTCGTGCTCCACCACCAGCACGGTGTTGCCGCGCGTCTGCAGGGAGCGCAGGGTGCCCAGCAAACGCTCGTTGTCACGCGGGTGCAGGCCGATGGACGGCTCGTCCAGCACATAGGTCACGCCCACCAGACCCGATCCCAGTTGCGAGGCCAGACGGATGCGCTGGGCCTCGCCGCCGGAAAGCGTGCTCATGGAGCGGCCCAGGGAAAGATATTCCAGCCCCACGTTGCGCATGAAGGAAAGGCGAAAGGTCAGCTCCTTGAGCAGCGGCTCGGCGATCAGGGCGTGGCGTCCCGTAAAGGCGCGCTTCCGGAGCCATTCCAGAGCCCGTTCCACGGAAAGCCCGCAGAACTGCGCGATATTCAGATCGTCCACGCGCACGGCCAGGGCTTCGGTCTTGAGGCGCGCGCCCTTGCAATCCGGGCAGTCCATGGACTGCCGGAAGCGGGCCAGCACTTCCCGCCAGGCCTCGCCGTACTGCATGCCTTTTTCCAGCAGGGGGATGACGCCGGGCCAGCGCGCGGCGCTCACGCTCAGCGCGCTCTGGGCCAGCCGGGCCTGCGTGAAATGCTCGCTCTGATAATCCCCGCCCGCGCCCAGAGCCACATTGCCGCCCATCCAGTTGCGGCGCAGGCCCAGGGAACCGGCAGCGGGCTTGCCGTGCTCGTCCTCGCCGTAAAAGAGCGCCGCAAGGGCCGCGTCCGAGAAGTCCCGCAGGGGCGTTGAGAGCGTGAATTTGAAACGCTTGCCCAGGGCTTTGAGCGCGGCCTCGTAACGGCTGAACATCCGGGGCGTGGCCCAGGGCAGCAGCGCGCCGCTGTTCAGGGAAAGGCCGCGGTTGGGCGCAATCAGGCGCGGCTCGAAATAATCCACGCTGCCCAGACCCACGCAGCGCGGGCAGGCCCCTTGCGGGCCGTTGAAGGAAAACAGCTGCGGGCTGGGCGCGGGCAACGAAATATGACAATGCGGACAGACCGAGGTCGTGGAATGTATGCTGTCGCCGCCTGCCTCCGATCCGGCCCCGGCCTTGCCCGGCTCATGCAGAATCAGGCGGCCCTCGCCGTAGCGCAAGGCCAGCTCCACGGAATCGGCCAGCCGCCCCCGGATGCCCTCCTTGCTCACCAGGCGATCCACCACCAGCTCAATACTGTGCTTTTTGTTTTTGTCCAGGGCGGGCACGTCGTCCAGGGTGTAAAAAACGCCGTCCACGCGCACCCGTGCAAAACCCTCGGCCTTGAGCTTCTTGAACTTGTCCAGATGCGTGCCCTTCTGCAATTCCACCAGCGGCGCCAGGACCATGAATCTGGTCCCCTGCGGCAGAGCCAGGATGTCGCCGATGATCTCATCCGCGGCCCGCGCCTCAATGGGGCGGCCGCACCGGGGGCAGTACATCCGGCCCAGGCGCGCGAAAAAGACGCGCAGAAAGTCGTGAATTTCCGTGACCGTGCCCACGGTGGATCGCGGGTTACGCGAAACGCTCTGCTGTTCCAGGGAAATGGCCGGGGAAAGGCCCTCGATCTTTTCCACATCCGGCTTGTCCATCTGGGGCAGAAACTGACGGGCATAGGCCGAAAGGGATTCCACATACCGGCGCTGGCCCTCGGCATACACGATGTCAAAAGCCAGGGTGGATTTTCCCGATCCGGAAGGCCCGCAGATCACCACCAGTTCGTCGCGGGGGATGTCCAGGCTGATGTTTTTGAGATTGTGCTGACGGGCCTTTTCAATATGGATGCAGGGCTTGTTGTCCGTTTTCATGGGGCTGTATGTAAGCAGCCCTGAAGCTCTTGGCAAGCCCAGGGTGATGCCGGCCGCGGCCACAGCCGCGGGATTTTCAGCAGCGTCTTGCCTTGGGGCTGCCGCAGAAGATGCATCAGCCCTGGCCGCAACAGCAGGGCGTCTGGACAAAGCCTGCCCAAAGCGGTATAAAAATTTTTACGGATTGGCAGCCGCGCTCCCGGCTCTAATGGCTGCCGCTGTGACCGGCCGTTGCCGGAGAGGAAGGTGAGTATGCTTCATTGCCTGCGGATCGCCGCTTTTCTGTTCATGCTGATCCCGCTGCTTGCTGCCGCGCGGGCGCAAGCCGAAGACAACGGCATGACGGCCAGGGGCCTTTTCACCCTGCTGCCGGTCAGTATTTTTGAAAATACCGCAGAAGGTCTTTCCGAATCGGAAAAGCAGCAATTGCTGGCTGAAGGCCATACGGAATTCTGGGAAATCGCCGGAGAAACCGAGGACGTGATCGTTTTCGCGGCCCTGCCCTTCCGGGACAGCGCCGTGGCCCTGCGCCTTTTCCGCAACAGCGCCGACGGCTCGGTGGAAGCGGCTGTGGGCACCCTGGGCAGCCCGATCTGCACCATGGAATTGTGGCGGGTGGACAGCTCCGCGCGCATGGTGCCCATTGATACTCCCCCGGAACCGGATATCAGCGAATTTCTGGGCCAGGGGCAAAAGCTGCCGCAGGACGTCAATCCCACGGTGCTGATCTGCCTGGGCCAGGGGGGGCTCAAGGCCCAGCCCGTGTTCTGGAACAGCTCCGGCATGGCGCATGTGCCCCTGGCCAATGACGTGAGCTTTCAGTGGAACGGCAAGGCCTTTGAAAAGCGCGTTTTCCCGCATAAGGAATGAAGCGGACGCCAGCCTGCCGCCTGGAAAGCGCAAGGAGCAGGAAGCGTGGCAAGCCGCGCTGCGGCGCGCCGTGGCGGCGGCCGGGCGTGAACGGGGCTATTTCTTCAGCCACTCCTCCAGTTTCAATTCCAGTTGGGCCTCGCTCAGGCGGCTCGCGGCGTACATGCCCGCGGCCTCGCGCTGGCGCGCGGCTTCGGCCAGAATGATCGCCGCGGCAACCGAGACGTTGAAGCTTTGAATCATGCCGCGCATGGGGATGTATAAAGCGCCGTCGGCCAGGGAAAGCAATTCCGGCTCCACGCCGCTGTGCTCGTTGCCCATAATCACGGCCGTGGGTCGGGTGAAGTCCCAGTCGCGCAGCGGTCTGGCGGCAGGCGTGCAGGAGGTGGCCAGCACCTGCATGCCCGCGCCGCGCAAAGCGGCCATCAGCTCCGCGCTGTTTTTGTGGCGGACGCTTTCCACCCACTTGCGGGCCGAAGCCGAGCTCTTGCGCCCCAGCGTCGGAAAAGGCGTGTCCGTGTAATACAGATGCACCCGGCTGACGCCGAAAGCGTCGCAGGAACGGTAAATGGCCGAAACATTGTGCGGATCGTGAATATTGGCCAGCACCAGGGTCAGATCGTCCTGACGGCGGCGCAGGACTTCAAGCAGGCGTTCCCTGCGCCGGGGCGTGGGCTCCTTGGACATGTTTTCCGGTCCTTATTGGGTTGCAGGGGTTGAAACAGAGCAGCGACACTTCCGGGCAAAATGATCTTCACGCCGCCTGTTCCGCTGATGTGTCAGAAAAAACTTTTTCAGGCAAGCGCATTGCAAACGCGTGGAATTTAGCCTAAAAAACGAAAAAATCTTCTCTTTACCAGTGAATAGTGCGATCGTACTTTTTTTCAGGAGCGCGTCATGTCAAAACTCCGCACCATGCTTTCCGCCCTTTTTGCGCTGTTGATCCTGCCTTGCGCGGCTCTGGCCGCCGAGGGCCATCCCACCATCCCCGGCGCGCAGCTTTCAGCCGTCTGGGTGATTCCTTTTGCCTGCATGCTGCTTTCCATTGCCATCATGCCCCTGGCGCTGCCGCACTTCTGGGAACATCATTTCGGCAAGATCGCCGTGTTCTGGGGGCTGGCGTTTCTGGTGCCCTGTTTGCTGGTTTTCGGCTTTCCGGTGGCATTATACGAGTTTCTGCACATTATTCTGCTGGATTACATCCCCTTCATCGTCCTGCTCTTCGCGCTTTTCACGGTGGCCGGAGGGGTGCGCCTGAAAGGCTCGCTGGTGGGCACGCCGCTGGTGAATACGGGCATTCTGGCCGTGGGCACCATCCTGGCCAGCTGGATGGGCACCACAGGCGCGGCCATGCTGCTGATCCGGCCGCTGCTGCGCGCCAACGCCCATCGCAGATACCGCGTGCATTCCGTCGTGTTTTTCATCTTTCTGGTGGCCAACATCGGCGGCTCGCTGACGCCGCTGGGCGATCCGCCGCTTTTCCTGGGCTTTCTCAAGGGCGTCAGCTTTTTCTGGACCACCGCGCATCTTTTCGTGAAAACCCTGCTTCTTTCCGTGGCGCTGCTGGCCATTTTCTTCCTCCTGGACACAGTGCTTTTCAACAAGGAAGGCCGTCCCGCGGCGCCGCATGATCCCAAGGCCGTGGAAGAAAAACTCGGCCTGGACGGCAAGATCAACCTGCTCTTTCTCCTGGGCGTGGTGCTGGCGGTTCTGGCCTCCGGCATGCTGCCGCTGGGCGCCTGGATCGAAGTCTACGGCGTGCCCGTGGAAGGCCAGAACCTGTTGCGGGACATTGTCCTGCTCTGTCTGGCCGGTCTTTCCTGGAAGTTCACCAGCAAGCGCTGCCGCGAGCTCAACGGTTTCTCTTGGGCTCCCATTGAGGAAGTGGCCAAACTTTTCTTCGGCATTTTCCTGAGCATGATTCCGGCCATCGCCATTTTACGCGCCGGCACGGAAGGCGCTCTGGCCTCCCTGATCCAGATGGTTTCCACGCCGGACGGCCAGCCGGTCAACGCCATGTACTTCTGGCTCACCGGCGCGCTTTCCAGCTTCCTGGACAACGCGCCCACCTACCTGGTGTTCTTTAACACCGCGGGCGGCGACGCGGCGCACCTGATGACCGATATGGCCACCACCCTGGTAGCCATCTCCGCGGGCGCGGTGTTCATGGGCGCCAATACCTACATCGGCAACGCGCCCAACTTCATGGTGCGCTCCATAGCGGAAAACCAGGGCGTGAAGATGCCCAGCTTTTTCGGTTACATGCTGTGGTCCGTGGGCATCCTGATCCCGTTGTTTGCGCTGCTGACCTGGATATTCTTCATCTAGATCTGTCTCTGAGTGGTACGGGCACACTGAAGAGCGGCGGCCGGATGGCCGCCGCTCTTCAGTGTGCCCGCGGCAGGGCTGATGCGCTCAGGAGAAAATCACCACCCATGAATCATAAGGAAAGAATGCTTGCCGGGCTGCCGTACAAAGCCTGGCTGGACGGCCTCGCGGAAGAGCGTCTTGCCAACCGGCAGAAAATTTTCCGCTATAACAGCCTGCCGCCGGAGCGGGAAGAGGAACGGGACGCCCTGATCCGCCAAATTCTCGGAGCATGCGGCAGGCATCTGCGCATTGAAGGCCCGTTTTACTGTGATTACGGCTATAATATTGAAGTCGGCGAAAACTTCTTTGCCAATTACAATTTCACCGTGCTGGACGTGGCCAGGGTCAGGATCGGCAACTACGCCATGATCGCGCCCAATGTGGCCATTTACACGGCCGGACATCCGCTGCACCCGACGCCCCGGAATTCGGGCTATGAGTATGGCGTGGGCGTCAGTATTGGCGACAATGTCTGGATCGGGGGCAATACAGTGATCAACCCCGGCGTGCATGTGGGAAACAACGTGGTGATCGGTTCGGGGAGCGTGGTGACCAAAGACATAGAGGACAATATGCTGGCCGTGGGCAATCCCTGCCGGGCGCTGCGCCGGATCAGCGAGGCTGAGCGGCATTGCTGGTTCAGGCAGGAGCGCTTTGACGTGGATGATTATGAGCGCCCCTTTGGAGCGGAGTAGAGCGTTTAGCTCATTTCATGAGCAAAACGCTCTAAAATGCCTTCGCGCCCAGCACCGAACTCAGGCCGGAACTGTTGCTTCTGCGGGCTGCGGGATTGACCCAGAAGAGCACTTCGCGGCCCATATCCCAGGCCAGAGTGCGCGCAATAAGGCCGGAAGGATCTGCCGGGTTGCGCTCCTTGATCGAGAAAAGATAAAAATCATGCACCTGGCGCGCTTCCATCAGGCCGCCCTGGGCCATGGACCACAACAGCACGCCGGATTTCACATCGTAAATTTCAATGGCCAGAGAAAGGGAACTCTCCCCGCCGCTGCCGCCATCCATGTAATGATTGATATAGCCGCCCACCAGAAGCTCCGCGCCCTGCCGCCGCGCCAGGGCCAGGGCGCGCTGCGGCTCGAAGGGCCCCGCGTCCGCCGCGTACTCCAGGGCTTCAAAGGCATTGAGAGAAAGCCAGATGTGCCAGATCTGGCGCGAGAGCATCTCGCCAAAGGTCACGGCGTTGGTGATCTGCTGCCTGCTGCGCAGAGGCACGAAAAGGGCGCGCGGGCGGTGATCCGCGCGTTGGCGCGGGGCCACATAAATGGCCGGGGGTTGGCGGCGCACAAAATTGTCGATCTGAATCTGGATGGGCGTGCTGAAATCCCCGGCCAGGGAAATGGATGTGCGGCTGTCGTCCGGGGTGGTGGCGCAGCCTGCGGCCAGGCTCAGGAACAGGCTCAGCGGCAGATGGAATCCGCGCAACGCGGCACGAAGGTTCATTGCGGCTTCTCCGAAGCTAGGCGCGCCTTCTGAACAGAGGCGAGCAATTTTTCCTGCGCGTCGCGCAGGCTCACATGCAGGGCAAAACGTCTGTCCGCAGGCACCCGGCAAAACGAGGCAGTGCGGGTCATCTCCGCAAGATGGCGCATCTCTTCGGCCAGGCGCGACAAATGGCGGAGTTCAGACGCGGCCAGGGGCACGCTTCGGCGAGCCAGTTCCGCCAGATGCCCCAGTTCCTCGGCCTGAGCGCGGATCTGATCGGGCCGGATCACCGCGCCATATTCCCGACGTTTGCGAAATTCGTGCCAGAGAGAGCGAAGCCGCTGCCAGAGACGGGCCATGCCCTCTGCCCTCAGATCTGTGCCGCGGCCATCAACTGCAGGAACAACGGCCCGATCAGCAAGAGCAGCAAGGCAAGAGGCGCAAGGCCCATCAGCGTTTGCGGCCAGCTGAGATGCAGGGCGGCGCGCAAGCCCACCACCACGCAGGCCACATTCCAGATCATGCCCGCCACCGGGCCGAGCAGGGGAACGACATAGAGCAGGCCGGGGGCCGAAGCATAGGCCAGCACCTGAAAGATCAGGGCAAAACTGCTTCGCTGCGGCGCGATCAGGCGACAGCTCAGATGGATGATGGCGCTGAAAATATAGATGCGCAAGGTGAGTTCAGCAGTGCTGTACAGCAGGGTTATGGCCAGATTGGTCTGCGGAGCCAGCATGGCGAGTATTTTGCCCAGTTGCGGATCCGTGGCCGCGCTGGGAGCCATGAGCGTCTGCAACATGCCGCCCCAGATCCGCACGCCCACAATCTGAATCACAGCCACGATCAGATAAAAAGCCAGAGAGCGCAGCACATGCGCGCCGGGATTGAGCCTGCTGAAAAAGCGCGGCGCGTCGAACATAACCCGCATGATCGTCTGGTAAAAGGAGACAAGCCAGCCGTCCTTTTCCGGAGCCGCATCCCAGGGGATGTCTTCCGCCGCGTCCCGCGGCTCAGGGCCTGCCCCGCCGCGCAACCGGGCAGCCTCGCGGGCATAGGCGCGGCTGGCCTCAAGGCGGATGTCCTCTGCCTCCGCATCAGCCGCGGCCGCGTTGCTGCCCCGGATGTTGTCCCCGGTCTGCTCGTCGCGTTCAGGCTGCCCGGCGTCCGCCGCAATCCCCTCCGGGCGCAACGGCGCGGCCGCGGCATTCATGTCGCGCCCCGGCACAATGGCGCCGGGCGGCAGGGGATCATCATGTTCCGTTGCGCCCTGCGTTGCCGGGGCCGCGCGGCCCGCGCCCGGAACTTCCGCTTCAGGTTTTGACGCGACGGGCGAAAGCGTCTCCAGCAGGCCCTTGTCGGACGAGAAACGAAAACGGCAGCCGCAGTGGGGACAGGTGACGATGACCGAGCGCGAAGGCAGGCGATCAGGGGACAGTTCCCGGCTGAAACCGCACTGGGGGCAAACGATTTTCACAATATGTCTCCTCATGTCGCCGTAGAGCGTTTTGCTAATGAAATTAGCTAAACGCTCTACGACGACAGCGTTAGCTGGCGCCCGCGCCGAATGAGCGTCCAGACCGCGTTGCGGTAGCCGTTAGCAAGCTTTGCTTGCTTACGGATAGCGACAGCGGTTGCGTTGGCTGACTGTCGCAGTAACCAGTTGCTGTCTTCATCCGTAGCTTCCTTCGTCGCAACGGCTGAAGCCTGGACGCGAAATGATGGCGGCGAAGTGATTGAAAATGAATATTTTCAATCAAAAAATGCTCTAGTATCCGGCTCCGGTCCGGCCTTTCTCAGGGACGCTCCCGCCGCGTCCGGCTTTTGACCGCGACGGACGCGGAACCCGGTTGCGCCTTCAGCGCCGGAACCGGGCCTGGCCGCAAAAAAAACGGCAAGCCCGCGGCAAAAAACAGCACGGCTTCATCCGTGCCGGGCTCCCCGGCCTCGCGTCAGGCCGGCAAGGGCCTGCCCTTTTCTTCCACAAGCTCACGGCGTACCCGTTGCACCCGCGATCCGGCCTGATTTCTCTGATTATATTAGCCGCAGGCAGGCCCGCTGGCAAGCCCGCCATGCGGCTTCCGCGCTCTGCGCCAACCCGTTCCTTACGGCCGCGTGTTCGCCTTGACACTTCGGCGGCCTGCGGATAACGTGCCCTTCACAAGGGGAGTAACTGGGTTCCCGAAACCCGGGCGGCATCAACAGCTTGACCCTGAGGGTCTGGTGTCGCCGTCGGCCGTGCCGATCAGTGAGACCTTGGCATTCTGTGCCAAGGTCTTTTTTTTTTTGATCATGTCGCCGGTGAGAATACTCTCCCCGGCAGACAACGGGCCGCACGCCGGGGCGTGGAGCCCGGAAAAAGCCCCGCCTTTCAGATCCTTTTTCACCCAAGGGGAAAATGCGACTCTGCAAAGGGCTCAACAGAACGCGCATCCAGCGCGAAAACCGCATTTTATTTCAAGGAGACGCTATGAACCTCCGCGCCCTGCGCCCATATCTCCTGGCCGCGCTGATCACCCTGCCGGGTCTGGGCCTGCATTTCATGCACCCGGACATGTCGCCGCTGCTGGTGGCGCTGCTCTCGGGGCTGGCCATTCTGGGGGCTTCCTTCCTGCTGACCTGGGCTTGCGAAGTGGCCCAGCTCGACATCCCGCAGGCCGTGGCCGTGGCCGTGGTGGCCTTTATTGCCGTGTTGCCGGAATACGCCGTGGACATGTATTTTACCTGGATGGCGGGCCAGCACCCGGAAAGCGCCTATTCCCACTACGCCATTGCCAATATGACCGGCGCCAACCGGCTGCTGATCGGCGTGGGCTGGACGGCCATCGTGCTGATTTTTGCCGGGCGCTACCACGCGGCCGTGCAGTTGCACGACGACAAACGCACGGATGTGCTTTTTCTGGGCATGGCCACAATCTATGCTCTGCTGATTCCGCTCAAGGGCTCGCTTACCTGGGTGGATGGCCTGATCTTTCTGGCCATCTACGCCTGGTACATCTGGATCATCGCC
This sequence comes from Desulfovibrio sp. ZJ369, assembly GCF_011039085.1. Lineage (GTDB taxonomy): Bacteria > Desulfobacterota > Desulfovibrionia > Desulfovibrionales > Desulfovibrionaceae > Desulfovibrio. Next base: position 13,058 of record NZ_JAAKEI010000033.1, on the reverse strand, counting down.
CGCCGTCCGGTGGAAGAGGAAGCCCCCGAAGGTCCGGCCGCGGTGCTGGCCAGGCTGCCCAGGCGCACTCGCCTGCGGACTGTGATCGGCATTTTTCTTTTTGCGGCCGTGGTGATCCTCTTCAATGCCGAGCCGTTCAGCGAAAGCCTGGTGGCCAGCGGCAAGCTGTTGGGCGTCAACGAGTTTTTGCTCGTGCAGTGGCTTGCGCCCATCGCCTCTGAAGCGCCTGAATTCGTGGTGGCCGTGATGTTCGCTCTGCGTGGCAACGCCGGGCTGGCGCTGGGCAGTCTGCTCTCGTCCAAGCTTAACCAGTGGACATTGCTGGTGGGCATGATACCTGGCGTCTATGCCGTTTCCTCCGGCGGCCTTTCTCCTTCCATAAACCTTGACACACATCAGTTTCAGGAAATATTATTGACAGCCGGGCAGTCGATCTTTGCCGTGGCCCTCTTGCTGGATCTGCGCCTCTCCATACGGGAAGCGTTCTGGCTGTTGCTTCTTTTCGCGGCCCAGCTCTTCTCGCCTTTCTACGACGTGCAGTTGGAGGCCATGCTGGGCCTGCCCCATGATCCCTTGCGCCTGCACTATTTTTTCGCTCAGGTCTATCTGGCCCTGGCCGTGGTGCTTTTGCTCAAAAACTGGCGCAAGGTCTGGCTGTTGCGCCTGGGCTTTAAGGTCTAGGGCTGTCTTCATCTTGAGGCGTTGTTCCTTTCAGGGAAAACAAGCCGCTTGTGAAAGAAACGCACTCCAGCCTCAGCCGTGGGCGGCATGGCCGCCACCGACTGAGGCGCGCGGCAGGCATGGTTTCTCCCTGCCAGAGCGTTCAGCTAATTTCATTAGCAACACGCTCTACCACTTGGAGAGTGTATACTCTCAAAGGTAATCTGCGTTAAAAAAACCGCCTGGAAAACTCTGCTTCAGTGCCGCAAGGAGAAAAAACATGCCGCGTGAATATACCCTTCTGACTCTGCCCGCAGCCTGCGCGCTGGCGCTCCTGCTGCTCTGCGCGCAGGCCACCGCCGCGGAACCGGCTGCGGAGCCAACGGAAAGCGCCGTCGCGCCTGCCGACACGGAAAATGACGCGCCCGTTCAGGCCGTTTATCCGGGCGTGATCAACCGGCGGATTACACGCGGCGGCTCCGGCCAGCCGCAAGTCAGCCTCTGGTATCCGGAACTGGGCCAGCCCCGCGTTGACGCCGAGATCCGGCAATGGGCCACAACGACCGCCGACGCCTATGAGCGCGAAGTGCATGAGAGCGGCGACGCGCCCGGCGAGGAACGCCCTGAAACCTACGGCACATGGGACCTCACCGGGCTGTTTGAAATCTCGCGCCCCTCCGATGCAGCGGTAAGCGTGACGTTCAACGTCTACAGCTACACCGGCGGCGCGCACGGCAATCTGGAAATCACCTGTCTGAACTACAGTCTGCCTGCGGGCCGCAGCCTGAGCCTTGCGGATCTGTTCGCAGATCCTGAAAAAGCCCTGCAATTGATGTCCGTCTGGTCCCAGCAGGAACTGCAACGCAGCCTGGGCGAATATGCCGATGCAGAGATGATACGCGACGGCGTGTCGCCGGATCGTAAGAATTTTGCCAACTTGAGCCTCATGCCGCAAGGCGTGCGCATTGAATTCCAGCCCTATCAGGTAGCTCCCTGGGCCGCCGGGCCGCAGCATGTGGATATGCCCCTGACGGAACTGCAAGCCGCAGGCCCCAACCCCCAGATCTGGAAGGAATAGCGCAACCGTGGCGCACGGCCGTTTGCCGCGCAGGATTCAACCGCTTCGGCATACAGCGGCAAAGCGGATTGAGGCTTGAGCCAGGGGCCGCGCAGGCACAAGCGCGACGTATTTGCGCTGTTGCCTTGCGCGTTAGAGCGTTTTTTGATTGAACATATTCATTTTCAATCAAAAAATTCTCTGGCGGATCTTCGGGCTTTACGAGAAGCGCCCGCAGGCGCGTTGAGGTGGGTTCATGCCCCGTGTTTTTTGTGCGTTTTTGATGGGAATAGTTTGCTGTCTTTTCACCGCAACCGCCGTGGCCGGCGCAGCACTTCCGGATCTGGCCGTCTCTTCCCCTGAACTGCCTGCGGGCGGCCTGTCAGCAGAGGACACCGCGGCAGGCGAACTGCGCGGCAGTGATGCGGCGGCGGCCGAAATTTCCGGTTCCACGCGGCCGGGCATTCTGGATCATCAGATCATCCGCCCCGGAGGCCCGGGCACGCCTCTGATCAATATCAGCTATCCCTCCCTCGGCCGCAGTGACATTGACGCGGACATCCGCCACTGGGCCACAAGCATTGCCGACGCCTTTGAGAAACATCTGGACACCGAAGGTTTCGGCCTGTCCGGCAGAGAAGATGCAGCGGAACAAGGCCCCTCCTACGAGCTCTGGGGCTCCTGCGATGTTTCCCGCCCCTCCGACGCGGCCATAAGCCTCACGTTTGAAATCTGGACCTATACCGGCGGCGCTCACGGCAACCAGGATATCATTACCCTGAACTACAGCCTGATCACGGGCCAGCGCCTGGGTCTGGTGGACTTGTTCGAGGCTCCGGAGACGGCCTTGCAGTTGATGTCCGACTGGTCATACCGGGAATTGTCCCGCCGTCTCGGCGGCGGCCGCCTGGGGCAGATGCTCAGGGACGGAGCCGCGCCCACGGTGGAGAATTTTTCCAGTTTGACGCTTACGCCCGCAGGTCTTTTGATCAACTTTCAGCCGTATCAGGTGGCTCCCTGGGCCGCGGGCGCGCAAAAGGTCGAAATGCCCCTGGACGAATTGCTGGGGGCCCGGCCCCTGTTGAGCATTTGGGGACGCTAGAGCGTTTTGCTATTGAAAATATGTAAAAAATATTTTAAACTATATGTATGGCAATCGCAAGCAAAGAACTCCGGATCAAGGCTGTTGAGGCGTACAAAACTGGTAAATTTACACAGCAACAGTTAGCTGATGCCTATTGTGTTCATTACAAAACAATACAAAACTGGTTAAGAGCAGATGCCAATAATGAAGAACAAGTTCCGAAAAAACGAGGTTGTCGTCCTCGTATTTTTACCAAAGAAGAAGAAAATGAACTCATTTTGCTTATAAGGGACGAACCTTCAATCACTCTTGAAAAGATAAAAGCAAAATTTAACAAAACATGTAATATTTCTGCCATTCAGCGCACCTTGCTCAGATTGGGGATTACATACCAAAAAAACTCCTGGATCTTCAGAGCAAAATCGGGAAGAGATAAAAATGACGCGTCATGACTGGAGCTGACCTTGGGGGCGTGCCGATAAAGCCCGTGCCCCCCAAGACCGCTCTACGCATTCCTGTCTCCGCTTTTCACTATACTTCAGGCTGCCGGATTTTATGCTCCCGCAGCATTTCGGCCACCTGGGCCACGTCTTTGTCGCCCCGGCCGGACAGGCTGACCAGAAGCGCCTTGTCCCCGGACATGCCCGGAGCCATTTTCATGGCCTGAGCCAGGGCGTGCGAGGATTCCAGGGCGGGAATCACGCCCTCATGGCGCGAAAGCGCAAAAAAGGCCTCCAAGGCTTCCTGATCCGTGACGCTGACATATTCGGCGCGCCCCTGATCCTTGAGCTGGGCGTGTTCCGGCCCGACCGAGGGATAATCAAGGCCCGCTGAAATGGAGTACACGCACCCGGCCTCGCCGTTGGCATCCTTGATCATATAGGAATGAAAGCCGTGCAGCACACCCGGCTCGCCCAGGCAGAGCGAAGCCGCATGCTCGCCGTAGGCCGTGCCCCGGCCGCCGGGTTCCACGCCTACCAGGCGCACATCGGCATCGTCCAGAAAACCGGCGAACAGGCCAATGGCGTTGGAGCCGCCGCCCACGCAGGCCAGGCAGACGTCAGGCAGGCGGCCGAGCTCCTCCAGCATCTGGGCGCGGGCCTCCCGGCCGATGACAGACTGGAAACGGCGCACCATATAGGGATAGGGATGCGGCCCCACGGCCGATCCCAGCACATAAAACATGTCCGGATCGCTTATCCACAGGGCCAGGGCTTCATCCACGGCTTCCTTGAGCGTGCGCTGGCCCGATGTGGCGGGCAGGACGCGCGCGCCCAGCATCTCCATGCGGATCACGTTCAAATGCTGGCGCTCAATGTCCACCTCGCCCATGCAGATTGTGCACTCCAGCCCCATGAGCGCCGCGCTCGCGGCCGTGGCCACGCCGTGCTGGCCCGCCCCGGTTTCGGCAATGACGCGCTTTTTGCCCATGCGCCTGGCCAGCAGACACTGGCCCAGGGTATTGTTGATCTTGTGCGCGCCCAGGTGGTTCAAATCTTCGCGCTTGAGCCAGATCTGCGCGCCGCCCAGACGTTCGCTCAGATTGGCGCAGTGAAAAACCGGGCTCGGCCTGCCGGTATAATGAACAAAAAGAGATTCCAACTCCCGCTGAAAGGACGTGTCCTCAAGGGCCGCATCAAGGGCCCGGCTCAGCTCATCCAGGCGCGCCTTGATGGCTTCCGGTACATACTGGCCGCCATATGCGCCGAAAAAACCCCGGCTGTCGGGGATGCCGTAACGGGCGGATTGGCTCATGCTCTTCTCCTTCACTGGAATTGAAAAATCGCAAAAACGGCTCTTATTCTGTCTTTTTTGCCCCGGCCCTGTCAAGGCGACGGCGGCGGCTCTCAGGGCACGGCATTTCAAAGTCAATCTGTCCCGAATGCGTCCTTGAGGGCTGAACGGCCGCGCCTCCCCACGCCTTGCCGCCGGGGGTGATTTTACCTATAGTGCCTCAGCCCGCGGCAGGCTCCGCAATGCCGCGTCCGCAACCGGGAGTGCTTTTGATGATCGACGAGAAATTCACCGGCAACGGCAAGGTGCTGCTGCTCGCGGGCGGCGGCAAAATCTACACGGATCTGGCGGCGCGCTTTGTGCGCAGCGAGCGCGCGCTGGAAGACATTGCCGCTTCGCCCTACTCCCGCCGGATTGTTGAAAACATTCTGGCTTCCGGGCATCGCGCGGCTCTGGAATTCGACTTTTTCCTCTTCGGCATTGAGGGCTATTCGCGCGTCACGGAAACGCAACTGGTGCGCAAGCGCCTGGCCTCCTATCTGATCAAGTCCGGCCGGGCGGAGCTGAACGGCAAGCGGCGCTTCTGCGTGGTGTATCCGCGCGAGGCCGCGGCATTCCAAGCCCATGTGACCCTGCCCGACGGGCGCGAGGCCCGGCTGAGCGGCCGGGATCTGGCCGAGCTGACCCGCCAGTGGTATGATGCCGGTCTCAGCGCCGGGCTGCCAGAGGAAGACCTGCGCTATCTGAAGCCCCAGGCCACGGAGTTCAAGGCGATCATCGGCATGAACGCCCACGCCCTGCTGGACTGGTTCGCCATCCGCTGTTGCCGCAACGCCCAGCATGAAATCCGCGATCTGGCCTGGAAAATGCTGCGCCTCTGCCGCCGGGCCGCGCCGGATCTTTTTGCGGGCGCGGGCCCCAATTGCGTGCAACTGGGCTATTGCCCGGAAAACGCCTTGCAGAACGCGCGCTGCAAGGGCCGGATCATGACCAGGGACGAAGCCCTGGCCCTGCTGCGCGAGCACGGGCGGCACAGCCCGCGCCGTGAGGAATTTGAGGAAGAGTGAGCCGCTTGGGGCTCAGGGCCTGGCCGCGCACGGGCCTTCCGGCCTGTGCTGGCCCTCTCGCGCCCAGGCTGCCGCGTCGTCCGCCCCTGCCGGGAGATCGTCCTGAGCCGTGCTTTCGCCGCCCATGCCGTTGACCACCGCGCCGATCATCACGCCCAGATAGCTCATGGCCAGGGCCAGCCACCAGATGCGGTAAAAATCATGGGCAAAGACGCCGTTGACCAGCCAGGCCGCAAAGCCGATCCAGAACCAGGCAGTCAGCCGCCAATGCAGGCTGGCGGACCTGCCTTCGCATTCCGCCGCGAGGCGCGGGCGGATGCGTTTGTAGCCCCACCAGAGAAAGCCGAGCAGAAAGATCATGCCCAGGCTGAAGCCCACCATGCCGTGGGCATAGAGCATGTCCAGATAGAGATTGTGCGGATGGCTGATGGTGATCGCGTCCTTTTCCGGGCTGAGGCCCAGGGCGCGGAACGCCGCATTGTACTGCCCGGCTCCCGCGCCGAACCAGGGATGTTCCAGAAAGACCCGCCAGCCCAGCTTCCACAGGCTCCAGCGACCATCCTGCATAAAGGCTTCGGAGCGTATCCGTCCCTCAAGCAAGGCGGCCACGCCCAAGGCCAGCAAAGGCCAGAGCACGATGCGCCATTGCCAGCCTCTGCGGCGCAGCACGGCCCAGAACCCGACCGAGGCGGCCACAGCCAGAGCTCCGCTGCGGCTGGCCGCGCCCAGCAGCAGAAAAAAGGCGGGCCACAGCGCGGTCAGCCACAAAAAGCCGGAACTCACGGCCCCAAGGCGCTGCCGCAGAAGAAACCACAGACTGAACGCCGGGACCAGCGCCAGGGCAATGTAATTGCCCACGGTGTAGTCGCCCAGGCTGCCGGTCAGCCGCCCGGCATTGGGCGCATAGCCCATGATGAAGTCGCGGCCCGTGCCCGCCTGCCAGATCCCGTCCAGACCCTGCCAGAAGCAGGCCGCCACGCACGCCCAGACCAGACGCCGCAGATCCTTTTCCTCCCGCGCGCATTCCATGGCGATGAAAGGCAGAATGAAGCCCTTGTTGATGCCTGTGCCGGCATGCAGGAAGGAAGCCCAAACGTTGCCGGAAAAGATCACGCCGATCAGGATCATCAGAAAGAGGCAATAAAACAGCGGCCGCGCGTTGAGCCTGCGCAGCACGCTGTTATGCCACTCATGGCGGTAATAGAGCAGCAAAAAGATGCAACTGAGGACAGGCAGCACTTCGCGCATGCCGTAGCCGATGGGAAAAGAAGCCAGGGAGAGCCAGAAAGACCAGAACAGACAAAAGAACCACAACTGGCCCGGAGGGCCCTGTCGCAATGCCGTGACAGACTGCTGTAGCGGCATGATCCATGACGTTGCAGCGGCAAAAGTTTTCTTCACGCTTCCCCCCTGCCTGGCGCGGGTCTGATTTGATTCCGGCTGTCCGCGGCATCCTAGCCGCAGTAGCGATGAAATTCAAGCCAAAGCAAAATCCTTGCTTTGCCCTCTCCACTGGCCTATGTATATTAAAGCAATGCGATAGCGGAAATATCCATTGCGCGGAACGCCTGGCAAGCGGCGCTTCGCGGCCACGCCGATCCTGTATCTGCCGGTCTGAAGAGCTGATGGAGATGCACGGCAATGCTGCGGCTGCCTGCAACGCCGTGGCGGAACCGCGTTTCGCGATCCATGCGGCAGGGGCTTGGAATGCGAAACTTGTTGGATTCCTCTGCGATATGCTGTAGCGTCCTTGCCGACGACGAAAGGTCGCGGCGCGGCTCTTTGCTTTTCCTGCCATGCCGCGTGCTCTTCCGCGCACGGTCGAATATGGCATTCATATACTTTCTATTGAGGTGACAATGGCACGATTTACCGGTTTTGATGAGGTTTACAGCGCGCTGTATGTTGATTTCGACAATATTTATACCCGTTTTCTGGAAGCAGACCCGGACGCGGCCCGCACTTTCGGCATCGCGCCCTATCGCTGGGTACGCTGGATTGAAAACCACGCCCTGCGCATCCTTTACGGCGAGGGCGTGCGCCGGCGCATTTTGAAGCGCATGTGTTATCTGAATCCCCAACGCTACCAGGAATTCCGCAACCCTTTCATCCGCAGCGCCTTTCAGGTGGTGGACTGTCCGCCGCTGACCTCGCGCGGCAAGACCAGCACGGACATTCATCTGGTCATGGACTGCATGGATGATCTTTCCCATACCACGCATTTTGACGAGTTCATCATTCTCTCCGGCGACGCGGACTTTACGCCGCTTCTGATCCGGCTGCAGGAGCATGCGCGCCGCACCCTGGTGCTTTCCGTGGGCTACTCCTCGCCCGCCTACACGGCCGCGGCTTCCTGGCGCATCCGTGAAGACTGGTTTTTGCAACAGTCGCTCAAGGACGATCGCAACGAGGACTTTGAAAGCGAACCCGCGCCGCAGCCCGCCCCTGCCGCGAAACCCGGGCAGGAGGACGATGACCCCGCTCCCGGCAACCGCTGGTGACGCGCAGGGCTGACGCATCTTCTGCGTCAGCCCTGTGGAGACGCTTGACTGCCGCTGCGGCCCCGGATAAAGATTGAAATGCTGCGGCGGCCGCGCAACACGCGTTGGTGCATCCCGGGCGCGCCGTGGCAGCGCCAGCCAGCCGGAGACGGCAGGCGGTTCTGTCTGAACCGGCCCGGTAAAAACACAGGCCGCCCGGCACATGCGCGGGATGCTTGTCTGCCCTGTCTTCCAATCTGTTCTTGTAAGGAGGCCCTATGTTTCGCGGAGTTGCCCTTGCCCTGCTCATGCTGACCCTTTTTTGCGGTCAGGCCCTGGCTGCGGAAAAATACATTGTTGCCAGCGACTGCACCTGGCCGCCCATGGAAATGCTCAACGCCCAGAAACAGCCCGAAGGCTATTCCACGGATTACATCCGTGCGGTGGCCAAAGCCGCGGGCTTTGAAGTGGATGTGCGCAACGTGGCCTGGGACGGCATTTTCGCCGGCGTGGCCACAGGCAATTACGACATTGTGGCCTCCTCCACCACCATCACCCCCGAACGTCTGAAGACCTTCGATTTTTCCGAGCCGTATTATGAAGTGGTGCAGGCCGTGGTGCTGCCCGCGGACAAGAAAATCACCAGCCTGAAAGAGCTCAAGGGCAAGAAGGTGGGCGGCCAGATCGGCACCACGGGCATTTTCGTCCTGCGCAAGGCTGACGTGGGCGCGCAAATCCGCGAGTACGACGACGTGGGCCTGGCCATTCAGGATATGGTGGGCGGTCGCATTGACGCGGTGATCTGCGACGATCCCGTGGCCATGTTTTATGTGAACAAAAAGGCCGATTACGCCGGCAAGCTGAATCTTTCCTTCAAGACCGGCGACACGGAATATTACGGCTTTACCGTGCGCAAGGGCCGCAAGGATCTGGTTGACAAACTGAACAAGGGCATCAGGCAGGTCAAAGAATCCGGCGAGGAAGCCCGGCTCATCGAAAAGTGGATGGGCAAGGACAACTAAAACGTTTTTTTCGGCTCCGCCGCCGCGCCGAGGCAGCATTTCGGCGCGGCGGCCCTTGCAACAGCAACAGCCCGCGCACGGCCCGTCCCCCAGGCCCGGTTTGCGCGCACGGCATTTCCCCATTGAGGCTGCGGCGCATGCCCGAAACAAAAGATCCCCACAGCAAGGGCAACATCATCATGGTCACCGAGGGGGCTTCCATCCCGGATCCCCGCGAATGGCGCTTGATCAATGCCTGGTCCATTGCCCTGTTCGGGGCGGTGATTTCGCTCTTTCTGCTCTGCCTGCTCTGGCCCGAGCCGTATTTGCGCATTTTGCTCTATCTGCCGGACGGCGTGCTGATCACCTTCAAGATCACCATCCTCTCCATCTGCTGCGCCGTGCCTCTGGGCCTGCTCACCGGCCTGGGGCGTCTCTCGCGCAACCGCCTGATCAATCTTGTGGCCTCCACCTATGTGGAGGTCATTCGCGGCATCCCTCTGCTTGTGCAGCTTTTTTACATTTACTACGCGCTTTCGCGTTTTGTGCAGGTCAGCGGCATCACGTCGGCGGTCATTGCCATCAGTTTCTGTTACGGCGCGTATATGGGCGAAGTGTTCCGGGCGGGCATCATGGCCATTTCCAAGGGCCAGAGCGAGGCCGCGCGCTCTTTGGGCTTCAACCGCCTGCAAACCATGATCCATGTGGTCTTGCCCCAGGCCATGCGCACCATTCTGCCGCCCGTGGGCAACGAGTGCATCGCCATGCTCAAGGACACTTCCCTGGTCTCAATCATGGCCGTGCCGGACATCATGCAGCGCGCGCGGAGTTTTGTGGGCACAACCTATCTGTATTTTGAAACATACACGGTCGTCGCCCTGATTTATCTGGTCATCACCCTCCTGCTTTCCAAAGCGGTGAGCATCATGGAATCCAGGTTGAATTACTATGACGGAAAGTAGCGATTCCCCTCCCATCATCACCATCGGCCACGTCTGGAAGTATTTCGGCTCCCTGCCCGCCCTGCAGGACGTGAGCCTCAATGTTTCCAGCGGCGAGCGCGTGGTGATCATCGGCCCCTCCGGCTCCGGCAAGTCCACCCTGCTGCGCTCCATCAACCGCCTGGAAGAGATCGACAAGGGCACAATCACCGTGCAGGGCCTGGATGTCATGAGTCCGGAGAACAACATCAACCATATCCGGCGCAATCTGGGCATGGTCTTCCAGCAGTTCAACCTTTTTCCGCACAAGACCGTGCTCCAGAATCTGACGCTTGCGCCCGTCAAACTGCTGGGGCTTTCCCGCGAGGAAGCCGAGGCCCGCGCCCTGGCCCTGCTCAAAAAAGTGGGCATCAGCGAAAAGGCCAATGTCTACCCGGCCATGCTTTCCGGCGGTCAGCAACAACGGGTGGCCATTGCCAGAGCTCTGGCCATGCAGCCGGCGATCATGCTTTTCGACGAGCCCACCTCGGCCCTTGATCCGGAAATGGTCGGCGAGGTGCTGGACGTGATGGTCACCCTGGCCGAGGAAGGCATGACCATGATCTGCGTCACGCATGAAATGGGCTTTGCCCGTACCGTGGCGGATCGCCTCATTTTTATGGATCAGGGGCAGATTGTGGAGTCGGGGCAGCCTGAAGCCCTTTTTACCTCGCCGCGTCACCCCAGGCTCAGGCAATTCCTCAATCAGATTCTCTAGGGGACGCCGTGCAAATAGCCGTGGCCGTGAGCGGCGGCGTGGACAGCCTCTGCGCCCTGGCGCTTTTGCGCGCCGCCGGGCATGACGTCCTGGCCCTGCACGGGCTTTTTCTGCCCGGGCGCGGCGCGCCCGCCGGGCAGCGCGATCCGCTTCCGGGTCTGGAAGCAGCCTGCGCAATCCTGAATATTCCCCTGCATATCATTGATCTGCGCGCCACATTCCACAGCCGGGTCATAGAACCCTTTGCCCGGGCCTATGCGGCCGGGCGCACGCCCAACCCCTGCGCGCTCTGCAACCGGGCCGTGAAGTTCGGCGCTCTGCTGGACGCGGCCATTGCCCTGGGCGCTGAAAAACTGGCCACCGGCCATTATGCCCGGCTTGGACCCGCCCTGCCCGGATCCCGCGCACCCGTCAGCCTGGCCGCGGCGCGGGATGCGGCCAAGGATCAGAGTTATTTTCTGAGTCTGACGCCTGCGGATCGCCTGCGGTACGCGCTTTTTCCCCTGGCCGGACGGACCAAGGCCCAAAGCGTGGCTCTGGTGGCCCAGGCCGGGCTTGAGGTGCCCCTGCCGGGCGAAAGCCAGGACATCTGCTTTGTGCCGGGGCGGAAGCAGGCGGGCGGCGTTCTTTCCGGCTCCGCGCCCGCCAGCGGAGAGTACGCGGACTTTCTGACCGCCCAATGGCGCGCGCGGGGCATCACGCCGCCGGGTTCAGGCCCCATCCTGCTGGCCGACGGCGCGGGAGGCCTGCGGGAAATCGCCCGGCACCGGGGCCTGTGGCGCTATACCGAGGGCCAGCGCAAAGGCCTGGGCATTGCCCACAGCGAGCCGCTGTATGTGCTGGCCAAGGACAAGCGGCAAAATGCCCTGGTAGTGGGGCCGCGCGCCCTGCTGGGCATGACGGCCTGCGTGGCGGAAGAGGTCAATGTGCTGGTGGAGCCGGAGCTTTGGCCCGATCGCGTGCTGGCGCGGCTGCGCTACCGGCAGCGGCCCGTTCCGGCCTGCGCCCGTCTGCGCGGCGACCGCCTGCATATTGTTCTGGACAGCTCCTGCTCCCCAAGCGCGCCCGGACAGGTGGCGGCAGTGTACGACGCTGACGGCAGAGTGCTGGCCGGGGGCATTGTGCAGGAAACTGACACAAGCATTTCAGGTTGAAACTGCCTTGCGCTCCACAGATCGCCGGGGACGCCGGCAAACCACGGGCAAAACGCGCGTTTCCCCACCCCGTCGAAAGCAAGTCGCCAGGCGGATCTGCTCCGGGCAGCGCAAGCGGAGGAGGCCCGCGTCCCCAAGGAAGGAGCAAGGGCGCGGGCCTCAGGAAAGGCCGCCCGCCGGGGAAGCGATGACCGGCGGACGGCAAGGGCGCGGAGCGGTCCCGTACGCAGGGGGCACGCCCCGCGGATCGTGAGAGCATGTCACAGGGAAAGCTGGAGGCTACGGCTGCCGCTGCCGCTCTCGCGGGCGGGCAATTTCTTCCAGCAGCAAGCACATCTTTTTCCACAAGCTTCTGTTTTCAGCGTAAAGATCCCGCCGTTCCTCCTCAAGGGCCGTCAGGCGTTTTTTCAGCTCCGCGCACTGCGGGCAGGAACACTCCCGGCCCTCGTGCGGCGCGGCGGCCGCGGTCTGTTCCGCCTGATGCGCAGGGGTCAGGCACGGGGCGCGCTTGTGCGCCGGTTCTCGGAAGGCGGATTCCGCGCCGGTCAGCAGCCAGTCAAGCGAAGCTCCTGTGAGGGCGCAGATTTTAAGAATCACGTCGGATTTGGGCAGATTTTCGCCCCGCTCATAAAAGCCCAGAGTGCCCTTGCTGATCTCAAGCCTGGCGGCGAATTTTTCCTGTGACTCCTTGCCGCGAACCATTTTGATGCGTGAGCCGAGAGTGGTCATGGTGTCGTGCCTGCGCAAAAAGGAACATCCAGTCAAAAGGCTTCTTTTCTGCTCAAGCGAGAGCGTTTCGCTACTTTCATTAGCAAAACGCTCTTGAGCATGTTACAGGCAAAATGCCCTAGAACTCGTAGCGGAACGTACCAAACACGCCGTGCGACGTGCTGTGAACACCGGTTTGCAGGTTGTAGTTCACGCCAAAGCTCACGTTGTCATTGCCGAATTCCAGACCGGCCTGGCCCATGTAAGAGATGTAGTCCATGGTCTGGGTTTCCAGTTCCGCAGTGCCGGACACGCCGGTGAAGCGCACATCGCTGCGGGCCTCAATGTCCCCGGCGGCCGGGATCACGGCCAGATCCAGGCTGGGCTTGAAATGCCAGCCGTTGCCGGTCTCGAT
>NZ_JAAKEI010000032.1 GCF_011039085.1 Desulfovibrio sp. ZJ369 | reverse complement strand
AAGTGGATTGTTGGCAGGCACAAAGAAATAATCTTGGCTCCAAGATTAATTGGCAATTTACAACTGATCAAGCCAGGATAAAGTTAAAACGACTTTACCCGACACTTGTAGCTTGACGCAACACTAGAGCGTTTTGCTCATGAAATGAGCTGAACGCTCTGGCGGCAGCGTTAGCTGACGCCCGCGCCGAATGAGCGTCCAGACCGCGTTGCGGTAGCCGTTAGCAAGCTTTGCTTGCTTACGGATAGCGATAGCGGTTGCGTTGGCTGGCTGCCGCAGTAACCAGTTGCTGTCTTCATCCGTAGCTTCCTTCGTCGCAACGGCTGAAGCCTGGACGCGAAATGATGGCAGCGAAGTGATTGAAAATGGATATTTTCAATCAAAAAATGCTCTAAGGGTACGGCAATGACGGATATCGACAGGCAAATGGCCTTGATCAAGCGCGGCGTGGCCGAGCTTATCGACGAGAACGAACTGCGCAAAAAGCTCTCCCGCGGCGTGCCTCTGCGCGTGAAAGTGGGCTTTGATCCCACGGCCCCTGACCTGCACCTCGGACACACGGTGGTAATGCACAAAATGCGCCACTTTCAGGAGCTGGGGCACACGGTCATCTTTCTGATCGGCGACTTCACGGGCCGGATCGGCGACCCTTCCGGGCGCTCGGAAACCCGTCCCCCACTTACCGGGGAACAGGTTCTGGCCAATGCCGAAACCTACAAAAAGCAGGTCTTCAAAATCCTTGATCCGGCCAAAACCCTGGTGGAATTCAATTCCGGCTGGCTGGGCAAAATGGACGCCGCGGACTTCATCAAACTGGCCTCCAGCTATACGGTGGCCCGGATGATGGAACGCGACGACTTTGAAAAGCGCTTCCGCGAGCAACGCCCCATCTCCATCCACGAATTTCTTTATCCGCTTTGCCAGGGCTATGACTCCGTGGCCCTGAAAACCGACGTGGAAATGGGCGGCACGGACCAGAAGTTCAATCTGCTGGTGGGCCGCAACCTCCAGGCCCATTACGGCCAGGAGAGCCAGTGCATTTTGACCGTGCCCCTGCTGGAAGGCACGGACGGCGTGCGCAAGATGTCCAAATCCTACGGCAACTATATCGGCATTGACGAGCCGCCGTCAGAGATCTTCGGCAAAGTCATGGGCATTTCCGACGCGCTGATGTGGCGTTACTACGAACTGCTCTCGGCCAAAAGCCTGGAGGAGATTGCGGCGCTGAAAGAAGACGTGGAGCAGGGCCGTCAGCATCCCAAGGCCGCCAAGGAAATGCTGGCACATGAGATGGTCTGCCGTTACCACAGTCAGAAAGACGCCGACCAGGCCCGACAGGATTTTAACGCGGTCTTCGCTGACGGGGGGGTGCCCGCCGACGCGCCCGAACTGACCTGTGCACACGGCGAGGCCAGCACGCCCCCGGCCTTTCTGGAAGCCGCCGGGCTGGTCAAAAGCCGGGGCGAAGCCAAACGCTTGATCAAGGAAGGCGCGCTCTCGGTGGACGGCGTGCGTTGCGACGACGCGCTAACGCCGCTGCCTGCCGGGGAATATGTGATCAAACTGGGCAAAAAGCGATTTTTGAAGCTGACCGTGCAGTAGGTATACAGTATCTTCCGTTTTGAGAGCTTTTCCCCTACCATGATCCCCAGGGGAGGAAAAGATGCAGAAACTCTATGTGGCCATGGTCGGCCTGCCCGCACGCGGCAAGTCCACCCTGGCCCGCCGCATCCGCGACGGCCTGCTGGCTGAAGGCATTCAGGCCAGGATCTTCAACAACGGCGACATGCGCCGGGCCATGATGGGCGCGGAATCCACGGAGCCGGATTTTTATAATCCTGACAACAGCTTCGGCCGCGAGGCCCGCGAGCTGATCGCCCGCCGCAATATGCAGCAGGCCCGGACCTGGCTGGCCGAAGGCGGCGAGGTGGCCATTCTGGACGCCACCAACGCCAGCCGCGCCCGGCGCGCGCTCATTGAAAAAACGCTCAACGACTATCCCGTGCTCTTTGTGGAGTGCGTCAACGAAGACCCACTTCTGCTCAACGCCTGCATCCGCCGCAAGACCACGCTGCCCGAATACGCGGCCTACAGCGAGGAAGAGGCGCTGCAAAGTTTTCTCAAGCGCATCGACTACTATCAGACCATCTATGACCCGCTAGGCGAGGAAAAATTCTGGCTCTGCGTGGATTCCACGGCCAACCGCATTCTGGACGAGCGCGCCTGCGAAGGCTCGCCCTATTATCCCGCCATTCGCGAAATTCTGGTCAGCGTCTGGGTGCACAGCCTGTATCTGGCCCGCCACGGCCAGACCGAATTCAACGTGCAGGGCCGCATCGGCGGCAACCCGCCGCTCACGGCCAAGGGGCGCGCTCAGGCCGAAGCCCTGGCCCGGCATTTACGCGGCCGGGAAGTGGAATGGGTCTTTACCTCCACCCGGCTCCGCTCGCACGAGACCGCGGCCCCGGTGCTGGCGGAACGGCCCGGCGCGCACGTCATGGCCCTCAAGGAATTCGACGAAATCTGGGCAGGAGATTGCGAGGGAATGCTCTATGCCGAAATCCGCGAGCGCATGCCCGAAGTAACGGCCGGGCGCAATGCCGACAAATTCGGTTACGCCTATCCCAACGGCGAAAGTTACGCCATTCTGCGCGAGCGCGTGCAGCGCGGCCTGAGGCGCGCGCTCTTTCTGGCCGGGGATTCGCCCTTGCTGATCGTGGGGCATCAGGCCATCAACCGGGTGCTGATCACCCTGTTTCTGCGCCAGCGCAGCGAGGATGTGCCCTATATCTATATCCCCCAAAATCAGTATTACCACATTTCCCTGACCCCGCGCCGCAAGGTTTTTGAACGGATTCCCTATTAGCGCGAACTCCTGCCGAAATGCCCCGGCGGCTGCGGGCTTAGAGCGTTTTGCTAATTTCATGAGCAAAACGCTCGAAAACGCGGGCAACATCCGCGCCCTGTTCGTAAAAAACAAAAAAGGGGGCCGGAGCCCCCTGTCAACCTGACGATAACGCGTGGCGCATTTTGCGCGGCCACAGGCGGATAGAGCGTTTATTCGGCGGCCAACTGAATGCGCGTGAAGCCCGTCACCGTGATCTCGTCGCCCACGGCCTTGGCCGCTTCGCGCACCACGTCACTGACGCTTTTCTTGTCGTCGCGGATATAGGGCTGCTCCAGCAGGCAGACTTCCTTCTGGAATTTCTTCACCGCGCCGTCGGCGATCTTGTCCACGATATTGGCGGGCTTGCCTTCCTCCAGGGCTTTCTGACGGTAGACTTCGCGCTCGCGCTCCACAGCAGCCGGATCCAGGCTGGAAGCGTCCAGGGCCAGGGGGCTGGCCGCGGCCACCTGCATGGCCAGATTCTTGGCCAGAGCCTTGACGTCGGGCGTGTCCACGCTCTCGGCCCTGCCGCAGTTCAGAAAGACCAGCACGCCGATCTTGCCGTTGGCATGAATGTACTGGCCGATGGCCTCCTTGTCGGACTGGCGGGTATGGCGCGCGAACTTGCCGAGCTGCATGTTCTCGCCCACCGCGGCGATAAGCTGCCTGACCTCGTCGCCCACCACGCCGTCCAGGGCCGTGGAGTCAGCCGGATCATGCTCCAGCACGGCCTGGGCCACGCGCGCCGCCATGCTCTGAAACTGCTCGCCGCGCGCCACAAAGTCGGTTTCGCACAGCAGCGAAGCCATGGCCACATACTTGCCGTCCGGGCTGGTCACGGCAGTGACCAGGCCCTCACAGGTGGCGCGGCCGGATTTTTTGGCGGCCTTGGCCATGCCCTTCTGACGCAGCCAGTCCACGGCCTTTTCCAGATCGCCGTCCACTTCCACCAGGGCTTTCTTGCAATCCATCATGCCTGCGCCGGTCTTGTCGCGCAGTTCTTTCACCAGTTGAGCGCTGATTGCCATTGCATTCTCCAAAAATATGTCCGGCTGCCCGGAGTTGGAACGCATCGCGTTCTCTACGGAAGGCAGCGCCGCCCGTCACAGGCTGCGCTGCCCCGAAAAGACAAAGCTGAAGTCCCGCTTACTCGGCCGGAGCGGCTTGCGGCGCAGGGGCTTCGGGGGCCGGGCTGCTTTCCGCGGCGGCCTCGGGAGCGGGGGCGCTTTCCGCGGCCTTCTGCATGGCTTCCTCGGCATTGGCGGCATCGGCCTTGTGATCCTTGCGCATGGCCTCGCCTTCCAGGCAGGCCTCGGAAAAGGCGGTCACAAAGAGCTTGATGGCCCGGATGGCGTCGTCATTGCCAGGGATGATGTAGTCGATCACGTCCGGGTCGCAGTTGGTGTCCGTGACGGCCACAATGGGGATGCCCAGCTTGCGGCATTCCTTGACGGCAATGTCCTCGCGGTTGGGATCAATGACAAAGGCCAGTTGCGGCAGGCGATCCATATTCTTGATGCCGCCCAGGGTCTGCTCCAGCTTGTTCATCTCGCGCTCCAGCAAAAGGATTTCCTTTTTCTGGTAGCGGTTGATGGAGCCGTCGGCAAACATGGCTTCCAGCTTCTTGAGGCGCTCCACGCTTTTCTGGATGGTCACGAAATTGGTGAGCGTGCCGCCCATCCAGCGGTTGGCCACATAGAACTGCCCGGCGCGGCTGGCCTCGGCGGCCACGGCCTCCTGGGCCTGGCGCTTGGTGCCGATGAAGAGCACCTTGCCGCCCCTGGCCACCGCGTCCACCACCTTGTCGTAGGCCACGCGAAAGAGCTTCACGGTCTGTTGCAGGTCAATGATGTGAATACCGTTGCGCGCGCCGAAGATATACGGGCGCATTTTGGGGTTCCAGCGCCGGGTCTGGTGGCCGAAGTGCACCCCGGTTTCCAGCATCTGCTTCATGCTGACGTAAGCCATTGCAATCCTCCAGAGGGTTGTTTCCTCCACTCCGGTTTCTGACGGGCTCCTCTCCGCCGGTGGATCAGACGCCACGCGCGCCTGCCGGACGGACACCCCGAGCCGTGCCGGAGTGTGCGTAATGGAACGGCCTCTATAGCTCAAAGCCCCAATAATGGCAAGAGGACATGGCCGCGCGGCGCGCCGCCCACGGGGCGGGCGCTGCGATCCGGACGCTGTGCGCGTGTGCGGTTTACACGCCCGCGGCAAAGCGACGCCTGAGTACGCGCCGCCCCAGCCGCCAGATCAGGCGCGCCAGAGGCGCAAGCCAGGCATAGCGTCCGGCCGCGGCTTCCAGGCCGCGCACTTTGCCCAGCCAGCGGGCCGCCACGGGATTGCGGGACAAAACATCCACCAGAAAAAAGAGAATGAAAAAACGCACCAGATGCGCCATGCGGGATTCTCCTGCTTTTGCGCCGGGCCGGGCGAGGCCGGGGGCTCTTTTCAAAAAAGCGCGTACTACATATAGTTATGCCGCAAGCACCTGACAAGACATGCGGCCGACAAGCGGCAGCGTCGACACAAGGATATGAATTTTATGAATAAACACGGCTTTACCCTGCTCACGGAACGGAACATGGCGGAAGTGGGCGGCACGGCCCGCCTCTGGCAGCATGATGCCACAGGCGCGCAACTGCTCTCCGTGAGTACTGCGGACGAAAACAAATGTTTCGGCGTGAGCTTTTGCACGCCGCCCACGGATTCCACGGGCGTAGCGCACATTCTGGAGCATTCCGTGCTCTGCGGCTCCGACAAATATCCGGTCAGGGAACCCTTTGTGGAGCTGCTCAAGGGTTCGCTGCAAACCTTCCTGAACGCCTTCACCTTTCCGGACAAGACCTGCTACCCTGTGGCCAGCGCCAATCTGCAGGATTTTTACAACCTGATCGACGTCTACATCGACGCGGTCTTCCACCCCCGGATCAGCGAGGACATCTTCCGCCAGGAAGGCTGGCATGTGGAAGCCGAAACGCCCGACGGGCCCTGGAGCTACAAGGGCGTGGTCTATAACGAGATGAAGGGCGCGTATTCCTCGCCGGATTCAGTACTGGCGGAGCAGAGCCAGCAGGCCCTGTTCCCGGACACGCTCTACAGCCTGGATTCCGGCGGCAACCCGGAGCATATCCCGGATCTGACCTATGCGGCCTTTTGCGATTTTCACAGCCGCTATTATCATCCGAGCAACGCCCGCTTTTTCTTCTGGGGCGACGACCCGGAAGAGCAACGCCTGCGCCTGCTTGACGCTGCCCTGCGCGGCTATGCGGCCCGGCCCGCCAATGCTGCCGTGCCCCTGCAACAGCGGCTGGCCACGCCGCGCCTGCTGGAAGTGCCCTATGCCGCGGCAGAAGGCGAAACACGCGCCCTGTTCACCATCAACTGGCTGCTGGGCGAACGGGGCGACGTGAGCCAGGCCCTGCTCATGGAAATGCTGGAGCATATTCTGGAAGGCCTCCCCGGCTCGCCCCTGCGCAAGGCCCTGATCAGCTCCGGCCTGGGCGAGGACACCACGGGCTGCGGCCTGGAAACGGATCTGCGTCAGATGTACTATTCCACTGGTCTTAAAGGCGTGGCCCCGGATGACGTGCACAAGGCCGAGCTTTTGATTTTCGAGGTTCTGGCGGAACTGGCGGAGCAGGGCATAGACCCCGAAGCCGTGGAAGCGGCGGTGAACAGCGTGGAATTTGCCTACCGCGAAAACAATTCCGGGCGTTTTCCGCGCGGGCTGGCGGCCATGATCCAGTCGCTCTCCACCTGGCTGTACGGCGGCGACCCGCTGGCCCCTCTGGCCTGGGAAGCGCCGCTCACGGCTCTTAAGGAACGTCTGGCCAGGGGCGAGAAAGTCTTTGAGCAGGCCATCAGGGACTGGTTCCTGAACAATGCGCACAGGGCCACGGTGGTTCTGCTGCCGGACGCCAGCCTGGGCCGGGCCCGGGAAGAGGCCGAGGCCGCCCGCCTGGCCGCCGTGCAGGCTGCGGCCGGGCCGGAGCAGCGCCGGGAACTGAGCGAGGAAACCCGCCGCCTGCAAGAGGCCCAGACCACGCCGGACAGTGCCGAAGCCCTGGCTTCCATACCCGGATTGGGCCTCGGCGATCTGCCACGGGAGAACGCGCCCATTCCCCGCCGGATCGTTCAGATCCCGGAAGCCGCGCTGAGCCATGAGCTGCCCACGCGGGGCATTGCCTACGCCAGTCTGCTCCTGCCGCTGGAGCAGGTGCCCGAACGCCTGATCGCCCTGCTGCCGCTTTTTGCGCGTTCTCTTACGGAACTGGGCACGGCCCGGCGCGACTTCACGCAACTGGGCGCATACATGGCGGCCAAGACCGGCGGCGTGGGAGCCGAGCCGCTGCTGGGCACCACCAGGGGCGAGCGCAAAACCCTCAGCTACCTGATCCTGGCGGGCAAGGCGGTTTACGACAAGATCCCGGATCTTTTCGACATCTTCCATGAAATTCTTCTGGAGCCGTTGCGCGATGCGGATGTGGCGCGCGAACGTCTCAAACAGATGCTTCTGGAAGGCAAGGCCCGCCTGGAGCACGGCTTGCAGGCAGCCGGACATGCCGCCGTGAGCACCAGGCTGCGCGCGCATTTTACTGGCGCCGGAGCCCTGGCGGAACGCACTTCGGGCCTGAGCTACCTGGCTTCGGTGCGCGGCCTGCTGGAACAATTGGAAAAGGAACCCGACGCGCTGCTGGCCGATCTGGAGGAATTACGCGGCCTGATCATTGCCCGCAGCGGCGCGATCTTCGACTGCACGGCCGAAGCCACCGGGCTTGCGGCGGCCAGGGACAAAGTCCGGTCCCTGCTGGCCTCCCTGCCTGAGCGGGCGGCCACGGCCACGCCCGGCGCGCGCCTCACGACGCCCCTGCATCTGCCCGCGGGCGAGGCATTTCTGGCGCCGGCCCGCATCAACTATGTGGGCAAGGCCGCCAATCTCTATGATCACGGCTATGTCTACCACGGCTCGGCCAGCGTGATTCTGCGTTATCTGCGCATGGGCCACCTGTGGGAACAGGTGCGCGTGCGCGGCGGCGCTTACGGAGCCTTCTGCAATCTGGATCGCCTGGGCGGCACCCTGGTCTGCGCCTCCTACCGCGATCCCAACGTGGACGAAACCCTGGCCGCGTTTGACGGCATGGCCGACTTTCTGCGCGGCTTCACGCCGGACAGGGAGCAACTGACCCGTGCCATTGTGGGGGCCATCGGGGATCTGGACAGTTATCTTTTGCCCGACGCCAAGGGCGCCCAGTCCCTGGCGCGCTGGCTGACCAACGACACGGACGAGGCCCGCGCGCAAATGCGGGAAGAAATCCTGGGCACCACCGAAAAACACTTCCGCCAGTTCGCGGATGTGCTGGCAAGCTTGCGCCAGGGCGTCGTCTGCGTGCTGGGCGGCCCAAAAACCGAGGCAGCCGCGCAAGAGCACGGCTGGGCACTGCAAAAACTGTTATAAGCACACACAGCCCTGGCCGTCTGCCGGCGGCCAGGGCCGGGATCCGCATATGCCCCAACGCCCTCCGGAACATACTGCCGCGGGGAAGCGCGCGAGCGGACAGAGTTCCGCCCCTGCCGCCGGGCCGTGGCACGGCGAAGCCGGCTGCGCGGCGCGCCCCCTGTCCGGCCGCCTGGCCGCGCCTTCAGCTGTGCTGCCCGGCGCCGTGGCGGAAAACGCGCGTTTTCTGAGCGGCAGGATCGATGAGATCGGTCTCTGCTTTTTCGAGACGCGGGCCTGCCTGGAGTACGGCGACAGCGATCTGCCGCGCGATTTGGCCGATCTGCCCCTGCGCTGGCATGTGCATCTGCCCGTTGATCTGCCCTGGCCCGCGGGCCGGGGCGCGGACGCGGCCCCTGCCGCGTCCCCGGCTCTGGCGGTTTTTCGCAAAGCCGCCTTTTTGCGGCCGCGTCTGGCCGTGCTGCACCCGCCTGAGGGCTCCCCGGCGCGCCAGCGCCGCCTGCTCAAAGATTTCGCGCTCCGCTGGCAGGCCGCGAGCAGCGCGCCCCTGTTGGTGGAAAATATTGATTGCTGCGATCTGGCCCGCCTGGGCCGCGCTTTTCTGCCGGAGCACGGCCTGGGCGTCTGTCTGGACGTGGGGCATCTGCTGGGCTATGCTCAGCGCGGCCTTGCGGACTCGGAGCTGCCCGAACAGGCGGCGTTGATCCACTGGAGCGCGCCCGGCAGGCGGGACGAGCATTTGCCGCTCACCAGGTTCAGCATGGCCGAGCGCGAGGCAGCTCTTGGGATCATGCGCCGCCTCCCGGCCACGGCAGTGCATCTGGCGGAAATTTTTCACTGGCCGGGCCTGGCGGCCTCCCTGCCGGTTCTGGCTGCCCTGGCCGGAAGCGCGAAGGTAGCGGCAGAAATACGTTAACATCCACATCAAGGTCATGGACAGGGGAACGGGCATGCCGGGCAAGGCCGAACACATCGCGCGATTCAAGCAATGGCGGCAGAATCTGAACAAGGATGACCGCTGGGGCATCCTGATCACCGCGGATCCCGACGCTCTGGCTTCGGCCATGGCCTTGAAAAGGCTCATGATCCACAGGGTGCACAGCGTGGAGATCCTGCGCATCAACGAAGTGACCCGGCCGGACAATCTGGCCATGATCCGCTATCTGCGCATTCCGGTCAACGCCTGGCAGCCGGAAAAGGCGAGCCAGTTCAACCGCTTCGCCATTGTGGATTCCCAGCCGCAGCACAACAGGGCCTTTCAGGGCCTTCCCTTTGATCTGATTATTGATCACCACCCCTTGCCGCCGGAATTCGCCGGCTCCACGTCCGCCGCCGCCTTTTGCAGCATCCGGCCCGACATCGGAGCCACGAGCACCATGATGACCCGCTTTCTGCAGGTTCTGCACACGCGGCCCGGCCCGCGCCTGGCCACGGCCCTGCTCTACGGCATCCGCACGGACACCGGAACTTTCGAGCGATCCGGCGGCGAGGAGGATCTGCGGGCCTACCAATGGCTTTCGCGCCACGCGGACAAGAATCTGCTGCGCCGGATCATCCGCAGCGAATATTTGCGCGAATGGCTGCCGCTCTTTTCGCGCGCCTTCCGCTCGCTGACCGACTGCCGGGGCAGCGGGGCCTACGCCTGGCTCAATGAGGTCAAAAGCGCGGACCTGCCGGTGGCCGTGGCCGACTTCTTCACGAAAGTGCACGGCCTGAAATGGATTGCCGTCAGCGGCATTGTGGGCAAAACCGTGATCGTGATCTTTCGCGGCGACGGCACGCGGGACGTGGGCCGTCTGGCCGACGCCTGTTTTTATGATGTGGGCGCGGCCGGGGGGCACCGCAACCTGGCCCGCGCCGAATTTCCGCTCTCGGCCGTTTCCGAGGGCGTCAAAACCTCGGATTTTGTGCTGCGCCGCCTGCAAAGCCGCAAACTGCGCCCGGCAGGTTCTGCTCCGGGCAAGGCCCAGGCCCGGACGCAATCCCAGACGTCCGCCCCGCTCCAGGTCGCCGCGCCCGCCACGGGCACGAGCAAAGACTGAAGCGCCAAGGCAAATTTTGTTGATGCTGCCGCATTGGCAGGCGTTTCCAGGCAATCCGTTTCGCGGGCGCTGCATGGCTTTTGCCATCGGGCCTGAATTCCATCCGCACAGAAAGGCGGGCCTGTTCGCCTGGCGTCCCGGATCGAAGAAAGGCGAAAATCGCGGCTTGCCGGCGTATTCAGGCAAGCCGCGATGGTTACGTTTCACTGTTGCGGAGCGCCGCGGCTTATTCCGCGGCCACCGTGCCCACGGCCTGCAGGCGGATGTCCGGCGGGATCTCGGCCTGCGAGATCACGGGCACCGTGGGCAGAAAACGGGTGATCAGCTGCGCCAGATGCGGCCGTATCATGGGGCTTGCCAGAAGCACAGGCTGGCCGTCGGTATTGACCGCATTTTCCACGGCCGTATTGATATTCTGCACCAGGCGCTGGGCCGCTGCCGGGTTGAGCGACAGAAAGGCCGCGCCGTTTTCCGCCTGGCGGATGCCCTCCTGCACCATGCGCTCGGCATTGCCGTTCAGGGTCAGCACGGGCAGCACGCCCTGGCTGTCCAGATACGGCCGCACAATGGAGCGGGAGAGCTTTTCGCGCACATACTCGGCCAGCATGTCCGGATTCTTGATGCCGGTTCCGTAGTCGCCCAGGGTTTCCACGATGGTCAGCATGTCGCGGATGCTCACGTTTTCGCGCACCAGCAGTTGCAGCACCTTCTGAACAGAGCCCAGAGGCAGCACGCCGGGCACCAGATCCTCCACGGCCTTGGGCGCATGCTTGCCCACCGTGTCCAGCAGGCCCTGCACGGCCTGACGATCCAGGAAGTCGGCAAGATGGCGCTTGAAGACCTCGGTCAGATGCGTGGCGATCACCGTGGCCGGGTCCACCACTGTATAGCCTGCCATCATGGCTTCCTCGCGCTGGCTGTCCGGTATCCAGAGAGCGGGCAGGTTGAACGCCGGTTCCCGGGTTTCGATGCCGCTGATCTGGGTGGTCACGTTGCCCGGATCCATAGCCAGGAAATGATCCACCAGAATTTCCGCCGAGGCCACCTGATTGCCCTTGATCAGGAGCGCATACTGGCCGGGCTTCAGTTGCAGATTGTCGCGCAGATGCAGGGAGGGGATCACCACGCCCATGTCCAGGGCGAACTGCCGCCGGATGGAGCGGATGCGCGCCAGCAGGTTGCCGCTCTGTTCCTCGTCCACCAGGGGGATCAGGCCGTAGCCCACTTCCAGCTCCAGGGTGTCCAGGGGCAGCAGGGCCTGCACTTCCTCAGGCGTGTCGGCCGTGCCTGAGGATTTGCCCTTGGCTGCCTTTTTGCTCTTCTTTTCCTCCTTTTCCTCATCCCTGGCGCTCAGACGGCTTACCAGGAAGAGCAGGGCGGACAAAATCATAAAGGGAACAGTGGGCAGGCCGGGTACCAGGGCAAAGACCAGAAGCACGCCGGAAACCATCTTCATGGCCTGGCTGTTGAAGGTGAGCTGGGCCAGAAATTCCTCGCCCATCTTGGCTTCCGAGGCCGCGCGCGAAACCAGCAGGCCCGTGGCCGTGGAGACGATGATCGAAGGGATGGTGGACACCAGGCCGTCGCCGATGGTCAGCAGGGAATAGGTGGTCAGGGCGGTGCCCCAGTCCATTTCTTTTTGGACCACGCCGATGATGATCCCGCCGATCAGGTTGACCATGGTGATCAGCATGCCCGCGTTCACGTCGCCGGAAACAAACTTGCACGCGCCGTCCATGGCGCCGTAGAAATCGGCTTCCTTGCGCAGACCGTTGCGGCGGGCCGTGGCTTCCTCCTCGTCAATGAGCCCGGCGTTGAGGTCGGCCTCAATGGCCATCTGCTTGCCGGGCATGGCGTCCAGAGTGAAGCGCGCGGCCACTTCGGCGATACGCGTGGTGCCCGCGGTGATCACTGTCTTGTTCAGGATAAAGAGGATCATAAAGATGACGCCGCCCACCACATAGCTGCCGCCCACCACGAACTCGCCGAAAGCGCGGATCACGTTGCCCGCGGCCTCGACGCCCATGTCGCCGTTGAGCAGGATCAGGCGGGTGGAGGCCACGTTCAGCGCCAGGCGCAGCAGGGTGGTCACCAGCAGCAGGGAGGGAAAAATCGTGAACTCCAGGGGCGAGGTCATGAACATGGTGGTGACCAGCACGAGCAGGGCAATGGAAATGCTCACGCAGAGCATGATGTCCAGAAAAAAGGTGGGCAGCGGCACCAGCATGACGAAAAGAATGATGACCACGCCCGCGGCCAGCATGATTTCGCCGTGTTTGGAGAAGCGGCTGTAATCCATTTGCGGAAGAGTGACTGTTGCCATTTTTCTGACACCTCGTTTTGTCCCTGAACCGGCTTGCCCGCACTAGCGCTTAACGGCCTTGGGCGTGAGCTTCCAGATGCTTGCCAGCAGCGTGGCCACTGCCTTGTACAACTCTTCGGGGATCATCTCGCCCACGTCCACTGCTTTATACAAAGCCCGTGCCAGGGGCACGTTTTCGCGGATGGGCACCTTGTGCTCGCGCGCCACGGCCTTGATTTTTTCGGCCAGATGATCCGCGCCCTTGGCCAGCACCACCGGGGCCGGGGCTTCGGCGGTGTTGTAGCGCAGGGCAACGGCGATATGCGTGGGGTTGGTCACCACCACGTCGGCCTTGGGCACGTCCTGCATCATGCGTTGCATTATGCTTTCCATCATCTTTTTGCGCTGCTGGCCCTTGATCACCGGATCGCCTTCAGCCTGCTTGCGTTCGTCCTTGACTTCGTCCTTGGTCATCTTCATGCCTTCCCGGTAGGCATAGCGCGACTGCCAGACATCAAAGGCGGTAATGGCCAGGATGGGCAGCAGGGCATACGAGGCCAGGCGCAGGGCCATTTGCAGCATGTACACGGCCACGCCTTCGGGCGTGGCGTAATACATGGGCAGGAAGTTCTGATATTCCTGATAGATAAGATAGCCGGGGATCAGCGAGAGGATGATCGAGAACAGCAGGCTTTTGATGGTGCGCAAGGCGGTCTGCGGTGAAAGCAGCATCTGCTTCAGCCCTTTGATCAGGTTGAAACGCTGCCATTTGAACTTGAAAACCTTGGTGGTCCAGAGTTTGCCCACCTGCAGGCGCTGGGCCAGAAAGGCCAGAAAAGCCAGAAAGAGCATGACGGGCAACAGAATCTTGCAGATTTCCAGGGCCAGCTCAATGCTCAGAGTGTAGACATTCTGGGGATTGGGATCAAACGTCCAGGCATGGCCCAGAAAACGCTGGAACAGAACCTTGATTTGTTCGCTCATGGGGCCGATCCAGACGTACAGCGCGATCATCCCCCCCACCAGGCTCACGGCCTTGCCCAGTTCCTGCGATTTGGGGACATTGCCCTCCTCGCGCTGCTTTTTGCGGCGCTTGGGAGTGGCTTCTTCCGTTCTGCTTGGATCTGTTTGCTTACCGAACATGCCGGCTCCCTGTGGTCGCTGTTTTGGCGTTCAGCAGAGGGATAGCAAAAAGCGTGCCCTTGCGGCACGTTCAACGCGGCCCGCGCCGCTTTTCTTGCACGGGCGCGCCTGGGCGCTCAGTCTGTTTTTGCCCTTTCTTCTTCCTCGCGCCACCACCAGCGGGCGCGCTCGCAGAGCAGATCGATGTCGCCCGCGGCGGCCAGATTGAGCATCTGGCGGTATTGGCGCACGGCCTCGTGGCTGTGGGGATTGGCTTCAAACAGCCCGGCAAAGAGCCGGGCGTCCTCGGTGAGCATTTTGCGCGCCGCGGCCTTGCGGCGCTCAAAGGAGGGCGTGAGATAGGGCAGCAGATCTTCCTGCCCGGCCAGCAGGGCAAAGTAGGCCAGGTTGGTGATGAAGTTCATGCCCTGGATGCGGGCCATGGCCTGATCGTGCTTTTGGGCCGTTGTCCGAAAGACCCGGCAGCCCAGGGCCGTGAAAAAGCCCTCGGCCAGGGCGAGATGTTCTTCCGTGGCCGTGCGGCCCGGAATCACGGCCACGGGCAGATCCGCGCCCGGCGCGGGCCTGGGCCCGAACAGGGGATGCGTGCCCGCCACCGGCCCGGTCCAGGCCTGTTCCATCTGCCGCATGGGCTGTTCCTTGACCGAAGTGATGTCCGCCAGCACCGCGTCAGGCGGCAGATGCGGGCAGACTTTGGCCAGCGTGGCCTCAAACACGGCCGCGGGCACGCAGATCAGGGCGAGATCCGCATTTTCGCAGGCCGGAGCCAGAATTTCGGGCGTGAGCGGCAGATCCGCGCCCGCGACGCGCAGCCCGGCCGTAGCGGCCCGGACCAGCAACATGGCTCCCATGCGACCGCGCGAGCCTACCAGCACGGTTTTGCGCGGCAGGCTCGCCTGTTTTTCGTGGGGAGCGTTTTTCATGCCAGACGGCTCCAGATGTCCCAGAACTGCGGAAAGGATTTGCAGACCACCGAAGGATCGTCCAGGCGCGTTTCCATGCGCAGGCCGGGTTCCTGAAGGCCCAGCAGGGCCAGGGACATGGCCATGCGGTGATCGTTGTGCACGCAGAGATTCAGCCCTTCGGGCAGGCGCGGGGCGTTCTGCCTGCCGCAGCCCCGCCCTGCCAGGCCGTTGACCAGCAGGCCGTCGGAGAGCGCGTCCACGGTCACGCCGGTTTTGGCCAGTTCCTGGGCCGGGGCGCTGATCCGATCCGATTCCTTGACGCGCAGATGCGCCACATTGCTGATCCGCGTGGAGCCGCGGGCAAAGGAAGCCAGCACCGCCACGGTGGGCACCAGATCCGGGCAGGAACCCATATCCAGAGCCACGCCGTGCAGCGCCGAGGGATAGGCCGTGACAGCGTCCGCTTCCGTTTCCAGGCGCGCGCCCATTCTTTGCAGGATGTCCAGCAGGGCGCGATCCCCTTGCAGGGAGTCCGAGCGCAGGCCTTCCACGCGCACGGGCCTGCGGCCCAGAACTCCGGCCGCCAGCAGGTAGGACGCCCCGGACCAGTCGCCCTCCACCGTATAGTCGCCCGCCCGGTACGCGCCGGGCTGCACCGTCACGCGCAGACAGCCGGGCCGGGCCTCGCGCAGCTTGCGCCAATCGCCTTCGGGCAGGGTCTGCCAGGGGCTTTCCTCGTTTTTGCGCGTCCGGGCGCTGAACGTGATTCCGAAATCCGTAAGGCATTGCAGGGTCAGGCCCACATAGGGCCAGGACACGGCTTTGCGACCGGCCAGATCCACGGTCAACGGCGCTGGCCCCAGCGCCGCCGCCAGCAAAAGCCCGGAAAAATACTGGCTGGAAACATCCATGCCCAGGCGCACTTCGCCGTGGAGCGGAGCCGGATCAAGGCCCTTGGCCGTAAGCAGCAGCGGGGGGCAACCGGGCCGCTGCTCAAAGCAAACGCGCGCGCCCAGTTTTTCCAGGGCGTCGGTAAGCTCGCCGATGGGCCGCTCATGCATGCGCCCGGCTCCGTGAATGCGAAAGAGCCCCTGCCCGGCGGCCAGCACGGCCGTAAGCAAACGGCAGGTGGTGCCGGACTCGTGCACGTCGCAGGAGAGCGGTTCCCGGTCGCCGCCGCGCGGCGCGCCGTTCATGCCCGTGACCCGCCAGCCCGATGGGCCGTCTGCCGCGTCTGGCGGCAGCGCTTCCATGCGCGCCCCGGCGGCGCAAAGGATGGCGCGGGTGCGCTCCAGATCCTGGCTTTCCAGGGTATGCCGTACTGTGGAGACGCCGGCCGCCAGGGCCGCGCCGATCAGGTAGCGGTGCGACAGGGACTTGGAGGCCGGGGCCGTGACTGTCACCGGGGAAAGGTTTTCTTTTATTTCCATCATGGCTCAGATACCTTGCTCCTGGCGGGATTCCTCCTCGCCGACGCTCATCCGGTCCAGTTGCGGGCCGGTGGGATAACTGCCCAGAATGCGGAAGCTGGTGCAGGCCTCGCGCAACTGTTCCAACAGGCCTGTATGGCGCGGATTTTCCAGATCGCTCTCCACATCCGCAAAAAAGACGTATTTCCAGCACTGTCCCCGCAGGGGGCGGGATTCCAGCTTGCGCATGTTGATGCCATGCCTGGCCAGCAGATCCAGCACAGTGGCGAGCGCCCCGGACTTGTCCGGCAGGGTGAACAGCAGGGAAGTCTTGTCCGCGCCGCTGTGCCCGCCGGGCGTGGGCCGGGGCACGACGCCGCCCTGGGGCGTCCGGGCCGGGGTGGGCCCGATGATCACAAAGCGTGTCCAGTTGCCGGGCTCGTCCTCAATGCGCCGGGCCAGCACGCCCAGGCCGAGCATGTCGGCCAGCTTGCCGTGTCCGATGGCTGCCGCGTCCTTTTGCCCGGCGGCGCGGTTGGCCGCCGCTGCCGTGGATTCCACGGGCGCCAGCCCGGCATTGGGCAGATGCGCCCGCAGCCAGCCGCCGCACTGGGCCAGGGGCTGCGGATGAGAATAGACCGTGCGCACGGCGGCCAGAGACGGGGCGTCGCTCAAGAGGCAGTGCGAGATGCGCGAGAAAAGTTCGGCCTGAATAAAGACCTCGTGCTTTAAAAAGAGGTCGAAGCTTACGCCCACGGTGCCCTGGAGCGAGTTCTCCAGGGGCACGACGCCCAATTCGCAACGCCCCGCGCTGACTTCCTCGAAAACCTGGGCAATGTCCGCGCAGGGATGAAAGCGGGCCGCATGCCCCAGATATTCCACCCCGGCAAAATAGGAAAAGGTGCCCTCTGGCCCCAGATAGGCCACGTTTTGCGGACGTTGCAGGGCGCGGGAAGAAGAGAAGATCTCGCGCCAGATGGCCCGCAGATGCTCTTCGGGCAGCGGGCCGGGGTTGCGGGCGGCCAGGCCGTCCAGCACCTCGCGCTCGCGCAGGGGCTTGAAGATGATGTCCGACGCGTGCGCCTTGATCCGCCCCACCTCAAGGCTCAGGGCGGCGCGACGGTTGAAGAGCTCCAGCAGTTCCTGATCCACACGATCGATTTCCCCGCGGATGGCGCTCAGGCGCTGCGCGGAGGCCGGGGCCGCAGCGCCCGGCCAGGGGCTGTTGTTGTCCTCCATGCGCCTAGACCTCCCGGATTTCTTCGCGCACGCGCATGCCAAAGTGGCGGCCCGCTTCATCCAGGCGGCAGAGCACCGTATCGCCGGGCTTGAGGCTCACCACGCTGAGCGGCGTGCCGTCAGGCGCCGTGAGCCGGATGGTCTCGGCGTTCTGCAGAAAGACGGTTCCTTTTTGCAAGCCGTTTTGCGTGTCCGCCTGAGCTTCAATCAGGAGCATGGGCCGCACCTCGATCTTGACCCGGCCCAGAGTGGCCACGCCGGTTGCGCCCTCGGCATCCACGATCAGCACTTCCTGACCGGCTTTCAGTTCGCCCAGATAGCTGGTTTTGTCATGGGGCAGGCGGACGTAGGCGTGCACGGCCCCGGCGTTGATCCGGAAAGGCCGCGCGGCCACATACTCGTTATGCTCGGTCTCCGCGTGGACCAGAAAGGTGAAGGCGCTGGAATTGCCCACCAGCATGCCCTGGCCGCGGCGCAACAGGGAGAGCGTATCCGCGCAGACCCGGTGCCCCAGGCCCACGGGCTCCACGCGGGTGATCACGGCGGGGAGCAGATCTTCCCGCCCCTGCGAGAGTTTGCACTGGGCCACAATTTCCTTGAGATCGGCCAAAGCTTCGGGCAGGACCACAATGCCGGCCACGCCGCGCTCCAGAATCCCGGCGGCCAGGCGCGCCTCGTCCAGATTTCCCGCCTCGACCAGAACCGCATCGCTCTGGGCCAGCAGATTTTCCACCGGGATCACCTCCCAGCCGCGGGCCAGCACCACGCGCTCGCCGTTTTTCAGGCGCGCCAGCACGGCTTCCTCGTCGGCCTTGGCCGAGAGCGCGGCAACGGCCACCTCATCCTCGGCCCAGACCGGGCAGCGGGACAGCGCGGCCACCTGCTCCACCCGCTCGCGCGGCGCGATCACGCCGTCCACGCCGGATTCCAGAGCCAGCGTGACCTGATCCTTGGCAAAGGGCACGCAACGAAAATAAATGCGGGACATCTGCCTTACTCTCCCACGATCTGCATGGCCTGATCCACTGAGGCATTCTCATGCACAATGGCGCGCAAAGCTTTGACCAGCGCCACCCGGCGCGGATGCTGGAAGACGTTGCGGCCTACGGAAATGCCCGCGCCGCCCGCTTTGAGGGAGTCATGGACCATTTCCAGAATCTGACGGGTGGAATCCATGCGCTCGCCCCCGGCAATGACCACGGGCACGCAACAGGCCGAAACCACGTCCGCGAAGCTCTCCATGTCGCCGGTGTAGGGCACCTTGACGATATCCGCGCCCAGCTCCACGCCCACGCGCGCGCAGTGCGCCACGATTTCGGGCGCGTAGCTGTTGGTCACCTGCGGGCCGCGCGCGTACATCATGGCCAGCAGCGGCATGTGCCAGTTGTCGCAGGCTTCGGCCACCCGGCCCAGATCCGCGAGCATCAGGCGCTCGTTGGGATCGCCCAGATTGACGTGCACAGAAACGCAGTCCGCGCCGTGCTTGATGCCTTCCTCCACCGTGCCCACCAGCGTCTTGGTGTTGCCGATGGGCGAAAGCGCGGTGGAAGCGGAGAGGTGGACGATAAGCCCGATGTCCTTGCCCGCGCTGCGGTGCGAGCAGCGCACCAGGCCCTTGTGCATGAGCACCGCGTCCGCGCCGCCCAGAGCCATGTCGTTGACCGTCTCGCGCATGTCCACCAGGCCTTCCACAGCGCCGATGGTCACGCCGTGATCCATGGGCACAATGATCGTGCGGCCGTTTTCGCGGTTGATGATACGCTCCAGCCGGACTTTTTTGCCGAGGTACATGAAAGACTCCTTTGTGGCTTTTATCGGATTTCGTTACGGACAATCCGCCTGCGGCCAAAGAAAAAGGGCCGCCGGCGGTATGCCTGCGGCCCTTGAAACTTCCGGACAACGGACGTCAGCGAAGTTCCCGACCACAGGCTTCGGTAAAGTACGCAAAAAAGTACCAGCTCAGGCCGGCGGCGTACGAGGAAGCTATGGCGGGAATAAACTGGGGCATGACGTAAAACTCCGTGTTGCAATTTGAGTAGCCCCAGGCCCGGCGGATGTCAATAAAAAAATGTTAAAAAAAATGCTCTGCGAGCAAAAGAATTATTTTGCCGCTGGACAAGGTTTGCGGCTTTTGTCACACATCAGGCAAAAGAAATGCACAGCCCCGGCCCATCACAATGGACCGGGGCTGTCTGTTATCTGGCGTCAGCCGCCGGCAACAGCTTCAGATCATGTCGCTGTTGGGCTGCTGTTCCTGCAATTTGAATCTGTTCTGAAGCATCAGGGGCAGCGCGTCGGGATCGGCGGGATCATATTCAAACATGACCGCCGTGCCGTAGCAGGAAAAATACTTGCTGCCGTCCGGGTGAAAAGCCACGTTTTCACTATAGCCCACAATGGCTTGCGCGCCCTTGTTCATGGCCCGCCCGGCCATGCCGAAAAAGGCCTCCTCCGAGTCAAAGCCCCGGCAGCAGACCAGGCCCAGCACTTTTGCGATACGGCGGCCTTCCACCTGATGCGTGGTCACCACAGGAAAACGCCCGGCCAGAAAAACGTCGCGCACGCGGCTTTCGGCAGCGGGCATTTGTGCCTGTTTTTCAGCCTTGCGCGCCTTTTTTTCGTTGCCTCCCAGCAAAAAAAACATGCCGAACCTCCAAAGTCAGATTGCCGGACAAAGCCGGACACATGCCTGTATTTTCTGCCTTCGGATACTGCAATGAGCTTGCCAAACCGTATTTTTATATATTTTTCAACTAATTATGCGCAGACAGAAAAAAATCTGTCGGCAAACCGACAGAGATGTCCGGCATGAGCAAAGCGATGGATCCTTTCAATCAAAAAATGTTCTCTGTCTCGTTGGCGGCCCGCACAAAAGCATTGTACGCTTCGCGGCTGCGCGCGACGCTTTCGTTCAGTTCCCGACGTATGCGGCTGTGAAAGCCTTCGCGCTGCCCTTGCGCCAGCTTTTGAGAGAAGAGGGCCGCTTCCTTGAGAAAAGCGCGATAGGCCCGCTCCACCTGCGGCGCTGCCGGGAAAGGCGGCCGCCCGGCCAGAGCCAGGGAGGCTTCCAATTGGCCGCGCAATTGTTCCAGGGCTGTGCCGTCGGGCTCCTCCGGGGCAAGCAGATCCCCTGCCTGCCTGAACAGGGAAAAGATCTTCCGGGCTTCCACGATCTGTCGCTTCAGAGGGTGCTCCCGCAACAGCAGATCTTCGGCCTGCGCGGCGCGGGCCTCCACTGTTTCCAAAAAACTCTTGCGCGCCGCCATAAACACCGCATGCGCGTTTCTCAGGTTCTGCACGAATTTTTTGCCTTGCGCGCCGTCATCCCTGATCGTGTCGTCAGCCACATATTTTTCCAGCGCCCTGTACTCCGCCAGCATGGAGTCAAGGGCTTTGCTCATGTCCTTGACGCTCTGCGCCAGTTGTGCTTCCGCCTCGGCGGGAAACAAGCCCCCGGCAGGGGTGAGTCGCCGCGCGGCCGCGTCGCGCCGGGCCGTTCGCGCGTGAGGCCGGGGCGCGAGCCGCCACTCTTGCAAATACTCCCGCGCATTCTCCAGCAAGACGTCCGGCAACGCGTAATAGCCCTCTGTCAGCGCGCTGGTGGCGGCATTGGAAAATTCCACCAGCTTGTCGGCCCGCGTTCTCTCCTCGGCTGACAGCGGAGGCAAGGGCGCAGGAGCGGGTGCGCGAGCCGCGGGGAGCGTGGCATTGGCGCTGGGCGGAGTTGCGGCGGCATCCGCTTTTGTGGCGTCTGTGGCGCCGCGGCGCTGATTTTCATCCTCAGACCCGCAGGCAAAGAGAAAGAGTACGGCCACAAAGCACACTGCAAGAAAAGCAAGCCTGTTCATCTTTTCTTCCTGATCATTTCTCCGGATATGGGCATGATCAACAGGAACCTTTTTTACCGCTCTGTAGCGTTAACACGCTCTAAACCCGGGCGGCAATCCATGCGCTCAAGCCTGCGAGATCCGCGCCCCAGGGAAAATCGCCGCCCTTGAGCTCAGCGCCCACGCCATAAAAGAGCGTGCCCACACTTTCCGCGGCGTCGCGATCCGTCACGGCGTCGCCCACCATCAGGACGTGATCGGGCAGCACGCCGGCCACACGCACAATTTCGGCCAGCAGCAGCGCCTTGGCAGGCGGCGAGCCGTAAATGCCCGTAAAATACCGCTCAAGCCCGCGCTCGTGCAGCACCATGCGCAACTCTTCGGCGGGCGCGCCGGAGCAGACATAGAGCGGCAGCCTGCCGCGCCAGGTCTCCAGAACATCCGCCACGCCAGGGATCAGCGGGCAGCGGCGCACTTCGTCCAGGGCGTATTCCGCAAAACGGCGGCCCCAGTCCGCGGATTCCTCGTCGCTGATCTCGCGGCCCAGCACTTCGCGGAAAAACCACTGGAACTTTTTATAACGGCTGACGCCGCCATGCACGGTATGATACATGACAAAGCGATCCCGCGCCTCGTCGCCAAAAGGCTGGGCCAGCCGGGCAAAGGCGCGCGTCTTGACGGGCACGCTGTCCAAAATCACGCCGTCGCAGTCAAAAACCAGACATTGCAATGCCATTTTTTTGCTCATCCCTTGAAAAGCGTGGAGGGTGGATGACGCGCCGCCGGGGAAAAGCGTGGTGCGCTGAGGCGGTTCGCGGCAATGGCCACCCGGCGGGAAGCAGGCCCTAGAGCAATTTCACTTTGAAATTGCTCTGGCGGCCGCGGGAGCGGACGCCCGCGCCGAATGAGCGTCCAGACCGCGTTGCGGTAGCCGTTAGCAAGCTTTGCTTGCTTGCGCCAGCCGTTGGCGAGTCTGCGAGCCTTACGGATGGCGACAGCGGTTTCGTTGCATGTTTTTTGTGGTAACTCATTGCTGTCTCCATCCGTAGCTTCCTTCGTCGCAACGGCTGGAGCACGGATAGCGACAGCGGTTGCGTTGGCTGGCTGCCGCAATAACCAGTTGCTGTCTTCATCCGTAGCTTCCTTCGTCGCAACGGCTGAAGCCTGGACGCGAAATGATGGCAGCGCCGCTTTTGAAATTGAATAATTTCAAAAGCAAAATGCCCTATACGGTGCTCATGCCCTGCCCGCGACGCCCGATCAACCTGGCCGGAACCCCGCCCACAATGCTGAAGGGAGCCAC
This sequence comes from Desulfovibrio sp. ZJ369, assembly GCF_011039085.1. GTDB lineage: Bacteria > Desulfobacterota > Desulfovibrionia > Desulfovibrionales > Desulfovibrionaceae > Desulfovibrio. The sequence continues at coordinate 9,365 of NZ_JAAKEI010000032.1, read as the reverse complement.
ATTGCGCGTGACCACCGCGCCCGCGCCCACCACAGCCCCGCGCCCGATGCGCACGTCCGGGGTGATCACGCAGTTGGCGCCGATCCAGACATCTTCCTCAATAATCACCTGCCCCGGCTGATGCCCCTGGCGCATGATCGGCAGATCCTGCCGCTCGAAACGATGGTTGGCGGCGCGGATCACCGTGCCCGGCCCGATGGCCGTGTGCGCGCCAATTTCAATGCGCCCGGCGTCGGCCCCCAGATGCGCGCAGGGGGAAAGCGCCACATTGTCGCCCAGAACCAGCCTGCCGTCATTGGCGGTCACAAACGAGCCGCGGCCCAGGCGCACGCCGTTGCCGAGCTCCATGTTCCGGCAGCCCATAAGGGTGAGCCCGGTGCCGAAGCGCACGGAACCGCAGCGGGCGAACAGCCAGCGCCAGGCCGCCAGGCGCAGCAGCAGACCCACGGGCGTGGGCACCCAGGCGAAGAGCGCGATCCAGAGCTCTTCCAGAGCAGCCCACAGCCGGGCGCGGCGGCCCGGCGTGCCCGGCGAATCTGCGCGCCCCGCGGGGGAGGAAGGGCCGGGCCCGGCCATCTACTTGCAGTACTCCCGCATCAGGGCGTCGCCTTCCATGAGCCGGGTCACGCGCGCCAGATCTTCGGGCGTGTCCACGCTCCAGGTGCGGCCATCCGTGGGCACCATGCGCACTTTCTCGCCGTATTCCAGAATACGCATCATGTCCACGGACTCATAAATTTCCAGGGGGCTTTCTTCCATCTCATTGAAGCGCAGCAGATAGTCGCGGCGGAAAGGGATGACGCAGACCTGCTTGCGCATGGGCACCTTGTCCGAACCCTTTTTGCGCGAGGGAATCGGCTCGCGGGAAAAATAGAGGGCGTTATTGTGGCGATCCACCACCACCTTGACCTCGTTGGGATCTTCAAACTCCTCCAGGGTATCCATCTCGGCCATCAGGTTGACCACGTTGATGGTGGGATCCTTGAGCATGGGCGCCACGGCAGCGTCGATCATGTCCGGGGTGACCATGGGTTCGTCGCCCTGGACCATGACCACGATGTCGGCCTTCCGGCCCGTTTCGGCCTCGATCTTGAGCAGAGCCTCGGCCGTGCGCGTGGAGCAGCGCACATGGTGATCGCCGGTCATGACGCATTTGAGCCCCGCATCCCTGCAATAATTCTCTATGATGGCGTCGCAGGTGGCCACATAGGTGGCGGAAAGGGTTTTGCTCATGGCCGTGCGAAAGGCCACATGCCCGACCATGGGCACATTGTGGATCAGCGCGAGCGGCTTGCCGGGATACCGGCTGGACCCCATGCGCGCGGGGATGATGGCAATGATATTCATGACAAGAGCTCCTTTCTGGCAGGATCGCGATGAAAAAAATCATGGGAAAACGAAACGCAGACCATACGCGGCGGCGCTGCGGGAAGCCGGAGCCGATCTCCGGGCATGACGGCAGCAACGATACCCACCTTTTCCGGCTCACTAAGCCCTTGAAAAGGCCTGCCTCAATACGGCCTAATCGTCCGTGGGAACCAGATATCCCCCCTCGGCCTGCAATTCCGGATGCAGACGCTTGTGCTCCTCCTCCATGACCCGCAGGATGCCCTGCCCCAGATCCACGGTCAGCGGCGGGACCAGCTTGCGGCCCATCTTGGGCATGAAGGCGTAGGGCGTAATCTGATAATGCCCGCTGTTCGGATCATTCTGATACTTGACGATCAGCTCTTTGCCCAGCATTTCGCCGATCATTTTGAACAGATCCCCCACACGCATGGGCTGGTTGCCGGAAATGATGATATTCTGGTTTTCAAATTCCGGAGCCAGCACGGCCAGGGTAGCCGTGGAGGCGTCATCCACATGCACATATTCGCGCAGGGCCGTGGGCGCGCCGTAATAGGTAATCGCGCCCGTGGTCAGGGCTTCGTGCACAAAGCGGTGGATGGCGTTGCGCGTGTCCGCGCGCGGCCCGTAGAGCGAGCCGTAGCGCAGAATCGTGTAGGGCAGGCCGTGCGCGGCCTGGTAGTTTTCAATATAAATTTCGCAGGCCTGTTTGCTGCAACGGTAAAAACCGCCGGATTTGCCGTAAACATAGAGAGAAGAGGCGAAAACGTAGCGCCGGACAGCTTCCCTCCGGCAGGCCTCCAGGATCATCACATTGCCCAGAACATTGATCCGGGCCGTGTCCACCGGGCGGTTGTTGGCCTCCCCGATATCCGCGATGCCCGCATAGTTGAAGACCATATCCGCGCCCTGCACGGCCGCGCGCACAGTCTCCTCGTCCAGAATGTCGCCCGTGAGCATGGTCTGGCCCGGACGCAGCCAGGGCGAGGCATGCAGATCCACAATGGTCACCGCATGGCCTGCCTCGGAGAGCTTATCGCAGATATGCGAACCCAGAAAGCCGGAACCGCCGAAGACAGTGATTTTCACAGTGCTTTCTCCCTGTCGGGCCGCTCGGCCCCTTGCCACAGAAATACCGAATCAATGCCGTAGGCGATGAAGCGGCTGCCCGCCGCCACCTGGCGGGCCAGTTCCGCCGGGTCGGGCTGCACGATATGCAGGCCCATGCGCGCGTTGCGGCGCTTGCAGGCCGCCTGGATGCGATCCATGACCGCCCTGAAGTCAGGATGCTCGAACTGCGCCGTCAGCCCCATGCTGCCCGAAAGATCATAGGGCCCCACCATGATGGCATCCAGGCGGGGATGCGCCAGAATGGCGTCCAGATTGTCCACGGCCCGGATGTGCTCAATCTGGGCCACCAGAAAAAGCTCGGGCGCGCGCTCCTGCCGGTAGGTCTCAAAATTCTTGCCAAAGACGTTGGCCCGGCAATAGCCCACGCCCCGGTATTCCGCGGCGGTTTCACCGGCTGCGCGCCAGTGGTCCTGCCCCGGATATATGGCCCAGTCAATGGCTTGATCAAGCTGCGCCCTGCTTTCGATCATGGGAAAGATCAGACCCTGGGCCCCGGCTTCCAGAGCGGACTTGATCCAGCTTTTGGCGGCCTCGGGCAGACGGGCGAAAGGCGCGGCGCCGCCGCACTCAATGGCCCTGAAGATGTCCGGGAGGCCGGCGCGGCCGAAGGAGCCGTGCTCCATGTCCACGGCCACCCAGTCATAGCCGGCGCGGGCCATGAGCTCGGCCACGTCGGTTGAGGGCAGTTGCAGCCAGGTGCCCACAGTGGGCCTGTCGCAGGCCAGAAGCGCGCGGATGTCATGTACTGTCATAAGAAACGGCTTGCCGCCGCGGGCTGATGTCAGGAACGAACCACCATAGCGCGTGCCTGTCCGGGGCGCAATATGCCGGGGGGAGTCGCGCAGGGCTGCCGCATCTTCTACGGCAGCCCTGGCGGCGATGCGACAGCATCCGTGGGAGCGAAGTATGGCTGTGCCGCTTATCGGCGGCTGTGCCCTGAATTGGCATATGAATGTATGGTTCAGGACACTAGAAAGGCCAGATATTATCCATCAGCCGGGTGAACCAGCCCGGCTTCTGCTTGTCGGCCAGCACGCCGCGGCCGTAATATTCAATACTTGCGTCCGCAATCTGGGTGGAAAGGATGCTGTTTTCCGCGTCCACATCCTTGGCGCGGATCATGCCCCGCACAACCATGTATTCGGTTTCCTCATTAACCCGGATCTCGCGCGCGCCCTCGATCTGCAACAGCCCGCCGGGCAGCACGCGCAACACGCGCGCGGCCAGAGAGGTGGTGACGTAGTTTTCACGCTTGGTCTTGCCCGTGGCCGTAAGATCGCTGACCGAGGTGGTGCTCAGCGCGGGCATGCCGACGCGGGCCTCCGGCCCCACGCCCACCAGCGGCAGAAAGCCGGATCGGCTTTTGCCGAGCATGGCGTTGACCTGGTAGTCATTGGAGCTGTCCTTGTCAGCCGTGGTTTCGGCCTTGTTCTGGGCCTTGGTGTTTTCCACCAGCTTGACCACCACAATATCGCCCACGCGGCGGGCGCGGCTGTCGGAAAACAGCGGTTCCTCCTCGCTGGCGGCGAACAGGGAACCCGGATTGTCCGGCCCGCTGGTTTCCTGACGGTATTCCTGGGGCGGCGTGACAGGGGCCTGCAATGCCGGGCGCTTGTGCGCGCCGCCGCCACCGCAACCGGCGCAGAGTAAAAAAGCCAGTCCCAGGACTGCAACAATCCGGCGTGTTTCCATATTCTCTTCTCCTCCCGGGCCTTGCGTTTCTGCAACGCCCGCCCACTGCGCCGGGAAAGCTCCCGACATTAGAGCATTTTTTGATTGAAAATATTCATTTTCAATCACTTCGCCGCCATCATTTCGCGCAACAATGCGGTTTGGACGCTCATTCTGCGCGGGCTCTAGCGTATCTCCACGGTATTGCCGTCTTTGACGGTGGCGTAGACCTGCTTTTTCGTTTGCAAATTCCGCACCGGAATGGTGGCGCCGGGCTCGCCGTCGGCCAGGGCTTCGGCCTGGGTCGTCATTCTCACATTGCCGCGCGCGTACCGCAGGGTCACTACCTCGCCGCGCCGGACCATAAGCTGACTGGCAAGATCGCTTTGTAAAATGGGTTCGCCCGCCATCAGGCTGCGCGTCACCTGCCAGGGGCCGCCGTGGCCGTCCCACGGCAGATCCCGCAACTGACTTGCGTTGATCCGCATGAAGGTTACGGCCTGGGGCGTCAGCGCGTCACCCTTGTTCAGGGGCCGGGCGGCCGCGGCTGTCGTGATCCAGAGGGTCAGATTGACCGTACCCGCCACACGGCGCAGCACTGTGCCGTCGGCCTCCTGCACGACAAAACGCAGGGCCACGCGGCCGGGGCTCAGTTTGCCGGGCTCCAGTTGCACGCGCTGCTGCGGATGGGCCAGAAAAATATATTCCGGCAGTCTGAATTCGTTCAATTCCGCTTCGCCGGGCATGACGGCCAGTTGTGGCGTCAGGCTTTTGACAACATAGGCGCGCAAATCATCCTCTCTGATCACCAGGCCGCCGCGCTGGATCACCAGCGAGGTGGGCAGAATGCAGCGCGCGGCAAGCTCCGGGCCGAGACTCTGGCGCAGGGCCTGGGAAAGCCGGGAGCGATTCACCTGCAGAGGCTTGCCTTCTTGCGGCGGCGCGGGCCAGAGCCGCCGGGCCTTGAGATCCGCCCAGAGCGCCGAGTCGATCTGCCCCAGGGGGCTTGCGATGTCGCCCAACAGGACCATATCGCCGCTGGTCACGGCTGCCGCGGCCACTTTGAGCCGCCAGTCGCCCTGGCCGAGCATTTCCACCTGCCCCTCGCGGGCCAGCGGCACTGCATTGGCCGCGAGCAGGTCCCTGGTTTTGGCGGCGCGCTGCGCCTGTGCTTCAGGGGCAAGGGGCAATTGGGCGGCGCGAACCTGCGGCGGCCGCAATTGCGTTTTGATCTGGGCCGGAGAACGGCGGTGGTTGCGGTCAGTGTCCTGCCAGACGGCCTGAGGCACGCCGCCCTGCGCCGCGGCACACGCCGGGACCGATCCTGAAATCCAGGCCCAGACCGGCAGCAGAGCCAGACAGAGCGCCGAGGCCGCCCAGAACCCGCGGCAGGTGTCAACGCGGCGGAAAATCATGGCAAGCCTCATCAGCTGCGCTTGAGCTGCACAGCGATGCCCAACATGGAGTCCGAGGTCTGAATGGACTTGGAGTTCACTTCATAGGCGCGCTGGCCCACGATCATATTGACCATCTCATCCACCACTTCCACATTGGACATTTCCAAAAAGCCCTGGGCCAGAGTGCCCACGTTGTCCGTGCCGGGCACGCCTTCGGTTTCCGCGCCCGAAGCTTCGGTAGGCGTGTAAAGGTTGCGGCCGCGGGCATCCAGGCCCGCCGGATTGATGAAGGTGTACAAAGGTATGTCCGCGCCCGCGATCTCCTGCCCCTGGGCGTCCAGGGCCGCGATATGCCCTGAGGAGGAAATGGCAATGTTCTTGGTTTCCGGGGGCACGGCAAACTCCGGCTGCAGGATGTAGCCGTTGGCCGTGACCACCGTGCCGTCCTGATTCAGCTTGAAGGAGCCGGCGCGGGTGTACATAAGCTCGCCGTTGACATCCACCTGAAAAAAGCCGTCGCCCTCAATGGCCACGTCCAGCGTGTTGCCGGTATTCTGAAAATCGCCCTGGGTAAAAAACTTGTGCACGGCGGTGGGCCGCACGCCCATGCCGACCTGAATGCCCACAGGCAGGCGGTTGTCGCCGTCGGTAATGGAACCGGCGATTTTCATGGTCTGATACATCAGATCCTCAAACTCGGCCCGGCTTTTTTTGAAGCCCGTGGTGTTGACGTTGGCCAGGTTATTGGAAATGACATCAATGTTGAGCTGCTGGGCCACCATGCCGGTGGCGCCCGTGTACAGAGAACGCATCATGGGAAAATCTCCTCATATCCGACCGGGTTGCGCGCCTTTTCCCGGATCCGGCGGGTTTGCCGGGGCACAGCCGCCAGCGGCTGACGCGGGCGGGCATGGCTTCGCCCTGCCAGAGCGTTGAACTGTTTTCATGAGCAAAACGCCCTAGCCCTGACGGCGGCCTATTTTTTCATTGGCCGCGCGATCCAGCGTGTCCGACGTCTGCATGACCTTCTGATAGGCCTCGAACTGGCGCTGCACTTCAATCATATTGACCATCTCGGAAACCACTTCCACATTGGCCGCCTCGGTAAAGCCCTGCTCCACGCGCGCCCCGGCCAGATAGGCGTCATCTTCGGCGACCTGCGTGTTTTCGCGCGGCCGGAAAAGATTATGACCCATCTTTTCCAGATTCTGAGGCTCATCCACGCTGAACAAGGCAATCCGGTTGACCGCCACGCCGTCGGCTATCACCTGGCCGTCGCCGCTGATCTGCACGTTGCGCGTCCCCGGCGGGATGACGATGTTGCCGCCCACGCCCTGTAAGGCAAAACCCTGGGGAGTCATCACCGTACCGTCCTCGGAAAGCAGAAAATGGCCATTGCGCGTCAAATAGTCGCCCGTGGGCGTGGCCACCCGGAAAAAGGCGTTCTCGCCGCAGATGGCCACATCCAGCGGATCGCCGGTGAATTGCATGGAACCCTGGGAAAAATCTATGCGGGATACCGCGACGCGCGCCCGCGCCATGTTCTTGGGCTCCGGAAAAAGCGGCTCGGAACGCAGATTCATGAGCGGCTCGCGGATTTCATCGTGCGCGTAGTAAGCCATAGTGTCCTTGAACGCGAGCGTGTCGCGCTTGTAGCCGTGGGTATTCACGTTCGCCAAATTATTGGCAATGAAATTCATACGGTGTTCAGTGGTCAGCGCGCCGAAAAGCCCGCTGAACATGGCGTCTTGCATGGTAAGCTCCTTTTTCCGCGGCCCGGGGGCAAAACCGGCGCAAAACCCCTGCCCCGGACCGTACAGGCCTTTGCCGGGAATTATGCAAAGAGCGGGCCAGGCATGTCACAATCAGAGCGCAAGCGGTTCACAAAAAAACATGGCACATAGCATCATATATGTGATATTGTGCAGTATTTTTTAAATACACTTATAAAAAATTATATTTCCCAATTAATAGTTATAGTAAAAAATTATATGAATACATTTTGCAGATACATTTTTCTTGATTATGCAATCATAATTTTTTCATCTTATCTTCACTGAAAGAAAGAAAAAAAATCTTTCCCTGAATCAGGCAATCGTGTTATCTTGATCTGAATAGATGAAAAGGAGATTTTTTATGCCGCTGAAAAGCCTCTTGCAAAAAAATCTTACGCAAGTCCGGGATCTGCGGGAACCTCTTGCGCTGGATGCTGCGCATGTGCGGGATCTGGAAAAAATTGCCAGGCGTTTTCCGTTCTCTATTCCGCCCTATTATCTGTCCCTTGTGGATCCGGCTGATCCGCACGATCCAATCAGAAAGATGTGCGTGCCGGACCGTGAGGAATGGGATCCCGACGGCCGCTTTGATACCAGCGGCGAGGGCGCCAACACGATTCTGGACGGCCTCCAGCATAAATACCGCCAGACGGCGCTGATTCTCACGACCAGCGCCTGCGCCATGTACTGCCGTCATTGTTTCCGCAAGCGCATGGTAGGCCCTGAGGAACAAAAAGGCCGGCAAGCCCAGGGGGCTTGCGACAAAATTCTGGACTATATCCGGCAACACACGGAAATCAACAATGTGCTGCTCTCCGGCGGGGACGCCCTGCTCACGCCTGCGGCTGTTCTCAGGGAATACCTGGAAGCGCTCTGCGGCATGGAGCATCTGGACGCCGTCAGAATCTGCACCCGCACGCCCGTGGTCCTGCCCATGCGCATCTATGAGGACCGGCAACTGCTGCGCATGCTCAGTGAATATGGGCGCAGGAAACGCCTGTATGTGGTGACCCAGTTCAACCATCCCAGGGAAATGACCAAAGAGGCGCACAGGGCTCTGGAGGCCCTCAACCGCTGCGGCCTGATCGTGCGCAATCAGACCGTGCTGCTGCGCGGGGTCAATGATGACGCAAAAATCATGGGGGACTTGCTGCGACGTCTGATCCGCGTCGGCGTGATGCCCTATTATCTCTTCCAATGCCGCCCTGTGACCGGCGTGAAAAATCGCTTTCAGATCCCCATTGCCCGCGCGTGCTCCCTGGTGGAACAGGCCAGGCAGTCACAAAACGGCCTGGGCAAAGCTTTCCGCTACATTCTGTCGCATGAGACGGGCAAGATAGAAATACTTGGCCCGGCCGGCAACGAACGCTGGCTCTTCAAATACCATCAGGCCAAAGCGTGCGAGGATCAGGGGCGCATGTTCCTCGTAAAACTGCAAGCGGAGCAGTGCTGGCTGCACGGGGAGGATCTCCATGCCGCGTGACGGCGCGACAGACGTGGCCTGTGTGGGGGATAGAGAGAGGTTTGGCGGGCCGGGCGGGGGGCAAAAGAGAAAGCCCCCGCGCCGGTGGCGTCGGGGGCTTTCTAACAATCTTTGGCAACGGCCTACTTTCCCGCAAGAAGATATGCAGTATCATCGGCGATGGAGAGCTTAACTGCCGAGTTCGGGATGGGATCGGGTGTACCCTCTCCTCCATGGTCACCAAAGAAATTTTGTTGTGTCTTTTGCGATTTGCCGGCGGCAGGCGGCGCGGTTTTTCCGGGCATGGGCGGATAGCCCCTTGCCTGCGCAAGCTGCCTGGCTTTCTTGCCAGAACGCGAAATCCGCACCAAAACCAGGCGGGAGGGGCAGGAAAAGGCCGGCTCGCAAAAGAATACACTCTGAGATTGTCAAAATATTAATTGACAGGGAAGGAAGGAGTTTCAATCAAAAACAAGCCTCACGGGCTATTAGTACCGGTCAGCTTCACGCCTCGCGGCGCTTCCACCTCCGGCCTATCAACGAGGTAGTCTCCCTCGGCCCTTCAGGGATTGCTCCAGGGAA
>NZ_JAAKEI010000031.1 GCF_011039085.1 Desulfovibrio sp. ZJ369 | reverse complement strand
AGCGGAAATACGCTCCAGCTCAAAGACTATAGCAAGCTGGACTGGCCCTGGTCGTATTTCGATCCCGAGGCGAAAAAACGCAGACATGAAACCGTATTTCCGCAGGAATGCAAAAAGGCCTATGAGATGGGGGCCGCTCTGGTTATGAAAACCATGTCTTAAGCCGGATTGAAGACGATATACCCGCAGGTGCGGGCAAAGCGGCAAATTTGCCCGGCGGTTTCGGCCAGCTTGTGCGCTGTTACCAAATGCCCGGCGGCTTCAATCGGCCTGATTGCGCCCAGAATATCCCCTGGCACCAGTTTGCTGATGGGCTTTTCGCCAATCCGCTCATTGAGCAGGGAAAGGAGCCATTGTTTTTTCTTGATATTGGCCGCCGCGTAGGAATCCTGCTTTGTGGCGAACCATTCCTGGGCGACAACGGCGAAGGTCAGCGCCTGTTCACGCGCCGCCGCTTCGGCTTCTTCCTTGGCGGCCTTTTTTTGCGCGCCGGGATCAATGTCGCTGGCAAGCAGTTCCTTGGCCTTGTCGCGCTTGCGGCGGGCGTCTTTCAGGGAGACGGCGGGATACGCCCCGAAGCTGAGCGTCTTTCTTTTTCCGGCATAGCGGTAATCCATCCGCCACAATTTTCCACCGGAAGCGGAGAGGTAAAGGTACAAACCTTCAGAATCGGCCAGTTTTGCCGGAGTACCGTCGGACTTCACATTCCTGAGCATGGTGTCGGTCAGTGGCATGGCTCAAATCCTTTGCTGGCAAGGGGTTGCAGGGTGACGGTATTTTTCTGGCCGCGTTTCCTCCGTATCGGCTCATACCGCAATAAATACCGTCATTTTTGTTGGTTCTCCCCGCTTTTTACGACACCTCGCTGGACATACCATTGCCCAAAAAGCCAAGTCCCGCAAGGCTTTTTGAACCTTGCGGGACTCAGTTTGATTCTGCGAAGGAGAATGGATTACGAATATATCTACTTATTTTTATTGAAATAAAAAAATATCAAAACTTTTCATACCAACGTCCGTACCAACAAACCGGAAGTATTACCGGAGTTCTGGTCTATTTTTCGGGCCTCCAACGTGGCTTTTTGCAGGACATTTCCCTCTTCATTGAAAGCGTGAATGTCTCAAACTTGGGATACTCTTGACCTGTACGGGAAAAATCCGTATATATTTCTTGGGAGGCTGCCATGTCGCAAAATTCCGAAGTATCCATGTCCCGCATTGATGCCAGAATCCCCTTAGCCGTTCGTGATACCATTGACCGGGCCGCTGCTCTGCAAGGCAGGACTCGCACGGATTTTCTCATTGAAGCTGCCCTGGAAAAAGCGGAGCGGGTCATTGCCGAGCAAAGCTTGATTCGTCTGACCCTGCGAGACCAGGAATTGTTGGCCAAGGCGCTGACTGAAGAAAACGTATCCGAGCCAAGCCCGTTTCTCAAATCCCTGACCAGCGAGTATTGCGAGAGGGTGACTCGGGCATGAAGCTGCTTTTTGGTCTTCTCTCTCCTGCTATGGAGAAAAGCGGTTTTGCCTGTGGAGAGGCCGCTCTGGATACATACCTGCAAAAACTTGCCAGCCAGGATATGAAACGCGGTTTCGCCACGGTCATAGTTGCCAGGACGGAAACCGATCCGAAGAAAATCATCGGCTATTATACCTTGTCTGCGGCATCTGTCCTTCTGGATAACGTGCCGGAGGAAATGGCACGCAACATGCCGCGTTATCCGAATATTCCCGCTGTTCGGCTTGGCAGATTGGCGGTTGCATCAGGTATGCAAGGCCAGCATATCGGCAGTCTGCTGGTTTTGGATGCCTTGCGCCGCTCTTGCCTCAATGAACTTGCGTGGGCCTTGTTTCTGGTGGATGCCAAAAACGAACGAGTTGCCGCTTTTTATGAGAAATTCCTGTTTCAGCGTTTTGCGGATAATACGCTTCATCTTTGGATGCATAGAAAGCAGGCTGAAAATCTGATCACTCAGATTCCAGCTTGATTTTTCTCAACGGTACAACCAGACTTTTTGCGTGTGGAAAAGCTCTCTCTCAAACTTCTCCTTCCTCAAAGCCGAAATTATCAATCTTCAGTGTCCGGCAATTCTCTGAAACGGCCCGCACGGTCTGTTGCTGCACGCCATTGGGCGCGAAGGCTTCCACTTCCAGCTTGAGGTTCAGCGTCACGCCGTTTTCCATGGTGAGCTGGGAAATGACCTCTTCAACGATGCGCTGCACGTCGCGGTTGACGCGGGTGGTGTCCAGCGGGGCGGACAGGAAAAAGCGCATACTTTTTGGTGTGGCAGAGTGGGGCGGGGGCGTGTCTGTCGGGATTCCCGTCTGTGCCGCAAAGGGCGCGTTGCCTTTCTGGAGCATGGAAGCTGGCGTTTCCGGCTTGTCCGCGCCTGTACCGGTTTACGCAGTAGTGACGGGTTCACCAGGTTGCCGCGCGTGTTCTTGCAGTTGCGTGCGCGCCGCGTTGGCGCGCACCAGAAAGCCGTTGCGGTCTATCTGGGCAGGCTCGCGGGAGTAGTGCAGATCGACAAAGCGGTTTTCCGTCACAGCGGCGGCATAGGCGAAATACTCATCCGAGTTTTGCACGCCTTGCCGAATGGCATCTTCCAGAACACTGTACCTGGCAAGGCGCGGCAGGTAGCAATAAGTTTATGATAACATGGCAAAATTATTGCACTGAATAGTTAGGTGCGTCCGCTCTGGAGATTGAGAAGTCCGGTCTTGTGCCTGATGACGCTTTGGTTGAAACCTTGCATGGGAACTCCGTGGGCAGATTGCCCGGTTGATGGGTTATTTGCGTTTCCATCAAAACGGAGTTCCCTTCCTTTTCAAGGGGTACTGGCAGATTACGTCGAAACCCAGGGCAAATAAACGATTATCTCGCTTTTTATCATGTTTTTCTGTATCCTTCCTCCAGCGGTGGTGCGAAAAAGGGGAATGTCATGTTGCGCTTTGAAGATATTGCAACCGGGCAGATTCTGGCGGGAGTTGAGCAGGGAAAATGCAGTGAAGTCATCATGCTGCAGATTGTCAGCGCAAACGCCGCCACGCTTTTTTATAAAAACGATGATGGCAGCTTGCGGGAGCGCCTGCTGACGCGGGAAGACGAAGCGAGTCTCTCTATTGCAAAGTCGGAACGCCCCTGGAGCTTCGAGGTTTCCGCACAAGATTTCAAGCGTGCGGCAGAAGCCTACCGCATCAGCCTTGCCTACCTCTTCGATCCGATGATGGCGATACACGCTTCCAATGTTCAGCCTCTCCCCCATCAGATCACGGCGGTCTATGAGTCCATGCTTCCCCGGCAGCCTCTGCGGTTCGTTCTTGCCGATGACCCGGGCTCTGGTAAAACCATCATGGCGGGCCTGCTCATCCGTGAACTTATCATGCGGGCCGATGCCAGGCGCATACTCATCATTTCCCCCGGCAGCCTGAGCGAACAGTGGTATGATGAAATGTCGTCGAAGTTCGGCCTTCAGTTCGACCTTTTCGACCGCAGTATGCTGAACCTTTCCCACAGCGGCAATCCTTTTGACGATCACGATCTGCTCATCGCCAGGCTTGACCAGCTTGCCAGGGCAGAGGATTTGCAAGAGAAACTTGAGCTGTCCTCCTGGGATCTGGTCATTGTGGATGAAGCCCACAAGATGTCGGCATCTTTCTCCGGCAGCAAGGTCAATGAGACACATCGCTTCAAGCTGGGGAAGATGCTGGGCAAACGCACGCGCCATCTTCTGCTCATGACGGCAACGCCCCACAACGGCAAGGAGGAGGACTTTCAGCTCTTCCTCTCTCTTCTGGATACGGAACGCTTTTATGGAAAATTCCGGGAAGGCAAGACCGCGAAAGTGGATGTCAGCGACATCATGCGACGCATGGTCAAGGAAGATCTTGTTAAATTCGACGGTACGCCGCTCTTTCCCAAACGCTACGCCTATTCGTTGAGTTATCATCTGTCGGAGCAGGAGGATGCACTTTACAAGGCGGTCACCCGTTATGTGAAAGAGGAAATGGGAAAAGCCGATCGCCTGCAGGGCAGTCATCGTGGGCGGGTTGGTTTTGCTCTTACCGGTTTGCAGCGGCGTCTTGCTTCCAGCCCCAAAGCTATCTACCAGACCCTGTGCCGCCGCAGAAAAAGACTGGAAAAACGGCTGGAGGAACTGATACAGCAACACGAATCAATGATGTTCTGGAACAGTCCCGAGTTTCCGGAAGATGCCTGGGAGATGGAAGAATCGCTTGATGCCGCAGAATTCGAGCAGGCGGAAGAAAAGCTGGCGGATCAGGCAACGGCCTCACAGACGCGACATGAGTTGCAGGCGGAAATCGAAGTTCTGAAAGCTCTGGAAGATCAGGCAAAGGGCGTTGTCAACTCCAACAAGGACAGAAAATGGGATGAGCTTTCCCATGTGCTGCAGCACAACGAACTCATGCGCGACAGCGAAGGTTTCCAGCGCAAGCTCATCGTATTTACGGAATACAGGGATACGCTGCTCTATCTTGCGGATAAGATACGCGATGTTCTGGGCAAAGAGGAAGCTGTCGTCACCATACATGGCGGGGTGAACCGGGAAGAGCGCCGCCATGTGCAGGATTTGTTCCGTAATGATAAGGCTGTAAAGGTTCTGGTGGCAACGGATGCCGCGGGGGAGGGCGTCAACCTTCAGAACGCCAATCTCATGGTGAACTATGATCTGCCATGGAATCCCAACCGGCTGGAGCAGCGTTTCGGGCGTATCCACCGCATCGGCCAGCAGCAGCCATGCCATCTGTGGAACCTCATCGCCAGCGGAACGCAGGAAGGCAAAGTCTTCGAGACACTCTTTGCAAAACTCGAAGTGGAAAAGGAGACTCTTGGCGGACGCGTCTTTGACATCCTCGGAGAAGTCTTTGAGGAAAAAAGCCTGAAAGATATGCTCATCGAAGCTATCCGTTATGGTGAGCAGCCTGAAAAGATGGATCATCTCCGCAAGCGTGTGGAAGGCGCTCTGGATACGGAGCGACTGCGCGCCATTCTGAACAGAAACGCGCTTTGCAAGGAAATGATGACGCCTGACCGGCTTTTTGCCGTCAAGGAGGAAATGGACAGAGCCGAAGCGAGGAAGTTGCAGCCTCACTATATGCGTTCATTTTTCCTTGAAGCCTTCCAGCATCTCAAGGGAACGATACATCAAAGAGAAGAGCGTCGATATGAAATTACCTATGTGCCGGAGCTGATTCGTTCCGGAGGTGATGCCCTGCGTCAGAAAAACAGCCGTATTCTTCAGCGTTATCAGCGCATCTGCTTTGAAAAGGAGCAGGTACAGCTTCCCTTCAGAGTATCGGCCACCATGGCGGAGCTCATGCATCCCGGCCATCCTCTCATGAAGGCGGTACTGGATATCGTGCTGGAAAAAGGACGCGCCCGCCTCAAGCAGGGAACCATCTTCCTTGACCCCGCGGACAACGGGCAGACGCCCAGAATCCTTCTTTTTCTCAGTCATGCCATACGGGAAGAGAAAAATCAGAACAACATTGTTTCTCAACATATCCAGTTCGTGGAGCTGTTGCAGACAGGAGAGGAAAAAAATCCCGGCTGGGCGCCTTACCTGTCCTATGAGCCGTTCCCTGAAGCCGATCGGCCGCTCATAAACGATATTCTGACTTCCTCATGGCTCAATCACGATCTGGAAAAACGCGCCGTGAGCTATGCTTCCGAGCACATGGCCCCGCAGCATTTTAAAGAAGTAAGCCAGCGCAGAACAGCCCAGGCAGACAAAATCCGCGACGCTGTGCGCGTGCGTCTGGCCAAGGAGGCCAGCTACCAGCAGGATCTCCTGTTGAAATATCAGGAAATGGCAAAACAGGGGCAGGAGAGACGGTTGCAGATTGAAAGGACCCGCAAAATCCTTGAAGACCTGCGGGGCAGGCGTACTCTGAGAGAAGCGGAGCTTGATGCCATGAAGCATGTCGTCTCAACTTCCCCTGTTGTTGTGGGCGGGGCGCTTGTCATTCCCGCCGGTCTGCTGGAAGCGCGCAGGACAGGCACAGCCGCGGAAGTGTTTTCTGCTGATGCCGCCGCGCGAAAGCACATAGAAACGCTTGCCATGAAGGCTGTCCTTCAGGCAGAACAGGCGCAGGGCTACACCTGTGTTGATGTCTCCGCCCTGAACTGCGGCTGGGACATTACAAGTATCCCCCCCGGAAAGGGCGGGGATGCCATGCCGGAAGACAGACACATAGAAGTCAAGGGCCGCGCCGCCGGGCAGACCACCATCACGCTGAGCCACAATGAAATCTGTGCCGCCCTGAACCAGAAGGATAAATTCTGGCTGGCAATAGTGTTTGTGGATGGCGACAGTGTGGACGGCCCGCATTATGTGCATCAGCCCTTTGCGCAGGAACCGGAAATGGGCGTGGCCAGCGTGAATTACAACATCAAAGACCTCCTCGGGATATGAGCGATGAACATTCAATCCTTGGAAATAAAGAATTTCCGTTGTTTCAAAGAGATAAAAGCAACATTTGAAAAAGATCTTACCGTGTTCGTCGCCAGGAACGGCCAGGGGAAAAGTTCAATTCTGGATGCCATAGAAAAGCAATTCCTCTACTGGTAAAAACTGGCATCTTGACTGGAACAATATGTTTGCGTCATGTAATGGAATAGTAAACAAAAATAAAGGAAAAAGAGCGAATGAAGTTTTTGCAAAACTCGCCCGTTACTTTTTTCAGAAAAAATGGCCAGCATATTTTACAACTATTCGTTGCCGTTTAGGTAAATACGCAGAAGACTATCTTCGTTCTATTTCTTTTCAGGGATAACCCATGCCCACCGTCAAGACCCCGAAGAAACTCATTGAGGCAGCCTTGCCGCTGGACGCCATCAATGCCGCGGCAGCGCGTGAAAAGTCCATACGGCACGGCCATCCCAGCACGCTGCATCTGTGGTGGGCGCGTCGTCCGCTGGCCGCGGCGAGGGCTGTTCTTTTTGCCCAGATGGTCAACGATCCGGGGTATGAGCGTCAGTACCAGCGGGGCATGAACAGGGAAGCCGCCGCCAGAGAAAGGGAACGTCTGTTCAGGATCATTGAAGACCTGGTGAAGTGGGAAAACACCACCAACGAAGAGGTTCTGGAGCGTGCGCGCGAGGAGATTCGCAAATCCTGGCGGGAAACGTGCCGGCTCAACAAGGACCATCCGCAGGCTGCCGAGCTGTTCAATCCCGACAGGCTCCCCGCCTTTCACGACCCCTTTGCCGGAGGCGGAGCCCTGCCGCTGGAGGCGCAGCGTCTCGGGCTGGAGGCATGGGCTTCTGACCTCAATCCTGTGGCGGTCACCATCAACAGGGCCATGATCGAAATCCCGCCCAAATTTGCCGGACGTGCTCCTGTCGGCCCCATTCCCCGGTCCACAAAGGATGCGCTGCCTCTGAGCGAGTGGAAAGGGGCGCAGGGGCTGGCCGAAGATGTGCGCCGTTATGGCTGCTGGATGCGGGAGGAGGCGCAGAAGCGCATCGGTCATTTGTACCCGCGGGTGGAAATCACGGAAGAAATGGCGGCCGAACGCCCCGATCTGCAGGAATATGCCGGCCAGAAACTGACCGTCATTGCCTGGATATGGGCGCGTACCGTCAAGAGCCCCAATCCCGCTTTTGCGCATGTGGATGTGCCGCTGGCTTCCACCTTTGTGCTGTCCGGCAAGGCAGGCAGGGAAGCCTGGGTGCAGCCTGTGGTGGAAGGCGACAGCTGCCGCTTTACCGTCCGCTTGGGCAAACCGCCGGAAGAGGCCAAAAACGGAACAAAAGCAAGTTCCAGAGGCGCGAACTTCCGCTGCCTTGTTTCCGGTTCTCCTGTTGCGGCCGCGTATGTAAAAGAGCAGGGGCTGGCCGGCAACATGGGGGCCAGGCTTATGGCCATCGTGGCCGAAGGCGCGAGAGGGCGGGTCTATCTTTCTCCTCTGCCGGAACACGAAGAACTTGCCAGACAGGCAAGACCGACATGGAGGCCTTCCGCGTCCATGCCTGATAATCCTCGTTGGTTTTCTCCGCCGCTATACGGCTTAACCACCTACGGCGACCTTTTCACGCCGCGCCAGCTTGTGGCGCTGACCACGTTTTCCGATCTGGTGCAGGAGGCCATAGCCAAATGCCGCAACGATGCGCGCTCGTCCGGCATGTCGGACGACGGACAGGGCCTTGAAGCCGGCGGCACAGGCGCGCAGGCCTATGCTGAGGCTGTGGGGGTGTATTTGGCCTTTACTGTGGATAAAGGGGCTAACTATTGGTCAAGTTTGTGCGCTTGGAGTACAAGCACACAAAAAATGATTTCTACTTTTGGACGGCAAGCCATTCCTATGGTGTGGGATTTTACAGAAGCAAATCCTTTTAGTGACTCAAGCGGTAACTTTGACGGCGGTATCAATCAATGTGTTAAATTACTACATACAGTACCTTCTATAAATTTTGGCATAGCATTGCAAAATGATGCCCAAAGACAAAATATTTCATCCAATAAAATTGTATCTACGGATCCTCCCTATTATGATAATATCGGCTATGCCGACTTGTCTGACTTTTTCTATGTCTGGCTGCGTCGTACCCTTCGCCCCATTTTTCCCGCCCTCTACAGTACCATGTCTGTACCCAAGGCAGAAGAACTGGTGGCAGCTCCCTATCGTCATGGCGGTAAGGAAGCCGCGGAAACCTTCTTTTTGCAGGGTATGACGGAGGCAATCCGCAATTTGTCCAATCAATCCCATCCGGCCTTCCCGGTCACCATTTACTATGCCTTCAAGCAGTCGGAAACACAGGAAAATGTAGGCACCTCCAATACCGGTTGGGAAACCTTTCTGGAAGCGGTTCTGAACGCCGGTTTTACCATCTGCGGCACATGGCCCATGCGGACAGAACTTATCGGCAACCTGAAAAAGACGGTTAATGCCCTTGCGTCTTCCATTGTCCTTGTCTGCCGCAAACGCCCGGAGAATGCGCCCAGCATCAGCCGCAGGGAATTTCTGCGGGAACTGAACGACGTGCTGCCTGCGGCCTTTGATGCAATGACGCGCGGCGGCGTGAACTCGCCCGTGGCCCCTGTGGACCTTTCCCAGGCCATCATCGGCCCCGGCATGGCGGTATTCAGCAAATACAAGGCCGTGCTGGAGGCCGACGGCTCCCCCATGAGCGTGAAAAATGCCCTGCGCGTCATCAACCGCTTTTTCGGCGGGGAAGACGACTTTGACAACGATACCATGTTCTGCCTGAGCTGGTTTGAAAGCAACGGCTGGGCGGCAGGCAGGTTCGGCGAGGCCGATGTTCTTGCCAGAGCCAAGGGCACCAGTGCATCAGGCCTTGCCGCTGCCGGGGTTGTGGCCTCCGGCGGAGGTGAAGTGCGCCTCTTGCGCTGGCAGGATATGCCGGAAGGCTGGGATCCGCTGCGCGACGGCAGAAAACCGGTATGGGAATCGCTGCATCAGCTTATCCGCAGCCTGAACCTGCATGGAGAAGGCCCGACAGGCGACCTGCTTGCCCGGTGCGGAATGCAGAGCGGAGCCATCCGCTCCCTTGCCTATCGGCTGTACACGCTCTGCGAGCGCAAGGGCTGGGCCGAAGATGCCCGCGCCTATAATGAACTGGTCGTCGCCTGGCCCAATATTGAACAGGCCTCGATACAGATTCCTGTGAAACAACAGGAGCAGACTTCTCTGCTCTAGGAGAAAATATGCTCAAGACGTTGCATATTAAAAATTTTACGGTTTTCCCAGATGCCGAACTTCAGTTTTCTCCCGGCCTTAATGTCATCATAGGGGAAAACGGGACCGGCAAAAGCCACCTGCTGAAACTGGGCTATGCCATTTTAAAAACGCTGGAATCGTTTGGTGACAAAGCCCCTGCCAAAGAAGTGGCGGAACGCGAGTTCGCCAGGAATCTTGTGGATATTTTCCGCCCTGAAAGTCTGGGCAGGCTCGCTTCTCGTGTTCAGGGAAGTGCGGGCTCCTCCGTTGGCGCAGAATGGGGCCGTAACGGCAAGCTTGGCTTTTATTTTTCCACGAGGAAAAGCGAAAAGGTGGATTTGTGGTCATCGCCTCAATATGAATCTCTGCGTTCTTCTACGCTGTTTATTCCTCCCAAGGAAATACTCTCCGTATTTGAGGGCTTTCAGGGCGCTCTGGAAAAAAGAGAACTTGCCTTCGATGGAACGTATCTCGCCCTGGCCAAAGCCTTGAACCCCCCGCCTTTGAAAGGAAAGCGGCCTGTAGACACAGCGAAGCTTGTTGAATCGCTGGAAAAAGTGCTGCATGCCTCGGTGGTAAAAAGAGGCAACAGGTTTTATTTTCTTCCCAAAAGTACCGCCGGGCAGTTTGAAGCTCCGCTGGCAGCAGAGGGCCATCGCAAGCTCGGCATGCTGGCCTATCTGATATTGAACGGGGAATTGCGCAACAAGTCTTCTCTGTTCTGGGATGAGCCGGAAGCCAATCTGAACCCCAGGCTTTTAGTGAAGCTCGCGCAAATTCTGGTGGAACTCAGCAAGGTCATGCAGGTCACCATCGCTACGCACAGCCTTTTCCTCCTGCGGGAGCTGGAAATTTTTCAGGAAGAGAAAAAGCTCTCCGAAGCCCGTTACTTCGGCTTGCAGCTTACCGACAACGGCGTTGAAGTCAGGCATGGCAAGTCTTCCAATGACATTGGTGAGATCGCCGCTCTGGATGCCAGTATTGAGCAGGCTGATCGCTATTTGCAAGCTGATGGAGAAATGTAGCATGCATGAAGAAACAGAGCGTGGTATCAAATTTTCCTTTCCTGACGCATGGCATATCCTGCGATATGAAAATTCAAATTTTTATAAAAATAAAATGATGCCGTTACAACATACTCGTGCTGCTGATTTTCTGTGTTGTAATGGTGGAAAAACAATGATTCTTGAGGTAAAACGATATACAGAAAAACCATTTAAGGGTGCCGGAGAAAATTTATCAAATTTTATTGATGAAGTCGGATGGCAATTTCGTGATACTATTTGCGGCATTTCCATTGCAAAAATCAGCAATAACCAGGGATTGAAACCATACTATAGTGCAGTATTTTCAGAAAAATCTGATGCTTCCGTAAAATTGACTCTATTTATTGAACTTGAAAATATAGCATCAGGAATTAAGAAAAGTATCATGTCTGATATACTGCAAAAGTTAAAACAACGTTTCGGCTCTATGGGCTTTGCCGTTCGCGTTGTTGATTCTCAATCTCTTCGCGATTGTTCGTGGAAAGCTGAGGTATTGCCATGCAATTAAAGCCCTGGCGTGAACTTGTCACTCCCCATGCCGATGTCCTTCGCGGCACGTTTCAGCAGTCGGAATTTGCTGCCGATATCTCCCGCGTTCATGCCGGAACGGCAACGGAAGAGTATCAGAATCCCGCGCTGTTCTTTCAGCGTACCTTCATCACCGAAGGCATGAAGCACCTGCTCCATTCCGTTCTGGAGCGTCTTTCCGGCAAAGGCGGCGATCCCGTCATTCAGTTGCAGACGGCCTTCGGCGGCGGCAAGACTCATACGCTGCTGGCCGTCTATCATCTGGCCACGGCCACATGCCCGCCCAGCGATATGCCGGGGGTTCCCGCCCTTCTGGATGATGCCGGCCTCACGGAACTGCCGCGTGCCCGCATTGCCGTTATTGACGGCATAGGCATGTCCCCCAACCAGCCGCTTGCTCATGGAGAACTGACTATCCGCACCCTCTGGGGCAAACTTGCCTGGCAGCTCGGCGGAGCGGGAGGCTATGCCCTGGTGGCCGATTCGGACAGGGCCGGAACCTCGCCGGGAAAGGATGTTCTGGAAAAGCTGCTGCAGAAAGCCGCGCCGTGCATCGTTCTTATGGACGAACTGGTGGCCTATATCCGGCAGTTCTCCGAAACGCCCCTGACCGGCGGCACCTTCTCTTCCAACCTGAGCTTTATGCAGGCACTGACGGAAGCCATAAAGGGCGTTCCCAATGCCGTGCTTCTGGCTTCTCTGCCGGAATCCATGACAGAGGCCGGAGATATGAACGGTCAACGCGCGCTGGAAACGCTGTCGCATACCTTCGGACGCATTCAGGCTCTCTGGAAGCCCGTTGGAGCGGAAGAAGCCTTCGAGGTCGTGCGGCGCAGGCTCTTTGCTCAGGTGAGCGACAGAAAAAGCGCCGATGACGTATGCCGGGCCTTTGCCGACTTCTATATTGAAAATGCCTCCGGCTTCCCTCAGGAAACGCAGGAAAGTCACTACCTCACACGGCTGAAATCCGCCTATCCCATACACCCGGAAGTGTTTGACCGCCTGTATGAAGACTGGTCTTCTCTGGATAATTTCCAGAGGACGCGGGGCGTGCTGAAGTTCATGGCCAAAGTCATCCATCGCCTGTGGAAGGACAACAGCACCGATCCGCTCATCATGCCCGGCAGTCTGCCCCTCTACGATGGAGGAACACGGGCCGACATCATCTATTACCTCCCGCAGGGCTGGGATCCCGTGGTGGATAAGGATATCGACGGAGAAAACGCGCAGCCTGCCCAGTTGGATATGAGCATGCCGCGCTTCGGCAATATTCAGTCCTGCCGCCGGGTGGCGCGTACCATCTTTCTGGGATCCGCTCCGGCAGGCAACCTCGGCGGCAGCAATGTATACCGTGGCATCGACGAAAAGCGCATCCTCCTTGGAGCGGCTCTTCCCTCCTCTGCGCTGGCCGTTTTCCGGGATTCCCTGCAACGCCTTCAGGACAAGCTGTATTACCTGAATGTGGAAAACGACAAGTTCTGGTTCAATGTGCGTCCCAATCTGCGCAGGGAAATGGAAGACCGCAAGGCCAGATACGGGATGGAACATACCCTGCCGTTCATGAAGGAGCGTCTGCGTCAGGCCCTCAAGACGGGTATGTTTTCCGGTGTGCACGTCTTTACCTCCGGCAGCGATATCCCCGATGACGAACAGCTTCGCCTCGTGGTCCTCCCGCCGCTGAAAGCCTACAGCAAAACACTGGACAACGGAGCGATCCCCGCCGCTCAGGACATACTGGAAAAGCGTGGCGATGTGCCCCGCCAGAACAGAAACCGCCTGGTCTTTCTTGCGCCGGAGCATGATAACATCTCCCGGCTCGTTGATCAGATCAAGTCATACCTTGCCTGGCAGTCCATCATTTCCGACAGTCTGGAAGACAAGCTGGTGCTGGATACGCTCCAGATCAAGAATGCCCGCACGGCAACGGAGAAAGCCAGGCAGATTGCAGCCCGCTCCGTTGAGGAGGCGTTCCGATGGCTCCTTGTTCCCTATTGCGGAGAGAGGAACCTTGCCGGGACCGTATGGGAGAAACTCACCATCCCCGGTGGAACGGCAAACCTCATGTCCGAGATCGAACGGCAGCTTCGTGAAAACGAAATGGTCATCGAACGCTGGGCGCCCGTTCATCTCAAGCGCGCTCTGGAACAATGGTTCTGGAATAACGGCGAACCGTACAGAAAGGCCCTGGACGTATGGCAGGCGACCTGCCGTTATCTGTATCTGCCTCGTCTGCGCAGCAGGAGCGTGTTCACGCAGACCGTGACCGACGGACTGCCTTCACATGACTTTTTCGCCATGGCACAGGGAATGGAAGGAGAAAAATTTCTTGGCTTTTCCTTCGGCAAGGCGGGCCTGGTCATTCTGGATTCGTCCGTTTTGCTGATTTCTCCTGAAAAAGCAAAGGAATATGAAGCGTCGCTCCTGCTTACCGACACCCGGAAGCCCTCTTCGCCAGAACAGCCCGAACAGATGGGAGGCAATGCCACTGCCGGAAGCGGATCAACTGCTTCAGCCGGCACGTCGGGAACGACTGTTTCAACAAAAGTGCTTCGCCGCTTTATGGGAAATGTGAATATCGACCCCATGATAGGCAAGATGGACAGTCAGGCCATTTTTGATGAAGTCATCCAGCACCTGTATGAATATACGGGAACCAGCGTCAGAATTACTCTCGAAATAGAGGCTGTTACCGATTGCCCGTCAGGTTTTGATTCCAGCATTCAGAGAACAGTCAAGGAAAACAGCAGGCAGTTGAACTTCACTATTGCAGAGTTTGAACAGGACTGATGTGTTGTTGTCCTTGTTCTATCAGCCTGCTCACGGCAAGATTGGGAGGAATTGAGACAAAAAGATGGAGAGTAGTAACCAACGAATGTTTTGTGGGCAGGAAACCCGCATAAAAGCTGACCTGTTGGGGCTGTGAACATCAGCTGGTTACTACCCTCAACACATTTACATCATATTGTTAATACTCTCAAGGAGCTTTGGGGCATCCGGCATCTGCGGGCGGCCTCCAGCTCGGAGACACGGCCCGCCTGCCAAAGCGCACAATTTTCCAGAAAGTTGCCGGGCAATGGCTTGCTTCACGGCCAAAGCGGACTCCGCGCAATTTGGCGGCAGCTATCCCTTCCGCCTGCCGTTTGCGGATGTTTTCGCGTTCGTTCTGAGCCACAAAGGAAAGCACCTGCAAGACAAGATCGGCAATGAACGTGCCGAGCAGGTTCTTGTCGCGCCGGGTGTCGAGCAGGGGCATGTCCAGCACAAGAATATCCACGCGCTTTTCCCTGGTCAGTACGCGCCACTGCTCCAGAATCTCCTCATAATTTCTGCCCAGTCGATCGATGCTGGTGATGCAGAGCAGCTCGCCGGGCCTGAGCTTTTTGAGCATGGCTTGGTATTGCGGCCGCTGAAAGTCCTTGCCCGACATCTTCCATGAAGATGCGGTCGGGCGGTATGGCCTGCTGCTCCAGGGCGATACGCTGCCGGGTTTCATTCTGATCCACGCTGGATACGCGGATGTAGCCGTAGGTCTGTTCCATAGGGTTGTCCTTTTGCGTCGGTTCACAGTTGATCTCACCGATGGTCTTTCAGATGATCGGGGGGAAGGTTCGGCCCCCAAAGCGGCCTGGGCCTGTCATTGTTCTGTGCGGGGCTGGGGGGTATGGCTGGGGCCTTCGCCGTGGTTGAGGCGGGCGGGGGCGTGTCTTGCCTTTTGGCCTTTCCGGATTCTTTCAGCCGTCGGGCCTCGGTCAGATACTTGGTCAGGGTTTGGGCCTTCACCTCGATCCCCTTCTCGCGCAGCTTTTCGACAAGTTCCTGGGTGTCAAAGCCGCGCTTTTTCATCCGCTCCAGCGTCGGGGCGAGAGCGAAGATGGCCTGCTTCACGGTCATGGCGCGGTTTCCGTCCAGCGTGACAACGGCGGGCTTGAGGTGGGCAAACTCCTGTCGGATTTCCTTCAGTTGGCTGGCTGTGATGCTCATGCTTTTTTCTCCTGTGATTGACGGGGAGTGTCCCCCGATCTTGTTTTTTGCCTTTGGCGGTCAAGCGGCACGCTTGCACATTTGCTTTCGCAGAAAGCATAATGTGCTATGGCTCATGGCTGAGCCGAGATTTCCGGCGGATGGTCAGCGCATCCTTG
Organism: Desulfovibrio sp. ZJ369; assembly: GCF_011039085.1. Lineage (GTDB taxonomy): Bacteria > Desulfobacterota > Desulfovibrionia > Desulfovibrionales > Desulfovibrionaceae > Desulfovibrio. The sequence continues at coordinate 19,756 of NZ_JAAKEI010000031.1, read as the reverse complement.
AGCGATGGCGTTGCGGCACGGCTTCCAGCTCCTGCTGGATGTGCCGTTCACGCTCGGACTGCTGGCGGGCCTCCGCTTCCTGACGCTCGCTCTGGCGTTGGAGCAGCTCGGCCCGCTTGCGATTCAGGAAGTCGAGATGCAGGGGCCGGATTTCCGGCAAACGCAAAAATTCCAGAAACCCCGCCATGATCGCGTCCGCTTTTTCCAATTGGGACTCCAGCGATTCTTTTTCCTCATGGCTTTGCTTTCTGTGGGCCGCGTATTCCCCTTCAAGCCGCGTCTGTTTTTGGCGTAACGCTTCCGCTTCCCGTTGCAGATTTTCCATCCGCATTTGGGTGATGTGTTTGACGGCAAGCGCCTTTTTCTGTTCGGTAATGAGAGCGGACGCTTTTTGCAGGACAGATTGGTAGTTGAAAACGGTAGCCTTCGGGAGCGAGAACTCCTCCTGAAGAATTTTTTCCGCTTCTTCGGCCTGTTGCTCATGCTCTGCAATGCTCTTTTTCAGCTCTTCTTCACGCTGCTCCAATTCGTCGATAGTTTTCTGGAAACGTTGGGCCATCTCTTCAGATTCTTGAATCAGTCTGTTCAGGGCCTCCCGCTGCTGCTTGAACTCCCGCGTATCCAGATGCTTTTTGGCTGAACCCGGCTTCTGTTCGACGCCGCGCTGGATGCCGAAGCCACGGCTTTGCAGATAGATGGGCAAGTCGGCTTGCAGCTTTTTCAGACTGGCGCGGGTATAGATGCTGTTGGCGCTGAGCCGCCCGTCCGGCGTCACCGGCACATGAAGGAAGTGCATGTGCGGCGTTTTTTCGTCAGTATGAACCATTGCCGAGATGACGTTTTCCCTGCCCACAAAGTCGGTCAGAAAGGCCGCGCTCTCCTCGAAAAAACGCCTGGTTTCCTCGACAGTGAGTGTGTCAAAAAATGCCTTGTCGGAGCTGACCACAAGGCCGCACATGTGCACGGCGTCCTTGCGTACAGCCTTGACCATAAGCAGATCGTCAATGCGATTCTGGATAGCCTGCGCGTAGTTGTCTGAAGCGGATTCATGCAGATCGTAATTTCCCGCGCTCCGGCTGTAATCAATGTCGGGGTTGGAATGGCTCTCGCGCTCGCGGCGATTGTGCGACTGAATGCCGCGAATGGCGTCTTTCTTGAATTTATCCATATGCAGGACGAGTGTGGACATAATGAAACTTCCTTATCCTGTAAGAAGCAGGTGTCCCGCTGTCCCGCTGCTTAAGCGCCGGTACAGCGGGACACCTGAAAATAAGTTCAATCAAGACCTTCCAGTTTTCTTTTCAGTCTGTGGACAGCCGATTTCGATTTGCCCATTTCCTCGGCGCAGTCGCGGATGCTGTAGCCTTCGCCAAGCAGCCTTTTCAGCTCCTCCAGTTCCACATCCTCAATTTCCCGAACCTGCCAATGCAGAGCGTTGCCTTCGGTAATCAGGTTGGCCTCAAAAGGCTTGGCGTCGTCGCCGAGAATGCCTCTGGCCTTGGTCAGGTGAACCTCAAAACGCGCGCCTTCGGCCATTGCGTATTCCCTGGGTCTGCGGAGGCTGATGACCGTATCCATAATGTCCTCTTTGGCGCTGGTGCCGCGCTGGTCGCCGGATTTTCCGGCGTGATGAATCAGAAGCACCGTGATTCCTCTGCGACGCAGATCCAGAAGCCACGCCTGCATAGCCTGCCAGGACTGCGATTCGTTTTCCTTGCCCGTGCGGCAGAGGGTGGCGATATTGTCCAGCACTACCATGTCCACGCCTTTCAGGAGTGGCTCAATCATGGCCTGCCCGTTGGGCGTGGACAAATCCGGCATGGCGCACGGCTGCAAGTCCGGCGTGATAAGTGAAAGGTTTTTCAGCGACTGCGGCGGGATGGCCATGCCGCCCACAAGTGAGGACAAACGGCTCTGCATGGACGTGGCTGGCATTTCTCCGTCCACATAGAGCGTCTTTTGGGGCATGGGCGCGCGCCAGTTGAAAACAGCGCCGCCGGAGGCGACAGCCACGGCCACGCTCAGGGCGGCAAAGGTCTTGCCCACACCTCGCGGCGCGTAAAGGATGCCTATCCCCTGAACCGGCAAAATGGGCGATAGAAGGTAACCCCGATCAGGGATCTGCATGGACAGGAACTCGCTCATGTCCAAGGCAACAAGGCAACAAGGCCATGCTGTTTGGTCAGGGCTGCTTCCAGTTGCGAGCGGACGGCTTCAATGCCTTCAATCTGGTGAAGAGCATTGAAATCAGTGCCCGCGCCTGTGGTGAAGTTGGGAACCACAAGCGGGAGCTTCGTGAGTCTCGCCGCCTCCTCGCCTTTCTTGCGCCCGGCTTCATCATTATCGCCGCAAATAATGATTGGTCTGTCTGTGAATCGGTCTCTTGCCGATTTGGCGACCACGGGCATATTGTGGGCGGAGAAAGCCACATAGACAGTCCAGCCAGCGGCAAGATGAATGCTTGCGCCTGTGGCAAAGCCCTCGCAAATGGCGATGGGTTTTCCCTGCAAACCGGGGATGGTAAATCGTCCGCCCTGCACCTTGCCGCCCACGAGGAAGCGCTTTGTGCCATCTGGAGAGATGCGTTGCAGGCTTTGCAGATTGCCTGCGGCATCCAGAACCGGGATAAGCAGGGCACCGTCCCGTGCCTGACGTATGCCGGAGAGGGGCGGAATGCCTTTGCGCCGCAGGTAGGGATGATTGGGGTCGCACGCTCTTGCCGAAGTCCAGTCCTGCCTGGCCTGTTGGGCTGCTTCCGCATGGCGTCTGGTACATTCGTCTTCCCGCTGTCGTCGGATGGATTGCTGGCGTTCCCGCCATGCGGACATCTCCGCAGGGGAAAGCGTCTGTTTTTCCTCGGCGCAGAACGTGCCCTGATCGTCGGTTTCCCAGTTGCACCACCAGAGCGTGGCCGCTTTGTCCAGATGGGCGATATACGCGCCGTTCAGCTTGCGCGGCTTGCTTTCTGTGGGGCAGCGGTGAAGAGTGCCGTCCGCAAGGATTTCTTCGGGGACAAGGCCATGCTGGCCAAGAACTTCCTGGAAGGTTTGCAGCAGGTCATTCATGGTTCACCTCCGCCTGCCCGGCGTTTTCGATGAATGCCCTGATGTCCTCGGCGCGCCAGACGGTCGTGCGCGGGCCGAGCTTCAGGGGCTTGGGGTAGCGTCCGGTGGCGCAGCCTTTCCACCACGCGCTCTTGCTGATGGGAAAAAATTCCAGAATCTGGTGAAGCCTGAGAAAACCTGTGGCGGGTATTTGAGTTGCCATAGGATTACCTCCGTATCTAAATAGACTTTACGGAGTGCTATAGCATATTTATTCAATTAATCCACATTGTTGATGAAGTACAATGCCGTGCGATGCGGTTCGATGCAGTCCGATACAGTTCGATAGAGGTGCATGGAGAAGTGAAATTTTTCAGAAAATTTTTTGAGGTAAACAATTTCTGGACTCAGGATAAAAAGGCAGGGCGTTGCAGCGGATCTGCCGCAACGCCCTGCCATAAATCTGAATAATTTTGTTCTCTAAATTATTTCAGTGAATTGGATGCATCCTGATCTCGCAATTCGTCCAGATAATCGGCCCACCTCTGAAGCAATTCACGCCGTTTCTCCAGATATGAGGCATGGTTATAGGCGTCGCGGACGGTATTTTGCTCCTTGTGGGCAAGCTGGGCCTCAATAATGTCGCCGTCAAAGCCCCATTCCAGTTTTTTCTCATTCAGGATGGTGGAAAACATGGCGCGGAAACCGTGAATGGTCATTTCTTCCTTGCTGAAGCCCATTCGGCGGATACCGTTCAAAAGCGCCATATCCGAAATACATTGCGAGGCTGAATGCCGTCCCGGAAAGCAGAGTTCGCCGGTGCCGGTAAGCAGATGCAGTTCGCGGAAAAGTTTGACCGCCTGAGTGGGCAAGGGCACGGCATGAGCGATGCGCATCTTCATGCCGCCGCCGTCCTTTGCATTTTCCCGTCTGGCGGCGGGCACAATCCAGAGCGCCTTGTCCAGATCAATCTCCGACCATCTGCCGCCGCGAAGCTCGGCGCTCCGCAAGGCCAGATAGGGCAGTATCTTGAGCGCGTAGCCGACAACGGCTCCGCCCTGATATTCGTCTATGCAGCGCAAAAGATGCCCGACAGCGGCGGGATCGGTGATGGTGGCGTAATGCTTTGTCTGGATGGGCTTGAGGACTTCCTTGAGGCCGTCAGCCGGATTGAAGACGATGTAGCCGCAGGTGCGGGCAAAGCGGCAGACCTGCCCGGCGGTTTCGGCCAGCTTGTGCGCTGTTACCGAATGTCCGGCGGCTTCCACCGGCCTGATTGCGCCCAGAATATCCCCAGGCACAAGTTTGCTGATGGGCTTTTCGCCAATCCGCTCATTGAGCAGGGAAAGGAGCCACTGCTTTTTCTTGATATTGGCCGCCGCGTAGGAATCCTGTTTTGTGGCGAACCATTCCTGGGCGACAACGGCGAAGGTCAGCGCCTGTTCACGCGCCGCCGCTTCGGCTTCTTCCTTGGCGGCCTTTTTTTGCGCGCCGGGATCAATGTCGCTGGCAAGCAGTTCCTTGGCCTTGTCGCGCTTGCGGCGAGCGTCTTTCAGGGATACGGCGGGATACGCGCCAAAGCTGAGCGTCTTTCTTTTTCCGGCATAGCGGTAATCCATCCGCCATAACTTCCCACCGGAAGCGGAAAGGTAGAGGTACAAGCCTTCAGAGTCGGCCAGTTTTGCCGGAGTACCGTCAGACTTCAAATTCCTGAGCATGGTGTCGGTCAGTGGCATGGCTCAAATCCTTTGCTGGCAAGGGGTTGCAGGGTGACGGTATTTTTCTGGCCGCGTTTCCTCCGTATCGGCTCATACCGCAATAAATACCGTCATTTTTGTTGGTTCTCCCCGCTTTTTACGACACCTCGCTGGACATACCATTGCCCAAAAAGCCAAGTCCCGCAAGACTTTTCAGACCTTGCGGGACTTGTTTGGACTCTTACCTGGTGCCGAAGGGGAGACTCGAACTCCCACTCCCTTGCGAGAACTAGACCCTGAACCTAGCGTGTCTACCAATTCCACCACTTCGGCGTGGAGTGTTATCTAGCCTAAGGTCTGAGGCTTGGCAAGCTTTTTTTCAGGGATCCGGCAAATTTTTTATCTTTCAGCCGCGCCGCGTCCGGCCTGCGAGCTGCCCGGCAGTCCCCGGCTTGGGGCTGAGCGCTCGAACATGACAGGGGCTGCCAATGCGTTCTCTTTTGCCCGGCACGAGATGTCTTGCCGAGTCGTTTGCAACACTGAGCGCTCAAGGGGATCAGCTCGCTGAAAATCACTGCAGCGCCACGATGCAAGCTTGCAGCGGACGCCATTGTGGCATTGACAAAAATATGCCTCTGCCTGAATATGTTTTGAATACTACTTCATTATTTTTATGATAGATTGTATTTTATATAGAATAAATGTATCATAAATTTATTTATTATGTATAAAAGATAAAAATAGTTATGCCTCATTCTCAACAAAAAATATGAACTTTTCTCTCAAGAGAGAAAATCTGAAAATAATACAGCATATATATTGAAAAATTCGGTAAAATAATATCAATTATTTGTGGACTTTCCTGTTTCGCTTTCATCCCTAGGTAAGCAGTAGGAGAAGGAGAGACTTTTTTGAGTTGAGCGGATCCGCCATAGAGTCCGGGCCCGACCAGAAGCCGGATGGGAAGAACCCCGCAGGGAGAGTGGGGCACAGGGTAGGCGGGTTCTGTCTTTTCTTGTGGAAAAAATTTGATCTCCGCAGTGCGCCTCAGCAACGGGTCTGGTTTTTATGTGGCAAAGGAGCTACCTTGGAGTCCGTCGCAAAGGGTAGCGCGCCCCGCCGCACGGCGCATCTGGCCAAAGCTGCGATGTCAGGGCTGACGCAGCGTATGCGTCAGCCCAGGCCGCGACGCTGTGGACCGGGGCTTGCAAAAGCGAGCGGAATGCCTAGTATGCTGCCAGCCGCGCCGTGGACCGCGCGCACCAGCGGCAAAGCGGGCCTGTCTGTCGCGCGTTGCCTGAAACCGCATTTTTCGCGACGGCTTTTTTATGGCAAGGAGAACCATGCCCAGAGCGCTGAACGTCCTTTTCCTGATGGAAGATCTTTGTTTCGGCGGCACGCAGCGCCAGACGCTGGAGCTGGCTCGCCGTTTGGATCGCGCATGCTTTGTTCCGTCCATGCTCACGCTCACCGGCGAAACCGATCTGGACGCCCAGGCCCGCGAAGCCGACATTGCGCTTAACCATCTGGGCACGTCGCGCCGCGTTGCGCCCTTCTTTTTTCTGCGTCTCGGGCGGGCGCTCTTGCGGGCAAAACCGGATATTTTGGTGCCCTGCACGGCCCTGCCCAATATCTGGGGGCGGCTGTGGGGCAGGCAGGGGCGGAGCCGGAGGCCCGTCATTGTGGGAACCTGCCGGGGAGGCGGTTCTCTCAAGCGCCAGCATGAACGTTTTCTCTGGCGCTTGACCGATCATCTGATCTGCAATTCCCAGGCGCTGCAACAGTCTCTTCACGCTCTGGGCGTGCCCGCGCAGCGCGTGAGCTATATCCCCAACGGCGTGGATACCGGCTTTTTTACGCCGGGGCCGGACGCGCCTTCGCAAAGGCAGCCGGTTATCCTCTGCGTGGCCCGGCTTGCTCGGGACAAGGATCATCTGACCTTGTTGCGGGCTTTTGAGCAAGTGCTGCGCGTGACGCCGCAGGCGCGGTTGCGTATTGTGGGGGACGGCCCGGAGGAATCGCGCTTGCGCCAGTGGGCCCGCAGCAGCGCCGCGGGCAGCCGGGTGGATTTTTTCCCGGGCGGGCCGGATATGCGGGAGCATTATGCCGCGGCCCGGATTTTCGCGCTTTCCTCGCTGCGCGAAGGCCAGCCCAATGTCATTCTGGAAGCCATGGCCTGCGGTCTGCCGGTCTGCGCCACTGCCGTGGGGGGGATCCCTCGCCTGGTGGAGGAAAATGTGGACGGCCTGCTTTCCCCTGCCGGGGATGCCGGGATACTGGCGCGCAATTGCAGCGAGCTCCTCGCAAGCCCGCAGCGTTGTGACGCTTTTGGGCGCGCCGGGCGGGGCAAGGTTGAGAGGGATTTCGCGTTCCCCGTCATGGTGGAGGCGCATCAGCAACTTTTTCTCCGTCTGTGGGAGCGGAAAAACGGCAATGCCCGGCGGAGCGCGGGTGCATAAATGAGGATTCTGCTGCGTTGTGTGCCTGCCGCCGTTTTCATGGTTGTCGCAGTGGCCGCCTGGATGTGCGCGGGATCGGCCTTTGCCGCGGCAGAGGCCGCGGATCGCGGCGCGCGCGCAAACCACGCGCCCCTGGAGGCTTCAGGGGCTGCGGGTACGGCTGCGCCCGCAGCCGGAAAAGAGGGGCAGGCGCCAGGGCAGGCCGCAGCGGCTCCAGCGGCAAAGCCCATTGAGGCCACGGAACTCTGGACAGGCTCCCTCTACAGCTCGACCTTCCGGGCAGCCCTTTGTTTTTCGGCTCAGGGCGCTGTGCGGGGCGTGCTGCATCTGCGCCTTGCCAACGGCAAGACAGATGTCTATCACATCGTGGGCACAGTGAAAAATAATGAGATTCAGGCTTCGCACTCTTCCGGCCATACCTTCAGGGGGCGTCTGCTTGCTTCAGACAAGGTCCAGGGTGTGATCAGCCTGAAAAACGGCATGAAGATCAAGGTTGACGGCAAGCGGCTGCAGGATGTGCCGGTGACGGAGGACTGCGCGCCTTTGCCGCAATAGAGCGTTTTGCTCATGAAATTAGCAAAACGCTCTGGCGCCAGCGTTAGCTGGCGCCCGCGCCGAATGAGCGTCCAGACCGCGTTCTGGACGCGAAATGATGGCAGCGAACTGATTGAAAATGGATATTTTCAATCAAAAAATACTCTAGGGCTGCCGCCGGGCGAGCCCCGCTCGTCTGCTGCTGTGCGCCGGGGGCTTGCGCGTACCGGCAGATCGGGCAGGTCTTTGGCCGGATTGTACGTTCTGTTTGGGGCGCACAGTTGCTTTCTTGCGCCTGATCGGGTTCTGCGCGCGTATGCAGTCGGATGGCTCTGTAAAAATGTGCATTTCTGCAGAAGACTCTCCCAAGGGGCTGGCGCGCAAAGAGGCGGGCGCTCGTCAGGGGCACGGACCGGACGCCATCGCCGTTTTTTAGAGCGGTTTGCTGTTGAAAACGGCAACCGCTCTGGCGGCCGCGGGAGCGGACGCCCGCGCCGAATGAGCCTGAAAACCACGCTTTTCAGGCGAAATGATGGCAGCGCCGCTTTTGAAATTGAATAATTTCAAAAGCAAAATGCTCTAGAAAACCGTGAGGTTGCGTGCGGCAGCGCGGACGCTGCGGCGGCCGTAACGGCTGCCTGACCCGGTGGCAGATGTATGCCGCCACTGCCGTGCGGCTCTGTACAGGTTTTTTGCGATAGCGGGATTCCGCAGAACAAAGAAGATGTGCTTTTTCGGCAAAAGCCTCTGCAAAGGGTGTTCAAGGAGCGCTTATGATCTGGTTCTGGCTGCTGGCGGCAGGCGCGCAGTGCGGTCTTTTATACCTTCTGGCCCGTGCCGGCCGCGCGCTGCCGAAAAGAGAGGCAAGGCAGGCGGCTGAAAATTGTACCGTTCCTGATGAAAAGTGGCCCAAGGCGGCCTTGATTATTCCGGTTGCCGGCGAACATCCCAATATGGCCGCGGCCCTGAAGAGCCTGCTGTGTCAGGATTATCCCCGTCTGCTGCCCATTCTGGTCACGGCGACTGCTGAAGAACCGGCTGCCCGGCTGATCCGCGATTTGCAGAAGGAATATCCGGCCGCGCGGCATGTGGTGGCCGGCAAGGCGCAGCAGTGCGGCCAGAAAAATCACAACACGCTGCAGGGCGTGGCCGCGGCGGGCAAGGAGGCTGAGGTCTATGTTTTCTGCGACAGCACGCATCTGGCCCGCCCCGATTTCGTCCGTTGCCTGACGGGCCCCATTGTCCGGGGCGAGGCGGCGTTCAGCACCGGCTATCATATGGTGGACGCCAGGGATGAGCAGACCGTCACCCTGGCCTATGCGTTTTGCGTCCTGCTGCTGCGTCTTTTGCAGGCGCTTGCGGTGTTCACCCAGCCCTGGGGCGGGGCCATGGCCATGAGCCGGGCCGCCTTTCGGGAGTACGGCGTTGCCGAGCTCTGGGCGCATAATGTGGTGGACGACTGCTCGCTTGCCGGATTGTTGCTGGGGCGCGGCGTGCATGTCTGCCTTTGCCCGGGCGCGCTGCTGCGCACCGAGGCTGCGGGCCATGCCTTGCCGGTCTGGCGGGACTGGATGGAACGGCAAGTGCTTTTTCTCAAGTTTTGCGTGCCCGGCCAGTGGCTGCTGCTGGGACTGCTGGCCTTGCTCATGGCTTTGCCGCCGCTGTGCGCCGGTCTGGCCCTGCTCGGGGGCCTGCTGAATGTGGGCAGCGCCGCGGCGGTATTCACCGCCTTGCTTTACCTTGCCGCCTTGGCGGCCGTGCTGTATGTCTGGCGGGAATTTCTGCCCGCGCCTCCCCCTCTCTGGCGCTGGATATGGGCGTACTTCTGCGCGTCGGCCATGTTCGTCCGGGTTTATTGCCGCACTATTCCGGCCAGGGGCATTATCTGGCACGGGCTTTCCTATACGGTGGGGCAGGGGGGGACAGTGCTCCGTATGCAGCGCTGAGCGGCGCTGTCCTGTTTTTTTGACACTTGCCCCGGCCCGGAGTACATTTATACATGATACTTGCCGCCGATTGCGCAGACTCCCGACGATCGCCCTGCGCGGCGGTTTATTGATGGGCAATCTTCCAATGGTAGCTTTATGATCGCCATGTCCGATCTTTTTCGCGTCAGCCTCCGGCAGGTTGTGCGCCAACGCGGCTTCGGGGTAATTATATCCATTGCCCTGGGCATCACCGCCTTTATTGTCCTTTCCGTGCTGGGGCGCGAAATCCGCTATAAAGTCGGTCAGGATATGGTGCTCATGGGCGGGGTCAACGTGATTCAGGTCCTCATGGACGACAGCCAGTACCCCGGCCAGCCCAGGCGTGAATTTTTTCCGGCAACCGTGGAGGCCCTGCGCCGCCTTCCGGGCGTGGCTCTGGTCAGCCGCAATGTGCGCGCGGGCAAAGTGTTTGCCTTGCGCGGCGAAGGCGAACGCTCCCTGTATGTGGATTTTATCGGCGTGGATCAGTATTTCTCCGAGGTGTATTCGCTGACGCTGGCGGCCGGGCGTTTCTTCGACAGCGCAGACATTGAGGGGCGCCGCAGAGTCTGCATGCTGGGCAGAGAAGCGGCGAAAAACCTTTATTCCGAGCCTGAGCAGGCCATAGGCAAATTGCTTTTTCTGGAAAAAGACGTTTTTGAAGTGGTGGGCGTGGTCAGCGGCGTGATGCTGGGCAGTTGGAGTCTGGGCGGTTTTTTGCCGTACACCACCATGGTCGATCGCAACTGGGGTGACGGCAAGGTGACGCGCCTCTTTGTCCGGGCCATCGGCTGGGAAGACGTCTCGCCTCTGGTCAGGCTGATTCCCACGGTGGTGCGCGAGCATCAGGCCGCGCCCTACCTGGTTGTGCGCACGCAGGAAGAACAGCTTGCCCGGATCAAGGGGACCTTCCTCTGGGTGGAGGCTTTGCTGTGGCTGGGCATTGCCGCATCGCTCATGCTGGGCGGCTTCGGGATCTGGTACGGCACTTTTGCAGCCGTGCGCGCCCGTACCCGCGAAGTGGGCCTCAAAAAAGCCATGGGCGGCTCGGACACCGACATTATGGCCCAGTTTCTGGCCGAAGCGCTTTGCAAATCCGTAGCCGGCGGCATTTTGGGCATTGTGATCGGCGTTGTGCTGGTTGAGGCGGGAGCCTGGGCTCTGGGCACAGGCATCTCCTATCCATTGCTGATCGCCAGCAGCCTGGGCAGTATTGCTTTTTCCGCCGCCATTGGCGTGGCAGGCGGCTTGTATCCGGCCATTCAGGCCAGCCGCATGGATGTTGTTTCGGCCTTGCGCTTTGAATAGGCCGGCCCGGCGCGAGCGTCAGCCGTTGGCGGCTGTGCCGCCTTACGGATGACGACAGCAGCGATAGGCGCAGGCGAAATGTACTTTCGCCGTGAAGCGCTGGAGCGAGCGCTTCAAAAGCAATATACTCTAGGATGCAGTATGGCTCCGGTTATCGTCGCCAAAGATTTATATAAATGTTATGCCGGTTTCGCGCCCGTGCTGCGCGGCGTAAGCATTGAGCTGGAAGCCGGCGAGCTTGCGGCCATCATGGGGCCGTCGGGCTGCGGCAAATCCACCATGCTGCACATTCTCGGCATGTTGCATGCCCCTGATGCGGGTTCGCTGGAGATCCTCGGCACCAACGTGCTTGCCCTCAACCGGGAGCAGACCGCCGCCTTCCGGCGCGGCAACATGGGCTTTGTGATGCAGTCCAGCAATCTTTTCGAGCACTCCACCGTGTTTGAAAATGTTGAATTTCCACTGATTTATGAAGGCGTGCCGCCCCAGGAGCGCTGGGAGAGGGTTATCCGCGCGCTGGAACTGGTGCGCCTTTCAGCCCGGGTGCATTATCGCAGCAACCGCCTCTCCGGCGGCGAGCAGCAGCGTGTGGCCATTGCCCGGGCCATGGTCAACAATCCGCGCATTTTGCTGGCCGATGAACCGACCGGAGCTCTGGACGCCCGCACCAGCCGGTTGATCATGGAAAATTTCTGCACCTTGTGTCATACGGGGCGCGTTTCCATGGTCATGGTCACCCATGATCCCAAAATGGCCGAGTATTGCGACAGCGTGTACACCCTGGAGGACGGCATCCTGCATCGCCGCAAGCGTGAGCTCGCGCCCATTGCGGCCGAGGAAGCGCACGATCTTTTGCAGGGTCCCCGGCCGGTGGTGCGCGGCGCGTTTGTGGCCCGGCGTTTTCCCGAAGTTTCCGGCCAAAATCTGATGGAAGAGGCGCACCGGCTGCATGCCGCCGGGCTGCTTTCGCGCATTTATGCCCTTCAGGGCAGCGGGCTTCTGGGCAATCCCGATGGCTATGCGCTTCCCCTGGCGGTGCGCAGAATCGGAAAGTTGCGTTTTTTCAGCGTTTGCGCCGCGCTTTTCCGGCAGTTGCGCGGCACGTCGCACCCCCTTTGGGAGCTCTGGCACAAGCTGCCCGTGCGCTCTCGCTGGGGCAGGGAGCTTTTGAGTCATCTCTGGGCCTTCGGCTGCGGAGCCTTGCTTGCCCGCTGGGGCCTGGAAGAGAAGATTGAAATCTTTTATGCCGATGGCGGCCACAGCCCGGCCACGGCCAGTTGGGTGGCTGCGCGGCTTCTGGGCATTCCCTTTGCTTTTGCGGTGCGCTCGGCGGATTTGGCCCTTCCGGGCAAGGATTGGGCGCGTAAAGCCTCACAGGCCGCTTTTGTGCGTTGCGACACCGAGGCGGCCCTGCGCGCTCTGCGTCAGCTTTTGCCGGATCTGCCGGAAAACAGGCTGGTTTTGCTGCGCGATCCTCTGACGCTCGTCCCGTCGGATGACGAGGCGGAAATGTCCCCTGCCTCAGGAAAAGCCGCGTCCACGCTTAACATCCTGGCCGTGGGCAGCATTTGCGCGCGCAAGGGCTATGACCTTCTGCTGCGGGCTTGCGCGCATCTGCGCGATAACGGGCTTGACTTTCATCTGAAAATTGTGGGCCAGGGGCCTGAACGACTTTATTTGCGCTGGCTCGCCTGGCGGCTGGGTTTGCGCAAAATGGTGGATTTTCCCGGTCAGGTGGCGCACGAGAATATGGCCGATCTGTATACAAAGAGCGATATTTTTGCGGCTCCGGGCCGCAGAACCAAACATGGCGATGAGGATGGCCTGCCTTCAGCCCTGGCGGAAGCCATGAGCTTCGGGCTGGCGGTGGTGGTCAGCGATTTGCCGGGTCAGACCGAGGCCGTGCAGAATCAGGAAAGCGGCCTGGTTGTGCCCCAGAACGATCCGGCCGCTCTGGCAAAGGCTCTGGAAACTCTTGCCGCCCGGCCGGAAGAGCGCCGTCGCCTTGGCAACAATGCCCGCTTGCGCATCCGCGGTCTTTTGGAGGAAAGCGCTACCGAGGCCCGACTGCGCGAGCTCCTTACGGCGGCCTGCCGAAAAGCCTGAAGTGGGACGGCGCTTGCCGCCGAGGCGCGTCTTTCGCTTGCCCCAGAGGATGTTATGGATTTTAACGGCATACGCGTGTTGGTCGTGGGCGATGTGATGCTTGATCACTACATTGCAAGCCGGGTGGAGCGTATTTCGCCGGAAGCGCCGGTGCCCGTGGCCCGCGTCGGAAAACGCTGGTCCGCTCCGGGCGGCGCGGCCAATGTGGCGCGCAATCTGGCGCGGATCGGGGCGCAGGCGCGGCTTGCGGGTCTGGCCGGGCAGGATGAAGCGGGCAGGGCCTTGCGCCAGGAGCTGGCCGCCGAGGGCGTTGAGGAAGGCCTGACGCTTTCCGCCACGCGGCGCACCACATGCAAGACCAGGGTTATTGCCCAAGGCCAGCAATTACTGCGTCTTGACGACGAGCAGCGCGACGCCCTGCAGCCGGAGGAGAGCGCGGCCCTGCGGGAAAAGGCTCTGGCGCTGCTGCCCGGCTGCGGCGCGGTGGTTCTTTCCGATTACGGCAAGGGCGTTCTGCTTTCGCCCTCTGAGGGCGAGAGCCTGTGCGCGTTGCTGATCGCGGCGGCCAGGCGTGAACATATCCCCGTGCTTGTGGATCCCAAGGGCGCGGACTGGGGGCGGTATGCCGGGGCGCAGTGCGTTACGCCCAACAGCGCCGAATTTGCGGCCATCTGTGGACGTGACCAGCATGCGAGGCTCCATCGTCGCGAACGTGAGGATCTGGCCGGCGGGGTGCGTGAGGAATATGGCTTTGAGCGGCTTTTGCTGACGCGCGGGGCCAGGGGAATGATCCTGTTTGAAAAAGACAGACCGCCGCTTTACATACGCGCCGCAATGCGTGAAGTGGCCGATGTCTCCGGCGCGGGCGACACCGTTGTGGCGACCCTTGCCGCCTGCGTCGCCAAGGGGCTGGATTGGGAGCGGAGCGCGCGCATCGCCAATGCCGCGGCCGGCGTGGCTGTCGGCAAAATGGGCACCGCGCCGGTCAGCCTGGCCGAACTTAATCAGGCCTTGCGCGAAGAGGCGGACAACCCCAAACTCTATGCCCGCCCCGCGCTTTTGGAGAAGATTGAAGACTGGCGGCGACGCAATGAGAGCATTGTTTTCACAAACGGCTGCTTTGATCTGCTGCATCCGGGCCATGTTTCCTTGATCCGCCAATGCGCCTCTCTTGGCGATCGCCTGGTCGTGGGATTGAACAGCGATGCTTCAGTGCGTCGTCTCAAGGGTCCGGGCCGTCCAATTCAGAATGAAGAGAGCCGTGCCTTACTGCTGGCCGCGTTGCAGGGCGTGGATGCGGTCACGCTTTTTGACGAGGACACGCCCCTGGATTTAATCCGCATGGTCCGGCCCGACGTCCTGGTCAAAGGCAGCGATTACACCGAAGATACGGTGGTGGGTGCGGATTTTGTGCGGGCCTGCGGCGGCCGCGTGCATCTGGCGGATCTGGTCAAGGGATGCAGCACCACCAATCTGGTGCGGAGCATGAATAACAACGAGGCTTGAGACAAGGCTTTCCTGCTTTAGAAGCCGCGGCTGCGGCCTGCCCTTGCCGTGCATGTCCAGCCTGACGGGCTGGCGGAAGCGTCTCGCCTCTCACTATATTTTTTCTGGAGGCCGTATGCAGCGCATACTTGCAGCCGATATAGGCGGCACCAACTGCCGCTTCGCCCGTTTCAGTCTGGAGAGTGAGCGCTTGACGCTGGAGCGCGTGGTCTGGATCAAAAGCGCCGGACTTTTGGACACGGATATGGTGCTCACGGCGCTGAGCCGCGAGCTGGAAACGCCCCTGGACACGGCTGACGCGTTCGTCCTGGGGCTGGCCGGCCCGGTAAGCGACGGTCTGCACGGCAAGCTGACCAACGGCTCGCTGGAGGTGGACTTTTCCGATCTCAAGGCCCGCTACGGCATTCCACGCTGTAGAGTGATCAATGATTTCATGGCCGAAGCCTATGGCTGTCTGACAGAGATCGGCGATCAGGCGCGCTGCATCGTCAAGCCGGAGTTGGAGGCCACTCCCCCGGCCACCGCAAGCCGGGGCGTGCTGGGCGCGGGCACGGGTCTGGGCACGGCCTCTCTGGTGCATGACGGCCGCGGCGGCTGGTTGCCTGTGCCGGCTGAAGGCGGCCACACCACCTTTCCCTTTGTCGGCGACGAGGAAAATGATTTTCATAAATTCGTCTGTAGCGAGCTGGGGTATCCCTATGCGCGCGGCGACGACATCCTCACCGGCAAGGGCCTTTCTCTGCTGCATCGGTATCTCACCGGCGAACGCCTTGAAGCGCGGGAAGTGGGCGAAAAGGCTCTGAGCCGCGACACGCCTACCTTGCGCTGGTATTCCCGTTTGTACGCGCGGGCTTGCCGCAACTGGATTTTGACCACGCTCTGCCGCCGGGGCCTGTGGATCGCCGGGGGCATAGCCAGCCGCAATCCCTTGAGCGTCACCAGCGAGTATTTTCTGGAAGAGTTTTACAGCACGCCGCATTTTGAAGCCTTGATACGCAGCGTGCCTGTGTACCTCATTGAAAACAAGAACAGCGGCCTGTGGGGCGCGGCTCAGGCCGGATTTGAGCTGTTGCGCCGCGAAGCCGCCTGAAGCGGGGCCGTCTCAGGCAAAATCCGCGCGAGACGGGCAAGGCCCTGCCGCATGTTTCGGCGGATCTCTGTCGGGATCGTGAAAATTTTGAATCCTTGAACTGCCAAGCGCGAATTGCCATGCAAAACAGGCCACACGCCAGGAGCACGCCGCAACGCCCGCGTTTCTCGCCGGATTTTTCCCGGATTATCGGGGAAAATATTCCGGATGCTCTTCTTGTCTACCATCTCGCGCCAGACTATCCGATCCGCTATGCCAATGAAAAGTTCCTGAGTCTTCTCAACTACGATTTCCAGGACTTTATGCGGCAAACCGGCGGCTGTCTTCTCAATGTGGTGCATCCTGAAGACAGGGAGCGCGTTCAGGCCGCACTTGAGGCCTTTTGCCGGCAGGGCGAGACCTGTTCCGTCGAATACAGAGCCTTGCAAAAAGGCGGCGGTTTTCTGTGGCTGCGCGCTGTGGGCAAAAAAACGCTTTCAGAGGACGGCACGCCCCTTGCGGTCAGTGTTTGCGCGGACATCACAGAGCTTGTCGGCTTGCGGCATCAGGCAAAACCCGAAACCGTGCCGTTGCAGACCTTCATCGACTCTTTGCCGTGCGGGATCTGCAAGGTTAAGGCAAACGACGATCTGGAGCTTGTCTACGCCAATACCTTTTTTTACGATATGCTGGGCTATACGCGCGCGGACGTGGAAAAACAAGGCTTCAGCAACGTGAAATCCTGCATCTATCCGGCTGATCTGGAGATGGTGCGGCAAGTGGTGCGCGAGAACGTGCAGCAGCGTTGCGCGTTTTTTGAACTGGAGCACAGGCTTTTTCATCAATCCGGCAAAGTGCTCTGGGGCCGGATCAGTTGCAGCTATGATCCCGCGGAACCGGATATGCTGACCTGCGCGCTTTTTGATATCACGCTGCGCAAAACTATGGAGGAAAAGCTGCGGATCAGCGAGGAAGAGAGCCGGATTGCCTTCCAGCACACCGACAAGGTCATGGTTATTTACGATCCCGGCGCCAGGGCGCTCTTTCAGCCGCAAGAAGCCGCAAGCGCGCTGGGGCTGCCCGCGGTGGTGCACGGGGTGCCGGAAAGCGTCGTGGCCCGGGGCATCGTGGCCGAGGAAAGCGTGGAAAACTATCTGAAATTTTTTCACGCCATGCAGCAGGGCATTCCGCACGGCAGCGCGACCCTGAAACTGAAGTGCAAGGGGACATTTGAATGGTTCAGCTGCCGGTACACCTTGATTTTCAGCAAGGAAGGCAAGCCGCAGCGCGGGATCATCTCTTATGAGAACGTGACGGAACAGCGTGAAAAAGAGCTGGCGTACCAGAAATGGATCCAATCCTTCAAGGCGCAGCAGGAAAACAGCATCGGATACTATGAGTTCAACTTGTCCAAGAATACCTATGAGGGCAATGAGCGCCGCAATTCCGGAGCCCTGCCCCCGGATGTGAAATCCTTTTCAGGCATGGTGAACCATATTGCGCGCCATTATGTGTATGAGAAGGATTTGCCCGACTATCTCAACGTCTTTGACCGTGAAAAGCTTCTCGGCAAGTTTTACAGCGGCCAGTGCGAAATCCAGTTGGAACACCGTTTCATTGGCGCGCAGGGCGTAGTGTATTGGGTGGCGGCCAGGATCCAGCTTGTTCCCGATCCTTTCACCCAGGACGTCAAGGCTTTTATTCTGATCAAGAATATCGACGCGCAAAAGAAAAGAGAGCTGGAACTGCAAAGCCTCATTGAGCAGGACGAGCTTACAGGCCTGCTGAACCGCGGGACCGTGGTCAAGCGGGTTTCCGAAACCCTGCGGCTGAGCGGCGCCGGCGCGTGGCATGGCCTGATTATGCTGGATGTGGACAATTTCAAGCTCGTCAATGACCGTTTCGGGCATCAGTACGGAGATCAGCTGCTCAGGGACATGGCCGATTCCCTGAAACAGGTCCTGCGCAGGAAGGATTTGTGCGGCAGGCTGGGCGGCGATGAGTTTGTGGTTTTTTTAACGGATATTCCGCCCGAACTGGCGCTGGAGAAAAAACTGGAAGTTCTGCGGCGGGCTGCCGCCAGGTACTGTCAGGCGGGTTTGAAAATTACCGCCAGCCTGGGGCTTGCACGCTACCCGCAAGACGGAAAAAGCTTCAGCGATCTCTATGAGAAAGCGGATATGGCGCTTTACGAGGCAAAACGGCTCGGACGCGATCGTTATGTGATCTACACTCCGGCTCTGGAAGCGCAGCGCGCAAGCGCCGGCCTTTTTACCCGGCCCTGACTGCGAACCCGTTGTACCGGATCTTCTCCGGATCTGTGCCGGGAAAGCGCCCGCGCATCCGTGAGAAACGGCTGCGCGGGCGCGCCTGTCTTGACGGCTGTCGTCAACTTTTTTAGAGCTCATTTCATACATCGCCCCGTGGACGATTTTACCCGCAGCGGCTCCTGGGTCTGGTCATGAGCCGGGGCTTTTGTTTTTTCGACCCTCTACCGGCGGAGAGAATATGGAACGGCAGCGGCAGACATTGCAAGGCATTTTTGACGCCGCGCTGGCTGCCGTGTCCCCTGATGGCGCGCTGTTGCGGCATCTGCGTCTGGAGGGCGACAGCCTGGTGGCCGACGGCCGCCCCTGGAACATTGCCAAGCGCAGGATCAGCGTGATCGGGGCCGGCAAAGGGGTCGCGCCCATGGCCCTGGCCCTGGAGGATATGCTCGGCGGGCGGCTGGATGCGGGCTTTATTGTGGTCAAGTATGATCATGGCCTGCCCCTGAAGCGCATCACTCAGGCCGAGGCCGCGCATCCCGTGCCCAATGCCGCCGGGGTGGAGGCGAGCCGCCGCTTGCTGGAAATGGCCCGCAAGGCAGGGGAGCGGGATCTGCTGATCTGCCTGCTCACGGGCGGGGCCAGCGCCCTGACGCCTGCCCCCGCGCCGGGCCTGAGTCTGGAGGATGTGCAGCGCGTCACGGATCTGCTTTTGCGCTGCGGCGCGACCATTCAGGAGCTGAACGCGGTGCGCAAGCATCTTTCCGTGTTCGGCGGCGGGCAGCTCGCCCGGGCTGCCGCGCCCGCCGCAATGCTCAGCGTCATTGTCTCGGACGTGGTGGGCGATCCCCTGGACGTCATCGCCTCCGGGCCCACCGCGCCGGATGTGACCAGCTTTGAGGACTGCGTGAAAATTCTCGCGCGCCACGATCTGACGGAACGTCTGCCCCTGGCCGTGCGCCAGCGGCTGGCAAACGGCTTGGCCGGACGCGTCGAGGAAACGCCCAAACCCGGCGATCCTCTGTTCTCGCGCGTGCAGAATATTTTGTCGGCCACCAATCGCCAGGCCCTGGACGCCGCGGCCCGGGCCGCCGAGCGCCTCGGCTGCACGCCGTGCATCCTCACGGATCGGCTCACGGGCGAGGCCCGGCACAAGGCCGCGGAACTGGTGGAAGAAGCCCTGCGCCGCGCCTCGGCTCTGCGGCCCGGCGACAAACCGCTCTGCCTCCTGGCAGGGGGGGAAACCACGGTGACCATCCGGGGCCGGGGAAAAGGCGGCCGCAATCAGGAAATGGCCCTGGCCGCGGCCCTTGCCCTGGAAAATACGCCTCATGTCTGCGGCTTGTTTGCCGGAACGGACGGCACGGACGGCCCCACCGAGGCCGCGGGCGGCTTTGCCTTTGCAGACAGCGTGGCGCGCATGGGCGGCCGCCGGCAGGCCCTTGCCCTGCTGGCGGACAACAACAGCAACGCGGCTCTGGCCCGAAGCCGGGATCTGCTGATCACCGGGCCCACGCGCACCAATGTCATGGATCTGGCCGTGCTGCTGGTGGAGCGGCCGTACTCGCCGAATAGAGCATTTTGCTTTTGAAATTATTCAATTTCAAAAGCGGCGCTGCCATCATTTCGCGTCCAGAACGCGGTCTGGACGCTCATTCGGCGCGGGCGCCAGCTAGAGCAATTTGACTTTTATTTTATTTAGAAATCGTTTAGATTGCAGAGATGAAATTTGCATCTGAAGAAATCCGAACCAAGGCTGTTCATGCGTATCTTGATGGAAAAGCAACAGCCAGGCAATT
>NZ_JAAKEI010000002.1 GCF_011039085.1 Desulfovibrio sp. ZJ369 | reverse complement strand
CTTGCAGGCGTATAACCAAAGATATCAGCCAACTGCTGTCTAGTGGCCTGTTTTGCCAGGTAAGCCTTCACGACGATAGTACGAATATTTTCAGGAGCGAACTTCATAGAACAAGTTTAGATTTTTTATGTAAAAAATTAAAGTTAAAATGCTCTAAACCGCTCTGCCTGCGAAACAATGACAGACTGCGCAGAAAAGCCGCGGACTCCCTGAAATCCGCGGCTTTTCCAATCACTCAGGCAGGGGCTTACGCGTTGTAGTCGCCCCGGTTGAATTTGAATTTTTCCGTCGCGGTCATGATTTCCAGCTCGTTCAGCAGAGAATCGAAACCGGGGTTCTGGCCACGCACGCCGGCCGTGCCCTGTTTGAGCTCGGCCACCTTGCCGTCAATGCCCTGCAACAGGGAATAGACCTCGCGCAGAGATTCCCCGGCAGCGGGCTTGCCCAGCGCATCGACATAGGAATCCCACAAATCCAGCGTGCCGGAGGCCTGGTTGAACGCCTCCCGCAGCAGATCCTCGTCGGGACTGAGGGCGGGAGTTTCTTCCACATTGCCGAGCAGCATCTGGCTGATCAGCCCGGCCTGCGCGCCCGGCGGAAGCGGAGCCGCCGCGGGCGCGCCACTGCCGCTGCTGGTTCCAAGCTGCTCGGCCAGGGCGGCTGCAAAACCGCCGCCCTTGCCGGGCTGTTTGTGGACCGCGCCGGCTGCCTGATCCTGCTGCCGCAGCAGGGCGTCCAATTGTTCGGTGTTGATCTTCATATCGCCTCCAGGGTTGGCGTTCCCGCGCAATAACCTGCAAAATCTTTGCCAGAATAAAATTCTGCTAACTTTCTGTTTTCATTGCTTCATCCCGGAACCGGGGGGGGAATTTTTTTCCCTGTTGTTGAATATATGCCTTGGAAAAGGTCTTGTCTATTCCCTCAAAAAACCCTATGCTTTACTACACGTTAAAGCTACAGACATGCGGTCTGACCGCGTGCGCCTTCGCGCGGGCGGCGGTTTTTCCGCCCCTGCCGGGAGCTCCCCGTCACACAATGCAGCCCACAGCGAAAAGGAGCCTGCCATGAAGGAAATCAAAAAGATTCTGTGCGCGGTGGATCTCTCCGAGCACAGCAAGGCTGTGGCCGAATACGCCACGCTGCTTGCCAAGGCTCTGGGAGCCAGCGTTCTTGTGGTGTACACTGCCCCTTCGCTGAGCCAATATGTGGGTTTCCATGTGCCGCCCAACACCATTGAAAATTTCGTGGGCGAAATCGTTACCGGCGCGGAAAAATCCATGGAAGCCTTTGTTGCCGAGAATTTCCCCGGCGTGGAAGCCAGGGGCCAGGTTTTGATCGGCTACGCCGCCGAGGAGATTCTCAACCGCGCCCATGAGGAAAAAGTGGACATCGTGGTGATGGGCACCCACGGCCGCAAGGGCATTGATCGCATTCTTTTCGGCTCGGTGGCTGAAAAGGTGGTCAAAAATGCCGATATGCCTGTGCTGACCATCCGCCCCACGGAACCCGTGACGGAATAAGTGATCCCCATGCGCCGCGTATCGGCCTGGGCGTTGCGCCCTGCGGCAAAAGCGCGGTACGCCGTTCCACAAAAGACATCAAGCCTGCAAAAGCCGTCGCGCCAGCGGCGGCTTTTTTTGGGGTGATCATGCCTGAGATCAGCGCGCGCCCGGAAATTGAGGCTCTCAAGCCCTATGCGCCGGGACGTTCCATTGCGGAAATACAGGATCACTACGGTCTTTCGCAGGTCATTAAAATGGCCAGCAATGAAAATCCCCTGGGCGCCTCGCCCCTGGTCCGGGAAGCCATTGGCCGCCATGCGGCTCTGGCCTTCCGTTATCCACAGGGCGGCAACCCAAGGTTGATCAAGGCCCTGGCCGCCTTTCACCGTGTGGATGCAAACCGGCTGGTCGTGGGCAACGGCTCGGACGAAATCATTGATCTCCTGATCCGCATTTTGGCGGTGCCCGGCCGTGACTCCTTGGCCTGCTTCGAGCCCTGCTTCAGCATATATCCCATTCAGGGCCGGATCTCCGGCGTCGAAGTGCGCCGCTGCCCGCTGGAAAAAGATTTTTCCTTCAATTTCGACGCTCTGCTTGGTCTGGTGGATGCAAGCACGCGCCTGGTCTTTGTGACCACGCCGGACAACCCTTCGGGCTGGTGCCCGGCGCGCGGGGCCGTGCGGGATCTGGCCCGGCGGCTGGCCCGGCTGGCCCCGCACTGTCTGCTGGTGGTGGACGAAGCCTATATGGACTTTGCCGAAAACGAGGCCGATCACTCTCTGCTGGCCGCCAGAGAACTGCCGGACAATACGGCCTTTCTGCGCACCTTTTCCAAAAGTTTCGGCCTGGCCGGTCTGCGCCTGGGCTACGGCGTGCTGCCGCCCGCCCTGGCCGCCTGCTATTGGCGCGCGCGGCTGCCCTTTTCCGTGAACATTCTGGCTGAAGAAGCGGGCCTGGCCGCCCTGGCCGACACGGCCTTTCGCGAGGCCACGCTGGCCGCAGTGCGCAACGGCCGGGCCGTTCTGCAAGCCGGGCTCACGGCCCTGGGCTGCACAGTCTGGCCCAGCGCGGCCAATTTTCTCCTTTTCCGCCTGCCCGCGGGCGCGGGCCCGGCTGAAGGCTGCTTTGAGGCCCTGCTGCGGCGCGGCATCATCATCCGCCCGCTCAAAAGCTACAATCTGCCGGATCATCTGCGCGTCAGCGTGGGAGAAGAGCATGAAAACGCGGCATTTCTGGCCGCTATGCGCGACATTCTGCATGGAGAAAAAGCATGAGCGGCAACCTGCCTGTGGTGACGCTGGACGGTCCGGCCGGAGTCGGCAAAACCACTCTGGCCCGGCGCATGGCCGAAAGCCTGGATCTGGCCTATCTGGACACCGGGGCCATGTTCCGTTGCCTGGCCCTCAAACTTGGCCCCGGCGCGGAGCTGCTGCCTGAAGAAGAATTGCGCGCGCGCTGCAAGGAATGGACATTCAGCATCGCGGGCAAAGGCCGGAGCGCGGCATTGTTCTGCAACGGCAGGGCCGTGCGCGGCGAAGTGCGCACCGAAGAGGTGGGCATGCTGGCCGCGCGCATCGGCACTGTGCCGGTGGTGCGTGAACTGCTCAAGGCCGCGCAACGCGCCATGGGCGAAGCATCCCCCCTGGTTGCCGAAGGCCGGGACATGGGCAGCGTGGTCTTTCCGGATGCGCGTTTCAAATTCTTTCTGGACGCCGCGCCGGAAGTGCGCGCCATGCGCCGCCTGCGCGATCTGGCAAATCGCGGCGAACAGGCCGAACTGACGGTGCTGACCGAGCAGATCCGCCAGCGCGACGCCCTGGATCGCAACCGGGCCGTTGCGCCTCTGCGCCCGGCTCCGGACGCGCTGATCATCGACACCTCCCAGTTGGACATTGAAGGCGTGCTGGGCGTGCTGCTGCATCATATCAATGTTCACGGCGGCGCGCGATCTTTACACCTGTCCCCGCCTGCATAGCGCGACAGCCTGCCCCTTACACCTGCCGCATCACCGTTCACCCGGCGCGCCCTGCCGGGCGTCATTGCCCATGCGCAAGCCGGCAAAAATTGCCTGCGCGGCAAAAACTGCCTCGCGGGCCCGGTTTTTTTGCCAAGTCTTTGGCGCACTCGCCTGCCCGGTACAGAAAAGGGCTTCTTGCAAGAGTTTTTTTAGAAAAAATGTCATTGATTTTATTCATTTTTTTTCTTTTGGCACAAGCACTGCATAAGGGGAGGCACAAGCCACAGACGCATACAGCGTCCGCGTGAAAACAGCCTCAATGGGGAGGAAACCATGGACAATCAGCTGGATTACGAAATCAATAAGGAATTGGGCGAATGCTATTTGTTTATGGGCGATTTTGACAAAGCCGAGGAATACTACCGCAAGGCCGCCGCCAATAACTCCCAGAGCGCCGCGCCCTATATGGGCCTGGCCACCGTGGCCGTGCAGCGCTCGGAACTGGACAAGGCCCTGGTGCTTTACCAAAAAGCCGCGGCTGTGGAAGAAACCGACAAGGCCCTCTGCGGCATCGGCCTGGTTTACATGGAGCAGGGCAAGCATGAGGACGCTTTCGACTACTTTGCGCGCGCTCTGGACAAAACGGCGGAAAACATGGTGGCGCTCAACTGCCTGGTGCGCGAATCCTATCAGGTGGGCTGCGTGGAAAAAGTGCTGCCCTATCTGACGGCCGCCCTGGAAACCGGCGTGGAAACGGAAGCAGTGCGCGTCACTCTGGCCGGTTGCCTGATTTACCTGGGCCGCGGCGATGAAGCCCGCGAGCATCTGGAATCCGTACTCGGAGCCAATCCGGCCAACAGCAACGCCAAGGAACTTTTCGCCACCATGGCCGCCTGAAAAGAACCGGGCGCGCATGTGCCCGGTTTTTCGGCAGCCTTTGCATACTCCCCTCCCCACACGATTTTCCGGCCCCGGCGGGTGCCTGGGGCCGGAAAATCTCTTCCTGGGGAAGCAGCGCCGACGTACAATGTGCCTGTCGGCGTTCTGTTTTTACGGCTTTGCAGGGAGCTGCAACGGCTGCGACATACGCCGGGCGAACTCGCCGCGAGAGTCGTACGCAAATGATGTTTCAGAGCGGTTTGCTACCTTCATGAGCTAAACTCTCTAACATGGTGAAATTACATGTTAACAGGGCATAGTTGGATTTCCTGAAACGACGCGAGTAACTTCAAAGTGCAATGGCTCAAAGGTATGGATCGCTCGTTTCCAGGTAATTGCGCACATAGTCCGCCACGCCTTCCTCCAGGGAGGTGAAATCCAGGGGGCAGTCCACGCGCGTGAGCCAGCCCATCTCGGCGCAGGTGTAGTTCTGATACTTGCCACGCAGGCTGGCGGGCATCTCCAGATATTCGATGCGGCACTCCCGGCCCAGGGCCGCAAACACGGCCCGGCCCAGCTCGTTGAAACTGCGCGCCCTTCCGGCGCCCACGTTATGAATGCCGCAGACGTCCTTGCGCTCCAGCAGCCAGGCCAGCAGCGCCGTGCAATCCTTGACGTAGACAAAGTCCCGCTTCTGCTCGCCGTCCGCCAGTCCGGGCACGCACGATTTGAAGAGCGAGAGTTTGCCCTGGGCCGCGATCTGGCGCTGGGCCTTGACCGCCACGCTCTGCATGGAGCCCTTGTGGTACTCGTTGGGGCCGTAGACATTGAAAAACTTGAGGCTGACCACTTCGTTGTGCAGTTTTTCGCGCAACAGCCAGAGATCGAGCAATTGCTTGGAATAGCCGTACATATTCAGGGGCCTGAGCCGGGGGATCAGGGCGGGATCGTCGCTGAAGCCCAAGGAGCCGTCTCCGTAAGTGGCGGCCGAACTGGCGTTGATGAAGCGCGCGCCCTTGTCCAGAGCATAACGGCAGAGATCCCGGCTGTAATGGAAGTTGTTTTCCATCAGAAAATCCGCGTCGCGCTCCGTGGTGGAGGAGCAGGCTCCGAGATGGACCACGGCCGTGATCTTCCAGGGCAGCGCGTCGCGCAGGATCAGATCGTAAAAACGATCCCGGTGCAGGTACTCCACATAGCGGCGTTTGACCAGATTGCGCCACTTCTCCGTGGTCGCCAGGTTGTCCACCACCACGATCTCGTCCATGTCCATGCGGTTCAACTGCCAGAGCAGGGCGCTGCCGATAAAGCCCGCGCCGCCGGTGATCACATACATAGGGGCCTCCCTTACCCATGCTAGCCAAAGCCCGCGCCGCCTGCAAGAGCCGTCTTGATGAGAGCTCAGGGTCAGGGTCGAGCAGGACTGGACAGGGCCGGGCAAGTTTGCCACTATGCCGCTATCGTCATCACCAAGGGGAAAACTATGGAAGTGTGCATTGCCGTTATGCACGGCAGGCCGGTCATGCTCAAGCTGCTGGACGGCGTGGTTTATCTCGACAATGAGCCCCAGCCCATCAAGCATCTCGGCGAGGAGGAGCTTGCGGCCTTCAGCGAGGCCATCCGGGCAACGCCCCCCGGCGCGGATCCCGGCCATGAAGCCCTGCTCAACGCCAAGCGCGCCGCCTTTATCGTCACTCTGCTGGGCAAGGCCGTGGGCGACGAGTGCATTTCCACGCTGACGCACATTCTGGAGCACGTCCACGCCGACGTGCTGGAATATCTCGGGGAAAACGGGGATCATGATGCTTGAAATCCGCGATCTGCACGTCTCGATCCAGGGCACGCCGGTGCTCAAGGGCATTGACCTGCACATCAGGCCGGGCGAGACCTTCATCCTTTTCGGGCCCAACGGTTCGGGCAAAACCACGCTGCTGCTGACCATCATGGGCGTTTCCGGCTATGAGGTGACGCAGGGGCGCATTATCTGCAAAGGCACGGACATCACCCACGCGCCCATGCACGAGCGGGCCCGCCTGGGCATCGGCATGTCCTTTCAGCGGCCGCCCACCATCCACGGCCTGCCCACGGGCAAGCTGGTGGAGCTGTGCGGCCGCGGCCGGGAGATGAACATCCCGGACATGGCCCGCAAGGTGCACTTTGATCAATTTCTGGATCGCGACGTCAACGCAGGCTTTTCCGGCGGCGAGATCAAGCGCTCGGAACTCTTGCAGCTCATGGCCCAAAAGCCGGATCTGCTGCTCTTTGACGAGCCCGAATCCGGCGTGGATCTGGAAAACATGGCCCTGGTGGGCAAAACCGTGCGCTGCCTGCTGGACGGAATGCCCCAAGGCTGTAGCGCCACGCTGCGCCAGCGGGAGCAGAAACGCTCCACCAGCGGCCTGATCATCACCCACACCGGCCATATTCTGGAATACGTCAATGCCCACCGCGGTCAGGTCATGTACCACGGCAAGCTCTGCTGTGAGGCCCGGCCGCGCGAAATTCTTGATCACATTGCCCATCACGGCTATCAGGAATGCCTGCGCTGCCTGACCGGCGAGATGTACGGCACAATCGCGGAGGCGCCCCTGGCATGAGCACTGTGGATCTTTCCCGCTTTTCTTTCAGCGGCGGCGAAAACGCCGCGCCCATCGAGGATCTGACCCGCATGCCGCGCGAGGATCGCGAGCGCCTGGTTCTGGCGGGCATCGACGTTACGGACCGCCGGGTCAGCGGCGCGTTCATGCAGCTCAACCACGCGGGCGTGCACTGCCAGACCCGCCGGGACGGCCTGGAGCTCATGGACATCCGGGCGGCCCTCGAAAAGTACGACGGGCTGCCGCGCCACTACTGGCAGTTGCTTGATCCGGGCAAGGACGACTTCACCCGCATGGCCCATGATCGCCTTAACGGCGGCTATTTCGTGCGGGCGCGCAAGGGCGTCAAGCTGACCGAGCCCGTGCAGTCCTGCATGTTCATCAAGGGCCAGGGCGCGGGCCAGAGCATCCACAATATCGTGATTGTGGAGGAAGACGCGGAGCTGCACATCCTGGGCGGCTGCGCCACGGCGCACGAGGCCCGCGACTCCGCCCATCTGGGCATTACCGAATATTATGTGGAAAAAGGCGGCAAGCTGACCTTCACCATGATCCACAACTGGAGCGAGACCACCACCGTGCGCCCGCGCTCGGCCGGGCGCGTGGAAGCCGGGGGCGAGTTCCAGAACAATTACATTCTGCTCAGGCCGGTGGGCGATCTGCAGATGTACCCGCTCATGGAACTCAGCGGCGAGGGGGCCGTGGCCCGCTTCAATTCCGTGATCGTGGCTCCCACGGGTTCCCATGTGGACTGCGGCAACCGCATTGAGCTCAATGCCCCGGGCACGCGCGGCGAAATCCTCTCCCGCGTGCTGACCACGGGCGGCACGGTGATCAACCGGGGCTACATCGGCGCTGCCGCGGCCCCGGCCAGGGGGCATCTGGAATGCAAGGGCCTGATCATGGGCGGGGGCCGCATCCACGCCATTCCTGAGCTGAACAGCAACCAGGACGGCGTGGAGCTTTCGCACGAGGCCGCAGTAGGCAAAATCGCCCAGGAGGAAATCGAATACCTCATGGCGCGCGGTCTGGACGAGGACGAAGCTGCCTCCACCATTGTGCGCGGCTTTTTGAACGTGGAAATCATGGGGCTGCCCGGCCCGCTGAAACAAGCCATGGACGATCAGATCGCCCTTTTGGAAACCGGCTCGGCCATGTAGCGTCGGCTGCTTCCGCATGGGCCCGGACGGATCGGCCCATCCGGATCATGGCCCAGGGAGCCGGCGCTGATCGTCATGCGTGTATGAAAGCCGCCGCAAAAGACACGCCAACCCTGAATCCGGGCCCCGCGCGCCTTGACGACACGGCGGCCTTGACGCTATGTTTTCCGTTCCGGGCCTATAGCTCAGTTGGTAGAGCCTCCGGCTCATAACCGGCAGGTCCCAGGTTCAAGTCCTGGTGGGCCCACCAGCACAAATTCCGTCAAAGTCCGCCGAGGTTCGCAAGACCACGGCGGACTTTGCTTTTATGGCAAATCATATTCCGCAGCAAAATGCTCTCCCGTGGCGGGCAGCGGCGGAGAAGAAGATCAAAGGAAGAAGCGGCCCTGTCCCACATGGCGCACAAGGCGCAGCACGTCCTCGCCCAGAAACAGCCAGACCGCAGCCACGATGGCGGCCAGAAAGCAATACTCGCCCAGGCTGCCCGTTGAACAGAGCTTCAGCGAAAAGCGTCCTTTGCGGGAAAAGGGCTGCAAGGGCACGCCCTGGGGCGTAAGCATATCCAGGATCACATGCGAGATGCCCCCGAAGCCCACGCCCAGAAGCGCGACGCGCTCCGCGGGCGGCAGGGGCAGAACCATCCCGGCCAGAAGCAGGGCCAGCCACCAGCCGAACCAGTGCGTCGCGCCCCGGTGGATGCGGTTGAAGACCCGCTGTCGCGCGCGTTTTGAGCCAGCCAGACCAGCCAGGCGCTGATCCAGCACATCAGGCAGCACAGCGCCCGCGCAGGCGGCAACAATGCCCGCCGGCGGCAATTGCAGGGCCAGAGCCGCGGCCACGGCCGCGCTTTGATGCGTAAGCCACTTCATAAATCTGCCGGTCGATGCCTGTGCGATATGGCCCCTGCTGCTCAGGCCGGAGCGTTCCTTTTCCTGTAACGCTCCGGGCCTGCCGACTGCATTGCAGTGCTAGCCGCAGCGTGAAAAACCGCAGGCCTGGCAGATCAGGCAGCCTTCCTGAAAAAGCAGGGGCTCGTTACATTCCGGGCAGCGCTGCACCTCCAGATCATTCACGTCGCCCAAACGCTCATCCTTGAGGTAACGTTTTTCCAGCACCCAGGCAATGGCGTCCGGGATGGAAAGCAGCAGGCCCTTCCCCCGGAAGACAGGATGCTCGCCGCCGATCCCCTTGATCTGGGCCACCACGTCGCGCACATGCACGCCCGATCGCAGGGCCAGGGAGACCAGGCGGCCGATGGCCTCGGCCTTGGCCGTGATCGAACGGCCGGATTTGCCGATGGTGGCAAAGACCTCAAAGGGCTCGCCGTCCACCTCGTTGACCGTGAGGTACATGGCTCCCAGGCCGGTCTGCACTTTCTGGGTAAAGCCCTGCACAATGTCCGGCCGCTTGCGCACGGAGGAGGCAGGCCTGGCAGCATCGGGCGCGACGTCGCCGTCCATTTTTTTCTGGCCCTCGCCCGTGGCCAGCACCTGGATGCTCTTGCAGCCGTCGCGGTAGACCGTGACGCCCTTGCAGCCTTCCTTATAGGCCAGCCAGTAGATATCGTAGATGTCCTGCTCCGTGGCGCTGTTGGGCAGATTCACGGTCTTGGACACCGCATTGTCCGTATGGCGCTGAAAGGCGGCCTGCATGCGCAGATGCCAGACCGGATCAATGTCCATGGCGGTCACAAAGACCTTGCGCAGCCTGGCGGGGAGATATTCCATGCTCTTGATGGACCCCTTGGCCACCACGCTGTCCATGAGCTCGTGGCTGAACAGTCCGGCTTCGGTAAGCGCGGCCTCAAAATAGGGGTTCACCTCCACCAGACGCTCGCCATCCAGAATATTGCGGGTGAAACAGAGCGCGAAAAGCGGCTCCACGCCGGACGAGCAGCCAGCAATGATCGACAGCGTGCCCGTGGGCGCAATGGTGGTCACCGTGGCGTTGCGGTAGGGTCCCATCTTTTTTTGCGCGTAGACGGAGGCGGCATAGGCCGGAAAGGGGCCCCGCTCTTTGGCCAGCTCGGCCGAAGCCTTGTGGCCCTCCTCCTGCACAAAGCCCATGATCCGCTCGGCCAGCGCAATGCCCTGCTCCGAGTCATAGGCCACGCCCAGCTCAAAGAGCAGATCCGCAAAGCCCATGACGCCCAGGCCGATCTTGCGGTTCTTGCGCACGGTCTCGCTGATGCGCTCCAGGGGGAAGCGCGAGGCGTCGATCACATTGTCCAGAAAGCGCACGGCAAGATGCGTCACGCGTCTGAGTTCATCCCAGTCAATGCCTTTCTGTGCCGGATCCACGTCGTCGTTGTGCCCCGGCAGATAAAAGCAGGACAGATTGATAGAGCCCAGATTGCAGGCCTCAAAAGGCAGCAGCGGCTGCTCGCCGCACGGGTTGGTGGATTCGATCTCGCCCTGATCCGGGGTGGGATTGTCGCGATTTATCCTGTCCAGAAAAACAATGCCGGGATCACCCGACTGCCAGGCTTTTTTGACCAGCATGTCGAAAACGTCGCGCGCGCGCAGGCGCTCCAGGGGCTCGCCGCTGCCCGGCATGCGCAGATCGTACTGCTCGTCGTTTTCCACGGCCTGCATGAATGTTTCGGTCAGGCCCACGGAAAGATTGAAGTTATTGAATTCGCCCTCTTTTTCCTTGGCGCGGATAAACTCAAGGATGTCGGGATGATCCACGCGCAGAATACCCATATTGGCGCCGCGCCGGGTGCCGCCCTGCTTGATCTGCTCGGTGGCGGTGTTGAAAATGCGCAAAAAGGACACCGGCCCGGAAGCCACGCCGCCGGTGGAACCCACTCTGCTCTCCCTCGGCCGCAGCCGCGAGAAGGAAAAGCCGGTGCCGCCGCCGGACTTGTGAATCATGGCCGCGTACTTCACGGCGTCGAAAATTTCCTCAATGGAGTCGCCCACAGGCAGCACAAAGCAGGCCGAGAGCTGGCCCAGATCCGTGCCCGCATTCATCAGGGTGGGCGAATTGGGCAAAAACTTCCAGTTGGTCATCAGATCGTAAAAATCGCGGGCCAATTCCGCGGGCTCACGGGAGGACTTGTCGTATTTGGCCTCTTCCCCGGCAATGGCCGAGGCCACGCGCCAGAAAAGATCGCGCGGGCTTTCCTCGATTTTGCCGTCCGGACTTTTGCGCAGATAGCGTTTTTGCAGCACCACTTCGGTGTTGGGCTTGAGTTGCGGCTGCGGCAGATTTTTGGGCATTGCGATCATCGGAACGTAAACCTTGGGCTTGAAGTTATGTAACAATCCTTCCCCGGACATGGCGCGCGGCGATCCCGGGTTTCGGGGCAAGACCATGCCCGCTGCCGTCGGACGCGCAAAGGGCGGATCGCCGCCGGCAAAAGTGCGGCAAGGGACATCCCTTGCCGGCGCTCTGCCGTTCCCGGGAACGGCATGCGGCTTTATATCCCGAGCGAGGCCGAAAAAAAAGCCCCGCAAGCCCGCATACTTCGGATAAGGAAGCGGAATCACGGAGAAAAATCCCGTAAAAAATTCGCAAAAATCTGCCAGCCTGCGCGCGGCGCGAATGTTTCATCCGCACTGCGCCCGCCGCAGCCGCGGACATTTTCGCCCTGACCTGCCCCCTGAAGCAGGCGCGGCTCAATCCCGCCCGGACGGCGGCCGCCGGATCACCAGGGCGCGGCTTTTGGCGTCCCGGGGCGCGTTTGACTCCAGCCTGACGGGGAGCAAATCCCCGGAGGCCAGGGCTGCCGCATCCTCCAGCAAAAGCAGGCCCGCTGCCGCGCAGGCATAGCGGGCCTGCCCCGCGAGCCCCGGCACCGCGAAAGGCGCGGAGAGCACGCGGGCCGGTTGCGCGCCCCGTCCTGAGACGCGGCGGGCGGCGGGCAATGCCTGCGCGGGCGCTTCAGAGGCAGGCGCCGCGCCCATGTCGGGAGCCAGCAGCAAGGGCGCCAGGGAGAGACCGCTTTTGGCCAGGCCTGCCTGCGCGGACAATCGGCGCAGCCAGTCCGGCGCGCCCATGCCGTCAAACGTAAAGTGACACCAGGTTCGGCCGCCGCTGCCCGCCAGCAGAGGACAGGCAGTCTGGTGCGCGCAGGGAGCAAGGGCTTTCAGACCGCGCTCCAGAGCCAGGGCGCGCAGGCGCATTATTGTCGTGCCGCCCAGGCGCGTGCCCGGTTCCACAAAAAGCAGCGCCGGGGGGGCGGGCAAATCGCCGTTGCCGCGGAACAACAAAGGGGCCCAGGCGTCCAGCAGACGCTCCAGAGGTTCATCCCGCGGGCTGCCCGGAGATTCCTCTCCCTCCTCCGCTCCGCCAAAACGGCGGCCGCTCGGCAGCTCGTTGAGCACATTGGCGGCGCTGATCAGCCAGGGGCGGATGACTGCTCCCGCCTCCCCTTGCAGCCGTGGGCCGCGTTGCGCATCCCGGCCCGCGCCGCGCCCGCCGGAAAGCAGGGGCGCGGCGTGGCGCGCCAGACTTCCCAAGGGCCCCCGTGCGGTATGCACGGGCCAGGTCTTTTGGCCGAGAATCCGGCCCCAGGCCGTAAACAGCGCCCTGCCCAGCTCCAGGGGCTGAGCCGCGCTGTCCAGGGCCAGCACCCGCACCGGCGCTTCGCGCCACTGGGGCCGGGCCAGCCAGAGCGCCAGGGGCAGGCTCAGCGGACCCGAACCCGCATCCAGCAAAAGGGCCTGGCCCCCGGCAAGCGCCGGGGCCTGCGGATCCGGCAGGGGCAGCCCGTGCAGCAGGCGCGTCAGACGCAGCAGATTCCAGGGCAGAAAATAGTACAGATAGGCGCTGACAAAGGCCGGGGAACTCCAATAGGGGCGGTGCAGCGCCCCCCGCTCACATGTCAGCAGGCGCGAGAGGGTCGCCACGTCTTCGGGCAGGGAGCGACGATGCGCGGCGCTCAGAGGACGAACCCTGGCCAGAGCTTCAGGCAAGCGCTCAAGGGCCTCGCGCGCGGCGGCGGACAGGGGAGGAAAAAGCGGGAGAACCTGTGCCCAGGCTCCCGGCGCGAGCGCGGGCCGGGCCTGCCCGGACGGAGCAACCAGGGGCGGCGTCGCGGCGGGCGATCCGGCTGCCTGCGTTGGCACGGGGTGCGGCCGGAGCTGGGGAGAGCGCGCATCCCCGGCCCTGCGGCAAGGCGTGGAAGCGGAACCGGGCTTGCGCGCTTTGCGCCGCACGCCAGCGGGGCCTGATTTTTTTGAGGCTCGCGAGCTTTTGCAGGGGGACGATGCACGGCGTGTCATTCAGGCTCCAAAGCGCATCCCGCGCAGGTACTCTTGTTGAAAATCCGGATCCTCCACCAGCGCAAGCAAGCGGGCGCGGCCGCAAAGATCGGCCAGAGCGTCGCCCCGCTCCGGCTGGAGGGCCAGCAAGGCCGCGCCGTCCAGCGCGGCATTGCCCACAGCCCGGATGCGCGGACCAAGACCGGCAGGCACAAAGCCCAGGGTTTCCAGATGCTGCGGCCGGACATGCTCGCCCAGGGCGCCGGCCAGGCAGAGCGCGGCAAGTTCCGCAGGCCGCACCTTGCCAGCGGCCAGCAATTTTTCCAGAGCCAGGGCAAAGGCCGCCTTGACCTTGAGCAGCACTTCCACATCCCCGGCGGCCAGCCAGAGCCCGCAGGGCAGGTGCAGCCGCGTCCCGGCAGGCCCGCGCGCAAAACCCTCAGCCAACCTGCGGGCCAGGGGCATGCGCGGGGGAGGCGAGGACGAGGCCGGGAAGCGGCCGCTGCTGTCCAGCAGGCCCAGTTGCAGCAGCACGGCGAGCAGGGAAAGATAGCCTGTGGCGCTGATCCCGCGCACGCCGGGCACGGCGGCTTCGCCGCTCTGTCGTCTGACGCCCGCTGTGGCGGCCCGGCAGGCAGGACAGGCGCAGGCCGGGCCCGGCTCATGCGCCGGGCCCGGCAGATGCGCCGCAAGACCGAGGGGCGTCAGGCTGAATTCCGTGATCACCTCCGGCCCCGCCAGTTGCCCGCATTCCGGCCCGATGCCCTCCAGGGCGGGCCCCAGGGGCACGCTGGCCAGCACAAGCTCGTCCTTTTCAGTGACCAGGGCCAGCTCGCCGTTGGTGCCCAGATCCGCCAGCACAAAAGGCCGCGGCGTTTCACGGGCCAGCAGGGCCGCAAGGCCCGCGCTCACGTCGCCCCCCACAAACGGGCCGGGCAGCGGCGGAATATAGAGAGGCGGCAATCCGGGCAGATGCACGATCTCGTGGCCGCTGTGGCTGATGCGGTAGGGCGCGGCGCACAGACCCGCCACATCGCGATCCAGAAAAATGTCGGTCATGGCCGTATTGGCTGCCAGACAAATCCGGGAAACCCTGCCGCCGTCCGCGCCCAGCGCGGTCAGAATCCGGCCCAGCCTTTCGCGCGCCAGCCCGGCCAGCAGCTTGCGGCCTTGCGGCTCGCGGGCCACAGCCAGCCGCGACATGACATCCGCCCCTGCCCCGGCCTGGGGATTCAAAAAATGCCCCTGCGCCGCGTCCTTTCCGAACAGGTCGCCGCGCGGCGCATCCAGCGCCGGAGCGCGCCAGTGGACGGATGTTGTCCCCAGATCCACGGCCAGAACAAGCTCGCGCTCCGCCGCCTGCGGCCCGGACGCGCCGGACAGGGCCGCGCTCCCGGCATCTTCCGCCAAATCTTCCGCGGGCAATTCCAGCGTAAGCATGCCGCCCGCGGCCGCGTCAGGGACTTGACGCCGGCAGGCCAGCCGCCAGCCCAAAGCCAAGGCATCGGCGGAAAAGACAGCCTCTTCCGCGGGCAGGGGCGCAGGCGCATCCCGCACAAAGCGCACGCGGCACCTGCCGCAACGGCCAAGCCCCGCGCAGAGGGGCAGAGCCTGGACCTGGCCGGAAAGCCAGATGGCGCGGGCCAGCGTTTCGCCCGAAGAGGCATGGAGTTCGACGGCGCGCGGCAGCGGCGAGCCGGGGACGGCGCGCTCGCGGGCGGCCGGGATCAGGCGCAATTTCATGGTCCCAACCTGCCTCAAAGGCGCGTCCATTGCAAGGCCGGGCTGTGTTACATTTGCCGGGGCTGTGCCCGCGGTCGCACTGCCGCGATTTTGCCCATGCCCTTGTCAACCTGGCCTTTTTTTTGCAATGTGACGGCAGGAGCACCGCGCCCTTGCGCTGCTCCGCGCAGGAATCGCAGCAGAACTTCTGAGGCTCATTATGAATAAAGTGCTGGCGCAAGATGAAGTGGACGCCCTGTTGCGCGGGCTTTCCGGCGGCGAGATCGAAAGCGAGGTGGAAGTGCCGGAGGATGAATCCGGCATCGTGGCCTTTGACCTCGCCAATCAGGACCGGATCATCCGGGGCCGCATGCCGGTGCTGGAAATCGTCAACGACCGTTTCGCCCGGCTCTGCACCAATGCCCTGTCCAATGCGGTACGCAAGCGCGTGGAGCTGAACCCCATCTCCATTGACATGACCAAGTTCGGCGAGTTCATGCGCTCCCTGCCCGTGCCCACCTCCATCAATATTTTCAAGATGGATCCCTTGCGCGGCAATGCGATCATGGTGGTGGATTCGCGCCTGGTCTTCGCCCTGGTGGAAAACGTCTTCGGCGGCGCGGGCTCCCAGCCCAAGATCGAGGGCCGCGAGTTTACCCGCATTGAACAGGCCGTGGTGGACAAGATCGTCAAGATTGCCCTGGACAATATGGAGGAATCCTGGCGTCCGGTGCATGACGTGAAGCTGGAGCTGGTGCGCAGTGAAATCAACCCCCAATTCGCGGCCATTGTGCCGCCCAGCGACGTGGTGGTGGTGATCACCTTTGAAGTGGAGCTGGACACGGCTTTGGGCTCCATGATCGTCTGCCTGCCCTATGCCACCATTGAGCCCATCCGCTCCAAACTGCACGCCAGCTTTCAGACCGAGCGTCTGGAGGTGGACCACGCCTGGGTGGCGCGCCTCAAGGAACGGCTCCTGGAAACGCCGGTGGAACTCAAGGTGCATTTCGGCAGTACCACGATCACGGGCAACCAGTTGCTGCGTATGCAGGTGGGCGACGTGCTGGTGCTGGATACCGACGTGGAGGATCTGCTTTCCTGCACCGTGGCCGGGGTCAGCAAGTACCAGGGCATCGCGGGCACGGTC
The DNA here is from genome assembly GCF_011039085.1 of Desulfovibrio sp. ZJ369. Lineage (GTDB taxonomy): Bacteria > Desulfobacterota > Desulfovibrionia > Desulfovibrionales > Desulfovibrionaceae > Desulfovibrio. The sequence continues at coordinate 124,271 of NZ_JAAKEI010000002.1, read as the reverse complement.
AAGGCCATGAAGGCCTTTCAGATCATCAAGGAAAACGAACCGCAGTACACATAGCGCATAGTGCCTTTGAACACGCGCGCAGCCGAAAATATTTTTCTCCCGGTTTACGCCGCGTCACGGCCGGATGGCGGCCGGATGCCGTCTTCCTGTTGTCGTCGCAGCAACCTCACGGAGTCTCATATGTCTTCAGCCCCTACCGAAGAAAGCGCCTTGCGCGGCCAGGAATACAACACGCTGCTCTGTGAACGCTTCGATCCCGCGCAAACTCTCGTAGGTTTTTATATCAGCGTTACCAATGCCAGTCAGGACGAGTGGATGAACCCCCTGGCGCTGGAATTGCGCCGCAGAGGCTATGCCGTTGTCGGCCTGCTGGCCCGCGAAGCAGTGGGCGCGGCCCGGCTGGATGGGACCGAGCTGACGCTGGAACTGGCGCGCGGCAGCGTTGCTGCACTGTCGCGCGTGCAGCTCTTCATCGTTTCGGACCTGGAAGGGGGAACAGACTTTCCCCCCCGGTCACGGGTGCTGGCCTGCGCGCACGGCTGCGTCTGGTGCTGCGGCAGCACCAATTTTGTGAGCGTTGTGTCCCATCAGGCATATTTTGACGGCTATCTGACATCCTGTCCCTTGACTCAATCCACCCGCGAGCAGGTGCAAGCTCTTTGGACCGGCTTTGTGCCTCCGTCAGCCTGCAAACGTCCCTCCCCGCATTTTTATATCCTGGCCAGCGGCTATCCGCGTTCTGCTGTGCTCTACCACAAACTGGCCGAGCTGGAAGGCAGGGTGGAACGCGATGCCATTCTTTATGCCCCCATTTCAGTAGACCATCATCCGAGCGCGGGCGGCTGCCTCCTGGAACGCTATGGGAAACGCATTGTGCGCTGTCTTCTGGATTCTTTTCCTCATTTGCGATTGATTTTCCGCCCCTATCGTACTGATCTGGAGCATCCCCAGGTGCAAGCCCTGCTGGCGGCCTTTGCGCATGAGCCCCGCTTCGAGCTCGACACCGATCCGCAGCGCGCACCCGCATTCAGCCGCGCCGCCGTGCTGGTCACGGATTTCTCGCACATTGCCAACAGCTTTGCTTTTACCACCCTGCGCCCCGCAGTGCGTTTCCAGCCCTGGGAATACGTCCGTAACCGCAGGACGCTCGACACGCTTCCCACCGGCTTTTGCGCGCGGACGTACCAAGCCCTGATACGGGCTGTACGCGAGGGCCTGGAGTCGCCCGGCCCCTGCCGCGAGCATATCCGGCAACAACGGGAACAGGGCATGCTGCCCGTGGAAAGCGGTCTGCAAGACCTGGCGGAGCAATTGGATGATTTTCTGCGTGACCGGCCGCGGCCGGAATGGATCAGCATTGAACGCAACAACCCGTCTTTGACGCTCGGCGAGGCCGGGATTGTGAAAACCATGCTCAGCTTGCCGCGCTACTGGGAGACAATAGCCTCTGTCGCGCTCCGCTTTTTTCCGGAAAGCCTTTTCCTGACCGCCTTCAGCCTGCACATGGGCTTACGTCTCATACCGGATCAAGCTGTGCCCGCGCGCTTGCTGGCAAGCGCACGGCGGCTGCTGCAAGAGCCGCCGCCGATTGGCGACGATCCCTTGCTTTTTCGGGATGTGTCGCCGGAAATTCCCCGCAAGCTCTACGGTCTGGCCCAGCTCAAGGCATTTCGCGAACACGATCTGGATCTTGCCGGCATGGCGGAAAATCTGAAAACTTTACTTTGAAAGGCAGGGCGCCTCCCCCGCAGGCGGAAAAAGCCCTATTGGCCGCGAATCCAGTAGGTCTCAAAACCGTCTTCCAGCCAGCCGTCCTCGATCTGCGCAAATCCGGCCTGCCGGAAGATCTGGCGGTATTCCGCGCGGGTGCGCCGCCAGCCCCAGAACTGCTGACGGCGGATGCCCAGATAGTGCAGAATGCCCCGGATAAAGATTTTGATCGCATTGACGAAGCTGCCGATAAAGGAATCCTCCTCCAGAAGCGAAGCGGAAAGGCAGATCAGTTCGCCGCCGGGCGCGAGCTGAGCGCGCAGCTCGCCGAGAATGTGCTCCAGCTCCCGGGTGGGGATGCCGTAATCCACGGTGGAGAGGTAGATCAGATCATACTGCACATCAGAGGGCAGGCAGGCAGGCGGCAGGCCGATATAAATGCGCTCGCTCGGTATATGCTGCCTGAGCCACTTCATGCCCACCGTGCTGGGCTCGTTGACGTGCAATTCCAGTTCCGGCATTTCCTCCAGGAGCGTCTTTTCCATGTAGCCCACGCCGCTGCCGATGGAGAGCACGCGCACAGGCCCCTCGCGGCCCGCCGGTTCCTGCGCAAGCCTGGCCCGCAACTGCCCGGCCAGCCAGAGGACATCCTTGCGCTTGTTGGCGCGCCAGACCGCGGGCAGATCGTCCCAATCCTTGTAACGCCGGAAAAGCTCCTCGTAAAAAGTGGCGTAGAATTTGGGCTCCGCCAAATGAAAGAAAGAAATATGCGAAAAGGCAGTAAACGGTATTCCCTGCCAGCTTTCCTGATAAAAACGCCGCACTGTGGAGCCTCCCGAAATGGCGACAGGCAATGCCCGCCAGGGCATCGTGCCCCGGGCTGATTACCGGATTGTATTGAGTATAGCCCAAGCCCGGCCAGGGCGCAACGGGCGCTTTGCCTGCCGCGTCTTTTCAGGAGAAAAGGCCAGAACCTGCCCGGCCCTGCTGCACGGCAAAAACTCCCCGACCGGTGCGGCCGGGGAGTTTTGTATGGCATCTCCGCGCTCAGCGCGGATAATACATACCAAACCAGCGCGCCAGCACCGAAGAGGCATCTTTGCGATCAACCAGGTATTCAGCCTGCGGGGTCAGCAGGCGGATGCTTTTCTGCGCCAGCAGGGAGCAGGCCGCGTTCTTGACCCGCAGGTCATTGCCCATAAAGGTTGCGGGCACCGGCAGGCCCGACAGGTTCAGCAGGGTCACCGGAAGATCAATCTGGGCGCAATAATTGACCATTTCCTGCCCGTTGGCGGCCAGACCGGCGAGCCCGCGCCGGGAGATCCAGAGCAGGGGAATGCGATCCGGCGTGAAGTGGGAGCGGCGGGTATAATTTTCGCCGTGCGTGGCGCTGTGATCCGCTGTGATCAGGATCAGCGTGTCGTCAAGATAGGGCTGCACGGCTTGCAGGAACGCTCCCAGCTTGCGATCCAGAGCGCAGAGCGACAGCAAAAACGGGCTGGCCGCGATCCGCCGGTCGCGCAGGCAGGCGTCGCCCTCCGGGGGTCTGGCGCCATAGGGCGGATGCGTGTCTATGGTGTAAAGAAAAAGAAAATTTTTGCTTCCCGGGCGCGCATGTCGCAAGAGACTCTCCGCCTCGGCAAACAACACTGCCGAATCCATGCCCCAGCCACTGCTTTTTTTCTGGTATTTCTTTTCAAAATCCGCGGCGAACATACCATGCGCCGCCCCGTAATTGCGCTGTACCGTTCTCTTCCAGCCGGCGTCCCTGGCTGACCAGGTTATGAACTGCCCGTTCATGGCTCCGAGAAAATGCCCGGCATAGCCGTTTTGTTGCAGCTCCGTGAAGAGGTTGGGGACCATATTGTCGCCGACCATGTCGGCGAACACGTCAAGGCGCGAAGACAGCAAAGCGTGCAGGCCGAATGTGGTGGGCTGCGCCGAGGTAAAAAAATTACGGAAGGAGACGAAGCCTGAAGCGATGGCATCAAGATTGCGGGTGGCCTCCACGGGAATGGAGGGATTATATTTGTGCAGATAGGCCAGATCCAGGCTTTCCACCGCCACAAGGACAATATTTCGATAGGGCCCGGCGGGCTGCGGCAGTTGGCGCAGCATTCCCAGAGACGCAAGCTTGCGTGTATCCGTGTCGGACAATGCAGCCGTGGGAGGGGTGACGATTCTTGCGGGAACAGCTTCTTTACTGTCCGTAAAAATATCATGTATATTCGTATAAATCGGCTTTGAGATGGCAGCCTGCCTGTTGCGAGACATGGCGGCGTCGCCAGAGGCATGCAGAAGAGCGGTTAGCAGCGAAAGAAGACACAGCGCCCCAAGGAAAAGGCCATATCTTTTCCCATAGTTTCTGTTTTTGTCAAATGAGGCATAAAAAAGATAAAAAAATACGGCCATTGCCAGCAGTGCTGCGAGCAAATAAAGCATGTTGGGCACGGTAATCACCGTATAAATGCTCTTCAGCTCAGGAACAGTGGTAAAAATTTGAGTTAAGACATCATAACTTACAATATCTTTTGTGTTGTAAGCAAATACGCAATTTACCAGATCATAGAATATAATTATAATTGCGTAGCATAGTAAAAGGATGAGAAAAATTTTCTTTTTAAAGAAGAAAAGCAATCCTGCAAGAGCAAACAGCGGCAAAGAATCTATGAGAAATCCCACACAGGCTCTTGCAAGGCCTTCATAGACGGAAATATCCGCAGCATATTGCAAAGATAAAAATACGCGCAAAGCGAATAGGGCAAAAATGCAGAAGAAAAAACACCATATAAATATGTCATGGTTCTTTCTGAGCGACATTGCCGAATACTCTTTCTTTTGCAGGCCCTTCCGGCACGGATAAGGGCAGAGGGCCGCTGTTGCCACGGTTTCCAAAAGCCGCCCGCTGCCGGGGCGGCTTTTGGAAGATATGGCTCAGCGCGCTTCCAACGCCGCCACCGAAGGCAATACCTTGCCTTCCAGCAATTCCAGGGAAGCGCCGCCGCCTGTGGAGATATACCCCATCCTGTCGGCCAGGCCGTAGGCTTCAACGGCGGCCACCGTATCCCCTCCGCCCACCACCACAAAGGCTTTGGACGCGGCCAGGGCTTCGCCCAGGGCCCTGGTGCCCGCGCCGAAGGGCTCGGTTTCAAACGCGCCCACCGGCCCGTTCCAGATCACCGTGGCGGCCCCGGCCAGCACCCCGGCATAGAGGGCCACTGTCCTGGGGCCAATATCCAGGATCATTTCATCGGCCGGCACGTCGTCCACGGCATGCACCGCAGCTTTTTGCCCCGGAGCCAGTTCTTTGGCCGTGACCACATCCACGGGCAGGGGCAGTTGTTTGTGTGCGGCCCTGGCTGCATCCATGATTTTCCGGGCTTGCGGGATCAGCTCCGTCTCGCACAGGGATGTTCCCACTCCGTAACCGGCGGCGGCCAGAAAGGTGTTGGCAATGCCGCCGCCCACAATCAGGCTGTCCACTTTTGCGAGCAGGTTTTCCAGCAGGCCCAGCTTGGTGGAGACCTTGGAACCGCCGATCACCGCGGCCAAAGGCCGGGCCGGATTGTCCAGCACTTTGGCGAAGGCCGTGAGCTCCGCCTGCATCAAAGGCCCGGCGCACGCCGTTTTGGCCGCGCGCACCGCGCCCTCGGTGGAGGCATGGGCCCGGTGCGCAGCGCCAAAGGCGTCCATTACATACACGTCGCCCAAAGCGGCCAGACGGCCGGAAAGGGTGGGATCATTCTTTTTCTCGCCTTTGAGAAAGCGCACGTTTTCCAGCAGCACGCACTGGCCGGGCGCGGGTTTGGCGTCTTCCGGCTCCCGGACCAGAGGCACAGGGCTGCCGAGCAGCTCGCCCAGGCGCGCGGCCACGGGCTTGAGCGAAAACTGCTCTTCATACTGCCCTTCCGTGGGGCGGCCCAGATGCGAAAGCAGAATCACGCCCGCGCCTTTGTCCAGAGCCATCCTGATGGTGGGCAGGGCCGCGCGGATGCGTTTGTCGTTGGTGATGTGCCCGTCCTTCACAGGCACGTTCAAATCTTCCCGGATGACCACAGTCCTGCCCGCGAAATCCATTTCCTGCATTTGTTTAATCGGCATGTTCGCCTCCTTTTGCGTGGCATGTACCGCGCTGTTTTCCGGCTTCTCCCGTCGCCAGGGCATTGCATGGCCTGGCGCAGTTTTCAGGTGAAACTGCCCGGCTGCCGCGAAAGGACAGGGGCTGCGGAGAGAAGCACGCCTGAGCACGCGCGTCTTCCCTGTTGGAAACGCCACGTCCTCCGTACTACGGCATCAGTGTAGTACGGAGGACGTGGCGGCGTCAAAAACGAAGTTCGGCGCAAAAAGCGTTATTTGAGCAGAGCGCGCGCCTTTTCCAGCACATGTTCCGGCGTGAAGCCGTACTGCCTGAACATATCCTTGCCCGGCGCGGATGCGCCGAAGCGGTCCAGACCCAGCACGTCGCCGTCCAGGCCCACATATTTGCGCCAATAATCCGCGGCTGCGGCTTCCAGAGCCAGACGCGAGCGTACCGCGGCAGGCAGCACGCTTTCCTTCCAGGCCGGATCCTGGGCGTCAAAAACTTCAGCGCAGGGCATGGAAACCACGCGCGCGCGCCTGCCTTCCGCCATAAGCCGCTCGGCCGCGGCCACGGCCAGAGCCACTTCCGAGCCTGTAGCCAGCAGGATGATTTCCGGCGCGCCCTGGCAGTCGCGCAGCACATAGCCGCCCCTGGCAATGGCCGCGATCTGCTCCGCGTCGCGCTCAAAGAAAGGCAGCTTCTGGCGGGAGAGCGAAAGGCAGGTGGGCGTATCGTGGCTTTCCAGAGCGCACTGCCAGGCAACGGCCGTTTCCACGCTGTCGCAGGGCCGCCAGAGATTCAGGTTGGGGGTCAGCCGCAGGGTGGGCGCCTGCTCCACCGGCTGATGGGTCGGGCCGTCCTCCCCGACGCCGATGGAATCATGCGTAAAGGCCCAGACGACCCGCAGGCCCATAATCGCGGCCAGCCGCACCGCGTTTTTGGCCTGATCCGAAAAAGCCATGAACGTGCCCGCGTAGGGAAGGAAGCCCCCGTGCAGGGCCAGGCCGTTCATGATTGTGCTCATGCCGAATTCGCGCACCCCGTAGGAAATGTAATTGCCCGTGTATGCGCCGGGCCTGAGGTGCTCGGACTTGCTCGTGAGCGTGCCCACGGACCCGGAAAGATCCGCGGCGCCGCCGATCATTTCAGGCAGGCGGCTCACAAGATGCTCAAGCGCCTTTTGCGAGGCTACGCGGGTGGCCAGATCCTCGCCCTTGTCCGCGGCGTCCCGTATCATCCCGCGCGCAATCTGCGCCCAATCCGGGGGCAGGCTGCCGGCCATGCGCCGCAAAAACTCCGCGGCCTGTTCGGGCCGGGCCTGCCGGTAGGCGGCGAACATGGCATCCCAGGCGGCCTCGGCGGCCTGCCCGGCAGCGCGCGCGTCCCAGGCGGCGTAAATATCCTGAGGAATGCTGAAAGGCGGCTCATGCCAGTCCAGAGCCCGGCGCGTGGCGTCCGAGGCGCTCTCGCCCAGCGGCGCGCCGTGGCTTGACGCCGAATCCTCCTTGGGCGATCCGAAGCCGATATGCGTGCGGCAGATGATCAGGCTCGGACGGCTTTCATCCGCGCGGGCCTCGGCCAGAGCCTTGTCCAGAGCCTCGCTGTCGTGCCCGTCAATGGGCCCGATGACCTGCCAGCGGTAGGCAGTGAAGCGCGCGCCCACGTCTTCGCTGAACCAGGGGTCGATCTTGCCATCAATGGAAATGCCGTTGGAATCATACAGCACAATCAGCTTGCCCAGGCCCCAGGTGCCGGCCAGCGAGCAGGCTTCGTGCGAAACGCCTTCCATCAGGCAGCCGTCGCCGCAAAAGGCGTAGGTATGATGATCGACAATCCTGTATTCGGGGGTATTGAACTGCGCCGCCAGCATGCGCTCGGCCAGCGCCATGCCCACGGCCGAGGAAATGCCCTGGCCCAGAGGGCCCGTGGTCATTTCCACGCCGGGCGGCAGGCCGCGCTCGGGGTGCCCCGGCGTTTTGGAGCCCCACTGGCGGAAACGCCTGATTTCCTCCAGAGGCAGATCGTAGCCCGTCAGATGCAATACCGCGTAGTGCAACATGGAGGCATGCCCGTTGGAAAGCACAAAGCGGTCGCGGTCAGGCCAGAACGGATTGGCGGGATTGTGCTTGAAGCCGTGACGCCAGAGGGCTTCAGCCATGTCGGCCATGCCCAGCGGCGCGCCCGGATGACCGGAGCCGGATTTTTCAATGGCGTCGATGGTCAGGGCGCGGATGGCATTGGCACATTGTCTGCGGGTAGGCATGGCTCTTTTTCCTTCGCTTGTGATTATGGTGAGAGAGGGGGATGCGTCGCAGGCTCTGGCGGCTCCGGAAGGTCAGGTTGTGAGACAGCCCTGGCGCTGGAAAACGAGCTGCGGTTCACAACAATCTGCCCTGGGACATGGCGGGCCGCCATTGCCGGGCGGCGCGCAGACCAGGGCGCAAGCCGCGCCCCTCCACGGTCTGCGTGAACTCCGCAAGCCGGGCGCTGTAAGGTTTATGACTGAAAAAGGCTGAGCCGGAAACCAGCACGTCGGCTCCGGCCTCCACCAGCCCGGCGGCATTTTCCGGGCAGACGCCGCCATCCACCTGGATCAGGGTCGCGGCTGCGCCCGCCTCGGCCAGCAGGGCGCGGGCCGCGCGGATTTTTTCATAGGTCTGGGGCAGAAAGGCCTGCCCGGAAAAACCGGGATTGACGCTCATCAGGAGCAAGAGATCAAGAGACGACGCAAGCCAGCGCGCCGCCGAAAGATCCGTGCCCGGATTCAGGGCCAGCCCGGCCTTCAGCCCCAGACTGCGAATTTCAGCCAGGGTACGCTGGGCGTGCCCATCGGCCTCGGCATGGATCACCAGCAGATCGGCTCCGGCCTCCTTGAAATCCCGCAGATAGCGGGAGGGCTCCCGGACCATCAGATGCACGTCAAAAAAAAGCCCGCTGTGCGGCCGCAGGGCCTTGATCAGCGGGGGGCCGAAAGTGATGTTGGGCACAAAGGCCCCATCCATGACATCCAGATGCAGCCAGGTCACGCCCGCCGCTTCCAGGGCGGCCAGTTCTTCGGCCAGCCGCGCAAAATTGGCGGAAAGCAAGGAAGGGGAAAGAATCATCAACAACCCTTTGCCGTTTGGGCGCAGTTAGAGCGTTTTAAAAGCAAGATGCTCTATTGCCCGCTCAAAAGCCGCCGGATGTCGCTGAGTTCCCGCTTGAGCATCTGCATGAAGGCCGGATCCGGCACCGGAGCCAGCCGTTCGGGCAGGTTTTCGTCCAGCACCGCGCTGCCTTCCAGCACGCGGCGCGCGCCCTCAATGGTCATGCCCTGCTCATGCAGCAGTTGCCGGATGCGCCGCAACAGATCCAGATGCGCTTCTGTGTACAGGCGCTGCCCCTTGTCCGTGCGCAAGGGAGCCAGTTGGGGGAACTCTGTCTCCCAGAAGCGCAGCACATGCGTCTTCAGATTGAGCAGCTCCGCCGCTTCGCCGATGCGGTAATTTTTTTCCGACATAAAGCCACTCCCGGTTCCGCGCCGGACCAGAACCCGGTGCAGCATCACCCTTCTGCGAAAACGCCAGAGCATTTTCTCTTTGAAAATGCTCTACTGACGCGAAAGCGGCAGCCGCCGCAGCAACGCCAAGCACGCTTTCCGGCACAGCGATCGCAGGGCATGGAGCTAGATGCGGACGCCCAAAGCCTGCCTCAGGGATTCTGCCACTTTTTCCCGCTCCTTGTCCACTTCCGCATCCTTGAGGGTCCGGCTCGCGTGGCGGAAGGTCAGGCGGAAGGTCAGGTTGCGGATCAGGGCGTCCTCCGGGCCGCGCTCGGGTTCAAAGCAGTCCGCCAGGATCACATCTTCGAGCAGGGGCAACTTGAGTCCGGCCAGGTGGTCGAGCACCCGGCTGACCTTGAGGTCAGCTCCGGCCATGATCGTAATGTCGCGCCGCACAGGCGGGTATACCGGCAAAGGTCTGAAGCGGGGTACGGCCTTGTCGTGCATTTCGCGCAGCACATCCAGATTGAGCTCGGCCAGCCAGATGTCTTTGCGGGCATGGAAGGCTTCGGCCAGCATCGGTTTGACCCGGCCCATGAGCCCCACGCGCCTTCCTTCTGCCAGCACCTCCACGCAGGGCAGCAGAAAAGGGTGATCCTCCACTTGCTCGCAGATCGGGGCGGGCAGATGCAGAACATGCAGCAAATGCTCCACGATGCCCTTGAGGTCCATGTAATCCATGTCCGCCGCGGAATGCGGCCAGGCGGCGTCATGCCGCGCGCCGTACAGCAGGATACCCAGGGCCCCGGTTTCGCGCGCCGTGGTCTCCGAGGCGGGATCGGCTTCAAATATGTGCGCCAGCTCAAAAAGCCGCAGGCCCTGCGCGCCCTGGGCCAGGTTATTGCGCAGATCCTGCAGCAGGCCCGGCGCCAGGGCCGTGCGCAGCACATCCTGCTCGGCCGAAAGGGGATTCAGGATCGAGATGCGGCCTTTTTGCGGCAAGCCCAGATGATCCAAATCCTTGTGACCCACAAAACTGTAATTGACCGCCTCGTTCAATCCCAGGCCCGCGCCCCAGCGCTTGATGCGCGACCAGAAGGCAAAGCGCGACTCCGGCTCGCCCGCGCGCGCCAGATCCGGTTGCACCGGCGGCAGCAGCGGCGGGATGGTGTCCAGGCCGTGCATCCGCCCCACTTCCTCAATCAAATCCGCCTCGCGGGTCAGGTCCGGCCGCCAGGAAGGCTGGATCACTTTCCAAACCGGCGCGTTATCGCCTCTGTCCACCTGGCAGCCCATGCCCGCAAGCGTCTTTTCGTCGAATTCCGGGCTCAGATGCACGCCCAGCAGGGCGTCGGCCCTGGCAGGACGAAAGTCAATCCCGGCCGGCGCAAACGGCCGGGGCTCCGCCTTGGAGAGCCCGCGCCGCACCACGCCGCCGCCGAAGGCCGCCATCATGGCGCAGGCCCGGTCAAGCGCCCAGACGGTGCGCAACTGATCGATGCCGCGCTCAAAACGGTACGAGGCCTCTGAGGAGAGGCCCAGCCGCCGCGAGGTCTTGCGGATGGTTCCGGGCCGGAAGACCGCGCTTTCCAGAAAGACGTTGCGGCTCGTCTGCGTGATTTCCGTATTCAGGCCGCCCATGACCCCGGCCAGGCCAACGGGCCGCGCGGCATCGCAGATGCAGAGATCCTGATCCGTCAGCGAGCGTTCCTGCCCGTCCAGGGTGATAAATTTTTCGCCCTGGCGGGCCCGCCTGACCACAATGCGCCCGCCTTCCAGCCTGTCCAGATCAAAGGAGTGCAGCGGCTGGCCGCATTCAAACAAAATATAGTTGGTGACGTCCACAATGTTGGAAATGGGCCGCACCCCCACGGCATGCAGGCGGTGGCGCACGCGCATGGGTGAGGGCGCCACCGTGATGTCTGCAATGACCCGGCCCGCATACAGCCAGCAGAGATCCGGCTCGGCAATCTCAATGGGGACCACGGCTTGTGGGCCGTCGTCCGTCTGCAAGGGCAATTCCGGCACGTTCAGGGGCAGATGAAAGGCCAGCGCGGTCTCCCGCGCGAGCCCCAGCACCGAAAGACAGTCCGCGCGGTTGGGCGTGACGGAAATATCCAGCACTTCCCTGTCCAGATCCAGCACGTCAATGAGCCGCGCGCCCACGGGCAGATTTTCGGGCAGAACCATGATCCCGCTGTGATCCTCGGTCAGCCCCAGTTCGCGCTCGGAACAGATCATGCCCAAGGAAGGCGCGCCGCGCAGCTTTGCCTTTTTGATCAGCGTGCCGTCAGGCAGGCGCGCGCCCACCAGGGCCACAGGCACTTTCTGGCCCGCAGCCACATTGGGCGCGCCGCAGACGATGTCCAGCAGCTCGCCTTGTCCGGCATCCACCTTGCACAGATGCAAGTGATCGGACTCCGGATGTCTGGCGCATTGGAGCACATGCCCCACCACAATGGACGCAATGGCTTCATAAGGATGCAGAATGTCTTCCAGCTCCAGACCGAGCATGGTCAGGCGGCCGCCCAGGGCCTCAGCCGTGCCCTCGTAGGGCGTAAACTCACGCAGCCATGAAAGAGAAAGCAGCATAGCGTATTCCTGTCTGACAAACTGTTGTGCAAGCCGAACATTCCGGACTTCACGAGCGCCGCAGCTCATGCGGCCCGGCCCGGACGCGGACGCTGCCGGGCCGGGGATTCACCTGAAGGACCAGGCCGGGGTCTCGCTCTTGCGCGGATCCGGCAGGGGCCGGGAATCCTGTTGCACGGCAGGGCCGCCGTATGCGCCGGGGCGCGGGCGCTGCCGGGGCGCTTTTTCCTCGCGCGGCAGATCGTCAATGGTATTGCCGTAGGCGTCAGTATAGCCCATGCCGCCTTCGGCGGTGCGTCCAGCCGATTTGGAGGGCAAACCTTCCAGAGGCCGGGGGCCGCCGGGCGGTTCAAGACCCGAATGGCGCGGGCTGAGCGCCGAAGCGGCCAGAGCCTGGCCGTCGAACCCGGCCGGGGCCGGCCCCAGGGGGAGGAGCAGCGCCGCCAGGCTCGCGCTCGCGGCCAAAAGGCACAAAAAGCGTCTTGTCATGCCGCGCCTCAGGCAAACTGCCCCAGGAAGCGCACATCGTTTTCAAAAAACATCCGCAAGTCCCCGATGCCGTACTTGAGCATGGCCACGCGCTCCACGCCCAGGCCAAAGGCAAAGCCGCTCACGTCCGAGGAGTAGCCCACGGCGGCATAGACCGCCGGGTCCACCATGCCGCAGCCCAGGATCTCCACCCAGCCGGTGGTTTTGCAGACGCGGCAGGGCTCGCCGTCCACCTGCCCTTTGCCCCCGCACATGCAGCAGGAAATGTCCACCTCGGCCGAGGGCTCGGTGAAAGGGAAGAAGCTTGGGCGAAAGCGCGTTTGCGTGTCGCCGCCGAAGACGGCCCGCACAAAGGCCGTCAACGTGCCGCGCAGATGCGCCATGCTGATGCCCTCGCCCACCATCAGCCCCTCAATCTGATGAAACATGGGGGTGTGGGTCAGATCCGAGTCGCGCCGGTAGACTTTGCCGGGGGCCACCACGGCCAGGGGCGGCTTGCGCGAAAGCATGGTGCGCGCCTGCACCGGCGAGGTGTGGGTGCGCAAGACCACCTTGTCGGTGATGTACAGCGTGTCCTGCATATCGCGGGCCGGGTGCTCCGGCGGCATGTTCAGGGCCTCGAAATTATAGTAGTCGCTCTCGACTTCCGGCCCTGAAACCACTTCAAAACCCAGCCCCGTGAAAATATGGCAGATTTCTTCAGTGACCAGGGTGGTGGGATGCAGCGAGCCCCGCCAGGGCGCGCGGCCGGGCAGGGAAGGATCGAAACGCGCCAGCGCCTGCGCGTCGCGCCCGGCTTCAAGAGCGCTTTTGCGCGCCTCGAACAGCGCATTGCAGCGCTCCTTGACCCTGTTGGCGGCCTGGCCCACGGCCGGGCGCCGGTCAGGGGCAAGCTGCGGCAAACGGCCCATGATCTGCGCAAGGCGGCCCTTGCGGCCCAAAAAATCCACCCGCAAACCTTCCAGCTCTTCCAATGAAGAAGCCTGGTCCAGCCCTCGTTCGAGTTCCGGCGCCAGGCCTTCCAATGCTGTAATCAGGTCCATGCTGATTCCCGATGCCGCCTGCGCGGCGCTGAAGCTTGTTTTCAGAACAGTCGCCAGTGAAAATGTTCTCAGACCGCCTGCCCTGACCTGACGGCTCCCGCTCTGCGAAGCAAAAGCCGGAAGCCCGTCTGCGGCATGGCCCGCCCTGGCCGCGCTGCGGCCAGGGCGCAAAAAAACCCCGCTGCCGCCTACTTCAGCGCGGCTTTGGCCAGCTCCACCACTTTGGCGAAATCGTCTTTCTGATAGACGGCCAGATCAGCCAGCACCTTGCGGTTCAGTTCAATACCGGCCAGCTTCAGACCGTGCATGAAGCGGCTGTAGGAAAGCCCGCTCAGGCGCGCGCCCGCATTGATGCGCAAAATCCAGAGCGCGCGAAAATCGCGTTTGCGCAGTTTGCGGCCCACAAAGGCGTACTGCAAAGAACGCTCAACCGCCTCGCGGGCAGTGCGGTACAGACGGCTGCGGCCGCCCCGGAAGCCCTTGGCCGCGCTCAGATATTTCTTGTGCCGACGATGAGTGGCAACGCCTCTCTTCACACGCATATGCGTATCCTCCTTCAACCCAACAAGGCGGAGGAAAGCCCGTTGGGGAGCGTAAAAAATACTGCGGCCCTCACAGGGAGGGGCACGGATTGAACATCAGTCACGGCTCCGCGCGCGCCGCCGATCCCGGGAGGATCGAAAAAACCGCGCTCAACGCTGGTCGGGCGTGGATTTTTGCCTGCCGGCCAAAATCCAGGCTTGTTATGCGGGGAGCGGATTCTTCCGGCCGCGACCGGATAACAAGCGCAGGCTGACGCAGTCAGCGGGCAAAAGGCCGCGATGGTCAGCCGTTGGGCAGCATGCGGCGCACGGCCTTCATATTGGTCTGATCCACCAGGGTGGACTGCCCCAGGCGCATTTTGCGGCCCGCAGCCTTCTTGGTCAGGATGTGACGCAAGTTCTGGCGACGGCGCTTGAACTTGCCGCTGCCGGTCTGCGAAAAACGCTTGGCCGCTGCGCGCCGGGTTTTAATCTTGGGCATGGCGTACTCCTTCAAAAACGGATAAAAGCCCCTTGCGCGTCCAGGCGGGCCCGCGAAGAGGAAAGGCATGATGCCTCAAAGCGCCGCTTGGCGCAAGGCCTATTTCCAGAGCATTCAGAGCTGCTGCATAAGATGCGTCAGCTCTGGCGGCGCTGCGACAGCATCGCTAGAGCATTTTGCTTTTGAAATTATTCAATTTCAAAAGCGGCGCTGCCATCATTTCGCGTCCAGAACGCGGTCTGGACGCTCATTCGGCGCGGGCGTCCGCTCCCGCGGCCGCCAGAGCAATTTCAAAGTGAAATTGCTCTAGCAACAGCAACGACGCGCCGCACCGTGCGCGGCGTCAGAGCATTGCAAAGTTGCAATGCCCACGCAAGCCCCAGCCGGCGGGGCCCGACGCAACTTGCGACGCAAACAGCGCGGGGCTCACTTTTTGGGCACCAGCAGCATTTGCAGGGTGCGGCCTTCGGCGCGCGGTTCCTGATCCACTTTGGCGATATCCGCCAGATCCTGCACCACGCGCTCCAGAATGCTCAGGCCGCGATCCTTATGCACAATCTCGCGGCCGCGGAAAAATACCGTGATCTTGCAGCGGTCGCCGTCTTCCAGAAAACGGCGGATGTGGCGCAGCTTGGTCTCATAATCATGGTCATCGGTCTTGGGCCGGACCTTGATTTCCTTGATCTGCACCACGGTCTGGCGTTTCTTGGCTTCCGCCTTCTTTTTCTGCTGCTCGTACTTGAATTTGCCGTAATCCATGATCCGGCAGACAGGCGGCTCGGAAGTGGAGGCCACTTCCACCAGATCCATGCCGCCTTCCCTGGCCAGGGCAATGGCGTCATTACGCTGCAAAATGCCGAGCTGCTCTCCGTCGGCGCCGATCACGCGCACTTCGCGCGCGCGGATCAGTTCGTTGCGGCGCACGTTGTCCTGCGGCATTTCGCGCCGCGGTCTCATATTAGGCGAAGCTATAGCGCATCCCTCCTTGTTTGAAAGGCTCTTCCGCATCCGCCCGAATCAGGGCGGCAATTTCCCCGCCGGATTTGAGCCCCAGATTATCGCCGTTGCGCAGGCGCACGTTTGCGCCCCCGGCCTGCACTTCCTTTTCTCCGACCACCAGAATATAAGGTACTTTGGCCAGCTGGGCCTCGCGCACCTTGAAGCCGAGTTTCTCGTTGCGCGTGTCGAGCGCGACCCGAATGCCCTGGGCCTTGAGTTCGTCGCGCAATTTCAGGACAGCTTCATCTCCGGCCTCGGTCACGGTCAGCAGCCGGGCCTGCTCCGGCGCAAGCCAGACGGGCAGCGCCCCGGCATACTGCTCAATAAGCACGCCGATGAAGCGCTCCAGCGAGCCCATGATCGCCCGGTGGACCATCACCGGGCGGTGACGCTCGCCGTCCTGCCCCACATAGTTGAGATCAAATCGATCGGGCAGGGTGAAATCCACCTGAATGGTGGAGCATTGCCATTCCCGGCCGATGCAGTCAAGCAGGCGCACGTCGATTTTCGGCCCGTAGAACGCGCCGTCGCCCTCATTGATCTCGTAGGGCAGCCCGGCCTTTTCCACGGCCTGAATCAGCGCGCCGGTGGCCAGCTCCCAGGCTTCGTCCGTGCCGATGCTGCTCTCCGGCCGGGTGGAAATGGCCACCTTGTACTGAAAACCGAAGAGATTCATGAGATCCCGGATCAGATGAATGACATCCAGTATCTCCCCTTCCAGTTGATCGGGCGCGCAGAGAATATGCGCGTCGTCCTGGGTGAACTGGCGCACGCGCAAAAGGCCGTGCAGCACGCCACTCTTTTCATGACGATGCACCACGCCCAGTTCAAAATAGCGCTGCGGCAGATCGCGGTAACTGCGCAGCTCGTTCTTGTAGATCAGCATATGCGCGATGCAGTTCATGGGCTTGATGCCGTAGGCGTCATCCTCGATCTGCGTGAAATACATATTCTCGCGATAGTGATCATAATGGCCGGAGCGCTGCCAGGTCTCCACGCGCAGCAACTGCGGGCCCTGGACCATGTCATAGCCGCGCTTGAGATGCTCCTTGCGCCAGAAATCCTCCAGGATGGCGCGCACCAGCATGCCCTTGGGCAGCCAGAAGACCATGCCCGGAGCCACGTCTTCCTGAAAGGTGAACAAATGCAGCTCGCGCCCCAGCTTGCGGTGATCGCGGCGTTTGGCCTCTTCCATCTGCCTGAGATAGGCGGCCAGGGCCTTGTCGTCGGCAAAAGCCGTACCGTAGATGCGCGAAAGCATGGGGTTTTTCTCATCCCCGCGCCAGTACGCGCCGGCCACGGACAGCAATTTGGCCGAGGCGGCAAAACCGGTGTGCGGCACATGCGGGCCGCGGCAGAGATCCGTGAAGTCCCCGCAGGTATAGAGCGAGACCGTGTCCGCGTCGATGCCCTCAATAATCTCGGCCTTGTATGTCTCGCCCATGCCCCTGAAGCGGGCCTCGGCCTCGGCCCTGGGCAGCACTTCGCGCGTGAAGGGCTCGCGCGCTGCGGCGATCTTCTGCATCTCGGCCTCAATGGCCGGAAAATCCTCACTGGAAAACGGCCGCTCCACGTCGAAGTCGTAATAAAAGCCGTTGTCGATGGCCGGGCCGATGGTCACCCTGGCTGCGGGAAAGAGACGCTTGACTGCCGCGGCCAGCACATGCGCCGTGGAATGGCGGATCAACTGCAAGCCTTCCGGCGAGTCGGCATAGACCGGAATAAGCTCATGACAGTCGTCAGGCAGGGATGCGGAAAGATCCAGCAGCAGACTTTCGCCGCCCGTCACGGCCCTGGCCGCCACCACGGTTTTGAACTTTTTGCCGCTCAGGGCTTTCCGGAGTACAGCGGCCAGATCGGCCTCGGCCGGGGCGTCCACCATCTGTCCTTCCACACGGACATCCATGAAAAACTCCTTCTGCAAACGGCTCCTCACGCGGCCATGCGCAAAAACAAATGGGGAGGCAAACCTCCCCAATGCGCCGGAATGCTCAAGCGCGCTTCGCCTTTTGCGCGGCGCGCTTTCTATGCTGAGGGGAAAATCCCCGGAAGTACAATTGGTAGGAACGAGCAGACTTGAACTGCTGACCCCTTCCGTGTCAAGGAAGTGCTCTAGCCACCTGAGCTACGCTCCTACAGAGCAGAGGCAAGGGGCTATATAGCCGCTGAAGCCGTTGCCGTCAACCTTTTTTTGCGGGATTGGCGCAAGTTCTGCCGCCGCGCCTTACGGGCATGACGTGAACGACATGGGGATGAGAGCGTTTAGCTACTTTCATTAGCAAAACGCTCTCCTATTTCGATGCGTCAGCCCTGAGTCTCCTGAGCGGCACACTATCCGCCATTGCGGGCCGCAGGCTCTGCCTGCGCCGCCAGGGCGGATCCTGTGCGGGCGTAACGGCAGCTCCAAAGTCCGGCAGCGCCCGCTGGCGTTACAGCGCCCCCCTGCTCCCGACCTCGGCCAGCCAGGCCGCGAACGCGGCCTGGGCGCGGGCCGCGTACAGGGCCTTGCGTTCCTTTTTGCGGGCTTTTTCGCCCAGTTCCGGCATGAGCCCGAAATGCGCGTTGGAAGGCTGAAAATGCCTGGCCGGGGTTTGCAGATGTTGCAGCAGCGCGCCCAGGGCGCTCTCCGGCGGGGGCGGCGGCAAGGCCACGCCGCGCGCGCGGGCCGCCAGCAGCATGCCCAGCCAGAGGCCGCAGGCCGCTGACTCCACATAGCCCTCCACGCCGGTGATCTGCCCGGCCAGAAAAACATGCGGCAGGGCCTTGAGGGAAAGATCCGCGTTGAGCACGTCCGGCGCGTTGACGTAGGTATTGCGGTGCATGCTGCCGTAACGGGCAAATTCCACGCGAGCCAGGCCCGGAACCAGGCGAAAAACCCTGGCCTGTTCGGCCTGCTTCAATTTTGTCTGACAGCCCACCAGATTGCAGGTCTCGCTGTTGATTTTTTCGGCGCGCAGTTGCAGCACGGCCCAGGGGCGGCGGCCGGTGCGGGGATCCACAAAACCCACGGGCTTGAGCGGGCCGAACGTCAGGGTGCGCGGGCCGCGCTCGGCCAGGGCTTCCACGGGCATGCAGCCTTCAAAGTGCTTTTGGCGTTCAAAATCCCGGGCGTCCGTTTTTTGCGCGGCCAGCAGGGCCTGATAAAAAACTTCATATTCCTCGCGGCTCATGGGGCAGTTGAGGTAGTCGCCCTCCCCTGCGGGCTCGCCGTTTTCCTGCCCGTAGCGCGACCCGCGAAAAACCACGCTCCTGTCCAGGGTATGCGTCCAGACAATGGGCGCAATGGCGTCGTAAAAATAGCAGTGTTTTGTGCCGAGCGCCGCGGCCAGCGAGGCCGAAAGCCCCTCCGAAGCCAAAGGCCCGGCCGCGATCACCAGCGTCCCGAATCCGGCCAGTGCCGGGGCGTCCAAAGCTTCGACGCGTTGCTCCACCCGCCGGATATGGGGCTCGGCAGCCACGCGGGCGGTCATGGATCGGGCGAAAGCCTCGCGATCCACGGCCAGGGCCTTGCCCGCAGGCACGCGGCAACTGTCAGCCGCGGCCATGAACGCGCTGCCCAGAGCGCGCATTTCCGCCTTGAGCAGACCCACGCCCGAGGTGCTTTCGTCCGAGCGCAGGGAATTGGAACAGACCAGCTCGGCCAGATCGTCGCTGACGTGCGCGGGCGAACGCCAAGCCGGCTTCTGCTCGAAAAGCGTCACGTCAAGGCCCGCGCGGGCCAGACGCAGGGCGCATTCGCAACCGGCCAGGCCGCCGCCCACCACGGCTATGGATGTTGGTTGCATACAGACTCCTTGTGTCTTGGCGGCGCGGAACGCGCCTTGGAGCATTTACCTGTCTGCCCGGCAGCTTGAAGAAAAACAAGGGCAAAGGCAAGCCCGTGTACAGACTGGCATCTGAACGCCGTTTGCGCCAGGTTCCTGCTCCCCGGATCTCATTCCCCGCCATGCAACGCGCAAACGCGGGCTTGCTCCCGGCAGCAACCTGCGCTAAATCTCAGGGCGTGAACACGACAGCCCCCCCCACACCTGACGGCATGCCCTCCTTGCGTGACGCCGCTCCCGGCAGCGCGGCAGTGCATATGGCCTTTGTCCGGCCCGGCGCGCGCGAGCTCTACGTCCACGGGCAGAAAGATTTTCCGGCCCCGGCCACGGCTCTTTCCGCCGGATTTGACCTGCGGGCCTGCCTGGACGGTCCCGAAGCGCGTATCGCGCCGGGCGCGCGGCTGGCAGTGCCCACGGGCCTCAGCGTGCAACCCCGGCTGCCGGGCATCGCGGGCTTTGTCTATTCCCGCAGCGGCCTGGGCGCGCGAGACGGGCTCACCGTGGCGCAAGGCGTGGGCGTCATTGACCCGGACTATACCGGCGAAATTCTGGTGGTTCTGTTGAACACCTCCGGGGAAGAACGGCGGCTTGCGTGCGGCGAGCGCATGGCTCAACTGATTTTTCAGCCCTTTGTCCGCCCCGTGTGGCAGGAAGTGCCGCAACTGGCGGCAACCGGGCGGGGCGCGGGCGGATTCGGCCACACCGGCCGCTGATGCCCTTTTTGCATGAGGCGCGTTTCAAGCCTCGCGCTTGCGCGCACGCGCCCCTTGGGAGTGGAAACGCTGCAATGCGCCCACCGCTCTGCAACGATGCGCCGGCGCATCATTGCCGCGAAATGTGCGCGGGCGGCCTTCGACCCCGTAAGCGGGCATTTCAGGCGTTATCTGTCGTAAACGGATGAAGAAAGGAGTCCGCGCATGTCACAAGCTTTCACTGCCGTCAAAACCGGAGAAGAAGATCTTCTCTGCCGCTCGTACAGCCGCTATCCTCTGGCCATTGCACGAGGCAAGGGCGCGCGCCTCTGGGATGTGGACGGCAAGGAATATGTGGATCTGCTGGCGGGCATTGCCGTGGTGGGCCTCGGGCATTGCAACGACGAAGTCTGCGAGGCGCTGGAGCGCCAATCCCGCAAGCTCTGGCATGTGAGCAACCTCTTTTACCAGCAGGAGCAGCTTGATCTTGCCAGGCTGCTGCTGGCAACCAGCCATCACGGCAAGGCTTTTTTCTGCAATTCCGGGGCCGAGGCCAACGAGGCCTGCATCAAGCTGGCCCGCCGTTATATGCGCACCATCAAGCAGCGCGACGCCTATGAGATCATCACCCTGGAAGGCTGCTTCCACGGTCGCACGCTGGGAGCCCTGGCCGCCACCGGCCGCGAATCGCTGAGCAAGGGCTTCACGCCCCTGCCCGAAGGTTTCAGGCAGGTTCCGGCCGGCGATCTCGCCGCGCTGCGCGCGGCCGTCACTCCGGCAACGGCCGCCGTGCTCGTTGAGGTGGTCCAGGGCGAAGGCGGCGTTGTGCCCTTGCCTGCCGATTATCTGCACGGCGTGGAAGCCCTCTGCCGCGAGAAAGACATCATTTTTCTTTGCGACGAAGTGCAGGCCGGGCTCTGCCGCACCGGCAGGTTCTGGGCCTTCCAAAACTATGATCTCAAGCCCGACGCCATCAGCGTGGCCAAATCCCTGGCCAACGGCCTGCCCATGGGAGCCATGCTGGCCACCGACGAGCTGGCCCGCGGCTTTGAAGCGGGCAGCCATGCCACCACGTTCGGCGGCGGCGCCCTGCTCTCGGCGGCAGCCGCCAAAACAGTGGAGATCATGCAGCGCGATCATCTGGCCGAGCGCGCCGCGGCTTTAGGCGCGCGTCTCAAGGAGCAATTGGCTGCCCTGCAGCAACGCCTGCCCGGCAAGATCCGGGAAGTGCGCGGCCTGGGCCTGATGGTGGGCATTGAGCTGACGGATCAGGGCCCCAGGGTCTGGGAAGATCTGCTCCACCAGGGTTTCATCTGCAACCTGAGCCACGGCACGACGCTGCGCCTGTTGCCGCCCCTGACCATTGAGCAGGCGGATCTGGACGATTTCGTGCGGATCCTGGAGCAGGTTCTGCGGAAGGCCTGAGCCGGGCCCGCGCAGATCGCTGTAGTGCCGTCTGCCCTGTGCCGTCTGCCATGACCGGTTTACAGAAGCGCGACCCTGTGTTATAGTCATAAATATAGGTTGGCAAAAAGTCGAACTTGTTACGGCAACCCCGCTTCGGCGGGGTTGCCGCTTGCTTTCGCATAAGGAGAAAATAATGGACGTGTTTGATCAGGCCACGGAGCTGGAACGCATGGACAGGGAATCCGCCTTGGTGCGCGCGCGCTCCTTGATGGATCACGGGGGCCCTGAGTGGATCAATGGTGTGGCCTGCTGCCGCGAATGCGGCGATCCCATTCCCCAGAAACGTCTGGATGCTCTGCCCGGCGTGGGTTTGTGCCGCGCCTGCCAGGAAGAACGCGAAAACAACCGCTGAATCCCCGCACATCTGCGCCGCCGGGGCGCTGTGGCCCGTATAAGGCCGGAACGCGGCGGATGCCGGATTCTTGTTCTGCGGCCCAAAGCAGCTTCGGAATTTTCCCGCAAGCCGTTCCGGCGACACAGACATGCCGGGGCATTTTGCGGCCGGTGCGCTCTGCGCGCAGGGGCCACCCTCGCCGAAGGGGGGCGCGGATGGGGAAAGCCATGCTTCTCCAGGCACCGGAACAATTTCACCAACGTGTTTTACGGCATCACAGTAGAGCGTATTGCTAATGAAATTAGCAATACGCTCTACTGCCAGATAAAGTGCAGAAGCCAGTAGGAAACAAAGCCCACGCTCCCGGCGGCAGGCAGGGTCAGCACCCAGGCCGTGATCAGATTGCCTGCCACGTTCCAGCGCACTGCGGAAAGGCGTTTGGTGGAGCCTACGCCGAAAATGCAGGCCGAGATAGTATGCGTGGTGCTCACGGGCGCGCCCACCAGGGAAGCGCCGGAGATCACCAGAGCCGCCGAAGTCTCGGCAGCAAATCCATGCACCGGTTCCAGCTTGAAGATGCGATGCCCCATGGTTTTGACGATTTTCCAGCCGCCCACGGCTGTGCCCAGAGCCATGGCGCTGGCGCAGGCCAGTTTGACCCAGAGCGGCACCTCCACCTTGTCGATTTCTCCAAAGATCACCAGGGCCAGAGTGATGATGCCCATGGTCTTTTGCGCATCGTTCAGGCCGTGGCTGGTGGCCATAAAACCGGCGGAAACAAGCTGCAAGCGCCGGAAGGCGCCATTGACCCTGCTGCGCGCGATGCGCGAGCAGACCCAATAGATGATCCACATGATCACAAAGCCCGCGGCATATCCGGCCAGAGGCGCGACGATCAGCGGGATCAGCACCTTATCCACAATGCCCTGGCCGTTGAGCGCGCCGAAACCGACATCCGCCACGGCCGCGCCGATCAGACCGCCGATCAGCGCGTGAGAGGAGGAAGAAGGAATACCGTAATACCAGGTAATGCCGTTCCAGGCGATGGCGCCCACCAGAGCGGCCAGCACCAGCACATGGCTGCCTTCCACCACCTGCGGGAGCACAATGCCGCTGCCCAGGGTCTTGGCCACCTCAGTGCCCAGCAGCGCGCCGCCCAGGTTGAGCAGGGCTGCCGCGCCCACGGCAAAGCGCGGCGTGACCACCTTGGTGGAGACCACCGTGGCAATGGCGTTGGCGCAGTCATGCGCGCCGTTGGTAAAGTCGAAGGCCAGCGCCACCACAACGATGAGGACCAGGAGCAGGGGGACCTCAAACATTTTTCAGCACCGCTTCCTCAATGGTTTCAGCCAAGGCGTTGACCTGCTCCAGGAGTATGCTCAGGCGCTCGTACGCCTGACTCCATTTCAGGATCTGCATGATCCGCTGGGGCGTGATCTCCTGCTGTTCATCCATGAGTTCGGCCAGGCCCACGGCAAGGAGCATGTCACATTCGCCGCGCAGGGTGCGAAAAGCCCGCGTCTTGTGGCAATCGCGCCGATGCGCGAGCCCCTCCAGCATCAGCCGGGTGAGATCGAGCATGGCGCTGATGGTCCGGACCATCTGCAGGGCGGGAAAACGAATGCGCGGAAATTCAAAAATGTGCAGGCGGGTGCTCAGGCTGTGCACGCAGTCCATGGACTCTTCCTGCTCCTGGTTGATCCGCAGGATGTCTTCGCGATCAATGGGCGTGATGAACGTCTGGGAAAGGGCGCGGATAATCCGGCTGTGCAATTGATCGGCTTCTTCCTCCAGAAAGGCAATTTGCTTGTGCACATTGTCCATGTTGGCGATATCTTCCAGCATTTCCACCAACAGACCGGCCATGCGGCGCAACAGGCCGTTCTGCTCCTGCAGCATGGCGAAAAAAGGCGCGGACTTGGGTAGCAAGGCGGCAAACATGCGCTCTCCTGGTAGACGTGAGTTCCGTAACACCTGTTCTGTGCCCGACGCCCGGCGAAACGGCACATTAAGGACGGGCGGCGCGCCCCAGTATTATGCTGCCCCCTGCGCGCCGCGGCGGGCCGTTCTCAGAGCAGCGCCGGCCCGGACCCGCGCTTCAGTATACCGCAACACGTCGAGCTTTCAAGCCATTTTCTGGCTACCCCGGCAACCGGCGCGGGCAAGGCCCAGGCAGGCATGAGCAGGCACGCCGCGTCGGGCAGCCGCAATGCGCCGTGGTGCAGAAAAAAAAACGCGCCGGCATGCGCGGCGATCTTCGGCCCGGAATCGCCCCCCTGCCCCGCGCCATACAAGGCGTCTCCCCACAACGGATAGCCCAGGGCCGCCGCATGCGCGCGGATCTGGTGGCGCGCGCCGCGCCGGATGCGGCAGGCGGCCAGGGTCAGGCCCCGCACTGTGTCCGCAGCAGGCGCTGGACCGGCAGCGCCGCTTTGCAGACCCGCGAGCAGATGTGCCGCTTCCACGCCCTGCCAGCAGTGCAGGGGCCAAAATTCAGTCCAACGCAGCTTGTCGCCCGCATCCGCGCGCACGCGGGTCTTGCGGCGGCCGTCCGTGCCCAGGGCCTGCCGCGCCGTGAGCGGGCCGGGTACAATCCCATCCAGCAGGGCCAGATACCATTTTTCGCAGTGGCCCGCCGCCTCTGCCCGCCGAAAGGCTTTGGCCGCATCCTCGCTCAGGGCCGCGCAGACGATGCCCGAAGTGCCGTAATCCAGACGTTGCAAAAGGCGGGCGGCCGCGGCCTGTCCGGGCAGAAGCCGGGGCAGATGCGCCTCCAGGCTCGGCTGGCGGCTCCCGGCCAGGGCCACGCTGTGCAGCAGGGCGGGTTTGTACAAAAAGCAATACTCGCCCTGCCGGGCCAGGAGCCGGGGCAAATCCGCGGGAAAAGCCCCGGACCCGGCACGGCGATCTTCCGCAGCATCCTGCGAGCGATCCGCTGGTGCCGCGCCGCTGTCCCCGGCCGTTTTCGCCGGCTCGTCGAGGAAAAGAATTTCATCATCGGCACGCAGGCGGCAGGACGCCGGGCGGCATCGCCCGTTGATCAGAACCCGCCCTTGCGCAATGCAGCGCCTGCGGCCGCGCAGTCCCATATCCGGCAAGAGAACGGCCAGAGCATGATCCAGGCGCTGCCCGGCCAGAGCCCCGGAAACCCGGCAACGCCGCTCCATTTATGCCGCGGGCGCGCCCGGCGCGCTCCCCTCCCGCGCGAGGCGCAGCAGGGCTCTGGCTGTAGGTTCCGGATCGTGGCGCTGGGGGTCGTCGCCGCGCACCATTTCCCGATCCACAAGGCGCAGGCCGCGCCGCTCCAGGCCGCGGACAACTTCCGCTGAAAGACCGCCTTCATACCTGCCGTGGCGACTGTCCACCAGCACATACTGCAGGAGCTCCTCGGTGCGGGCCTGGGGCGCGTCTTCCCGCAGATGGCGCAAAAGCATGTCCACCTGTCCGGTCAGGGAAAGGCCGCGCAGTTCCGCGTCACGCCCGGAATTAGGAATAAAAATCTTGGGGCAGGCAGCGGCGGCCACGGTGCGCCCCACGCCCTGCGGCAGCAGGTTGGCCAGCACGCTTGTATAAAAGCTGCCCATGGGGTAGCAGATGGCCCCGGCAGAACTCAGGTACGCGGCCGCAGCCCCGGCCAGGGGCGGGCGGCAGGGCGTCTGCGGGCAGACCGCCGGGCCCGCGCCGGCCGGGCGGCCGGGTCGTTCCGGCTCATGCACCGTGAGAAAAAGGCGGCGCACCGGCTGGCTCAGATTTTTGAAGCGATGCTGGCCCACAAGGCGCGAGCCGTCGGCCAGCTCGGCGGCCAGATGCAGGCTTTCGCCCACAATGGGCAAGACCACGCCGCGCGTCTGCAAAAGACGGCTGAAAAAGGCCAGCACCGGGCCGAAATCGCGCTTGTGGCGCAAATAGCCTCCGGCCAGAACCAGATTGCCCAGGCTGGCCTGGCAGGGATCGAAATCTTCGGGCATGCGCTCCAGAAAAAAAAGCAGGTGCAGGCGCAACGCGTCCGCAAAGACGCCAGGCATGGAAGCCCAGAGGGCATGGCCTTCGCTGCCGAGTTCCCGCAACTCCTGGCGCAGAACCCGGCGGTCTCCCGTGCATGGCAATCGACGGGCGCAGAATGCAAGCACGCTTTGCGGCACCAGAGCACTGTCGGCCAGGGCCAGCAGACGGTTGCGCATATCCCCCACCGCGGGCATGGCAAATGCCCGGCGCAGGGCAGCCGAGCTGCCGCCGGAATCAAAGGGCGTGACCAAATGTACGGAATTGTGGGTATGACGCGTCAACTCGCGGCTCAGATCGCGCAGAGCCGTGCCGCCGGTAAAAAAAACCAGCCGGGGGCCCAG
This sequence comes from Desulfovibrio sp. ZJ369, assembly GCF_011039085.1. GTDB lineage: Bacteria > Desulfobacterota > Desulfovibrionia > Desulfovibrionales > Desulfovibrionaceae > Desulfovibrio. The sequence goes on along the minus strand of NZ_JAAKEI010000002.1, from coordinate 98,190 downwards.
GGCCGGAACATGCTCCCCGCTCACCTGCCGCTCTCCGTCAGCGGGGCGGCCCGGCCCGTGAGACCCAGCTCGCGCATGCGCAAAAATATCTGCCGCCCGATCCAGGCGTCGGTGGCCGCATAGGCGATCTGACGCTGACTGAGTTCCAGAAGGCTCCAGTTGGAACACTGCGAGCCTTTGGAAATCCGCCAGCCGAACAAATTGGCCGCCAGCGTGCGCAAGCCCTGGCTGGGCAGCTTGTGCGCCCGGGCCACGCCGCCCAGATCCACCAGGCCGGCCGGTTTAAAATCATGCAGTCTGGCCAGCTCGCGCATGTCGTCATAAATCCCCACGCCCGCTTTAATCTGATCAGGATTGGCAAGGATCTCGACAAGATACGGCCCAAAGGGAAGCCAGGTAAGCTGGATCAGATAGACTGCCTGTTCCGTGGCCAGTTGGATCAGCGCGGGCGCATTGACCTTGCCCTTGCGGAACGTGGGGCGCGTTTCCGTGTCAAAACCCAGCGCGCGCTCGGCGCGCAGGTCGGGCAAGGCCCGCTTCCAGTCGTCCAGCACGCGGATCAGATGCACAGGGCCGTGGTAATGGCACAAGGGCATGGCGTTGATTTCTTCGCTGCTCAGGCGGCGGCGCAACTGATCCAGATCCATGAAAAGCTCTGCGATGCCGGATGTAATGATGCTTACAGCGTCCTTCCCTCAGGGAAGGGCAAAACCTATTTGCCGATGCAGAATTGGGCGAAGACCCCGTCCAGGACTTCCGCCGGGCTGGAAAGCCCGGTAACCTGGCCCAGCAGCGCAGCCGCGGCTTCGAGGCGCACGGCGCAGCAGTCGTAGGGCCGCTTGTCCCGCAGGTCGGCTGCCAGGGCCTCAAGCTCGACCAGAGCCTGCTCCAGGGCCAGGGCCTGCCGCGCGTTGGGCGCAAGGCCGTCGGATGCCGGTTGCTCCAGACTGCCAGCCAAAAGCAAACGGCGCAGGGCTGTGGCCAAAGCCTCCACGTTTTCGCCGGATTTGGCGCTTACGGCGCAGCAGGGCAGATCCCCGGCCCAGCGCGGCGGAAAGACCGCCGGAAGACAGAGATCGCACTTGTTCCAGGCCAGCAGCACAGGCGCTTCCCCGGCCAGTTCCAGCGCTTCCCGCGCAGCGGGTTCAGGGCAAACGCGAGCCTTTGCTCCTTCAGGGCCCAGGCGCGCGCCGTCCAGCACCAGAACAACCGCGTCGGCCTGGCGCAGTTTTTCCCGGCTCAAGGCCACGCCCAGCTCTTCCACGCTCTCCACGGCATTGCCCGCATCGTCCGTGGCGCGCAATCCGGCTGTGTCGGTCAGGCGCAGCGGCAGGCCGTCCAGAGTGCAGGCCTCCTCCAGAAAATCCCGGGTGGTGCCGGGAATCTCCGTGACCAGGGCCCGGTTACGGCCCAGCAGGGCATTCAGCAGGCTTGACTTGCCCGCATTCACCGCCCCGGCCAATACCACCAGGGCGCCCTGTTGCATGATCCGGGCTCTCTTCTGCCCCGCCAGCAACTGCCGGACAGCCAGAGCCACGCGGTTGACGGCCCGCGCAAAGGCATCAGGCGCAAGGCATTCCACTTCTTCCTCAGGAAAGTCCACTGCCAGACAGACTTGCCCGCGGAGGGCTTCCAACTCTTCGCGCAAGGCCAGCACCCTGCGGCCGAGCAGCCCGTCCAAACGGTTCAGACCGTACCGCAGCGCCTCGCGCGAAGGCGCGGCGATCAATTCGGCCACGGCTTCGGCCTGACTTAAATCCAGGCGACCGTTGCAAAAAGCCCGCCGGGAGAACTCGCCGCGCTGCGCCTGCCGCGCCCCCAGACGCAGCGCGTTTTCGAGCACGGCCTGCACCAGGAACGGGCCGCCGTGGCAATGGATTTCAGCCATATCCTCGCCGGTGAAGGTGCGTGGGCCGGGCATGAACACGGCCAGCACATCATCCAGGGCCTCGCCCTTGCAGTCAATCACCCGGCCCCGGTGCAACAGCCAGGGACGGAAATTCTCAAAACGCGGCGACAGGGGCAGGAACATGCGCGCCAGAAGATGCTTGGCCTGTGGGCCGGAAAGGCGCACAATGCCGATGCCCCCGGCTCCCGGCGGCGTGGCTATGGCGGCGATGGTGGGCATGGCTGCATCTGCTCCAGACTGTCTGCGCTCCGCGCTTTGAAAGCCTTTGGGCTGCGTTGTTCCAGGTTCAGAGGCCAGACGCCGCCCGCACCCGAAACGGCTGCCTCCGCCTTGCCCGCGTCTTTTCCGGCCGCGTCCCGGCAAAATCGTCTCCCGCTGCTCACGCCTTGCGGCGCATGATCACCACCCGCTTCATGGCTCCGTCGCCGGTGCTGCGCGTCTGTACGTCCTCGGCATCCTGCAGGCAAACATGCACAATGCGCCGATGATAGGAGCTCAAAGGCCGGGTGGAATAGGAGCGCCCGGATTGTCGCACCTTTTCGGCCAATGCCAGAGCCATCTCGCGCAGCTTTTCATCCTGGCGCTGCCGGTACTCGCCCGCATCCAACTGCACGCGCACCGCGGCGTTCATGCCGCGCGAAACCACGCGCGAAACCAAATACTGCAAGGCCGCCAGGGTCTGGCCCTCGCGCCCGATCAGCAGGCCGGAATCTTCACCGCACTCCACACAGACCTGTACTCTGCCGCCGCCCACGCTGATCGCAAGCTGCACTTCCGCCCCCACAATGGGCCGCACCAGTTCCCGCACGGCCTCGTTGACCAGGGCTTCCAGGCGGGCGGCATCCAATTGTTCAACCGGCGTGAACGGCAGCCCTTCGCCGGCTTCCTCCAGGTCTTCATCCAGGCCGTCAACAGCGGCTTCGCTCTTTTTGCGGCTTTCCTCCCGGCGGGCACGCGCCTGCCCTTCGCCGCTGGCACGGCCGCGGCCCCCACCGGCCCCGCGCCTCTGCTCAGGCCTGGTTTCGCTCCGGACCTCCTGCCGGGAGACGGCGGCCTGAGGCTCGCAGCTCTCGCTCGTGCCCTGGGATGCTCCTTGTTCGGGAGAAACGTCGGCAGGAATCCGTTCTTTTTCCGCTCCCACGGCCTCCCGGCATTCAGGGGGAGTCACGTCCTTGCGGGGCGCGGCCGGGCCGGAACGTCTGCCCGCGCCCGACGCGCCGGGCCCGCGGGAATTATCGCCGGCAGATTGCCGCCCTCCCTGCGAAGTCGGGGCATTTTTACGCCCCTGGCTCCTGCCGCCGCTTTTTTCACGGCCGCCTTCTTCCGTCCGGGCAGCGGGCTCTTCGCTTTTTTTCCCCAGAATGTTTTCCACGGTTTCGCGCAAGTGGGCGCGCCGGGCGCGGACCTTGGCCTTGCGCGCGCCCACTATGCCGAAAATGCCGGACTTGGCGTCCTGCAGGATTTCAATTTCAAGCTTTTCCCGCGCGGCATTGAAATAACCGCAGGCTTCCTCAATAGCGCTATCCAGGTTTTTGCCCTGGAATTCCTTGAACCCTTCCATACACAACCTCACTCACTGTAACGGCATGCCGGGAAGCGGCGGGCATGGCTTCACCCTGCCAGAGCGGTTTAGCTACTTTCATGAGCGAAACGCTCTGGCCCGGCGAACAGTACGGAGAAAGACAGCAGTGGGCTTGCACCGATATTTGTTCAAAAAAGCTGTCGATTCCCGTACGGCTCCGCTGTCGTCTGCGGGAACAGCCCTCCGGGCTGCCTGCGGTCGCTTCGGCAGAATCTGCGCCGCATCGGGTGCGGCGGTAAAGCACTGTACCGTTAAAATGCGCTAGCCTGCGGCCTGCGCGCCATGCCTGTTTTTCCGCATCATCAGCCATTGCTGGGCGATGGACAGGATGTTGTTGACCAGCCAGTAAAGCACCAGACCGGCCGGGAAGCCCAGAAAGAGCACCGTGAAAATCAGGGGCAGAAACATCATGATTTTCTGCTGGGTGGGATCTGTGGCGGGCGGGCTCATTCTCTGCTGCAAAAACATGGTCAGGCCCATGATGATCGGCGTGATATAAAACGGATCCTTGGCCGAAAGGTCAGCCAGCCAGAGCTTGTCGGTAAAGGGCAGATACATGATGAACGGCGCGTGCCTGAGCTCGATGGAGGTCAGCAGGGCCTGGTACAGGCCGAAAAAGACCGGCAGCTGGATCAGAATCGGCACGCAGCCGCTGGCCGGGTTCACGCCATAGGTCTTGTAGAGCGCCATGACCTCCTTGTTCATGAGCTCCTTGTTGTCCTTGTGTTTCTCCCGGATGGCGGTCATCAGGGGCTGGAGCTTCTTCATCTTTTCCATGGAAGCATAGCTCTTGGCCGTCAGCGGCCAGAAGACCGCCTTGATCAGAATGGTCAACAGGATGATCGCCACGCCCCAGTTGTGCACATACTTGTGGAAAAATTCCAGAAGCCAGAGCAGGCCCTTGGCAATAATGCTGAACATGCCCAAATCAATGCTTTTGGCCAACTGGTCGGAAACAGCAAGAAGTTGGGTGCGCTCCTTGGGGCCCAGCCAGTAGGAGACCGTCAGCTCTTTTTCCTGGCCCGGCGCAAGCATGCTCTCGGGCTCTTCCACAGCCGCGCGGTAGACGCTGTTCTGCAAACGGCCCTTGACCGTGACATTATTGATTTCACCCGGCAGCACGGCCGAGAGAAAATAGGTGCTCATGGCGCCGGCCCAGTAGATCCTGCCGGTGGCCTGCACGCCCGTGGTCTCCAGCGTCTTGGCCGAGGATTCTTCGGAAAGGCTGCCGTCATTATCCCAGGCCACGCGCATGGCGTCGTACTGGCCCCCGGCGGCGTTGCTGGCATCCGCGGCCACGGTATAGCTCACGCGCACGCTGCGGGGCTGGTCGCTCAGATTGGTGAGCCGGATCTTTTCCCGGATCAGATAGGAGTCCGCGCTGAAGATCAGCTCACGCACCACGCGCAGATTGTCCACCTGGCCTGTGAGGCGCAGCGCGCCCTGCTGCCCTGCGGTCAGGTTCAGAGCCTGCTCTTGCGTCTCCAGGGCCCATTGCCCCGTACTCCAGGAAGGCTGGCTGTTGATCACCAGCCCCAGGGGGGCCACGCCCGCGGACTGGGGATCCACCAGATTCACCAGCGTCGAATCCGGCGCAAGTCCGGTCTGGTATTTTTTGAGTTTGAAAGAACGCAACGTGCCCCCGCCCGTATAAACCACAGCCTCATAAAGAGGCGATTGCACCGTCAGGTCCCGGCCGGGCGAAGGCGTAAACGCGGGCAGGGGAGCGTTTTTTGCGGCCGCAGGCGGCTGAGCCGCTTCCCGCGCTCTGGCCGCCTCCTGAAGCGCGGCCTGCTGTTGGGCCAGCTCCTGCGGATCAGGGGTATGCACCCATCCCATATATTCGGCCAGGCGTCCCCAACCGAAAAGCACGATCAAACAAAGCGCAATGGCCAGAATCAGATTTTTACCGTCTTGCATAGGGGCGTTTACTCCTGAGACATGGGCGGGACGTTGCGGCGTCGCCGTGGGGGTGGAACAGGATCATAGCCCGACCCGCCCCACGGATGGCAGCGCGCCAGGCGCCTGAGCGCCAGCCAGCCGCCCCGCAGTACGCCGTGACGCAGGATGGCCTCCGCGGCGTAGGCGGAACAGGTGGGATAAAAGCGGCAGGCGGGAGGCAGCATGGGCGAGATGCAACGCTGATACACGCGTATGGGCAAAACGCAAAAAGAGCGCAGCAGCCTACGCATCATAATCCGCCTGAAAATGCACGCTTCGTTTGAGTGCGCGCCAACCGCCGCAGCAAGGGCAGAAGTTCGGCTGCCACGCGGGAAAGATCCAGCGCTGCCTTTCCGGCGTGTCGCTTGGCCACAGTCACAATATCGGTCTCCACGGGCAGAGCATCGGCATGCAGGCGAAAAAATTCCCGCAACAGCCGTTTCACGCGATTGCGAACCACCGCATTGCCCACCTTGCGGGAAACGGCCATGCCCATGCGCGCACAGACGCCGGGCTGCTCTCGCCAAAGCGCAAAAACGAGGAAATGCTCGGAATGATAACGCCGCCCGCGTTCATAGCAGGCTGTGAACTCCGCACGGCGGCGAATCCGGGCCTGCCGCCGCAGAGTCAGACGCGGGCGCATGGATGTTCCCGACATATGGGTGCAAAGGGGCACGACCCCGCCCGGCTCAGGCGCTCAGGCGTTTACGGCCCTTGGCGCGGCGGCGGCGCAGGATGGCCCGGCCGCCGGGGGTAGCCATGCGGGCGCGGAAACCGTGGGTGCGGGCTCTTCTGATCTTGCTGGGTTGATATGTTCTTTTCATGATTTTGCTCCTCTGAGAGTTAAAATCGCTCCGCACGACGCGTCTGCCCCGTCATGCAAGGCATGGCCTTGCAGGCAACGCCGCACGGCGCGACGCACGGCCGCTGTCGCATCTGCACGCCCTTGCGGGATACATCCGCCGCGTTCATAAGCCCTTCGGGCAAAGGGGCACGGCCCTGGCGGGCCGCCATTCGGTCGCGACAAGGCGTGGATGCAGCCGAGCAACGCATATAGCGGCTGAGCGAGCTAAAAAACACAACCTTTCAAAGGCAATCCGCTCTGCAACAGCGAGCATCGTCAGTCTGCGCGCTGTTGCGGGCGACGGCGCAACGCCGTAAAAAAAGCGGGCACATGGCGGCCTCACCGCCCGGCTATCACATCTGCGTCCCAAAACGCGCCGCATCCCGGAACATCGGCCGCTTGCCGGGGGCAAGCCCTCTCCTCACGCCACGCCATATGTGATAATGGAAAAAGCTACATACACGCCCTGTGTTCCTCCGTCAAGCGGCAGAGCAAGGCTCTTCGGGGCAGACGCATCTTCTGCGGCAGCCCTGTCAGTCGGCGTCGGCCGCGCGTTTCTTCCTCTCTGCTTCAGCGGCCGACGGCAAAGAACAGGCCGTCAGCGCGACGCGCCAGGCGCGCGCGGAGGAACAGGAGCAACCGGCATGATCGGCAACGGCACGGGTGGCGCCGTTGCAGGCGCCGCGCCTGTATACGGCGCGGCTGTCCCGGCTGATGCCGACGATGCCGCGGATGTGCTCCGGGGAGCAGCAGGCGTGCCGCGCGGGGCGGTCGCCTCCGTGGCTTTTTTTGCGGTTGCGGGAAGTTCTGCGCGGGGCGGCGTGAGCGACGTGCGCCCGGCATTGGCCGGAGCGGCAACCGTTTGGGTACTCCGGCTCACCTTGGGCCGTGACACGGGGCGGCGGCGACGGACGGGCACGGGCTGCACGGCTTTGACCGAGCCGGGCGGCAGCAGTTGCGGCACAGAAGCCGGATCCACGAAGCTCGCGCCGCCCATCCGGAGCTGGCGGGGGATCACCAATGTATTCCAATACAGTCGCGCGCCGCCGTCCTGAATCCAGGCCTGATCCAGATTGGCGCCGCCTGAGGGCAAAAACGCGGGCAGACGCGGCGGCAAGGGCGCATACGTTGCCGGCGTTTGCGGAACCACAGGACGGCTTGCCAGTGGCGCGGCGGGCAGGCCCGCATAGGGCCCGGACGGCAGAGAACGGGAATCCGCGGCTTTGACCGGCGCGCTCTGACAGAGGCTCAGAAGAAACGCCACGAAAAAAAAGATACGCATGGGAAACCACCTTTACAGTGATTATCGGCAGCGACCCGGAGAGCTTTAGAGCGTTTTGCTCATGAAAGCAGCAAAACGCTCTAAAAATGAATCCCTCGGAGGCCGGGCATTCTTGACAGCGCCGTCCGGCTTGGGCAGAGTCGCGATAATTGCCCCGCACGGCCAAGGAGAAAACATGCCTATGCCCGCACCTCTTGCCACACCGACTCTCCCGGCGCCCTGCATCGTGCTGATCGGCATGCCGGGCGCAGGCAAAACCACTGTGGGCGGCGCGTTGGCGCGCGAGCTGGGCTGGGCCTTTCTGGACAGCGATCATCTGATCGAGGCTGTGTACGGCGCGCGTCTTCAGGACATTACCGACGCGCTGAACAAGGAAGCATTTCTGGACGCGGAATGCGAAGTCATTTGCGCCATCAAGGCCAACAGGGTGGTGCTGGCCACCGGGGGCAGTGTGGTGTACCGGGAAGCGGCCATGCGCCATCTGGCCGGGCTCGGACCCATTGTACATCTGGATGTGCCGCTCGCCACTGTGGAAGAACGCGTGGCCCGCAACCCCCAGCGCGGTTTGGCCATTGCGCCGGGCCAGACCCTGGCCGACATTTTCCGGGAGCGGGAAGAACTCTACCGGGCCTGGGCGAACGTGCGCTGCGAGGCCCAGGCCAAAAATCCCTTTCAATGCGCCCGCTGGATCATTGACCATCTGCCGCCGGGCATCCCGGCTCAGGATGCCTGAGCCAGGCTCAGTAAATTCCTTTCCGTCTTAGAGCGGCTTGCTGATGAAAGTAGCTGAACGCTCTACTGCCGCGCCCCTGCACCGCGTCCCGGCCCTCGCGCCATGTGCGATGCAGGGGCGCGGCATTTGCGTTTTCCGGCAATTGCAGGCATAGTTCAGTCAGGTGCTCAGAACACCTTTATCCCATGGCGGAACCGCCGCCGACACACGCGGGGTTGCTCTTGCTCGACAAGGCAACCGTCTCTCAGCGCGTGCTGTCGGGAGTGCGGTGAATAGAATACCTCTTCGTAGGGAATAAACCCGCCGTCCATGGGCGGTTCTGAGCTCCCGGCAATTGCTTTCGGCAGTTGCCACCAGCAAGGCCGGAGAGTCATATGACCGAAGACGCGCTTCCTTACGGCGACATGCCGGATACTTCTTTTGCATCCCAATACAAGCGCATTTTTGAGGCAGCCGATTGCTGCACGCAGGCGCAGCTTGCCGCTGTGCTGGAAGTCCAGCGGTCTTCCGTTTCCGATGCTCTGCGCCGCAAAATCGTGCCGCGCACATGGCCGGAAAAACTTTTGCAGAAAAAAGGCGTCAATCCCGAATGGATACGCAGCGGAACAGGTCCGAAATATCTTGCGCCCGCAAGTCCCGCGGATGCCGTGCCCCCTGTGATCGGGATTGCGGATCTCAGACCTCTGGCTGCATGCCCGGCCCAGGAACTTTTCAACGAACTTGTGCGGCGGGCTTTGCAGTCCCTGGGTTTTGAGGCTCGACAAGACGAAAGCGCCCCAAGGGCACGCGTGAAAAAAAGCAAGCGCGACGCGTAAGCGTTTTCGTGTTGAAAAGGCGCTGACGCCGCAGAGCGCGCGCCGCCTTGCCGGGCCACTGCCTATGCTATGAACAACAACCGGCCCGACCGTTGCGCGCATCGGGGTAATCAGCGCACGGGAAAAGAAAATCCGCGTGCCACGTCTTGCGCAAAAGAAGCCTGCCGGAAAGCATTCCCGCAGGCTTCATGCAAACTCGCAACGCTACGCGTGCGTCTTTGAGAGCATATTGCTTTTGAAACGCTCGCTCCGGCGCGTAACGGCGCAAGTAAATTTCCTCTGCTGTCGTCATCCGTAAAGGCGGCAAAGCCGCCAACGGCTGACGGGCGGGCATGGTTTCGCCCTGCCAGAGCGTTTAGAGCAGCTTACCTTTGACTTTTTATGAAAGTCAAAGGTTGCATTCAGGCGAAAAACGCGCTTTTCGCCTGAATGTACGCCGCGTTGCGGCGGCTGCCGCTTTCGCGTCAGCAGAGCATTTTCAAAGCGAAAATGCTCTAGCTAATTTCATTAGCAAACAGCTCTAAAATTGCCAGGCCTTGCCGTCATAACGGATCAGCTCGTTAAGGCGACGCGCGCGGACTTGCTTGCAGGGCGCGGAGAGCGCAGCCTTCTTGCTGGGCCCGCGGCATTCATAAACTTTTTCCTGATAGCGGATAAAACCCACATACTGCCCCTTGGCGCCGGGGCGCAGTTCCGTGGTCACGTTGCTGGTGTCCACTTCCACATAGCTGGCCACATAGCCGCTGCCGTCCTTGCGCACTTCCTTGGCGGCCACGGAAGGCAGGACGGTTCTGGAAGCCTGGGCCGCCAATTTGTGCCCCACCTTATCCAGCTCGGCCCTGATTTCCGTTTCGGATTTTGCGCCTCTGGCCGCGCGGGGGGCTTTTTTCGCTTTGGCCTTGCTTTTGGCAGCGGGTTTGACCGGAACCGGAGCGGGTTCGGTCACGACTTCAGCGACAACCACCTCTTCCTGCGGCTGCGCGCTGGGGGTTTGGGCTTCAGCGGCGTCGCCGCCGTTAAACCAGGCGCAGCCGCTGGTCGCAAGCCCCAGGCTAAGAATACAAGCCAGAAAAATTCGCATGGGCATACCTCATAATGAACCAAAGCCGGGCAGCAGGAGCCGCCCGGCTTTTTCGCTTTTTCTCTACACTCGCCGCTTACTCGAAGGAAATTTCGGTGCGGCGGTTCATGTAGCGACCTTCCTCGGTCTTGTTGTCGTACTTGTAGGACTTGCCGCGGCCGATGGCGGTCATCCGGCTGGCCGGGATGCCCTGCTTCTCAAGATAGAGCTTCACGGCGTTGGCGCGATTCTGCGAAAGCACCTTGTTATACGCGTCGCTGCCGATCCAGTCGGTCCAGCCGTTAAGGAGCACCTGCTTGTTGGGGTTGGCCTTGATCAACTGGGCGGCTTCGTTCAGGATGCCCATGGCCTTGCTGTCAAGAGCATAGGAATCAAAAGCAAAGTGCACGCCGCGCAGCACGATCACCTCTTCGTCCTGGCAGAACACGGCCAGCACAAAGCGTTCCACGGCCGTGTCGCTGGAGGCCAGCTCTTCGCCGGGCACCACCACGGTGTTGGGATTCATGGCGGCGATCTGCCGGATCACGTTGGCGCCGTGTTCGGTGTCGGCAAAAGAGATGATGTGGATCACCAGGTTGCGCTGGCTGGCATAGAGCTGACGGGCCACGTCCACAAGGTTGACGCCGCGGTTGTTGTCGCCGTCGGTGACCAGGATCAGGGCCGCGTCGCGCTGCATGCTGGAAAGGAAGGGTTCATACGCCTGCAGGCCGTCGCCCATGGCGGTCATGCGGCCGAAGATCTGGAAACCGGAGCGCAGCTTGTCGATGCCCAGGCTCATGGCGGCGCGATCCCAGGGACCCTGAGGAATAATCACGCCGTTGGGCGAAATGGTGTGCAGGCCGCCCTTGAAATCAAGAGCGGGAATGGCGTCGTTGACGCGTTGCAGCACCTTTTTGGCCACAATGATCTTATCCTGCTTGAGTTGCTTGTTTTGCATCATCATGGAACCGGAATAGTCCACGACAAAGTCAAAGCTTTCTATTTTTTTGTTGCATGCCGGAGCGGCCACTGCCGCCACGGCGTAGCTCAATACAAGAGCAGCTGCAAGGATGAGAAGTCTAAAGGATTTCATAATGCCTCCCAAAACGTTGTTTGTGTCGAATTACCGTCAACATACAGTAAATCGCGGTGTTGCCCGCCAAAGTACCGGCTCTCTGTCGCGCCCTTCAGGGCATGGAGGCGGCAACTGGTTTTTCCATACCCGGCTTTACGAAAAACCGCAAGTGATAATTGGGAAATGAGCTCGCAGCGCGCATTGGCGCGGTCTGGGCAAGCCCGGCATGAACATTGGCAAACCTTTGCGGCTCGCCGCTTCTCTGCGCTGCGCTGGACAGCGCGGCCCGGCTCAGGCATACTTTTTTTGCAGATGGCAGAAACTGCGGCGCACGCCATCGTGGCCCTGCACCTGGGCGCTGCCGCCTGCGGGCCGTCACGCAGCGCCCGCAAGGCAGATCCGCCGACGGCGCATTTGCCGCGGGATGGCGCATCGTTTATGCAAAGCAAGGAAGTCGGCATGCCCGCACTGAACTTTTCCAAATGGAGCCCCGGCGGCAACACGACCCTGCTTTTCCCGGCAGAAGGCAGAAGCAGCCGCGAGCAGGCCCGGCTGGCCCGTGCGGCGCTGCATCCGCAGTATCTGGGGGGCGAGCAGGCGGGTTTTACGGATCAGCGCGAGCTGCGTCTGCGCATGGCCGGAGGCGAATTTTGCGTCAATGCCTCCCGGGCGTTCGGCGCGCTGCTGGCCTTCTCGGAGGAGGCCCGCGCCTTGCGCCAGGGCTCCTTGGCCGGCGCGGCAAAGCGCGCGGCCGCTGCTGTGGATATGGTGGAACGCCGGTATGAGGTGCGGGTTTCCGGCTGGCAGAGCCCGCTGCGTCTTTTTACGCGCGGCTGCGCTCCGCTCTGGCAGGTTGAGGCGAGGCTGCGCATGCCGGCCTGCCCGATCACGCCCCTGGGTGAGGGGCTGCATCTGGTGCGTCTGCCGGGCATTTCCCATCTTCTGCTCAATGCCGCGGTGCATTGCCTTCCCGAAGATTGCGCGGCTGCCGCCGCCCTGCTGCGCGAGCGGCACGGCCTGGCTGCCGAGGCCGCGGCAGGGGTGATCTGGTGGCGCGAGCGCCAGGGGCAACTGGACATGCTGCCCCTGGTTCATGTGCGCGACGCGCAGACCACCTGCCTGGAAAGCGCCTGCGGATCGGGCGCGCTGGCCCTGGCGCTCTGCCTGGCCCGATCGGGATCGCGCAGGAGCTTTTCGATTATGCAGCCCGGCGGATCGGCCCTGGATGTGCGGCTGTTCACGGAAGGGCAGGAAAATCTGGCGGCCGTGGACGGTCCTGTTTCCCTGGTGGCTCAGGGACGCGTCTGGCTGCCGGAGGATGAGGCCTGAACAGGCCGTGACGCGCCATTCGCACGCTCAGCCGCTGCGCGAGGGCTTTACCACGGGCACAGCTGCCACAGGCGCGGCTCTGGCCGCGTTGATCCTGCTCTGCGAGGGTCGCGCCCCGCATACGGTGCGCGTGCCCCTGCCGCCGTTCACGCCGCCGCCTCACGGGCAAAAAGCCGTATTCGCGGGGAGTTGCCCGAACAAATGGCGTCTGTTGCCCGTGGCCTGTTGCGCGCCCGGCCTTGCGCCGGAGCTTGGGGATCGGCGCGTGACCCCGCACGCCGCGCATGCCGCGCAAGAGTCGCCCGGCGCGAGCCAATGCCGCATTGCGCACGCCTGCGTCCGCAAAGACGGCGGCGATGATCCCGACGCCACCTCCGGCGCGCTGATCACGGCCACTGTTGTGTTCCGCGGGGCGGATTTTGCAACAGACGCCGGCAGTCAGGTTCCGATTGTCCGGCAGGATCCCGGCGCGGAGCCGCGCCATAGGCCCGAAGAGCCCGGCTTCGTGCAGATTGAGGGCGGCCCCGGCGTGGGCAGGGTCACCTTGCCGGGCCTGCCCGTGCCCGTGGGCAGAGCGGCCATCAATCCCGTGCCGCAGGAGCAGATCCGTTTTGCCCTGAGCCTGTATGCCGCGGAGCGCGCGCCGTTGCGCTGCCCGCCGCTGCTGGTCATTGTCAGCGTGCCCCAGGGCCGGGAAATCGCCCGGCGCACGTTTAATCCGCGCCTGGGCATTGTGGGCGGCATTTCCATTCTGGGCACTCAGGGCACAGTGCGGCCCTTCAGCCATGCGGCCTGGCGGGCCACCATCGAGCAGGGCCTGAGCGTGGCCTTGGCCACAGGCTGCCGAACCGTGTGCCTGACTACCGGGCGGCGTTCGGAAAAGCTGCTCATGGCCCGCTATCCGCAGCTTGCGCCCCAGAGTTTCGTGCAGGTCGCTGATTTTGCGCGCTTTTCGCTGCGCGCGGCCGGGTCTTTGCCCTTTTCGCGGATACTTTGGGGCTGTTTTTTCGGCAAGCTGGTCAAATTGGCCCAGGGGCACGCCTCCACCCATGCCCGCGACGCCGCGCTGGACATGGCGGATCTGGCCGAAATCTGCGCCCGCCAGGGTCTGGCCTGCGCCGGCGATGTGGCCCGCTGTGTGACGGCGGCCCACGCTTTGGAGCATATTCTGGCGGATCCGGCCGGTCCGGCGGCGCTCACGGCCGTGGGCCGCCGCGCGGCCCGCACGGCGCGGAACTTCGCGGGGCGTCCCGTGGGTCTGCATCTTTTCCACACTGACGGCAGGGAATTGCTGGCGTTATGAAAAAACAGGCTGCGCTCCCCGGCATTGATGTTGCCGAAGTTCAGGAATCTCTTTCCGGCTCCTGCGCGGAGCGGCCGGAGGCGGACACCGGGCAGGCCGCGGCCTGCCCGGTCCCGGAGCCGGACGGCTGGCCGCCCCTGACCACAATGCTGCACTCGCTTTTTGTCTTTGAGCCGACCACGCCCGCGCCGGAACCAATCACCGTGCTGGGCCTGGCCTGCGGCTGCGGCCGGGATCTTGCGGCCCTGCCCCCGGAACAGCGCGCCCTGGTGGAAAAGGCTGACGTGATCTGCGGCGGCAAGGCCCTGCTGGCCGGTTTCGCCGCAGCCAAAGCCCGCGTTCTGCCTCTGACCGCGCCGCTGGAGCCTGTGCTCAGCCGTTTGAGCCAGTTGCGCGCCGCCGGTGAGCGTGTGCTGGTGCTAGCCGACGGCGATCCCCTTTTTTTCGGCATCGGCGCGACGCTTGCCCGCCAGTTGGGCCCGGAAACCGTGCGCCTGCTCCCGGCCGTGAGCTCCTTGCAACAGGCATGCGCGCGACTGGCCCTGCCCTGGCACAAGGTAATCTGCCTCTCGCTGCACGGGCGCGACGATCTCGGTCCCCTGAACAGGGCCGCAGGCAAGGATGCGCCGCTCTGCATCCTGACCGATGCGCGCATGACCCCGGACGTGCTGGCCCGGCATCTGCTGGATCGCGGGGTGGACTGGTTCACGGCCCATATTTTCGAGCGCATGGGCGCGCCGGATGAGGCGCATCACCAGCTCAGTCTTTCGGAAACGGCCTGCCGCGCTTTCGGCCCGGCCTGCACCCTGCTGCTGGTTCCCAACGACAGGCCGCGCGCGCCGTATCTGGGCCTGGACACGACGCAGCTTGCCGTTGAAGGCAACCTGATAACCAAACGGCCGGTGCGCGCCGCCGCGCTTTCCCTGCTGCGGATTAAACCGCGTCATGTGGTCTGGGATATCGGCTCAGGCTCCGGCGCAATGGCTCTGGAGGCCGTTGTGCTGGCCCATGAAGGCCGTGTCGTGGCTGTGGAGCGATCCGCCGGGCGGGCCATCAGCATCCAGGAAAACCGCCGCCGCTTCGGGGCCGCCACGCTGGATGTCTGCCTGGGGCAGGCCCCGGAATGTCTGCCCGCCCTCCCGGACCCGCAACGGGTCTTTATCGGCGGCGGATTGTCAGGCGAAGACGCCGAAGATATTCTGGGGCATGTCTGCCACCGCCTGCCGCCGGGCGGGCGGCTTGTGGCCGCGTGCGTGCTGCTGGATACGCTCTGCGGCAGCCGCCGCTTTCTGGAACGTCTGGGCTGGCCGCTGGAGATCGTCCAGATCCAGGCTTCCGAGGCTCGCGAGCTGGGCGGGGATCTGCATCTGGCGGCGCTGAATCCGGTTTTTCTGCTGGCCGCGCAAAAACCCGCGCACAACGCGAGCTGATCAATCCCCTCTGCCTGCCCGCAGCCCGCGCGCCGCACGGCAAACGCCGCGCCGGGGTGCAGGCGGTCACGCCGGGCAGCCTCGCAACGCCGACGCAAAAAAGGAGTACCGATGCCCACAGCGGAAAACAAGCAAGACACGGTGCGGCCGGGTCTGGTTTCTTTTGTCGGAGCCGGACCCGGGGATCCCGAACTGCTGACCGTCAAGGGGCGCAAAGCCATTGAGCAGGCCGGGCTGGTGCTCTATGCCGGTTCCCTGGTCCCCCCGGCAGTGGTGGCCTGCGCCGGAGCCGGGGCCAGAGTGGCGGATTCCGCGCCCCTGACGCTGGCGGAATGTCATGCTCTGGTCCGCGATGCGGCTCTGGCCGGAGAGAACGTGGCCCGCGTGCACACGGGCGATCCCTCCCTCTATGGCGCGCTGCGCGAGCAGGCTGCCCTGCTGGACCGGGACCGCATCCCCTGGCGGGTGATTCCCGGAGTTACAGCGGCCTGCGCGGCCGCGGCCGCCGCGGGCGTGACCTTTACCGTGCCGGAAGCGACCCAGAGCCTGATCATCAGCCGCATGGAGGGCCGCACGCCCGTGCCTGAACGTGAGCGCCTGGCCGCCCTGGCCGCGCACAAAACTTCTTTGGCCATCTATCTTTCCGCGCACGAGGCCCAGGCCTTGCAGGAAGAGCTCTCCCGCAGCCTGCCCCCGGAAACGCCGGTGCTCTGCGCCTATCGGGTGGGCTGGCCCGAGGAGAAACTGATCCGCACCCGCCTTGGCGAGCTGGCCGACAGCGTGGCGGCGCACGGCATTACCCGGCAGGTTGTTTTTCTCGTTCTGCCCGCTGCCTTGAAAAAAGGCGCGGCCTCGCGCCTGTATGCCGAAGATTTCAAGCACGGATTCCGGAAGTAGAACAAAGTACCTGTAAATTTTTCCAACTTGCAACGTTTCCGTTTCGGGAAAAAACAGAGTTTTTCCCGGAAGCAACGTCCATGAGCGAGCCAGAGCGGTTTGCTGTTGAAAACGGCAACCGCTCTGGCGGCCGCGGGAGCGGACGCCCGCGCCGAATGAGCGTCCAGACCGCGTTCTGGACGCGAAATGATGGCAGCGCCGCTTTTGAAATTGAATAATTTCAAAAGCAAAATGCTCTAGAGGCGGCCCGTTTCGCAGGGTCCCATCTCGCAGCGCCGCAAGGAGGACAAGGCGTAGAGCACAGCCCGGCACCAAAAAAGGGAGAGGCCCCCACGGCCCCTCCCTGGTTTTGAGCGGAGAATCAACTGGATGGCGAATCGGTTGCGAATCCCCCTCATGTCACGGAAACATGACGGTATGTTGAGGTTGCTGCCGCGCTTGCGGCGCGGATTTTTCCACATGCGGCCTTGCCGCCGCGCTTGCGGCGGCCGTTTTTCAGAGCATTTCACAGTGCGGCTGCGAATGCCCTTTGTGCCAGCGGGCCGTATTGCGTCACGGCCTGGCGGCATGGTCGGCGGGCATGATGATCGGCTTTACTGCTCGCACGCCTCCGGGCTCTTGTGCACCAGGGCCAGAGCCAGGCGCGCCAGGGGGCTTGCCGGAGCGGCATGCCCCTTGTGCAGCCGGTTTTTCACAAAACCGGCCATATCCAGGGCCAGTGCCGCATCGTCCAGAACAAAACGGCTGGCCCCTCTGTTTTCTTCCAATACCGCAAGATAGCGCGAAACCTGCGCCAATTCCTCTTGCGCGCCGGGATCGAAGCTGTCCGGCTGCTTTTTGTCCGTTCGGGATTCGTCGGTACGTATAAGCGACATGACCATTCCTCCCTGAATGGATCATTGCTTCCCTGCAATGGGGGTCGCCTGACTCGCCTCCTTTACGGTTATACGCTCTCCCCTTTCCCCACTCAACATTTTTCTTATCGGCAAGCCCAAAATTTACCTTAGGAATTTTTTTAAAAAAAATTTTCACTGAGCGTTCAATCAAGAAATGGCAAGGCTATCTGCCTGCCAGCGCTGTGAAAAAAAAGATTTGCGCGGCCGCGGGCGCTTGCCAGGGAGCTTTTTCATGGATACTATGCCTGCAACAATCATAAATCAGCGTGCCGGGCAAAGCCTCGCCTTGCCCGACGCCGGTTCTGCACAGCAAGGCCGCGCCCGCGGCCAGACGTTACCTGCGCGCGGATTCTCCCCCAATGGGATGCGCGCGGGCGTGCGGATCCGGCAAAGCAAAACGGCGCTCCACGCCGCGCGGGCCGGGCCGCGAGTCTTTTTCCGGCCCCTTCGCGGGGCGGCGCTCTTGGGGGCCGTCGGAGCGTTTCGCCGCCATTCCAACCCGTGATGCTTCCATGCTGACCGTTTTGAGCCTCCCCGCGGTTCATAACCCTTTCGGCGGAAAAGCGCGGTTTTTTTTGCCGAATTCACATTGCCTCGCAGCCGGCGCACGTGCGTCGGCGGAGTGTTTTGCTGAAACGCTCCGGGGCCTGTCCGCACCACGGGCAACGCCGCTCTCTGCCGGAAAAGAAAGGCTTTTTATGGGGAGAGCGCACTCCGGCGTAACGCGAACGCAATAAAAACAGGTATTGCGTGGGCGCAAACAAACGGAGCGTCGCGGGGGCAGGCTCACAAGCAGCACAGGAGAGTCTATGCCGACACCCATTCTGCACAAGGAAAGCCTGATCCCGGGCAAAACCAGCAAACTGGTGCTCCATGCGCCGCAGATCGCCCAAAAAGCGCGGCCCGGGCATTTCGTCATGCTGCGCATGAACCCGCAGGGCGAACGCATCCCTCTGACCATCGCGGATACGGATGCCGCCAACGGCACCATCACCATCGTCTATCTGGTTATGGGCAAGAGCACTGCCGTGCTGGAAACGTTCAAGGAAGGTGACGCCATCCTGGACGTCTGCGGCCCTCTGGGCCATCCCACGCACATTGAAAAACACGGCACCGTGATCTGTGTGGGCGGCGGCACGGGCATTGCCGCCATGCACCACATTGCCAAGGGCCACTCCCGCGCCGGCAACCGGGTGGTCGGCATTATCGGCGCGCGCAGCAAGGATTTGCTGCTCTTTGAAAAAGAGCTTTCCTCCTTTGCCGACGAATTGCTGATCTCCACGGACGACGGCAGCCGCGGCCACAAGGGCCTGGTCACGGATCTGCTGCGCGATCGGCTGGAAGCGGACAAGACCGTGTCCGAGGTGGTGGCCGTGGGTCCGGTGCCCATGATGGCCGCGGTGGCCGACACCACCCGCCCCTTCGGCGTGAAGACCACGGTCAGCCTCAACCCGATCATGGTGGACGGCATCGGCATGTGCGGCGCCTGCCGCGTGAGCGTGGGCGGCAAAACCAAATTCGCCTGCGTGGACGGCCCGGAATTTGACGGGCATGAAGTGGACTTTCCCGAATTGCGCCGCCGTCTTTCCGCTTACCGCGAACAGGAAAAAATCTCCATTGACTCATACAGCAGGTGCGGACATGGAAACTAAGAAGCCCAAAAAAAACCTTGCCCCCAGGGTGGACATGCCCTGCCAGCCCGCCGACGTGCGGCGCTCCAACTTTGCGGAAGTGGCCCTGGGCTATACCAGGGAAATGGCTGTTGCCGAGGCCTCCCGCTGCCTGCAGTGCAAAAAGCCGCTCTGCGTCACCGGCTGCCCGGTGGAAGTGCCCATCCGCGACTTCATCGCCGAAGTGGCGCGCGGCAACATGGACGCGGCGTACAGGATCATCAAGACCACCAACAGCCTGCCCGCGGTCTGCGGCCGGGTCTGCCCGCAGGAAAGCCAGTGCGAGGGCAAATGCATTCTCAAGGCCAAGGGCCAGCCCATTGCCATCGGCCGCCTGGAGCGCTTTGTGGCCGACACATACATTGCGACCACGGCCTGCGAGCAGGTTACCGGCGCCAATGCCTGCGCCGTGCCCCAATGCGGCAAAAAAGTGGCCTGCGTCGGATCGGGCCCGGCTTCCCTGACCTGCGCGGGCGTGTGCGCGGCCGCGGGAATCAAGGTGGACGTTTTTGAGGCTCTGCACGAGCCCGGCGGGGTGCTGATCTACGGCATCCCGGCCTTCCGTCTGCCCAAGAACGTGGTGGCCACGGAAATCAACGGCCTGCACAGCGCGGGCGTGGATTTTCATCTGAATTATGTGGGCGGCCGCACCGTGAGCGTGGAAGAGCTGCGCCAGGAATACGACGCGGTCTTCATTGGCGTGGGCGCGGGCCTGCCGGTCTTTCTGGGCGTGCCCGGCGAGAATCTGGTAGGCGTGTTTTCGGCCAACGAATACCTCACCCGCGTGAACCTGGGCCGGGCGTATGATTTCCCGAAGCAGGACACGCCGGCCTTTCCCGGCAAAAACGTGACGGTCTTCGGCGCGGGCAACGTGGCCATGGACGCGGCGCGCACCGCGCTGCGCATGGGCGCGAAAAACGTGCATATCGTCTACCGCCGCACCAAGACGGAAATGCCGGCCCGGCATGAGGAGATCGAGCACGCCGAGGAAGAGGGCGTGCAGTTCGCCATGCTTTCCGCGCCGCTGCGTTTCAACGGCGACGCGGAAATGCGCCTGACCTCGGTCACTCTGCAGAAGATGGAATTGGGCGAACCCGACGCATCGGGTCGTCGCCGCCCGGTGCCGATCAAGGATGAGGTTTACGATCTGCCCACGGATCTGGCCATTGTGGCCCTGGGCACGCGCTCCAATCCCATCTTGCTGGACGCCACGCCCGGCCTGGAACAAAACCAGTGGGGCTACATCAAAGTGAATGAGGAAAGCGGCGAGACGTCCCTGCCCAACGTCTTTGCCGGGGGCGACATCGTCACCGGCGCGGCCACGGTGATCCTGGCCATGGGCGCGGGGCGGCGGGCCGGGCAGGAAATCGTCAAAAGGCTGCTTGCCTGACGCCATGTTCTTTTGCCCGCTGGCTGTGTCAGGCCGCCTGCCTGCCTTGCCAGCGGACAAAATTCC
The DNA here is from genome assembly GCF_011039085.1 of Desulfovibrio sp. ZJ369. Lineage (GTDB taxonomy): Bacteria > Desulfobacterota > Desulfovibrionia > Desulfovibrionales > Desulfovibrionaceae > Desulfovibrio. The sequence continues at coordinate 77,968 of NZ_JAAKEI010000002.1, read as the reverse complement.
TCTGGCGTTATGGGAGAGGAGGCAAGCTCCTCTCCCATAAATTTTTTTATTTTTTCCTGCAACTTGCGTATTTGGGGCAGCCGAAGATGCTCACAGTCGATCTGCATACCCACACCGCCTATTCCCACGGGGCGAACACGCCCGCGGAGATGTACGCCGCGGCCCTGGACAAGGGGCTGACGCTGCTGGGCTTTTCCGAGCACTCGCCGCGCCCGGAAGGCTTTGACTATCTGCATGAATACCGCGAGCAACTGACCCGGCGCCTGCCGGAGTACGTCCGCGAGGTGCTCGCGCTCAAAGCCGCGCCGCGTGAAGGGCAAGCCGGTCTCTGCCGCGTGCTCTTCGGCATGGAAATAGACTGGCTGGACGGCCGCGAGGACTTTACCCGCGCTTCCTGCGCAGCCCATGATTTCGATTACCTGCTGGGCAGCGTGCACTTTATCGGGCGCTGGGGCTTTGACGACGGCGCCGGGCCCTGGCAGACCTTTTCCCAGGAGGAATGCGAAGCGCAGTATCAGGCCTATTTCACGGCCTGGGAACAGATGCTGCGCTCCGGGCTCTTCAATATTGCGGCTCACCCGGATTTGATTAAAATTTTCTCTGTGGAGCAATTTCATATCTGGCTTGCCAGGCCGGAGAGCCTCCAACTGCTGCGCCGCTGCCTCACGGCCCTGCGCGACGCGGGCATGGCCATGGAAATTTCCTCCGCGGGTCTGCGCAAGGCCTGCCGCGAAATATACCCGGCCCCGCCGATCATGGCCCTGGCCGCCGAGCTGCATGTGCCCGTGAGCTTTGCCTCGGACGCTCACGGCGTTGACGACATTGCCTATGGCTTTGCGCGCCTGGCCTCCTACGCCAGGGCCTTTGGCTTTACGGAACATGTGATCTTTGAAAAGGGCCGCATGACGGCGCAGCCCTTCTAGAGCAGATTACCTTTGACTTTTTATGAAAGTCAAAGGTGGCATTCAGGCGAAAAACGCGGTTTTCGCCTGAATGTACGCCGCGTTGCGGCGGCTGCCGCTTTCGCGTCAGCAGAGCATTTTCAAAGTGAAAATGCTCTGGACGAGATTCCCGGCTCCCCCCCGTGAGCGACCGGATGGCGGCCCGCAGATCCCGGCCGCTTTTGACAAGAGTGCGCGTATGCCGAAAACCAGTCCGTTCCTTTCAGTACAGTCGTTGTCCGGCCCCGACGCGGCAGCGCCGCTGGTCACAGTGGATCACGTCAGTCTTTTTCTGCCCGGCGATCCTGCGCAGGAAACCGTACTGCACGGCATTGACTGGCAGATTGCGCGCGGCGGACACTGCGCCCTGCTGGGCCCCAACGGCTCAGGCAAGTCCACGCTTCTGCGCCTTTTGCACGGCGAGCTCTGGCCCGCGCAAGGCCATATCTACTGGCATACGGCGGAAGGAGCCGAAGAATCGCCTTTGGCCGGAAGAGCCATGAGCGCCCTGGTTTCTCCGTCCCAGCAGGAAACTTACCAGCGCCGGGCCTGGGAGATCACCGGCAGGGAGCTGCTGCTCACCGCTTTTGACGATACGCCTCTGCTTTATGCGCAAACGGCCGCCTGCCAGGAGGCTATCGTGGAAAAGACGGCCGCCCGTCTGCAGGCCGTGAGCCTCCTGGACCGGCTGGCGCCCACACTTTCCCAGGGCCAGCTGCGCCTGCTTCTGCTGGGACGGGCCCTTGTGCGCAAGCCTGCCCTGCTCTTGCTGGACGAGTGGGCCGACGGCCTGGACGCCGCGCACAGGCGCAGTATTGCCGACGCTCTGGAAGACTGCGCAAAAAACTGCACCGTGATTCTCACCGCGCACCGTCCCGGCGAGATACCGGCCTGGTGCCGCGGCCGCCTGTATGTTGACGCGGGCCGCCTCCATGCCGTTGCTCCGGCACAAAGCCGCGCGCCCGGCCCTGCCCCCTCCCCTGCCCCAAAGACCGGGCCGCGCGCGCCGCAGCCGGTCTCCAATGCCGACAGCCGCATTTTGCTGGATCTGGAAAACGTCTCGGTATTCATTGACCGGCGCAAGGTGTTACACAATCTCACCTGGAGCCTGCATGAAGGCGAGCACTGGCGCGTCACCGGGGCCAACGGTTCCGGCAAATCCACTCTTCTGCGCCTGCTGGCCGGTGATGCATTTGCGGCTGCCGGAGGCCGGATCCGCCGCTGGCTGCCGCGCCAGGGCGGCAGTGTGCAAACCCTGGCCGAGGTGCGCAAGGGCGTGCGGCTGGTCTCGGATCTTTCCCAGGCTCTCTATGGGTTCACGCTCAGCGGCCTGGAGCTGGTCTGCTCCGGCTTTGACAACAGTATCGGCCTGTACCGCCAATTTACAGAACACGAGAAAGACCAGGCCCTGCGCCTGATCCGTGCGCTTTTTCCGGAAGGCCGCGCGGACCGGGTGGCGGCCCAATCCATCCGCCTGCTCTCCACAGGCCAGGTGCGTCGCCTGTTCCTGGCCAGAGCCCTGACGGGCGATCCCGACATTCTGCTGCTGGACGAGCCCTGTTCCGGCCTGGACGCCGAAAGCCGCGCCCGCTACCTGGATGTGCTGGATACCGTGGCGGACCATCCTGAAAAGCGCATCCATCTCGTGTATGTTTCGCACCACGATGAGGACGCGCCGCTCTGCATCAATCGCGAAGCGCGCATGGAAGACGGACGCCTGACCGTGCTGCGCTGACCTCGTCCCGTCCCCCGAACGCCTGGCGCATGAGATGCGTCAAAAACTCCGCCATGCATTGCCTGCGCATTGCGGACGCCGCGCCGGCAAGCGCACAGGAATTTCAGCAGGCGGCGCTCCGCCGGCGCTGCGGCATGTTTCACTTTGGCGGCAGGGCAGACGCGCTCAGCCCGCGTCCGGGCCGCCGGCGGGATCAGTGCCGCCGCTTTTGCTCTTTGCGCGCCCCCATCTGGCGCGGATCACTTCAATCATTACCGGCAACACGGAAAGGACGATAATCGCATAGACGATCACACTGAAATTCTCGCGCACCCAGGCCAGATTGCCGAGAAAAAAGCCCGCGGAAACCAGCGCTCCCACCCAGAGCACGCAGCCGGAGACATTGAAGAAAAAAAAGGTGGTGGGATGCATCAGCGCAATGCCCGCCACAAAGGGCGCAAACGTGCGCACTATGGGAATGAAGCGGGCCAGTACAATAGCCTTGCCGCCGTGGCGCTCATAAAACTGATGGGCTTTGAGCAGATATTCCTTTTTGATGAAGCGGCTTTCCCGGGCGAAGATGGCCGGTCCCACATGCCGGCCGATGCAGTAATTCACCGCGTCGCCCAGAATACCGGCGGCCAGGAGAACAAGCATGACCTGGCCATAGCCCATGAGCCCGGCCCCGGCTACCACTCCGGAGGCGAAAAGCAAGGAATCGCCGGGCAGAAAGGGCGTGACCACAAGGCCTGTCTCGCAAAAAATAATAATGAACAAAATTGCGTAGATCCACAGCCCGTACTGCTCCACAAGCTCAAACAAATGTACGTCGATGTGCAGCACAAAGTCCAAAAAATGGCTGATCATCTCCATGAGATGAGGTCTCCTTGCCCTTGAGCTTCCACAGCAGAGGGACTTTAGAGCATATTGCTTTTAAAACGCTCTACGTTACAGGATACCGGTCTTGCGGGAAAAGCCCGCCCGGTCGCCACTCTTGTACAGCAAGGCGGCTTGTGGCACAACAACAGCCATGCGCCGTCCCTTTGGCTTCTTTTCGTTTTTGATCGTTTTGCTGCTGCCGCTCGCGGCCGCATGGCCCGCGGCCGCCGCGGACTCCTATCATGTGGGCTTTCGGACAGTGGGAGAATGGTCGGCCGAGAACAAGCTGCGGCTGGACATCAACGTATGGTATCCTTCCATCCGCCCGGCGCGCCTGTTGAATTACGCGCCCTGGGAAATTTCGGCGGCGCCGGGCGGCAAAGCCGTTGCGGGGCGCTTTCCTCTGCTGCTGCTTTCCCACGCTTCGCCCGGCACCCGCTTTTCCTATCATGAAACAGCGGCCTGGCTGGCCTCCTGCGGTTTTGTCGTTGCCGCGCCCACTCATTGGGGCGACTGCATGGACAATATGGATCTGCTGTTCACCTGGCCGCAACTGGAAAGCAGAGCCCGTGAGCTCTCCGCCGTCATTGATCTGCTGTCGGCCAATGCGGAACTTGCGCCCAGCATCGACAAAAACCGCATCGGCGTCCTGGGCTTCGGCGCGGGTGGCGCTGCCGCGCTCCTGCTGGGCGGCGCTCTTCCCGACTGCGAAGGCTGGTCAGACTACTGTACCCGCGCCGGACGCCAGGACGTCTATTGCAATCCCTGGGCAAAGATCCGCATCGACAAGCTCTGCCGCAGCCTGCCGCTGACAAAAAGCCTGGCCGATCCGCGGATCAAGGCCGTGGCCGCCGCGGCTCCGGCCTTCGGCATGCTTTTCGGTTCTGCCTCGTTTCGTTTTTTTCATCCTCCGCTGCTCTTGATCGCTGCGGAAGCCGACACCATAAACCGGCCTGCCCGGCATGTGCGGGCCTTATATGAGCTGATGGACGTCAAGCCGCGCTATCTCAGCCTGCGGGATGCTGATGCCGGGGCCTTGATGTCCTCCTGCCCTGAATCTTTGGCAGCCGAGCTGCCGGAGCTCTGCCTGTCGGTCACGCCAAAACAGCGGCAAGACATCCATCGGCGTCTGGACGATGCGCTGAGCGATTTTTTTCTGCACTATCTGGGCAGCACGCAGAACCTGCCTGTCATTCCGCCTCCCCCTGACCTGACGCCTGCCCCGCAGCCTTCGGCCGTGCTGCCCGCCCCGCCTGCGAAACGCGCCGGGCAGCGCCCTTCCCGGCGTTGAACTGCAAGCCCGCCCACGCACACCTGCCGCGTTGCCTGGCGCGGGCGGCAAGCACGCCGCAACTTGCTTGACAAGGGGGAGCCGAATCACTAGCCTTTGAACTGGTCAGATCCCTCGGCGTCGGTTTGCCGCGCTCGCAAAGCGCCCGTACTTGCGAACAAAAAAGAAACGGCCCGGCCCCAGGCAGAGTAACACTCATGCCGGCAGTGGGCGATGAAAAAGACGCCCCGATGCGGCTGCATGGGAAGTTTCAGATAACGGCATGAAAAGAATCAGCGTTTGTGTGCTCTGTATTCTGCTGGCAGTGCTGTGTCAGGTTGTTCGCGCGGCAACGCCCTCCGGCAAGGCCGGATTCGGCGGCGAGGGATGGGTAATCATGCCCGCCGGCGCGCGCCCCGCGTACATGGGTATTCATGGCGGCACCATGCCTGTGAGCCTTTTGGTTTACGGCGACGGTTCCTCATTGGTTACCTTTGTGGGCCGGACAGGCAATGACTTTCTGGAAGTCCTGCGGCGAACGGATCTGCGCATGCCCAGCCTGCTCAACGCCACGACGGCGCGGCCGTTCAACGGCGGTCCGCCGTTTGCAGGCAATGGCACAGTGCTTATGGCAGGCAGCGCCGCGAGCAGCATGCCCGTGATTTATCTCACCGGCGAGGGGCTTGCGCGTATGGCTCTGGCCCCGGATCAACTACAGCCCTTCGGCCTCTCCGAGAAGCCCCTGTCCATTGAAGGGCAGGTGGCCAAGCCAGCTCATCTTTCTCCGGCCAAACGTTACCGTCTGCTTTTTCAGCCGCAGTATCTGCAACCACGCCGCAGCTTGAATTAGCAACTTTTGTCAGGCAAGCCCTCACGGCAGCTTCGGAGTTCAGTTCCTTCCCAGGGCGCTGGCTGAAGTGTCGGCTTTTTTTTGATAACAACTTGAAATTACTTCAATATCGTTTTATAAGTAAAAAAACATGGATTTTTGTAGAAGATGAACTATAATCAAACAAAATTCACCTGTACAGGAGCGAAACTATGCCCCTTTCCGCATATCAGGACGCCATGAAAAAGCTGTATTCCGCACGGCTGGCCCATGTTTCTTCAGACCCGACCCAGCTTTTGTTCTGCCGTGGCCTGAAATACCTTCTGGACCACACAGCCGTTTTTGACGCCTGCGTGGATGAGAACAATCCTTTTTACCAGGAATTCGTCAATCTGCTGAATACAGGTTTGAGCAATGATGAGGACTGCTTCAGCCTTTTCGAGTGCCTTGCCATCTTCTTTCGCCTCAAGCAACACGAGAATCCCGATCAGGCGCAGAGCGATATTGAGAAGCAAGTCCTCAACCATTTTGAAAACAGTGGCGAATGGCAGCCTCAGGACAACACCTTGGTCAGCCTCTGGTACTGGTGGCGCATTCCCTCGCTGCCCGCGAGCTAGAGCATTTTCTCTTTGAAAATGCTCTGCTGACGCGAAAGCGGCAGCCGCCGCAACGCGGCGTACATTCAGGCGAAAACCGCGTTTTTCGCCTGAATGCCACCTTTGACTTTCATAAAAAGTCAAAGGTAATCTGCTCTAGAACTTTTTGCCAGAGCGTTTAGCTAATTTCATTAGCTAAACGCTTTATTCAAAAAAAGCCGCAGCAGGGCGCATGTGCCTATGCCCAGAAAGGTCAGCAGCAGCGAACCGCACACATGCAGAACAACCGCGCTTGCGGCCCAGAACAATCTGCCTTGCTGGATCAGGCTGACTACTTCCGCTGAAAACGTGGAAAATGTGGTCAGCGCGCCCAAAAAGCCGGTGATTATCAGCAGACGCCATTCCGCGCCGATGGAAGGAAGAAGGGCGAATATGCCGACCGCAAGCCCGATGCAATAGCCTCCGAGCAGATTGGCCGCCAGAGTGCCTACAGGCAATGCGGGAAAAAGGGGATTCAGCGCAAGACTCAGCAGCCAGCGCAGCAGCGCCCCCGCCGAAGCGCCCGCGCAAATGGCGATCACGGATGGAAACATGAGCGGCACGGCTTTGTTACGCCGCCGCGCCCGGGCTCTCCCGCGCACTCTCCGGAGAGACCGGACGCGACCGCGTAGGTTACAGCTTAAGCTTAATAGACGTTGGGATTAGCCGCGACGAGCACCCAGCAGATGATGCCCACCACAACGCCATAGAGCAGGAAAGGCCAGAAGGTGCGCTTGAGCACTTCGCCTTCACGGCCGGAAAGGCCCACCACCGCGCAGGCCGCCACGATGTTGTGCACGCAGATCATATTGCCCATAGCTCCGCCGACCGCCTGCGCGGCCACGATGATTTGCGTGGGCAGATGCAGCGCGTGGGACATGTTCCACTGGAACTCGCCGAACATCAGGTCGGATACGGTATTGGAGCCGGTAATAAAGGCGCCGAGACCACCCACAAAGGCGGCCAGCACGGGCCAGATGCCGCCGGCGGCCTCGGCCACGGCCTGGGCCAGCGCCAGGGGCATGGACGGAGCGCCCAGGGGGTTGGTGGCGGATCCCCGGAAGATGGCGACCAGGGCCACGGCGAAAATCAGGGCGATGGTCGGCGCCTTCATCTTGCGGAAGCTTTCGGACCAGGCCGCGGAAACCGCGGAGCCGGGCATTTTGTGCAGCAGCACGGTCAACAGGGCCACCACGATAAAGAAGGTGCCGGGCACATAGAGGTAATCAATGCTGGCGCTCACGCCCTTGAAGCCCAGAATGTCGGTGAAGCTCAGCTTTTGCGCCGAGAGCCAGGCCTTGACGCCCAACTGGGGCACGCGGGAAATGACCAGCAGGGCGCAGATGAGCACATAGGGCAGCCAGGCCATGAACTGGCTCATGCGGGGCTGGAACTCGGTCTTGGTGTTCAGGGGCACGGTGCCGGACCAGGTGGGATCCCAGTCGCTGTGCGGCGCGAAGCCCCAGACGTCTTTGGGCACGCAAAAGCCCTTCTTGGTGCCCCAGATCACCACGGCCAGGCCGATCAGGCCGCCGAGCATGCCGGGGAATTCCGGCCCGAGCAGCCACGCGCAAAGCAGATAGGGAACCAGAAAACAGACCGCGGCGAACACGCAGTATTTCCAGGCGCGAAAACCAATGGCCCAGGACTTTTCAGCGCCGAAATAGCGGGTCAGAAAGCCGAGCATGAAAATGGTGATAATGATCGCCATGGGCGCATGCATAAAAGTGGCCCACTCGCCGATGGATTTGATGAAGGTTTCATAGTTGCTGAAGCCAAGACCGGGATTGGCGGCCACGGCCTCGGCCACCGGGCCCCTCAAAAAGCCGAAGCCCACGATGACAGGCGTGCCCACCGCGCCGAAAGTCACGGGCACGGAATTGAAAACCAGGCAAATCACGGCCGCGGCCATGGCCGGGAAGCCCAGAGCCAGCAGCAGGGGCGCGGCCAGGGCCGCAGGCGTGCCGAAGCCCGCCGCGCCTTCAATGAACGCGCCGAACATAAAGCCGATGATGATGGCCTGAAGACGACGGTCGCGGCTCACATTCTGCATGCCGTACTGGATGGTCTCCATGCCGCCGCTTTTTTCCAGGGTGTATAGAATAAGAATGGCGCCGAAGACAATGATCAACACGCCCACGGCTATGACCACGCCTTGCAGGGAAAGCGCCAAAAGATACATGACATCCAGTTTCCAGCCGATCAGGCCGCAGATCACGCAGGCCAGCCAGGCCACGGGCATGGCCCTCGTGGCGGGCCAGCGCAGGCCCACCATCAGTACCAAGGCCACAATGATGGGTATGACCGCCAATAACGCCAGCATTCCAATAGACATGGGCCCTCCTCTGTTTACAGACAAGCCGAGGCGGTTGGCGGCACACGATGCCGGACGGGCTTTTTCTCGCTCTGGCCAGCCTCTTTCTTGCCCCTACAAAACGCACAAAATGACTCCACTACTACTTTTCTGGTGTTACCCAAGATACCGCAAAAAAGCAAGGGCGCGCCGCTTTTTTTTGCAAACACGGCGCGCCCCCCGCACTAGAGAATTTTTTGATTGAAAATATCCATTTTCAATCACTTCGCTGTGAGCGTCAGCGGAGCATTTTCACGTTGCCACTGCCCTGAAATGCGCCGCCCTGCCTGAAGCAGGACGGCGCGCGGCATTCAGGGATCAGCGTTTCAGATTTTGGGCCAGCAGCTCCGCAATGTGATCGACCTTGACGTTGAGCCCCTGCTTTTCGGCGCCGCCCCGTAGCTGCATGACGCAGCCCGGGCAATCCACCACCATGCGGGTCGCCCTGGTCTCGCGGATGTTTTTCAGTTTCTTGTCCAGCAACTGCCCGGAAATTTCCGGGAACTTCATGGAATAGGTGCCGCCGAAGCCGCAGCAGACCTCTTCCTCCTCGCAGGGCACATACCGGGCCGCGTCCGCTATCAGCTCGCGCGGGGCCTCCTTGACGCCCAGCCCGCGGCACAAATGGCAGGAGGCATGGTAGGTCACTTTTTCGCCGGAGTTGACGAAATCCTCGGCTTTGAGCCCCAGCTTGTCGTGCACAAAGGAGCTGAAATCAATGATCTTGTCCGCAAAGGCCTTCGCGTCCGCCTGCATGGGGTCATCGGCCAGAAGTTCGGGGTAGCTGTGCTTGAGATGCGAAGCGCAGCTCGCGCAGAGCGTAATAATGTAGTCATAGTTGCCCGCGCTGAAGGCTCTTATGTTCTGCCTGGCCACTTCCAGCGAGGTTTTGCGCTGGCCCATCATCTCCAGGGGCAGGCCGCAGCAGCTCTGTTCCAGCGGAAAGTCCACGGCCACGTCCCTGGCGGCCAGAATTTGCACGCAGGCCTCAAGCTGCTCGGGATAGACGAAATCCTGGGCGCAGCCGCCGAAAAGCGCCACGCGGAACCGCGGGTTCACTGCCTTGGGCGCAATTTCCGGCCAGCGATCCCGGAACGACTTGCCGGCAATGGCCGGCAAAGCCTTGAAGCCGTGCTTGCCGAGGAAGATGGCGGGCAGATGGCGCTGGAACTGCGTGCCGCCGGTAAGGGGCTTCTGCGCGTATTTGGCGAATTTGAGCAGGCTGTGGAAGAGCTTGCGGTTCTTCATCACCGAAGCCAGCAACGCGGCCTGGGCCCCGCCGCCCTGCTCGTCCGTGAGGCGGCTGCGTATTTCGCGGATCAGACGCGGCAGGTCAATGCCGCCGGCGCAGACGTTCTTGCAGGCCTCGCAGCCCACGCAGTTCTGGCAGAGCACCTTGGCCTTGTCCTTGCCGTGGAAGAAATAGGTCAGGATCAGGCCGATGGCGCCGATGTAGATGTAACCCATCTTATGCCCGCCCACCAGGCGGAACACCGGGCAGACATTGGCGCAGGCCCCGCAGCGCACGCAGCGGAAGATCTGGGAGAAGAGCGGATCCTTGGCGATCTCCGTGCGGCCGTTGTCCAGAAAGACCACATGCATGATCTTCTTGTTGTCCGCATTGGCCGCGCAGGGGCCCGCCCCGCACATCCAGGTCACATAGGAGGTCAGGCGCTGGGCCGTGGCGTTGCGCGGCAGCACCAGCAGGGCGGTGAGCGCCTGATCCAGCGTGGGGATCAGCTTGTCCAGCCCGGCAATGGCCACATGCACGCGCGGCAGGGTGGTGACCATGCGGGCATTGCCCTCGTTGGTCACTGTGGATACTGCGCCGTTTTCGGCCACCGCGAAGTTGCAGCCGCTCACGCCCATATCCGCGGCGATGAACTTGCGGCGCAACTGCACGCGGGCCACTTTGACCAGCTTCTGCACGTCCGTTTCCTGTTTCTCGCCCGTGGCCTTGGTGAAATCGTCGGCCACCTGGTAGCGCGAAAGGTGAATGGCGGGCATGACCATGTGCGAGGGGCCTTCATGGCGCAGTTGGATGATCCACTCCCCAAGGTCGGTCTCGTCCACGATCAGGCCCTCGGCCTCCAGGGCGGGATTGAGCTGAATCTCCTCCGCGGTCATGGATTTGGATTTGACCACCCGCTTGACGTTATTTTCTTTGGCGATGCGGGCGATAATCCGGTTGGCCTCCTCGGCCGTGGCCGCGCGGTGCACATGCACGCCGCGCTTTTCCGCCTGCTCCTTGAATTGCGCGTACAGCTCTTCCATATGCTGGCAGGCGTAATCCTTGGCCTCGGCGATCTGGGCGATCAGCCTGCGTTCGTCCACATCCTGAAAAACGGCCTCGCGGTTGGCGCGGTAGGCCACGGCAAAAGTATCCAGCGTGCGCCGCAGAAAGTCGTCCTGCAGCGCTTCGTCGATTTGCTTGCGATAGTTGGCAAGGGTTTTGGGGGCTTCATGCATGAGCTCAGTCCTCCAGAAGAATGATGTGCAGTTCCAGCGGGCCGTGCACGCCCACGGCAGCCACCCGCTCAATGTCCGCGGTGCGGCTCGGACCGGTGATCAGCGTGGTGTAGGTGGCGGGCGCCTGATTCATACGCTCGCGCAAACGCTGGGCGATGGAAGGCAAATCCGGGTAAATGTCGGACTTGCGCAGCAAAATCACATGGATTTCGGAGATCATCCCGGCCAGGCGCGCGTCCTCGTTGTCGGTGTTCATCAGGCAGGTGCCGCTGCCGGCCACGCCCAGCTCCGCGCGGGAAAGGCCCACGTCGATGCCGGCCAGATGCTTGCGCAGACCGTTACGGATGCAGAGCACGCCTTTTTGGGCGCAGGCCTCGGCAAGCTCCGCGAAATCCGCATCGTCCAGATCCGGGGCGGCCACAATGCGTTTGACGCGCGTGGGCACCTTGTTGGGGCCGAGCGGGCCTTGTTCCGCGTCGGGCTCGTCAGCCAGAAGCTCGGCGGGGGTCTTGCTTTCGCAGACATCCAGCACATACTGCAGGGCCGCCGACATGGACGGCGCTTCCTGCACCACGGCATTGACTGCGGCGGCTTTGGCGGAAAAGGCTTCGACCAGTTCCTGATTGACAGGTGACATAGAAAACTCCTTTTTCGTCAACACATGGGGCGGACGAACCGCAGAAACCGCGCGGAAAGATCCTCCTGCCCGCGCGTGGCATGATACTTCAACTGCGCAAAGGATCCTGCAAGCCGTTCGGCCAGGCTCCCGGAAGAGCGCGGCTCCGACCCGGCGCGCACGCCCTCCTCCTTTGCCTTACTTAGAGCATTTTTTGATTGAAAATATCCATTTTCAATCACTTCGCTGCCATCATTTCGCGTCCAGAACGCGGTCTGGACGCTCATTCGGCGCGGACGCCAGCTAACGCTGTCGCCAGATCGTTTAGCTAATTTCATTAGCTAAACGATCTAATACTTTCCGCATAGATTTCAACAGGATGCTTGACAACTACGGGATCATTGTTGTGTGAAAGCACGTCCTCAAGCTGCATCATGCAGGCCGGGCAACCCGCCGCCGCCACCTGCGCGCCTGTTGCCACCACATTGTCACGCTTGCGTTGCCCGATCTTGCGGGAGTAGTCGTAGTGAAAAAGGTTGAAAGAGCCGCCGCAGCCGCAGCAGCGATCCGCCTCCTCCATTTCGATGAGCTTGTAAGCGGGATTGGCGGCAATCAGCGCGCGCGGCTGCGCGGATACGCCCAGGGATTTTTTGAGATGGCAGGAATCATGGTAGGTGACGGTCATTGCATCAGGCGCGCTGTGCGCAGGCGTCACATGGAGCACGTCCACCAGAAAGGCGTTGATGTCCAGGGTCCTGGCCGCCAGATCCTCGGCCTGCTTTTTCTCCAGGCTGCCCAGGCGCCCGGCGTAGCGCGGCCAGAGTTCCTTGATGGTGGCCGTGCAGGAAGCGCAGGGGCTCAGCAAATAATCAAAATCGCCCTCTTTGAGCACAGCCAGGTTGACGCGCATCTGCCGCAGCATGCCCTCGGCGTCGCCCGAGGAAAGCGCGGGGATGCCGCAACAGGCCAATCCCCTGGGCATGAACACGGCCACCTTGTGATGCCTGAGCACCTTGAGGCAGGCTTCGGACATGCCCGTATACATTTTGTCGCCCAGACAGCCCGGATAAAAAGCGACTTTCAGGCCGCCCCGGCTGCCGTCCTTTCCGGCCGGAAGCCGCGGCTCGTCAAGCGCGCCGTGGATCGCGTGCAGCGGCTTTTTGGCCAGAGGCCGCATATGCCTGTCGCCCAGCATGAAGTTGAGCATGGGCGCGCAGACCGTGCCCTGAGCGTCGCCGGTCTTGCGGAAGATCAGCCCCTGCATGGGCGCGCCCACGCGCATGGCGAAATTGAAAAATCCCGGCTTGGGCAGAACCGTGCGGAAAATCATTTTTTTCATGGGATGCAGGCCAATGAAGGCATTGACCACTTCACGGGCCTCCATGAAGACTTCCATAATCTTCACGCCGGGCGGGCAGGCGGCCTGGCAGGAGCCGCAGAGCAGGCAACGCCCGAGCTTGTCGGCCACGCCCTGTGGATTTTTAATCATTTCATGGGCCAGATTGTTGACCAGCGCCAATTTGCCCCGGGCCACATCGGCCTCCATGCCGCTGGCCCCGAACATGGGGCAGACGGCCTGGCACATGCCGCACCTCATGCAGGCGGTGATCCTGTCGTCCAGCGCCATGAGACGCCGGGCCAGTTCCTGTAATGTATTCATATCTCGCTCCTGTGGCCGACCGGCCCCAGCCCGGCCGGAATTCCCGGAATAAGGATGCGGGCCCTGTCACGCGCCCAAAAAAGCGCACATGCAAAGCACGCGCGAGCGCGCGCTGTGCGCGCCCCGGCGGCGCCGTTCACGAGAAGCCCGGCAGGGAACCAGTTCCGGCGAACGGCTGAAGCTGCCGCCCAGGCTGCAATCTAAAAAAACATGCGCGGGCGGGATTGACTCCCGCGGCAAAAATGCGGTTTTCGCGCTTTTTTGCCTGGCGCGTGCGCGCCGTCCACGGCGCAACGCCGCTTTGCGGCGTATATCGCCAACCTGTCCGTCCTCCCTGACGCGCGTTAAATGCCCACAAGCTTTGTGGCGTTCAGGAGGCCCTTGGGGTCCAGGGCCCGGCGCAGGCGCTGCGAAAACAAAATGGTGCCGCGCGAGGTTTCCTTTTCCATCCACCTGGCCTTGGCCGTGCCGATGCCGTGTTCGCCGGAAAGCGTGCCCTGAAGCTTGATGGCCACGTCAAACATCTCGTCGATGGCCGCCTCCACCCGCTTGAACTCTTCGGCGTCGCGCTTGTCGCAAAGGAAGGTGGGGTGCAGATTGCCGTCCCCGGCATGGCCGAAGGTGCCCACCTCCACCTTGTATTTGGCGGCAATGGCATTGACGGCCTTCATCATGGCCGGGATCTGCGAGCGGGGCACAGTGGCGTCTTCCAGCACGGTGGTGGGACGGCAGCGGGCCAGCACGGGCAAAGCCATGCGCCGGGCCTCCCAGAGCTTGAATTTTTCATCGGCGTCTTTCGGCACATGCACGGCGGTAGCGCCGTTTTCCTTGAGCACCTTTTCCACGGCCGCCGCGTCGTCCGCCACCTGGGCGGGATGCCCGTCCACTTCGATGAGCAGGATGGCCGCGGCCTCGCGCGGCAGACCGGCCCTGGTGAAGTCGTCCACGCGCACAATGGTGTTGTTGTCCAGAAATTCCAGGGTACAGGGCAGCACATGGGCCGCAATGATCCCGGCCACGGCCTCGGCCGCCTTCTGCATGTCGTCAAAGACCGCCATCAGCGCCTTGGAGGCTCTGGGCGAGGGAACCAGCTTCAGCACGGCCTGGGAAATAACGCCCAGCGTGCCTTCGGACTGGATCATCATGCCCGCCAGATTATAGCCGGTGACGCACTTCACGGTGCGCGAGCCGGATTTGACTATTGCGCCGGTGGCGTCGAAAAACTCAATGCCCATGACGTAATCCTTGGTCACGCCGTATTTGAGCCCGCGCAGGCCCCCGGCGTTTTCCGCAATATTGCCGCCAATGGTGGACACGGCCTGAGAACCGGGATCCGGCGGGTAAAAAAGATTCTTTTTGGCCACGGCAGCGGCAAAGTCCGCAGTGACCACGCCCGGCTCCACCACGGCATAGAGGTCATTGGGATTAATTTCCAGGATGCGGTTCAGGCCGTTGGTCAGCACCACCACCGTGTCGCTCTGATCCGGGATGGTCCCTCCCGACAGATTGGTGCCCGCGCCGCGCACGGTCATGGGAATGCCGTTGTCGTAGAGCTTCTTGACGCACTGCCCCAGCTGCTCGGTACTGGTCGGGCGCACAACCAGAGCCGGGACAACAGACGTGAGCACTGCCGAATCATAGGAGTAGCTTTGCAGATCCGCTTCCGAGCTGAAGACGTTTTCCTTGCCGATCAGAGCTTCAAAATCCTTAATCAGGGCCTGGCTTGCCATAGGGGTCTCCTTGCACGCGCGTAGAGATTATGAAAGCGGATGGCGCATTCTCGCGCCGATCCGGAGCATCCCCCATTTGCCCGCATCTGCGGGGTGCTGGGGCCGGGGGCTTTGCGGCAAACCGAGCGGCGCGCCGCGCAATCCGGCTGGCGGCCACCAGAAAAAGCTGTTGCCGCATGACCGAGCAACGATCGTAGTGGGAAGAAATTCTATAGCCTGTTTTGCCTGTTTTGCAAAGCGGAAGTCGCTTAAAAGAGTGGTATCACCATCAGCATAGCTGATTTGTCCCGGACCGGAGTTCTTTTGAAAGGTGACATGCTTTCTCCTGCGCCGCGGCTACAGTTGAGCCCTGGAGCACAGTGCTTTTGAAACGCTCTGGGCTTCTGCCTCGCCGGCCGATGTTGCCGCGTCCGGCAGGCCCGCCAGGGCGCAAATAAACGTAAAGGCCGCGGCCGTAACAGGCTGCACGGAAAGGCGGCTGCCCTTTTTCATCAGCTCCATGCCCGCCAGTTGCGGACATGCCGCCAGTTCCCTGCGGCTCAAGGGCTTTGGCAGAGCGCACAGGGCGCGCACGTCCACCATCTCCCAGATCGGCTTTTCAGGCGAAGCCTTGGGATCGAAATGCCGGTTTTCCGGGTCTTGGGCGGTGTGATCGGCATAGGCAGGCCGCGCCACTTCCACAATGCCCACAATGGCCGGGTGTTTGCCGCTGTGGTAAAAGAAGGCGCGCTCTCCGACACGCATGGCCCGCATGAAATTGCGCGCCTGATAATTGCGCACGCCATCCCAGGAAGTGGTCCGGTCCGGGGAGTTTTCCAGATCCTGCCAGGAAAAGCAGCCGGGTTCGGTTTTAAAAAGCCAATATTGCATGTGCCCTCCCTCCTGAGTTGCTGCGACATACACTCGCAGTTACCTGGTAAGTGGGTCTGAAGTTGGCTTTCGTCAAGACGTTACGAGGAGAAAATGCAGAAGATTCCTGCCGTAGAGCGGTTTGCTGCTGAAAACGGCAACCGCTCTGGCGGCCGCGGGAGCGTTTAGCTAATTTTATTAGAGCAGATTACCTTTGACTTTTTATGAAAGTCAAAGGTGGCATTCAGGCGAAAAACGCGGTTTTCGCCTGAATGTACGCCGCGTTGCGGCGGCTGCCGCTTTCGCGTCAGCAGAGCATTTTCAAAGTAAAAATGCTCTAGCAAAACGCCCTGGGGCGTGTTAGCACTATCCTGCGCATTCTCAACTATTTTAAAGAGTTCAACGAAAATCCCTTCCCCGGCAAAATTACGAGGCAGTGCCCCGAAAAAACAAGGTTTTTTCTGATAAGCGTGAACAGGCCCTAGAGCAGATCACCTTTGACTTTTTCTGAAAGTCAAAGGTGGCATTCAGGCGAAAAACGCGGTTTTCGCCTGAATGTACGCCGCGTTGCGGCGGCTGCCGCTTTCGCGTCAGCAGAGCAATTTCAAAGTGAAATTGCTCTAATGCCGTCAAGCAAGCATGATGGCTGAAGAAGTATAAGCTGCCTTGTTAAGGAGGGATGGATGCTGGTTTAGGTAGGGAAAGGAGAAAAAGAATGTCAATATTTGATAACAAGGAACAACTCAAGGAAATGGAAGAAACTTTGCAATTTCTGATTAACTGGGGTGTGCCGCAAGAAAAGGCAAAGAAAATGATCTTGCGGCACAATTGGTCGCTTTCTTCAAAAGAAGCAAACGAAATTTTTACTGATTCTCCTTTGACGGATGAACGTCTCCATCTAAGTGCGTTTTTGTAGCTGATGAATATATCCCATACAGCATTAACTGCGTCCTTAGGTTGCATAATTTTTTGAGATACTAATTGCGTTGCGGCTGTTGCTAACTGGACAGCTATAACATTATTTCATTGTAATTTGCGTCAGCAATTGTTATCTTCGTTGGTTATATGTTATAAATTGAACAGGCCAGTTAAGTAATAGGCTAATCTTCACGGGACTGCCATACGAAAGCCTTCCATTTATTCTTGTTGCAAACATAGGCTAAATCCTCCAATTTAGCAACCCCTGGAATATGGAGGATAGCTTTTCCTTCACTGGTTACTTTGGTTGAAGCGAGTGCATATCTTGAAGCGACTTCGGATGAAGAAGCTGTCTTTCCAAGAGGGGATATGAAGCGCAAAAGATATTGGATAGCACTTGCCAAGGTTTGTCTCTGTGCTATTGCTGCTATGTACACCTCTCCTTGAGGAAGGTTCTCCAAGTAAACCATGTTGCTAATGACAAGGGCTTTAACTGATGAGCTTCCCTCTACATTCAAAGGTGTAGCTTTGTCCCAAGGTATCATCTGATACCTCCTTAATTCAGGATATGCGTTGATTTCGATAATATCGTATGTTGGAAAGAAGTATTTATCTGTCCTTGGATAATTGAATGATTCCGCTGTTAGTGTGCCATTTTCCATTGCCTCATTTCGTTGGGCTATTGATGGCTGCGCTTTAATGAATGTGTTGGCTTCTATTATTATGCTAAACATGAAAATGCCGCAAAAAGCAGCATAAATTAGTTTTGAGAAAGTACTCTTTGCGTTTGTTGCTACGATAAATGCGAAACAACTACATGCCTGGTAGAAGAATGTCGCTGTCATTGCCCTGTATGGTGTTGATGGGCTGAAAACAAAAGCGGCAAGGCTCGCTTGCGACATGAGGAAAAATGTTAGACCTGGCAGAATACTTGCTATTGTCAGTCTGTGTTGTCTGTGAAGTATCCAGATACAAGCGATGCTGACAAGGACATAAGGTACTATTTCTATCTGCTGCGAACCCCAGAATGTTAGGAATCTTTGGAACGATTCGGCAGAAAAGACTGGAATCTTTTCAATGCCTCCAAGTCGTGTCAGCCGTATTGCGTTGGCTGGGGCTGTCATCATAAGCAGCCAACCGGATAGAGCGCCTGCTATACCTGCCACAGCCCAAAGAGAAATCCTTTTCTGTGTGCGAAAGCGATAAATAGTTACACCTGAAGCGAGGAGGATAGACAGCATCCCTACATTCTCATTGCTCCAGCCAGCTAATATGCCAGCGAAGAAATATAAAAGACCGCCAGAAAATCTGTAGTCTTTCTTGTCAATCCAGAAACGATATGGAATGAGAAATGTGGTTGCAAAGAACAAACTGTACCCATAGTCAGGAGTTGCTGTTCGCCAGAAGAACACTGT
The DNA here is from genome assembly GCF_011039085.1 of Desulfovibrio sp. ZJ369. Lineage (GTDB taxonomy): Bacteria > Desulfobacterota > Desulfovibrionia > Desulfovibrionales > Desulfovibrionaceae > Desulfovibrio. Next base: position 59,690 of record NZ_JAAKEI010000002.1, on the reverse strand, counting down.
TCCGAAAGCTGGTAAAGCGAACCAAGTAAGTCCTGACAAAAGGATTATCTGCCATGACTGTATTTTATCGCGCCAGTTTATGCCAAGAGTTAAAATCACGCCAGAAAAGATACAACCGATGAATATGAGCGGGGAAAGAATGGGATGAAGCCATGAGGGGCCATGCAATAAAACTCTGGCCATGAAATGACCTATGAATTTACCGCTCCATGTAAGATGTTCATGTACTTGTGCTATGAACATTTCTTTTAGGCTTGAACCATCTGCTCCGTAGCCAAAGTCATCAAAAACTAATGGAGTTAAATAGCAAAAGAATGACATTATACAAAATATAAGTAATATAGAAACAAGTATTTTGAACCTATTCATTTTCAATGCTTCTCGCTAATAATAAAGATTTGTGCCCTATGGCTCCCATTTGGCTATTATAGCTCCCATTTTTAGTCAAGTTTTTATGTAGCCTTCAAGGATGAAAGAATATCCTTACTTGGCGCAGGCAATCGGAAATGTCATTGAAATATTTAGAAAAAGTAGAGACATGACGAAATCCGCCTTAGAGCATTTTGCTTTTGAAATTGAATAATTTCAAAAGCAAAATGCTCTAAGGAACAGGCCGCCATGCCCTGTCCAATACCCTGTCAGCAAAAGAACCACTGGCAGAAGCACAAAAAGCACGAACAGGGCGTGCAGGACGCGTAAAAAGGGGCTGGCATCGTGTGCCGTTACACGATGCCAGCGCATGACCAAAAAATCCTTTTTGACTTCCCAACGCCCGCCTGTGCCGTGATTGCTCCACAATCAGCGGCAGCATACGCCGGTGAGCAGATGCGCCATTTTTTCTTTCTTGGTGCGCAGGTATGTCTCGTTTTCCGGGCAGGCTTCGACCTCAATGGGCACGCGCTCCACGATTTCAATGCCGTAGCCCGAAAGGCCCACGATTTTTTTGGGATTGTTGGTCAGCAGGCGGATTTTGTGGATGCCCAAATCCACCAGGATTTGCGCGCCCGTGCCGTAATCGCGCAGATCGTCGGGGAAGCCCAGTTTGCGATTGGCCTCCACCGTGTCATAGCCCTGATCCTGCAGGGCATAGGCGCGGATTTTATTGGCCAGGCCAATGCCGCGCCCCTCCTGGCGCATATAGAGCAGCACGCCGCGCCCCTCCTGCTCGATCTGGCGCAGGGCCGCGCCGAGCTGGCCCCGGCAGTCGCAGCGCAGGGAGCCCAGCGCGTCGCCGGTCAGACACTGGCTGTGCACGCGGGTGAGCACGGGCTCCGGCCCGCCAATGTCCCCCTTGACCAGAGCCAGATGCGTGCCGGGCTCGGTGTCGCTTTCATAGGCATAGACCGTAAAGTCCCCGAACATGCTCGGCAGATGGGCGTGCGCGTCGCAGCGCACCGAAACCTGCCCCCTGCTCAGGCGATAGCGGATCAGATCCTTGACCGCCGCGATCTTAAGGCCGTGCTCGGCGGCGAAGGCTTCCAGATCCGGCATGCGGGCCATGCTGCCGTCGTCGCGCATGATCTCGCAGATCACGGCCGCGGGCTTGAGCCCGGCCAGGCGGGCCAGATCCACGCCGCCTTCGGTCTGCCCGGCGCGGGAAAGCACGCCGCCTGCCCTGGCCTTGAGCGGAAAGACATGCCCGGGCGTGACGATATCCTCTGGCCGCGCCTGATCGGCCACCGCGGCCTGGATCGTGGTGGCGCGGTCAGCCGCGGAAATGCCGGTGGTAATGCCCTCGCGGGCCTCAATGGAAACCGTGAAATTGGTGCCAAAGCGGGAGCCGTTGCGCTGGGTCATCAACGGCAGTCGCAGGCGGTCGACAAGCTCCGGGGCCATGGGCAGGCAGATCAGCCCGCGCCCGTATCTGGCCATGAAATTGACGGCCTCGGGCGTGACGTGCTCGGCGGCCATGGTCAGATCGCCTTCGTTCTCGCGATCCTCATCGTCCACAAGAATAACCATTTTCCCTTGCCGGATGTCGGCAACGGCTTCTTCAACGCTGCACAAAGGCATGACTACGTCCTTTAGTTAGCCTGTCGGCGGTCCAGGGCCTGTCAGGGCATATCGCTAAAGGTAGGGCCGGGGCGGTTTTCTGTCAACACCGGCCAGGCTCCGCATCCGGGCGGCCCTCAGGCGCGGCGCCGCCTGCCTGGAAACGGGAGCCATAGTTGCGATTCAGGCGGCGGGAAAGCTTTTCCATATAAAAATAATAGACCGGCGTGATATACAGGGTCACGATCTGCGAAAAGCACAAGCCGCCCACCACGGCCAGGCCCAGGGGCCGCCGCGCCTCGGCTCCGGCTCCGATGCCGATGGCAATGGGCAGCGCGCCCATCAGCGCGGCCATGGTCGTCATCATAATCGGCCGAAAACGCACCCGGCAGCCCTCGGTGATGGCGGCCAGGGGCGTGACCGAGGGATCGCGGCGCTGGGCCTCCAGGGCGAAATCCAGCATCATGATCGCGTTTTTCTTGACAATGCCCAGCAGCATGATCACGCCCACAAAACCGTAGAGATCCAGCTCCAGGCCGAACAGCCAGAGCGTGACCAGAGCGCCAAAGCCTGCCGAGGGCAGGCCCGAAAGGATGGTCAGGGGATGGATGAAGCTCTCGTACAAAATGCCCAGCACCAGATAAATGACCACAATAGCCAGGATCAAAAGCCAGCCCATGCCCTGCAGGGAGTTTTGAAAAGCCTGGGCAGTGCCCTGGGACTGGGCGCTTACGGAATCGGGCAGCAGCGGCCGGGCCGTGGCTTCCACGGCCGCGACGCCCTGGCTCAGGGCCACGCCGGGCCGCAGATTGTAGGAAATGGTCACGGCCGGGAACTGGCCATTGTGGTTCACGGCAATGGGCCCCACGCCCGGCGAAAGCGTGGCCAGGGCATCCAGGGGCACCAGAGCGCCGTCGCGGGAACGCACATACAGGCGGGAAAGAGCCGAACTGTCCTGCTGGAAGCGTTTCTGCAGTTCCACGAACACCGTATAATCATTGGTGGGCGCGTAAATGGTGGAAATCTCGCGCGAGCCGTACGCCGATTGCAGGGCCAGCTCGATCTGCTGCGGGCTCACGCCCAGGGCCGCGGCGCGGTTGCGGTCGATGCTCACGCGCAGTTCGGGATTCTTGAGTTGCAGATCGCTGTTCACGTCCTGGATCTGCGGCAGCGCGCGCAGGGCGTCCTCCACCTTCTGGGCGCTGTCGTACAGGGCCTCCATGTCCGGCCCGGACAGCGTGTACTGGTACAGCGCCTTGGAAGAGCGCCCGCCGATGTTGATGGCCGGGGGCACGCGCACAAAGACCCGCAGGGCCGGGGAGGCGTTCAGCTCCCGGCGCAGGCGCTGGGCCACGCTTTCAATGCCCGGCCGCTCGTCGTGGGGCTTGAGGTGCATGAGGAGTATGCCGTTGTTCATGCTCTGGCTGGCGCCCACAATGCCCACCACGGAATTGTACATGGCTACATGCGGCTCTTTTTCCAGCAAGGCGTCCAGACTGTGCTGGGCCTGCACCATGCCCTGAAAGGAAACGCCCTGATCGGCTTCGGTGCTGGCCACCAGAAAGCCCATGTCCTCGGAGGGCAGAAAACCCTTGGGCATGGCCATGCCCAGCCAGACGGTCAGCGCCAGAAGGCCCAGCGAGGCCCACAAGGCCGCCGCGCGGCGTCGCAGCACACAGTCCAGGGATTTGGCATAGAGTTGGGCCAGACGGTCGAACATTCGCTCCAGTTTGCCGTACATTCCTTCGTAGCCGGCCTTGTGCTTTTGCCCGGCTTTGAGAAAATAGGCGCAGAGCATGGGCGTGAGCGTGAGCGAAACCACGCCGGAGCAAAGGATGGCCGTGATGATCACCACCGCGAACTCGCGGAAGAGCCGCCCCACGATGCCGCCCATGAACAGCACCGGAATGAACACCGCGGCCAGAGAAATCGTCATGGACACGATGGTGAAGCCGATTTCCGCGGAGCCGTCATGGGCGGCCGTGAGGGGATCCTTGCCCATTTCCTGATGGCGGACGATGTTTTCAAGCATGACGATGGCGTCGTCCACCACAAAGCCCACGGCCAGGGTCAGGGCCATGAGCGAAAGATTGTCCAGGCTGTAGCCCAGCACGGCCATGATCGCGAAGGTGGAGATCACCGACATGGGCAGGGCCAGGCTCGGAATGATCGTGGCGGGCAGGTTGCGCAGAAAGAGAAAGATCACCAGCACCACCAGAAAGACCGTGAGCAGCAGCGTGAACTTCACGTCGGCCACGGACTCGCGGATGGATTCCGAGCTGTCGTAAAAAATATCCACCTTGACCGAGGGCGGCAACTGGCGCTCCAGGGCGGGCAGCAATCGACGGATGGCGTCCACCACCCGCACGGTGTTGGTGCCGGGCTGGCGCTCCACGGCCAGGGTGATGCTGGGCGCGCCGCCGTTGCTCCAGGAGATCTGCTTGTCCTGCTCCACGCTGTCCACAACCGTGCCCAGATCGCGCAGGCGCACGGGCGCGCCGTTGCGGTAGGCCACCACCACGTCGCGGAAGGCCCGCGCGTTTTCAAGCTGGCCCGATGCCTTGATCGAACTGGCCCGGCTCGCGCCTTCCAGGGTTCCTGTGGGCAGTTTGCTGTTGGCGGCCATCACAGCGTCGGCCACCTCATCAATGCCCAGGCCGCGCGAGGCCAGCTCGTCAGGGTCCAGTTGCACGCGCACGGCATATTTTTTCTGACCGTAGATCACCACCTGGGCCACGCCCTCGACCATGGACAATCGCTGGCCGATGAGCGTATCCGCGTATTCGTTGAGGGAATAGAGGGGCAAGGTGGGCGAGGAAACGCGCAGATAGAGAATGGGCATGTCCGCGGGATTGACCTTGCGGAAGCTCGGCGGCGTGGTCATGCTCGCGGGCAGGCGGCGCTGGGCCAGGCCGATGGCCGATTGCACATCCAGGGCCGCGGCGTCGATATCGCGATCCAGGGCGAACTGGATGGTGATCCGCGTGCGCCCGACGGCATTGACCGAAGAAATGGAATCAATGCCCGCAATGGTGAAAAATTCCTTTTCCAGAGGCGTGGCCACGGAGGCGGCCATGGTTTCCGGATCCGCGCCGGGCAGATCGGCCCTGACCTGGATGGTGGGAAAATCCACATTGGGCAATTGGTTGACCGGCAGGTTCACATAACCCGTAACGCCGAAGAAAAGCATGCCCAGCATGATCAGGGCCGTGGCGACCGGACGGCGGATGAAAACAGCGGCGATATTCATAGGGCGCGGGACTGGTTTGAGGCTAGAGCATTTTTTGATTGAAAATATCCATTTTCAATCACTTCGCTGCCATCATTTCGCGTCCAGTATGCTAGCTCGCAAGCTGGCGCACAAGCAAAAAAACGCCCAGCCCGCAGCAGACCAGGCCGATGATCCGGCGCAGGAGCAGCGGCGGAATGCGCCGGGCCGCGGCCACGCCCCACCAGAAGCCGAAAAGCACAACCAGCGTCAGGCCGGGCAAAAGCTCATAATCCAGATATCCGCCCGCCACATTGGCCAGAGAGCCGGAAAAGGTGGCCAGAACCTGAAAGGGCATGGACAGGGCCACGGCCACGAGCGGCGCATAGCCCACAATGATCATCCAGGGCACGGAAAGCACGCCGCCGCCCACGCCGGTCAGCCCGGCAATAAAGCCGATGGCCGCGCCCACGCAAAACAGCCCCGTGCGGCCGTGCCAGAAAGGATACGCGTTCTCGGCCGCGGCAGCGGAAGGGGGCCGGAGCGCGCAGACCCCGGCCAGCACAATCACCACGCCCAAAATGGAGATCAGCGGCCCGGAATCCAGGCGGGCGTTGCACCAGGCGCCGGGCCAGCCCGCCAGGCCGCCGCCCAGCACCAGGGGAATGGCCTCCCGCCAGTTGATCAGACCCAGACGCTGAAACATCCAGGTGCCCACAACGGTGAGAAAAAACATGTTGGCCAGAGACGTGCCCATGGCCGTATGAGTCTCAAGACCGCTGAGCAGGACCAGCAGGGGCGGGATCAGCACGCCGCCCACGCCCGTGGCTCCGCACAGAAAACCCACCACCAGACACGCGGCGTACAATGCGGCCAGAAGCATGTGAACGTCCTTCCAGAGTATATTGCTTTTGAAACGCTACGCTTTTTCAAAGGCTCCTTCGGTCGCTCCGGCTGCATCTGCGCCGTCTTTGGCGGCGCGCCGGATTTCCGGGCGGCGGCTAATGTCAGTCCTCAGTATAACGCCGCCGCACGGAAAAAGACAGCTTTTTGGCGGACGGCGTTGCGCAGACGGCGTTGCGCAGACGGCATTGCAATGAGGGCTGACGCCGGCAGCCTGTAACGGTATGCGTGACAGGCTACGAAAGAGAAAAAAAACAAAGCGCGAGGCATCCCAGCCAGAGAAGCAGGGCCCCACACAGGGCGCTATAGCGCAAGAGCGCGCAGAGCGCCAGCAGCCGCGCCGCATCCCAGGGGGCCGCCTCGCTTTCGGGCGGCCCCAGCCAGGGCTTGGGCGTGAGCGCGCCGAAGTAGACGGAAGGCCCGGCCATGCGCGCCCGGCAAAGCCAGGCGCAGGCTGTCATGGGCCAGCCGGAATTGGGGCTGGGCATGCCCGCGGCCTGCCGCGCAATGACCCCGAAACCCGGCCACAGGCCATCCCAGGGCAAGGCCGCGCCATTGCCTGTCAGAACCTTCTGCACCTGCGAGCGGCATTGCCGCAAAGGGTGAAAGCCCCCAGCCCGCCCCGCCGGAGATTGTACTTCGTCGCGCGGCGGCTGCCCGAACGCGCTTTGAGCACTATTCATCGCCTGATACCGCTTTTTGTCCGCGCCCGGCCTGAACCTTGCCGCCGCGCGCACGAAAAAAAGCCCGCTCCGAAAACAGCGATCCGTGAACCAGAGCGCAACGACAGAGAACCGCGCCGGGACAAAAGCCAGCAGATCGTCCCCGCGCGCCCCGGCCCAGCCCAGCCAGCGCCACTTCTCCGTCATATACCCCCACATGGAATCCGTGGTGCTTACGGCCTTGTAGCACCACAAACCCACGGGCCCGGCCAGCAAAAGCCAGAAAAACGGGGCCAGCAGCGCGTCGGTGAGATTTTCCGAAAGCGTGTCAGCCAGCGTCTTGCGCAACAGCGGGCGATCCATGCGGCTGGTGTCGCGGCTGACCAGCCAGGACACGGCCTCGCGCGCATCGGGCACGGGACGGCTTTCCACCCGGCGCAGCACTTCCCGGCCCGTACCCAGCAGGCTGCCCAGAGCCAGACCGGCCCAGGCCAGGTAGACGGCCAGCAACGGCCCGATCAGCGGCAGGCCGATCAACAGCCAGACCGCAAGGCCGGTGCAACAGACCAGAACAAGCAGCGCGCACAGCCCGGCCAGCCGCCCGCGCCAGGGGCGTCTTTCTGCCCCGCCCCGCTCCATCCAATGCCGCGCCGGGCCTTCCAGGCGGGCCAGAAGGCGACCCGCAAGGCAGACTGGATGCGGCCAGGGCAGTTTGGGATCGCCCAGGCACAGATCCAGCAGCAGCGCCAGCGGCGCGAGCCACCAGCATTCCCAGACGCTGTACAAACCGTAAGTCACGCCCAGGCCTCCAGCAGGCCGCAACGGGCCAGGGCCATGTAGAGCACGATACCCGCGGCTGTGGAAAGATTCAGGCTGCGCACGCCCCCTTCCAGCATGGGAATACGCACCCGATGCGGCGAACGGGCCAGAATGTCCGGCGGCAGGCCGCGCGTCTCAGGGCCGAAAACCAGGCAGTCGGCGCGCTCAAAGGCGAAATGCTGCAGCGGCGCGCACGTTGCGGCCTCTTTGGCTGACGTCAGCACCAGGCGGCCGCCCTGCTGCCCTTGCGCCGCAAAGGCGTCCCAGTCCGGCCAGACGCGCAGCTCCACATTGGGCCAGTAGTCCAGGCCCGCGCGCCTGAGGTAACGGTTTTCCAGCTTGAAGCCCAAAGGCTCAATGAGGTTCAGGCATGTGCCCGTGGCCGCGCAGAGCCGGGCGATATTGCCGGTATTGGGAGGTATTTCCGGCTCAAAAAGAACAATCTGCATGACATTCGTTTCCGTCGGGCAGCCCCGCCTTCAGAGCCTGCCGGCAATGCCCGGCACCACCTGGCAGGCGACCCGGATATCCTTGCTGCCATAACCGCCGTCGTCCAGGGTGGCGAACAGGTCGGCCTCCGTGATTTCCACGGCCGCCTCAGGCACGCCCTCGCCCGCCAGGCGGGCCGTAAGCAGATCCGCGGCGCGCCGCTCGGCCGCATTCAGGGTATAGCCCTTGCCGATGCGCTCTTCCAGATCCAGCGCAGGCGCGCGCAAGACGCCCCTGCCGGTGTCCGCGTAGATCTCAAGGGCCGCGGTGGGCAGGGTCAGGGCCGCGCCCACGGCATTGGCAACCGCCGCATTGGCCGGACTTTCCACCGGCAGACCAAAGGCCGCGGCCAGCCTCCCGCGGATGCAGTCCGCCGGGCCGCCCACCAGCACGAGGCGATCGGGCCGGACTTCCCGCGCGGCCTTGAGCGCGGCCAGGGTATACACCGGCCCCGCATTGACCGTTTCGATCAAATCCCGCGCGGCCAGCCGGATCTGATCCAGCGCGTCGTCCACGGCGCGTCGGGCCAGAACTTCGGGCGCAAGACCGCAGGTGGCGGCCAGTGCCGCCACGCCCGCGCGGGACGCCGCGGCATTGCCCGCCATTGTGCCGCGCAGACCTTCATCCTCCCCGGCAGTGGAGCCGCTTTGCGCATCGTTCACGACATTGAGCGCGTCCAGCAAGGTGGGCCGGTTGCCGCCGAAGGCCAGCGCGGGCCCCTCGCGCAGCGGGCCTGTGCGCACGCGCGCGTCCTGTCCCGCGCCCGCAACGCTGAGCAGCGAATCCCCGCCGACGCCGATGGAGACGGAAGCCAGCGCCCGCACCAGAGTGCGACGGCCTTCAAGCCGCATCCCGTCACGATCGACGACCGGCGAGCCGTGGGCAAAAACAGCCATGTCCGTGGTGGTGCCGCCCATATCCAGCAAAAGAGCGCAGCCTTGCGCAAGGCCCGGACAGAGGGCCATGACGCCCATCACGCTGGCCGCCGGGCCGGAGAGAATCGACTGCACGGGCTCGCGCCGCGAAAGGGAGACGGGCACGGCCCCGCCGTCGGCTTTGAGCAGGCTGACCGACGCGCGCACGCCCGCCCCGGCCAGCGCCGCTTCCACGGCATCCAGAAAATTGTTGTGCAGGCGCTCCACAGCGGCATTGTAATAGGCCGTGGCGATGCGGCGCGGAAAGTTCAGGCGGCCCGAAAGCCTGTGCCCCAGCGTGATCCGCAGTTTCGCGCCCTTCAGGAGCGCGGCGCTCATGGCCTGCTCATGGGCCGGATTGCGGGGGGAAAACTTACCCACGCAGGCCGCGGCGGTCACGCCCTGCTCTTGCCAGCGCGCCGCCTGGCCGGCCAGCCCGGCCGCTTGCAGGGGGCTCACTTCCACGCCCCGATGATCCAGACCGCCGGGCGCCACGCAGACATGCCCGCCCAGGCCGAAGCGGCCCGGATCCAGGCCCGGCCCGGCGGAAAGCGCCAGACCCACGCTGTCGGCGCGGCCCTGCACCAGGGCATTGACGGCCAGCGTCGTGCCCAGGGTCACGCGCCGCACGCCGCCCAACAAGGCCCTGCCGTCGCTGCCGAGGGTCCGGGCCAGCTCCGCCAGCACGTCCCGCACCGAAGCGGGCAAATCCTCATGCCGGGTGGGGACCTTGGCCGCGGCCGCAAGCCGCAGTTGTGTCCCCCGCGTCGTAATCAGCACCGCGTCGGTATGCGTGCCGCCCGCGTCAATGCCCAGGACCGTGCTTTCATTCATGATTTCCGCCTCTCAGCGCTGCTTGTCGTTGCGCAGTTTTGGGTCGTGCCGGGGTCTGGACGCAGACCGCCCGGCCCTTCCCGGCCAGGGCCGTTCTACCCTCTCGGCGGTCGGCTGACAAGGCTTGCCATCTCCGCCGCTTTTCAGTAGTTTTCGGGAATTGCGCCCCCGCGCCCGGCAGCGGCCCGGCGAGGCACGGCGTCCCACACAGCGGTTTTTGCGAGGTTAAGCCATGCAGACAACGAAGTTCATCTGGTTCGACGGGAAAATGGTTCCCTGGGAAGAAGCCCAGGTTCATGTTCTCACGCATGCCTTGCACTACGGCAGCGCCATTTTTGAAGGCATCCGGGCCTATGCCTGCGCCGACGGGACCTCCGCGGTCTTCCGCCTGGAGGATCATTGCAAGCGCATGCTCAATTCCGCCAAAATTCTGCGCATGGACCTCCCTTACAACGCCGAAGAACTCGCCAGGGCCTGCATTGAAACCCTGGAAGCCAACAAGCTGCCCGAAGGCTATATCCGCCCGCTCTCCTTTGTGGGGCGGGGCGAAATGGGCGTCTACCCCGGCAGCAACGCCGTGCAGACGATCATCGCGGTCTGGCCGTGGGGAGCCTATCTGGGCGCCGAGGCCCTGGAAAAAGGCATCCGGGTCAAAACAAGCTCCTTTGCGCGCAGCCATGTGAACACCAGCATGTCCAAAGCCAAGGCTTCCGGCAATTACATCAACTCCATTCTGGCCAAGATCGAAGCCAGGGAAGATGGCTACGACGAGGCCGTGATGCTGGATACCAACGGCTTTGTTTCCGAAGCCACGGGCGAAAATATTTTCATCGTGCGCGACGGGCTGATCAAGACAACCCCCTGGACTTCCATTCTCGGCGGCATTACGCGCCAGTCGGTGATGACCGTGGCCCGCGACCTGGGCTATGCGGTGGAAGAGCAGCAGTTTACCCGCGACGAGTTCTACATTGCGGATGAGGCCTTCTTTACCGGCACGGCGGCCGAGCTTACGCCCATCCGCGAGCTGGATCACCGCCAGATAGGTCAAGGGCACGCGGGCCCGGTGACCAAACATTTACAGGCGGAATTTTTTAAAGCCGTGAAAGGCGAGAATCCCAAGTATGCCGGCTGGCTGCATCATTACACTGTATAGCGCGCAACAAACCTTTCCCGGCCTTCAGGCGCGACGGGGCGCTGCAACGTTTCAACGTCCACGGGAAGAACGAACCCTTGCGGATCAGGCCAGCGCATGGCCCACGGCCGCACCGCAAGGCACGTTTCCCCTGACGGATCGCGAAAGCACAGCGCCCGGCCGCGCCTGAGCGGCGGCAGCTCCTCATGAAGCATCTGTCTCTCGCAACGCGTTACCGCCCCCAGACCTTCGCCCAGGTGGCCGGGCAGGACATGGTCAAGGCCGTGCTCTCCCGCGCCGCGGCCGAAGATCGCCCGGCGGCCGCCTATCTTTTAAGCGGCACGCGCGGCGTGGGCAAGACCACCATTGCCCGCATTTTCGCCAAGGCTCTCAACTGCGAGCACGCGCCCGGCCCCGAACCCTGCAACGAGTGCGCCCAATGCCGCAAGATCACCCAGGGCGGCCATGTGGACGTGACCGAAATCGACGGCGCGTCCAACAACAGCGTTGAAGACGCCCGTTCCCTGCGCGAGACCATCGGTTACGCGCCCATGGAAGGCCGTTACAAAATCTTCATTATCGACGAAGCCCACATGCTCACCCGCAACGCCTTCAACGCCCTGCTCAAGACGTTGGAAGAGCCGCCGGAGCGCGTGGTTTTCATCTTCGCCACCACCGAGGCCCACAAATTCCCGGTGACCATCGTCAGCCGCTGCCAGCACTTTGTTTTCCGGCATCTGAGCGAAGAGGCGCTCCTGGCCCATTTGACCGCGGTGCTGCAGAAAGAAGGCATACCTTTTGAGGAGAGCGCGCTGCGCCTCATCGCCCGCCGCGCGGCGGGCAGCGTGCGCGACGGCATGTCCCTGCTGGATCAGGCGCTGGCTCTGGGCGGCGAAAGCCTGACCGCGGCCATGACCCGCGAAGTTCTCGGCCTGGCAGGCCGGGAAGTGTTCAGCCGCCTGTTTGACGCCCTGCTTGAGCGGGATTGCGGGGCTGTGGCCGGGCTGTGCCGCGAGATTCTCCGGCAGGGCATTGACATCGGTTTTTTCACGCGCGAGCTGGCCGGGAATCTGCGCAACCTTTTTCTGCTGCGCCAGGGCGGCAAAGCCATGCTGCAAAGTCTGCAACTGCCCGCGGATGAGGCCGCGCTCTGGCAGGAGCTGGCCCCGCGCTTTTCCGCCGGGCATCTGCACGCGGCCTGGCAGATGACGCTGGATGCCCAGCGCGGCATTGTGCAAAGCCCGGAACCGGCGGCCGCGCTTGAGCTGCTGCTGCTCAATCTGGCCCTCCTGCCGCAACTGCTGCCCCTGGATTGCCTGCCGGACCGCCAGGCGGACCGCGGCCCGGCAAGGGCTGAGGCGTCCGGCTCCAGTGCCGTTCCCGGAGCTTCGCCCCCACCGGGGTCGGAAAACGCCCCCGCGGCCGCGCCTCCGCCGCAAAGCCGTGGGCCTGCCGCTTCCGCTGTGCCGCCCATGCCGCCGGAAGAAGCTCCCGCAGGGCCAAAGCCCGGAGCTGAGGCCGCTCCGCGATCCCGGCCGGAGCCTCCTTCTGAATCCGGCCCGGATTCCGGACTGAAACAAGCTGCGCCCTCTCCCCTCCGGCCGGAAAAAGCCGGGGAAGAAACGCAGGCCATGCCGCGCGCAACTGCGGCTGATGCGCCGCCGGAGCAGCGCCCGGCTCCGGCAGCCGGACATGCGGAAGAACATTTCCCCACGCCGCCTGGCGTCGCGGCTCCCGGTTTTCAGCCGGACTGGCAGGCCTTTTGCGAATTTTGCGCGGCCGAGCAGGCGGCCGGGCGGCCCGCGCCTGCACAGCATCTGCTGCGCGCCGCGCGCGCGGACTGGCAGGGGGAGCGTCTGCGCCTGACGCCCAGGGCGGAAACCCTGCTGCACCAACTGGAGAAACAACGCGGCGCGCTGGAAGCGGCGCTCCGGGCCTACGGCCTGCGGGAGCCGCAACTGGAGCTGCTCGCCCCGCGTCCGACGCGCAGCGAGCCAGAGCTCATTGCGGAGTTCAGCAAAAAACCCGAGCTGCAACCCTGCCTGGAAGTGCTCAAGGCTTCCATTGAGCATTGCACTGAAATCAAATCTTAAGCTTTCAAGGAGCAAACCATGCGTAATATGAACGACATCCTGCGCCAGGCACAGGTCATGCAAGGCAAACTGTCCAAACTGCAACAGGAGATGGCCGAGCGCTCTTACGAGGCGGCCAGCGGCGGCGGCATGGTCAAGGCCGAGGTTTCCGGCAGGCAGGAGCTGCGCAAGCTGATTATCGATCCCAAAGCGCTGGAAGGCGGCGACGTGGAAATGCTTCAGGATCTTATCCTGGCCGCTGTCAACGAGGCCGGGCGCATTGCCCGCGAGACCCTGGAGCGCGAGATGAACGCTATTTCCGGGGGCATCAAACTGCCCGGCGTATTCTAAGAGACCCGATCATGCACAGCCGGATTCCCGAACCTCTCAAGGCCCTGGTGGAGCAGCTCGCCCGGCTGCCGGGCCTGGGGCCCAAGTCGGCCATGCGCGTGGCCATGACCCTGCTGAAGTGGCCGGAGGCCGAAACCCGACGCCTGGGCCGGGGCATTCATGATTTGCGCGACAATCTGCATCTCTGCTCGCGCTGTGGCGGCCTTTCGTCCACTGACCCTTGCGCGATCTGCGCCGACGCCGGGCGGAGCCGCGACGTGCTTTGCCTGGTCACGGAGTGGGACAGTATGCTGACCCTGGATGAAGGCGGCTTTTACCGCGGCCAATATATGATTCTGGGCGGCCTGCTGGCGCCCCTGGAGCGGACGGATTCCCAAAGCCTGGATCTGGACAGGCTCGTGAACCGTCTGGCCGAAGGCGAGGTGCGGGAACTGATCCTGGCGCTCGGCGCCACCCTGGAAGCGGAAAACACCGCCTCCTTCATCCGGCGGCTGGTGCGCAAGCGCTTCCCGCAGATCCGGCTGTCCCGCCTGGCCCAGGGCATTCCTTTGGGCGCGGAGATCAAATACATGGACAGGGAGACCCTGCGCCAGTCCCTGCAATATCGACAGGACTTGTAAAAACGTGCCTGGAAACCTGATCTGTTTCGCTCTGTATGCGGCAGCCCTGTGACTGACGATCAATGAGCTGACAGACCGCTGCAAAAAGACTATAGTATCACTGCAACCGGAGTTTGCAAGGCACGCCGAAAGCAGGGCATGCACTGCGGGCTTCCGTGCATGTCTTGTCCACAAGCACGCGTCGGGCCGACTTGCGCGCACCGGCGCGGCAGAAGCACAGAACCTGCGGCGCGGCCAAAACCTGCGCGACAGCAAGAGCATCCGTCGTGTATGGAACTTTTTTCACAGCCCGTATTCCAGGCCCTGGTGGCCGGCCTGCTTTCCTGGCTTTCCGTAAGCCTGGGCGCGGCGATTATTTTTACCCGGCGTCAGTTTTCTCGCCGGGCCATGGACTGTCTGCTGGGCGCGGCCGGGGGCATGATGCTGGCTGCGGCTTTTTTCGGCCTGCTGCAACCCGCGCTTGAACTTTCCGCGCATCTGGGGCGCTGGTCCTTTGCGCCCATTATTCCGGGCCTGCTGCTGGGCGCGGCTTTTCTCTGGGGCCTGGACCGCGTGCTGCCGCACATCCACATGCTCCAGGACACCACGGAGGGCCTTTCGACCAGCTGGCGGCGCAGCATCCTTCTGGTCACGGCCATGGCTCTGCATCATATTCCCGAAGGCCTGGCCATCGGCGTGGGATACGGCGCGGCCGCGGCCGAAAGCCTGAACGTGGGCTCCGAAAGCCTCGGCCTGACAACGGCTCTGGTGCTGACCTTTTCCATCATGCTGCAAAATGTGCCGGAAGGGCTGGTCGTTTCCACGGCCATGCGCGCCGAAGGCTACTCAGCCCGCAAATCCTGTTTTTACGGCGTGCTTTCCGGCGTCACGGCCCCTTTGGGCGCGGTGCCCGGCGCGCTGGCAGCCGGAATCGCGGCCGGACTTCTGCCGGTGGCCCTGTCTTTTGCCGCCGGAGCCATGATCTATGTGGTTGTGGAAGAAGTCATCCCTGAAGCCAATGTCTCAGGCAACGGGAATCTGGCGACTGTCTCCTGTATTTTCGGCATCTGTCTGGTGCTCGCGCTTTCCTCTCTGGTTAAGTAGAGCATATTGCTTTTGAAACGCTCGCTCCGGCGCGTAACGGCGAAAGTACATTTCGCCTGCGCCTCTCTCTGCTGTCGTCATCCGTAAGGCGGCACAGCCGCCAACGGCTGACGCCCGCGGCGTCGCGCACACTGCGGCGTCAGCGCAGGGCAGCCTTGCCGTGGTCCGAAGCCGCCAACACGCCTGCTCCTCAGCAGGCTGATATTGTTGTCGACTTTTCAACAATTCCCTAGTATACTACTCAGGAAGAGGCGCATATATGCCGCCGGGAACCGCTGCGCGGGCACTGTCTCCTGTCATGCGCAACGCTTTTCTCAGATATATAGAAACATATTACTCATATAGATTTTTACGTTTTTTCTTCAAAAATCCTATTGAGAGCTGCCCGGAGCCTGCGGCTTTCGGTATCGCAAGGCAACAATTTGCATCGTGCATATTCTGGAGCAGAGTAACTTTGAGATTATACAATCGCAAAGTTTTGAAACCGCCTGCTCCCGCAACCGTCAGAGCAATTTCAGGAGGGATTCACCTTTGCGATGGTTTTCTTAAAAAAGTCATGTTAATTTTACATGGTTGAGAAAGAAGTTTCACCGTAAAAGTGAATCCTTCAATTTCAAAATGAAATGGCCCTAACCGCAGGATTGGTTATGCAGAATAGTCCCTTCTCGTCGTCCCGGCAGAGAGAGAGAGAGAGAGAGAGAGAGAGAGAGAGAGAGAGAGAGAGAGAGAGAGAGAGAGCCTGTCTTTTCCCCGCTGCGCGCCACAAGCGCATACCTTGCGAAAGCAGGCGCAGTGGTCGCACGCGTCTTCCCTGGCAAGCAACGCGAGTCGCGCTGTAAAAACGCCATCCGAATCTTTCCGCTTACCTGCCCGCATGCGCTTTACCTGTTCCGGGAGCGCCCCGGGCCCCCCCGTATTTCGCCAGCTTCATGCCGCAGGAGGAGAAAATCGGCCCGCCCTGGTCAAAACACACTGCATTGTCTGCCCGCTAGTGGAGGAAACACATAATGCGCTCAACTCTCGACACAAAACTTGTGCTTGTTCTTATCGGTGCAGTGCTTTTGACCTGCGCTGCCATGATGGCCCCCGGTTATATCTATCTGGATCGTTCATTCCAGCAGGCGACACAGCTTGAGCCCGGCCTGGCGGCCAATGTTCCCGCGTCAGACGGCCTTTTTGCCGCTCTGTTCTGCAGTCTCGCGGCCGCCGCGCTGATTATGCTGCTCGGCAGCGTGTACATTCGCCGCACACTCAGGCCGATCAAGAAATGCGTGAGCTTTGCCGAAGCCGTGGCCCAAGGGGACAACATCGATCTGGACGTATACCGCGGCGATTGTCTGGGCCATCTGGCCGAAGCCCTGCGGGGCATGGTCGGCAAACTGCGCGCACAGACGCACTGGTACGAGAGCATCCTCAATGCGCTGCCTTACGGCATCTCCGTCACGGACATGGATATGCGCTGGACCTTCTGCAACACGGTTGCCCTCAACAGCATGGGCAAAACCGATATGGCCGAGGTGCGCGGCCTCCATTGTTCGGAAAAAAAGGGAAATATCTGCAATACCCCCCAGTGCGGCATCGAACAATTGCGCCAGGGCAACCACAACGTCCTCAATCACATGCCCAACGGCAGGAGCATGGAAATCTCGCTGGACTATCTGCATGATCAGGAGGGCCAGAGGATCGGGCACCTCGAAGTGGCCAGGGACGTCACCGAACGCCTGCGCCTGCAAAAAGAAGCCGAGGAGGCCAGCGTCAAGGCCCGTATGGACACGGTGAACTCTCTGGAAGGCGTGGTGGCCGGGCTCAACGCCACGGCGGATCAGCTTACGGGCAAGATCGACGACGTGCGCGAGCATACCCGGCGGGTGGCCGCGCGCATGGCCGAAACAGCCACGGCCATGGAAGAAATGAATTCCACCGTGCTGGAAGTGGCGGGCAATGCCGAAAATGCGGCGCACGCCTCCTCCTCGGTGCAGGGGCAGGCCCGGGACGGCACGGAGCTGATGCTGCGCACCATTCGGAGCATCCAATCCGTGCAGGAGCAGTCCACCGGCCTGAAAAGCGAGATGGAAAGTCTGGACAGGCAGGCGCGGGATATCGGCGCGGTGCTCACGCTGATCCGCGACATTGCGGATCAGACCAATCTGCTGGCGCTCAACGCGGCCATTGAGGCCGCCCGCGCCGGTGACGCGGGGCGCGGCTTTGCGGTGGTGGCCGACGAAGTGCGCAAGCTGGCTGAAAAAACCATGAGCGCCACGCGCGACGTGGAATCCGCCATTGAGACCATCCAGCAGGGGACCGGCAGAAGCGCGCTTACCGTGGAAAGCGCGGTGCGGGCCATTGACGAGGTGACCGGCATGGCTCAGGATTCCGGCGGTTCCCTGGAGCAAATCTTCAGCCTGGCCAATGATTCCAGCAGCCGGGTGGCGGCCATCGCCACGGCCGCCACCGAGCAGTCCGCGGCTTCCGAGGAGATCAACCGGAACATCGCGGAGGTGAACGACCTGAGCAGCAATATGGCCGAGGCCATGAACAACGCCGCCGCTGAGGTGGATGCCATGAACCGGCAGGCGCAGGTGATTGCGGCCATTCTGGACAATATCCGCAATCAGGGCGCGGACGCGACAGGCGCGGCCACCGCTCACACAGGCTAGAGCGTTTTGCTGCAGTCTTGATGAAGCAGAAACCCGCCTGTGGCGCGGCTCGTGAGAGCCGCTACAGCCAGAAATCCCCCGACGTGAGAGCGTGTTGCCAATGAAATGAGCAACACGCTCTCACTGCGCGGGGCGTCGGCACTTGTTGAAAATTTCCCTCCTCTTCTTGCTCAGAAAACATGCATCGGCTCCCTGCAAAAAAAGAGGTTTTTTTGTAAAAATCTTTCTCCGGCACTGGACGCGCCCACAGGAAGCCTTATTTTATTGCTCGCGCGGCGCACGTTGCCAGCATTAGAGCGGTTTGCTGTTGAAAACGGCAACCGCTCTGGCGGCCGCGGAGCGGACGCCCGCGCCGAATGAGCCTGAAAACCACGCTTTTCAGGCGAAATGATGGCAGCGCCGCTTTTGAAATTGAATAATTTCAAAAGCAAAATGCTCTAGAGGCGCAGTGCGGCGTCCGCTTTGGCCCGCGGACGTCCAAACGGCCCGCAACGGGCAGATCCGCGCGGATTCATCCGCAGCAGAATGAGCGCTTTTGCTGCGCGCAGCGGGGTAACGCTCCGCCAGGCCTGACCATATTCCCTGAGGAGGACACACATATGTCAAAAATTATCGGCATTGACCTTGGCACCACCAACTCCTGCGTGTACGTCATGGAGGGCAAAGACCCCAAATGCGTCACCAATCCCGAGGGCGGCCGCACCACGCCTTCCGTGGTGGCTTTCACTGATAAGGAGCGGCTGGTGGGCGAAATCGCCAAGCGCCAGGCCGTGACCAATCCCAAGCGTACCATTTTCGCCATCAAGCGCCTTATGGGCCGCAAATATGACAGCCCCGAAGTGGATCGCTGGAAAGAACATTCGCCCTATGCCATTACCAAGGCCCCCAATGACGACGCCGGCGTGGAAGTCGATGGCCGCGTCTACAGCGCGCCTGAGATTTCCGCCATGATCCTGGCCAAGCTCAAGGCCGACGCCGAGGCCTACCTGGGCGAGCCGGTGACTGAAGCCGTGATCACCGTGCCCGCCTACTTTAACGACGCCCAGCGTCAGGCCACCAAGGATGCGGGGCGCATCGCCGGTCTTGAGGTCAAGCGGATCATCAACGAGCCCACAGCCGCTTCCCTGGCCTACGGTTCGGACAAAAAGGCCAATGAAAAAATCGCGGTCTTCGACCTGGGCGGCGGCACGTTTGATATTTCCATTCTGGAAGTGGGCGACAACGTCGTGGAAGTGCGCGCCACCAACGGCGACACCTTCCTGGGCGGTGAAGATTTCGACCAGCGGATCATCAACTGGCTGGTTGAAGAATTCAAAAAAGAAAACGGCATCGATCTTTCCAAGGACAGCATGGCCCTGCAGCGCTTGAAAGAAGCCGCGGAAAAGGCCAAGAAAGATTTGTCCACAGCTATGGAGACAGAAATCAATCTGCCCTTCATCACTGCGGATCAGAACGGCCCCAAGCATCTGCTGATCAAACTCAGCAGGGCCAGGCTGGAATCTCTGGTGCGCGATCTCGCGGATCGCACCATTGAGCCCTGCAACAAGGCGCTGACCGACGCCGGGCTTGAGCCCGGGCAGATTGACGAAGTCATCCTGGTGGGCGGCATGACCCGCATGCCCCTGATTCAGAAAGTGGTCAGCGACTTTTTCGGCAAGGAGCCCAACCGCTCCGTGAATCCCGACGAAGTGGTGGCCATGGGCGCGGCCATTCAGGGCGGCATCCTCAGCGGCGACGTGAAGGACGTGCTGCTGCTCGACGTGACCCCGCTTTCCCTGGGCATTGAAACCATGGGCGGCGTGTTCACCAGGCTTATTGAGCGCAACACCACCATCCCCACGCGCAAAAGTCAGATTTTCACCACTGCCGCGGACAATCAGCCCTCGGTTTCCATCCATGTGCTGCAGGGCGAACGCCCCATGGCCAACGACAATATGACCCTGGCCCGCTTTGACCTGACCGGCATCCCCCCGGCGCCGCGCGGCGTGCCGCAGATCGAGGTCTCGTTCGATATCGACGCCAACGGCATCGTCAATGTCTCGGCCAAGGACATGGGCACGGGCAAGGAACAGTCCATCAAGATCACGGCTTCCTCCGGCCTCTCCGAGCAGGACATTCAGCGCCTGGTGCGCGAGGCCGAGGCCCACGCCAGCGACGACAAAAAGAAACAGGAGCTGATCGAAGCCCGCAACCATGCCGACAGCCTGATTTACGGCACGGAAAAATCCCTGACCGATCTCGGCGACAAGGCGGACGCGTCCGTGAAGAGCGACATTGAAGGTAAAATCGCCTCACTGCGCAAGCTGATGGAAGGCGAGGACGCCGCGGCCATTAAAAACGCCACCGAGGAACTGGCCAAGGCTTCGCACAAGTTGGCTGAACAGCTCTACCAGCAGCAGGCCCAGCAGAACGCCGGAGCCGCGGGCGGCCAGCAAGGCGCCGACTTCGGCGCAGGCGCGGGGGCCGCGGGCGGTTCCGCCAATGCCGGCAATTCCGGCAACGACGACGTGGTGGACGCCGATTACACGGAAGTGAAGAAATAAGACGACGTGACCGGCTTGCCAGCACGCGTATGCTGTACTAAAAAAGGTCTGACCGATACGGTCGGGCCTTTTTTTATGATCAAAGCGCCTGCCGCGTCCCTGACCATGCCGTTTCGGCGGCCGCGGGCGCGCCCTGAGCCTTGCCGGCGGCACAGAGGATCCGTCCGGCTGTCTGTTGCCCGGCGCTTTGTTCCCGCGGCATTCCGATTGAAATGAGAGACTCTCAAGCAGAAAATACGCTACGAGGAGCCGCCATGCCTACCCTGCCTCGTCCTGTGCCTTTCAGCCCCCCTGCCCTTTTCGCGGCCTTCGTCAGTCTGGCCGCGCTGTTCATGCTTGCCGCCTGCCAGATGCCCTTCGGCAAGCGCGCAGCCGGGCCGCTCACGCCCGCGACGCCCATGCCGAAGGCCGGGCCTTGCATTGTGCTGGCTCTGCCCGCTTCCGGCCCGTACGCGCCCATTGCCAACAAAATCAGGCGCGGCGCGCAGTTGGCCATGCGCGAGCTGACTGGCGGGGCCAGCA
This sequence comes from Desulfovibrio sp. ZJ369, assembly GCF_011039085.1. Lineage (GTDB taxonomy): Bacteria > Desulfobacterota > Desulfovibrionia > Desulfovibrionales > Desulfovibrionaceae > Desulfovibrio. The sequence goes on along the minus strand of NZ_JAAKEI010000002.1, from coordinate 38,889 downwards.
AGCCGCGTCTTGAGATGGTCAATACCGAAGCTCCGGACTGGCTGGCCCGGCTGACCGCCCTGCCTTCGGAATGCGCCGTGGTGGGCGGCCCGCTGCAGGCCCGCGGCTATGCCCAGGCCCGCGCGGCCAGGGCCACGGAACAACGCGCTTTTTTCACTTTTTTGCCTTCCCTGGAACAGGGCGACGAGGGGGCCAGGGCCTGGCGGTTTTTCCCCAGCCCGCAGGATCAGATCGACACCCTGATCGCTTTTGCCACCAACGGCCTGAACATCCGCGCCTATGGAGCCTTTTATCCGAGCGACGCCTACGGCGCGCGCATGACCGGCCTGCTGGAGCAAAGCCTGGCCGCCCGGAACATGGTTTTGCAAAAAGCCTCGTATGATCCGGCAAACCCCAGCTCCTGGAGCGACGCTGTGGCGCCGCTGATCAACGCCGCCCAGGCCGAGGGCAGCGGCGCGCCCATTCCCCAGACGGCCTTTGAGGCCCTCTTTTTGCCCGACTCCTGGAAAAACATGGATATGCTGACCACCAGCCTGCTGTACAACGGCGAGGATCGTCTGGTGCTGCTGGGCACGACCCTCTGGGAGCAGAGCCTCTCCGGCAAGCTGGCGCCCAATGCGGAAAAATATGCCCTGGCCGTGTTCCCCGGCGCATGGAATGCCGCACAGGCTCCGCGCGCCCTGCAAGCTCCGGGCACTGACCTCTGGGTGGCCCTGGGCTATGATTTCACGCGCTTTGCCGCCTCGCTGGGGATTACTTCCCGCCTGACTTCGCCGGAAATAACCGCGCGCGCCGGGCGCGCGGCCCGGATGATCTGGGGCATGGCTCCCATCACCTGGGACAGCACGGGCGTGGCGCATCAGAAGCTCTTTCTGTTTCAGGCTTCGGCCGCGGGCATGACCCCGCTCAACCTGGAGCAATTCAGCCAGGCCCGATCCGACGTGTTGCAACGGGCCGCGCTGCGTATGCAGGGCCTTCCGGCCGTGGACGCCGAAGGCAACCCCCAGGCTCCGGGCATAACGCCCGCCGCGCCTCAGACCCAGACCCCGGCAAGCGGCGTCCTGCCCCTGAGCGCCACGCCGCAGCCTTCCTACAAGCTGCGCCTGCCCGCAAGGCCGCCGGCCCCGGCCCGCTAGCACCGTGTAACGCTTAGAGTTATATGGCGTCAGCCGCCGGCGCGCCGTACAGACAAAGGATGAAAGCAATGGCAGAAAACAAAACCATCAGCCCCGAAGAAGTGGCCCACATGGCTGCGCTTTCCCGCCTGAGCGTCAGTGCGGAAGAACAGGCCCTGTTTGCCCGCCAGTTCGGGGATATCCTGGGCTATATGGACGTGCTCGCTCAGGTGGACACCGAAAATGTGGAGCCCTTGTACAGCCCGGCGCAGCACGCGGCCCCGGGGCGGGAGGATCAGGCCGTCAACCGCCGCACACGACAGGAAGTGCTGGCCAACGCGCCGGAGCAGGACGGGGAATACTTCATTGTTCCGAGAATCGTGTAGGCTCGAATCGTTGCGGCAAGAGCCCTGATGGCCCGACATATTTTCAGCTCCAGGCAGGATACGCATGACCGACATCTGTTCACTCTCGCTCACGGCAGTGGCCACGGCCCTGCAAAAAAAGGAACTCAGCGCCGCGGAAACAACCGCTGCCTGCCTGGAACGCATGGCTGCCACAGAGCCCGAAATCGCAGCCATGCTCACGGTGGACGCTGACGGCGCGCGCAGCCGCGCGGCAGAGCTTGACCGGCAGGGGCCAGATCCGGCGCTGCCGCTCTGGGGCGTGCCCGTGACGCTCAAGGATGCGCTCTCCACCAAAGGCCTCGCCACCACCGCGGGTTCGCGCATTCTGGAAGGATTCACGCCCATCTATGACGCCTTTGTGGTGGAGAAGCTGCGCGCGGCCGGGGCCGTGATTCTGGGCAAAGCCAATCTGGATGAATTCGCCATGGGATCGGGCACGGAAAATTCCGCCTACAAAAAAACCCGCAATCCCTGGAATACGGCCAAAACGCCGGGCGGCTCATCGGGCGGCTCCGCCGCTTCAGTGGCCGCCGGGCAATGCTTTGCCTCTCTGGGAAGCGATACGGGCGGCTCCATCCGCCAGCCCGCCTCGCTCTGCGGCTGCGTGGGCATCAAGCCCACCTATGGCCGGGTGTCGCGCTACGGGCTGATTGCCTACGGTTCCTCACTGGATCAAATCGGGCCTCTGGCCCGCAGCGTGGAAGATTGCGCCCGGGTGCTGACGGTGATCGCCGGGCACGATCCGCGTGACGCCACCAGCGACCCGCGGCCTGTGCAGGACTATGCCGCGGCCCTGACCCGTTGTGATCTCAAGGGCGTGCGCCTGGGCCTGCCCAGGGAATTTTTCAAGGACGGTCTGACGCCGGAGGTGCGCGCGGCCTGCGACGCCGCCCTGCAAAAGGCGCGCGACCAGGGCGCGGAACTGGTGGAAGTGAGCCTGCCGCATACGGATGCGGCCATTGCGACCTATTACATTATCGCCATGGCCGAAGCCAGCTCCAACCTGGCCCGCTTTGACGGCGTGCGCTACGGCCGCCGCGCCGCCAACGTCAAAAACCTGGAGGAGCTCTACGTCAAGTCCCGCTCCGAAGGCTTCGGCCAGGAGGTCAAGCGCCGTATCATGCTCGGGGCGTATGTGCTTTCCTCAGGCTACTATGACGCTTACTACCGCAAGGCCGCGCAGGTGCGCCGCCTGATCCGCGACGAGTATCTGGCCGCTCTGGAGCTCTGCGACGCGCTCTGCGCCCCTGTCTCGCCGGTGACGGCCTGGGATCTGGGCAGTCACACGGCCGATCCCCTGCAAATGTATCTCATGGACGCCTATACCCTTTCGCTCAACCTCTCGGGCCTGCCGGGTCTGGCCCTGCCCGCGGGCCTGGGCAGGGAAAGCGGGATGCCCGTTGGCCTGCAATTGATCGGCAAAGCCTTCGAAGAAGCGGATCTGCTCAGCATCGGGCACGCCCTGGAGCGCGCCCTGCCCCACATAGGCCGGCCGCAGATCTAGAGCATTTTGCCCATGAAATCAGCCAGAGCGGTTTGCTCATGAAATCAGCAAACCGCTCTAGGTTTTATGCAGCATGATATCCAAAATCACCTTATCCGTCTCGCGCATGCCCGTGGAGCCCAAACGCCCCAGATTGGCGATGCAGGTTTCAATGTCCTCATCCACAATACCTTCATTGCCGGGCACGGCCGAGCCGCTCATGGCCAGCATGGCGGCCTGAATGCCCGCGCCCACGGCTGAAGCCACCTTGAGCGCGCAGGAACTTTTGGCCCCGTCGCAGATCATGCCCGCCATATTGCCCACCATATTGCGCACGGTCATTTCCATTTCCCTGAGCCCGCCGCCCAGGAGCAGGGCAATGCCGCAGGCCGCGGCCGTGGCCGCCACCATTGCGCCGCAGTGAGCCGAGAGCCGCCCCAGGTGGTGCTTGATGTGAATGGAGACCAAATGGCTCACGATCAGGGCCCTGGCCAGCTCCTCGTCGCTCTTTTCCAGACGGATGGCGCAGGCCACCACCGGCATGGTGCAGGTGATGCCCTGATTGCCGCTGCCGGAATTGCTCATCACCGGCATCATCACCCCGGCCATGCGCGCGTCCGCGGCCGCGGCCGTGAGCTTGATCGCAAAGCTGGGCATGTCGTCGGAGAGCATTTGCTGCCGGATCCGGGCGTCCATGCTCTTGCCCACGGCCAGACCGTACTGGGTTTTGAGACCTTCCTCGGCCACCTGGCGGTTCATGCGCGCGGCTTCCAGAATAAAGGATATTTCCTCCAGGGGCGCCGTGGTGGCAAAGGCATGGATGCCCGCCAGCGTCAGGGGCCAGGCTGCCCCGTCCGCGGCCTGGCCGTCGGCCCCGGCGCTCCGTTTTTTTTCAAAGATCAGCTCCTGCCCGCGCCAGACCCGGGTGATGTTGGCATGACTGTCCCGCAGCTCGGCCGTGGCCGTGTCCGCGCCACTGACGGCCGTCACGGTGCAGAAAAGCAGCAGATCATTGTCCGGCAGTTTGAGTTCCACCTTGCCGGTCCTGACCATGTCTTTGGCCCGCGCCACCTGCTCCGGGGTCAGATCCCGCAGACATTCCAGGCCGAGCCCGCTTTTGCCGCCCAATGCTCCCACAGCGGCCGCGATAGCCAGGCCCGTCTCGCCGGCGCCGGGCACCATGACGCCCATGCCGTTCTTGAGCAGATTGGCGCTGACCTCCACAGTCAGGCGATCGGGCGGCCGCCCCAGGGTTTCAGCCGCCCTGGCCGCCGCGAGGGCCACGGCAATGGGCTCGGTGCAGCCCAGGGCGGGCACCACTTCCTGATGCAGCAAATCAAGAAAGGCTTGTCGTGAACAACTCATGCATTCTCCATGTCCTGCGGGCTCTGCAGGGGCCCGAGCTCGCCGTGGCGGTTGAAAAGCCCCTCCAGCATCAGGGTCAGGGCCCCGTCGCCGGTGACGTTGCAGGCCGTGCCGAAGCTGTCCTGAAGGGCGAAAATAGCGATTAAAAGAGCCACGCCGGTCTGATCGAAACCCAGCACGCCGGTCACAATGCCCAGCGAGGCCACCACTGTGCCGCCGGGCACGCCGGGCGCGCCCACCGCAAAAATGCCGAGCAAGACGCAGAACAGCAGCATGGTGCCCAGCGAAGGCAGCGTGCCGTAAAGCATCAGGCTGATGGTCATGCAGAAAAAGGTCTCCGTGAGCACGGAACCGCACAAATGCACAGTGGCTCCCAACGGCACCATGAATTCCACCATCGTCTTGCTGAGCACGGGCGAGCGGCGCGCGCACTCCAGGGCCACGGGCAGGGTGGCCGCGCTGGACATGGTGCCCACTGCCGTCAGATAGGCCGGCGCATAGTAGCGGAAAATCCTGGAAGGATTGCGCCCGGAAACCGCGCCGCCGATGCCGTAGAGCAGCGCGAGCCAGATGAAGTGACCCACGATCACCAGAAGCACCATGCTCACGAAAACGGGCAGATGCCTGGTCAGCGAGCCCTCATAGGCCAGACCCATGAAGGAAAGGCCCACGAAAAAGGGCAGAATGGGGATCAGCACCCTGGTCACCAGCCAGGTCACCACGCGCTCCAATTCCATGAAAATCCTGCTCAGGGTTTCGGACTTGGTCCAGGCGATGCCCAGGCCGAAGAAAAGCGCGGTGATCAACGCGCTCATGACGCTGAACAGCGGCGGAATATCCAGACGAAAGACCATTTCCGGCAGGCTGCGCAAATTTTCCGTCTGGGTGGCGATGGAAAGATGCGGTATGATCAGATAGCCAGAGAACATGGAAAAAAGCGCGGCGCCCACAGAGGAAACGTAGGCCAGGCACACGGCCGTCACCAGAATTTTGCTGGCGTTGCGGCCCAGGCGCACGATGGCCGGAGTAATGAAGCCCACAATCACGAGAGGCACCAGAAAGAAGATGATCTGACCGAAAATATGCCGGGCGGAAACCACCACGTCCATGACCGACTCGTTGGCCACAAAACCCAGCAGCGCGCCGATGATCAGCCCGGCCAGCAATTTGAGAATAAGGGATGCGTTACCTGTCTTGGCCATTTGGGCACTCCCCGTTGTTGAATGATGAACGCGCCGCCCCAGCTCCGCAGGCGCATGGATCCAGCCCAGAGACACTGCAGAGGCAGTATAGACCAGGCTATCCCCGTAGTGCAACAGCTAATGCCGGATGCGGAAATGTCGGGAGGAAGAAAAAGAAAATGCGGCGCGCAACGCTTTTCAGCACGGCCGCGGGAGAGCCGCCGGAGGAAAAGGCCTGCTTTGTCATTCCAGAATATAACGCATGGGATTGACCGGCACGCCGTTCAGGCGCACCTCATAGTGCAGATGCGGCCCGGTGGTGCGGCCGCTCATGCCGATATAGCCGATGACTTCGCCGCGTTTGACCCATTGGCCGTTCTGCACGGAAAAACGCTGCATGTGCCCGTACTTGGTAATGATGCCGCCGCCGTGGTTGATTTCCACACTGTTGCCGTAGGCCCCGTCACGCCCGGCCAGAATCACCGTGCCCTGGGCAGGAGCCATGATCGGCGTGCCCATGCGGTTGCTGATGTCCAGGCCCTTGTGGAACTGGCCGCCGCGGCCAAACGGCGAGGAACGCCCCCCGAAGCTGGAAGACACAAAACCCACCACCGGCCAGATGGACGGCATGGAGGCCAGCGCGTCGCGGTTTTCGCGCAGGGCGCGCAAAAGATCCTGCTGGCGGACTTCCTCCAGACGCACGGACTCGGAAAGCAAAGCCAGAAAATTCTGCATCTTGCGGGCAGCCAGCTCCTGCCGGTGCAATGGCAGGTAGGAGCGCGAAAAATCGCTCAAACGCTCCATGCCGCCGCCCACATCGGCAGGGTCCTTTTCCATGTTCATCATGACCCGCAGCTTGGAATCAAAACGCTGCACGCGCTGCAAGTCCTGGCTCACAGCCGAGATCCTGCCTGTGAGATTGGCCAGCTGGCGGCGCTGTTCCTCAAGCACGCGCTGCGCGTTGGCGAGCTCGTCGCCCAGAGGGCGCGATTGCAGCCAGGCGCGCGCCAGCCACACATTGCAGGCGATCAGCGCCAGGATCAGCACGCAGGCCGCAAAGCCGAACCAGCCGCGCATCCGCAGATTGCGGCTGCCGCTGCGTCCTTCCTTGAAGATGACGATATGGTATTTGCCGAGCAGCATGAATTTTCTATTGTAGGGTCAGGCGCTCCCCCTGTCAATGCGCCGTTGCGCCGCATACAGGGCTGACGCGTCTTATGCGGCAGCCCGGCAAGGCCCTCGCCTGCTGCTGACAAGAAGCGCGCGGGCGTGTATAGTGTCTGCGCGGTTCGCGGCCCAGGGTCAGCCCTGGCAACGAACCGCCCACAAGGAGGAAAAGCCCATGCCGAAAAACGCGCCCGGCCCTGTGCAGACAGCCCACGCCGCTCCCGCTGCCGACGGGCGGCAGGCTTTGCAGGCTCTGCTGCCTGCATTTTACGCCGCCGCAGGTGATTTTGAAGATCTGAACGCCGCGCCGGGCCTTGGGCCGGAAGAAATCGCGGGCCTGGAAAAAAAGCTGGAATTCACTTTTTCCAAGGAGCTCAGGGAATTGATCGGCCATTGCGCCGCCCTTTCCATGGCCGGTCTGTCCGTCAAGGCCGCCGAGTTCGGTCCCATCGTCATGCCCGGCTCCGAAGCCCTGGTCATCGGCGAATTTTATCTTTACAGCCCCGGCGACCGCCTGCTCATGCTGGCCGGCGATCCGGCCGTGTATTATCTGGAGCAGCACAACGGCGCGATTACCAGAATGGCCGACGGCATCATCGACTTTTTTGAAAAGACCCTGGTGAAATACCTTCAATCCTAGAGCAGCTTGCTTTTGCAACGCGCGCTCCGGCCCAGGCGCGTTTGCCGAAACAGCGCAACGCTGCCCGGCGTCAATCCGCATTTTCCGCGCCAGGGCTGTTTTTGCGCAGTTGCCAGCGGGTCAGACCGTTCAGGATGCTGCGCCGGGCGTCTTTGCTCACGCCGTAGAGCTGTTCCAGACTGCGGGCCATGCTGCTGCGCGCGGTGCGCCCGGCCGAAGGGCAGGCATTGGCCCATGTTGGCAGTTCCCACTGCCGGGCGGCCTTGATGATATACTTCTTTTCCACCAGCAGCAGCGGCCGGATCACTTGCAGGCCCCCGTTGAAAAAGGGCTCGCTCATGCTCATGCCATCCACCCGGCCGTTGCGGCAGAGATTCAGAAAAAACGTCTCCACCAGATCCTCGGCATTGTGGCCCAAGGCCAGATGGCTCAGGCCGTAACGCGCGCAAAGCTCGAAAAGCCGCTTGCGACGCAGCCAGGCGCAACGAAAGCAGGCCGAACGGCGCAGGTTTTGCTCCGAATGGGCCTGTGGCCCGTAATCCGTCACTTCCAGATGCGCGGCAATGCCCTCCTGCGCCAGCCAGGGCAGGAGCGCGGCATGACTTTGCGGCGCGAAGCCGGGGTTCAGATGCAGGGCCATGAGCTCAAAACGGAACGGCACAATGCCCTGGCGTATTTTGAGCGTCTTGAGCAGGACGAAACTGTCCACACCGCCGGAGACCGCCACGCCCACCCGGCAGCCGGGCCAGAGCATGCCGGTTTTCTGCATGGCTTTGCCCGCGCTTTTGACGCAGACTTCCTGGGCAAAAGAACGCTTTTCCCTGCTCACGGTTGTTGCTCCGCAGGGCAAGCGCGCTGCCTGGCCCGCGTGCGCTGGCAGGCATACCCCACCCGCGCCGCGCGCGGCATACACAATGCGGCGCAGGGCGCATGCACGCCGTCCGGTTCATGGACGGGATTCACAAAGCTGAATGCGGGCATGGTTCCTCCGGCCCTTGACGGACAACGCAAGCGCACCGTGCTGTTGACAGACTCGGCGCATACCCATATCATATCTTGTTTCGGCAGGTAAAGCCTTACTCCATGACATATTCGCGCCCGGCCCCTTTACATCCGGCCGGGCGGTATTATTTCTCAATCGTTCCCGTGCTGGCCTTACGGCCGCGCAAAGAGGAGGCAGCATGGCCCGCATTACTGTGGAAGATTGTCAGGAACGCGTGGACAACCGTTTTTTGCTGGTCCAAATGGCCATCAAGCGCGTCCACCAATACCGCGAGGGCTATGAACCCCTGGTGGAGACCCGCAACAAGGAAGTGGTCACCGCTCTGCGCGAAATCGCAGCCGGCAAAATCTTGCCGGATGACATGAGCCTGTACAATCCCCTGCCCGATGGGCAGGAAGCGCCCGATACCGAAGGGTAGAGCGGTTTGCTGTTGAAAACGGCAACCGCTCTGGCGGCCGCGGGAGCGGACGCCCGCGCCGAATGAGCCTGAAAACCACGCTTTTCAGGCGCTTGTCCCGCTTGCGGGGAAATGATGGCAGCGCCGCTTTTGAAATTGAATAATTTCAAAAGCAAAATGCTCTAGAACAGCTTCAGTCCCCTAAAGCGCCACTGCCCGGACGGTTGCGGAAGCTGACCGCCTGCGCCCGGCAAAACATGCCAAGGGCCTTGTGTTCGTGAACATGCGCTCTGCGTTCGCGCGGGCAGCGCGCTGCATCGTTGCTGTCACTAGCCCTGTGTCGCTATCTGTACGCCCTTGCGGGCTACAGCTGCCGCGCCCGTACTTTGCTGCGCCCGAACGGGCGCAACCCTGCTCGCCTCGCGCCGGCCTTACAGCGGAGCCGTGAGAGCGTTTTGCTCATGAAATTAGCAATATGCTCCAGGGATCGCTGCGGCCTTCAGCGCGGCGCGGGTTTTCTGCACAACGCGGACAGCATATACGGATGGGGGCTTGCGGCGCACGCGCCGAGGCTGACCGATTGTCACACGCAACAGACCCGGAAAAATTATGATGCAGCGCGATTATTACGAGGTATTGAACGTCAGCCGCAACGCCGATGAGGCCGAGATCAAACGGGCTTACCGGCAGATGGCCATGAAATACCATCCTGACCACAATCCCGGCGACGCCGAATCGGAACAGAAATTCAAGGAAGCCGCCGAGGCTTACGACGTGTTGCGCGATCCTGAAAAGCGCGCCCGCTACGATCGGTACGGGCACGCCGGCGTGCAGGGGGCTGGCGCCGGGGGCTTTAACAGCGCGGACGACATCTTTGCCCATTTTAGTGATATTTTCGGGGATCTCTTCGGCTTTTCCTCGGCTTCGCGCGGGCCCAGGCCCATGGCGGGCGCGGATTTGCGCTACAATCTGACCATCAGCTTTGCCCAGGCGGCCAAGGGAGATGAAATCACGCTCTCCCTGCCCAAGCATGTGGTCTGCTCGGAGTGCAAGGGCAGCGGCGCAGCTCCGGGCAGCAAGGCCGAAAGTTGCCGCCATTGCAACGGCACGGGCCAGGTGCGCCGCTCCCAGGGCTTTTTTCAGATTGCCATGCCCTGCCCTGTCTGTCAGGGCAGCGGCCAGATGATCACCAAACCCTGCCCCAAATGCAAGGGCGAGGGCATTGTGGCAGAAACCCGCGAGCTGGTGGTGCGCGTTCCCGCCGGAGTGGACACCGGCACTCGCCTCAGAGTGCGCGGCGAAGGCGAGCCCGGCGCGCACGGCGGCCCTGCCGGGGATCTCTATGTGGTGTTGACCGTGGAGCAGGACAAACGCTGGCAGCGCCAGGGGCAGAATCTGCTCTACAGCCATGAGATCAGTTTCGTGCAGGCCGCCCTGGGCCACAGAATTGAGGTGCCGGGCCTTGAAGGCCCGCTGCCCCTGGAAATCCCCAAGGGCATCCAGAGCGGCACGCTGCTGCGTCTTTCCGGCGAGGGCCTGCCCTACCCCGGCCGCAAGCAGCGGGGCGATTTGCTCGTGGAAATCAAAGTGCTTACGCCTACCCGCCTTTCGGACCGGCAAGTGGAACTCTTGCGCGAATTTGAGCAGGCTGAAAATCAGACGCCCCTGGGAAAAGTCAAAAAAGCGGCCAAGAAAATCAGCAAAGCCATGGGGCTGGAGTAAAGCGTTTTGCTCATGCAATGAGCCAAACGCTCTGGCGACAGCTTGCAGCGCGCCCGGCCGTCAGTCGATGTCGGCATCCCGGAGCCGCCGGCTTTCCGCGTTCTCTTCCGCGGGCGCGTCTTCCGCTACGGGGGCTGCGGCTTGCTCTGGCGCGGGCGTCACGGGCGTGAGCGAGTGCATGTTGATCTGCACGGGCCCTTCCACGCTCTGGGGCACTTGCAGGCCGATGCGCGCCTTGTGGTTGATCACGATGGGCCCGGTCAGATTGAGCGCGGCTTTTTCCGGCTCGCCCGCCGGGATGGAGACAGTCACCAGAATCGCCGCGTCTTCCATGTTCTCAATGCGCAGCAACTTTTGCTCGGCATCGCCGATCATGACCGGATAGCTCTGCAAAAAGCTATAGGGATCGGCCACCAGCAGACCAACCTGCGGCCTGTTCACGCTCTGCAGAATCAGCAACGGAGCCTCAGGCCGGATCTGGAGCAGGATGAAGTCCTGCTCCTCCTCAAAACCGGCCAGGCCGCGCGGGAAACGGACGACTTTTTCAGTGTCGATGCGGCGTCGGCCGAGGCGGGTGTCGATCTCTATTTCTTTGTTTCGTGCCATAGTTCAGCAGCCACCATAAGATCTTCGTTACTGGTTTCCAGAGCGCGGCGGTTTTCCTCAATGACGCGCTTGTAGACCTCTTCGCGGTACACAGTGGTATCCTCGGGCACTTCCAGGCCGATCTTGACCTGTTTGCCCTGCATACCGAGAATGGTTATGCGTATGTTTTCGCCCAGATACAGGCTTTCCCCGGGGCGTCTGGTCAATATCAGCATAGGCTGCCACCGTTAGATGTAATTGGCAAGGCTTAACTGCATAATCATGGATGAAGACTTGAGCACTGTGCTGTAGGTCAGCTGCTGTCGGGTAAGCTTTGTCAGAAGCTCAGTCAGGTCAATGTCTTCTGTATAACTCAATCGCTCCTGCTGGTCCAGCTTCTGAAAGCTGAGCACGTCCCTGGCCATTTCCACGCGGTTTTCCAGGCCGCCGATGCGATCCGCCTCGGTCAGAATGACCTCATGGGCTTTTTTCAGATCCGCCAGCACCTGACCGCAGCCCGTGGCATTGTTGTTTTCGCAATAGGCCACGAGGTTGCCCACCACTTCAAAGAGGTTGGAACTTAAATCGCCGTCCTTGTTCAGGGCTGGTCTGCCCTGGTAATAGCCGCCGAAAATATCCTTGCCCACGCTGTTGGCGGGAATGTAGGTATCTTTCATGATCTCGAAATCCAACTCCGCGCGGGAGGGATGGATCAGGATCTGCGCGCCCGCGGGCACGGTGGAGACGCCGCCCGCAGCGCCGTTGGCGTCCAGATCCATGTAGCCGCCGGGCAGGGGCAGGCGCAGCGTGCCGCCGCCCGTGGTCTGCCCCTGGGCCGTGACCCAGGTGGACCCGCCGTCCGAGCTGTAGGAATAGGTAAAGTCCCTGCCCACGCTGTTCAGATCCGTGGCCGTGTCCATGCGCACCAGCACATTTTTTTTAAAGACCCCGCTGGCCTGCGCCGCAAGGCCCGGCTGGCCGCCCATGATCGTCATTTCCGGCGGCGGATCCTTGTCGTCGCCCTGATAGACGGCCGTGGGCCGGATATACAGCAGCGTGCCGTTTTCCGCGCCCGGCCCCAGTTCCGTAGCCGCGGCCTTGACCGTCAAGCCGGTGACGGTGGGCGGAGCCGTGCCATTGTTCACGGATTTGGGCGGCAGGGTCACGCGCACGCCATCCGCCACCAGGGTGCTGTCCCCGGCAGCCAGCGCGGCGTCGTTCCAGGTTTTGCCGCCGTCCTTGGACCAGCGGTAGGTGAGGGCGTCCGCGCCCACTTCGCCGTCGCTGGTAAACTGGATCATCATGGAACTTTCCGACGCGCCTTCAATGACGTATTGCGGCGGTTTCCATTCCACGCCGCTGGCGTCCGTGACCGACTGCCAGTCCTTATCCCAGGTGGTCAGGGCCAGACCTTCCTCAAAGGCGTTGACGTCATATTTATGCCCGGCAAAAATGCTCTTGCCTTCAAATTCGGTATTGGCCAGGTTGATCAACGAGCCGAAGATCTCCTTGACCCGAAAGCCGATCTGCTTGCGGTTCTCGGCGGTCATCTCGGTGTTGCTGGCCTGCTGGGCCAGTTGCTCCAGCTCCTGAAACAATTCGCTGACCCGGCTGCCGAGGATGCTGTCGGCCAGTTGCAGCCAGCCTGTGGCCGTGTCCGCGTTGCTCTGGTACTGCGTGGTGGCGTTGATTTCGTCGCGGCTCATGAGCACGCGGTAGGTTCCGGCCGGATCGTCCGAGGGCCGGTTTATTTTTTTCTGCGTGGAACCCTGCTCATTGCTTTCCATGTAGGCCGCAAGGTTCTTCTGCATCTGACCGACCATGCTGCCGTACATGGTACGTTGGGTAATGCGTACAGACATGGCGCGCCTCGCTTATTGCTTGAGCCCCAGCAGGGTTTGCAGCATCTGATCGGCGGTGGTGATCAGCTTGGCCGCCGCCGTGTAGGAATGCTGGAATTTAATCAGATTGGACATCTCCTCGTCCATGTTCACGCCGGACACCGAGGCGGTGCGCTCCTCCAGGTCATCAGTAAGCGCGGTGTGGTACTCGGCGTTGGTTTTGGACAGACGGCGATCCGAGCCCACGATGGTGACCAGCCTGGCGTAATACTCCGAGATGGTCTGATTTCCGCTTGTCTTCCAGCATGTGGAAATTGTTACGTTTTTGTCCGCCAGCTTGCCAATTTCCTGGGCGGTTACCGGGTCGCCCACGTTGACCTGGTGCTGGCCGTTGACCTGGCCGGAGGCGATCAGATTGGTGTCCGTGTGCAATTGGCTGTTGACGGCCATATTGCCGGAATTGTCGCCGCTGAAAAAGGTATTGACGCCCAGGGCCGCCATCAGGCCCGTACTGTCCGTGCCCATGACGAAGGTCATGCCATCCGGGGGATTGGCCGCCGGATTGACTTCGATGATCAACTGCCCGGTCTGAATGCTCGCGTTGAGCGGCGGCGGCGCGAGAGGGTTGCCGTCTCCGTCCACCATGGAGTTGATGGCGTCGCGCACGTCCTCCAGGCTGTGCCGGGAAGGATCGAAATTCTGAATGCCGGGCGTGCCCGGAGCAAAGTCGAGCATGCCTGAGGAGACATACTCGCCGGTCGTCTTGTTATAAAAATGAAAGTTGACGTTGCCTGCCTGGAGCCTGTCCGAAAACGGCAGAATGGCCTGCGCCGAGCCCAGGGGCTGGCTAATCTCCTGGATCGGCTGCTGGCCCTGAAGATATGTGAGCTTGCTGAGCCCCGCGCCCTGGCTGTGGATGCGGTTGACCTCCCAGATCAGGGAGGAGGCCGTGGCGTCCAGCTCATCCAGGTAGCGCCCGCAGTTGTCGTCACGCAGGTTGAAACAGGCCGCCAGCTTGCCGCCGGTGACGCGGTCCGTGTTGTCGGTGCCGTCAAAGCGGATCTGCGGGGTGATGTTTTCCGGGCCGCGCGAGGGCTCGATCCAGTACAGGCCCTGTTTGGGCACGATGTCGAACTTGTCGCCGGTGCTGAAATCAGCGCCCGAACTGAAGGAAATCTTCAGATTCTTGACCAGCACCGGATCCACATTGCCGTCGCCGTCATTGTCGGTGATGTCGTAGCGCAGCTCCTGGCCGTTCTCGTCGCGCAGCCAGGTCCGGCCGCCGTCAAGGGAGACCCGGTACTGCGGCGGGGGCGTGTCGCCCACACTGCCGCCGTTGACGATCTCCAGGGTGTACTCGTGACTGTCCGAGCCCTGAAATTCCACAGCGCCCGTATAGCCCGATCCGATGGAAAGCCGGTTTTCGGCCTGCGGCCCCATGACCCTCAGCTCATAGGCGCTCAGGCCGTCCACCAGAGGCTGGCCGGTGGCAAGCTGCACGCGAAAGTCGCCCTTGCCTCTGTCCACGGTTTCCACATCCACCAGCGAGGAAAGCTCGCGCACCATCTGATCCCGCTTGTCCAGCAGGCTGTTGGGGTTGCTCACCCCGTCCACGGTGCTGGTGGTGATCTGCCGGTTGATGTCCGCAATGCTCCTGGCCAGATCATTGACGCGGTTCGTCGCGCTCTGGATGGAAACATCCATCTCCTGCTGAATGCTCTGGACGCCCTTTCTGGTGTTGTTGATCATGTCCACCAGATTGTCGGCATAGGCAAGCAGGCTCTCGCGGGAGGCGACATCTTCCGGACGCTGGGCCAGATCCTGCCAGGCCGTGAAGAATTTATTCAGCGAGGAGCTGACGCCCGCGCGGTTGGCCTCGTTGAAAATGTTTTCCAGCGAGGCCATGACCGTGTCGTGCTCGTTCCAGCGGGAGGAATTGGTGGCCTGCCGGATGTAGGCGCGTTCCAGAAAGGCGTCAAAAAAACGCAAAACCTGCTGGGCATTGACGCCCAGGCCCTCTTCGCCCGGCCTGCCGATGATCCCGCCGGCGTCGCGCTGATCAACGTAGCGGCGGGAATAGCCTTCGGTGTCCGCATTGGCAAGGTTGTTGCCGGTCACCGAGATCCAGGCCTGGTTGGCCGTCAGCGCGGATTGGCCGATATTGAACAAGCCGTTGAGCATGGCCTAGAGCCTCCCGGAAATGAGCGCGGCCTGGGGGTGAACCTGATAGCTCATGCCGCCTTTGCGGCCGTAGGTCTCGGCCTTGGGAGGCATGGCGCGGCTGGTAAGCGCCTGCAGGTTGCGGCTGCTTTGATCCAGCAGGGCCAGGGAAAGCTGGGCATTGCGCGAGGCCTGGCGCGAAACGCGCTGCTCGCTCTCGTCAATGGCCGCAAAACAGGAGCGCAGGGCCGAAGCCTGCTCTTCGGGCAAAAGAGCGGCATATTCCAGCACCCTGCTGCCGTTGAGCTGCCTGATCACCAGGCATTTTTCCACGGCCAGCTGGCGGATCAGCTCCTGCACGGAAAATTCCAGAGCCACCACGCCGTCCGTATTCCGCGCGAGCAGCGTCGTATATTCTTCTTCCAGCAGATCATGCAGCAACGCGAGCGCCTTGCTTTGGCGTGATAAACTTTCATGAATGATCTGGTACATATGACCTCGCTGCGTCCTTGGCGGTCATGGCATGGGCCGTGTTTTCGGCCGGGCCTCAGGTAGAAACTGCCACTTTGCCAGAATAAAGCAAAATCCATGCCGCTTTTCCGAAAGGGAGCGCGCTCACGTTTCATACAATACAGCGCGGCGGGTCTCGGCTCCCGCAGGCACAGGAAGATTTTCAAAAGAAAAAATGCCTGGGGCGTTAGAGCGGTTGCCGTTTGCAACAGCAAACCGCTCTAGCCGCGCAAATCCCCGGCTGTCAGCGGCGGGATGACATAACTGCCCGCGGCCTGGTTTCTTCCGTTGCCCGCGGCGGGCGCGGCAAGCGGCTGCATGGCCCGGACATCCTGTACGGGAGCGCCCGGAATCGGGGCCTGCCCTGAAGCCTGTGAAGTCCCGCCCGGACTTTGGGCCGCAGCCGGGCTTGCGATCGGCGCGGCCTGCGCCTGGGCCGCATGATAGGCGGCCAGCCCCGCGCCGGCGCGCTTGCCTGTGCCGGCCGCGTCCGTGTTCAAGGTGCGGATCAAGGGCTGACTGCGTCTGTTCCGCCCCTTGGGAGGAATATTGGTTGTGTAGCGTACCTTGCGGATCTGCGGGGCCGGGGCCTCTTGAGCGGCTTGCGCAACCGACGCGGGCTGCGCCTGTTGCGCGCTTTCTGCCTGCACGGCGGCCTGCCCCGGCACCTGGGCTGAGCTCGGCCCGGACGCGCTCACTGTGCCCACGGGCTGGGTGGAAAGCGCGGCAGCCGGTTGCGGCGCGGACCTGACGCCCGGCTGCATGGCTGCCTGCACGGCTGCCGCGGTGCCGATGCCCGTCTGCGCTCCCGGCCCGACCGTTGCCGCGTGCTCCCCTGTGCCGGGTGCGAGGTTTGCCGTTTCCTGCGTGGCCTGGAATGCAGGGCCCGCCTGCCGCGGCGCGCTTTGCAGCGGCGGCCGCACGCCAGAGGGGCCGAGCTTTGTGCCCGCCTCAAGCCGGGCCATGCGGGCGAGCTCCAGACCTGACGGCTCGTGCCGACGCCGCGCGCCCTGACCGGCGGGAACAACCTCAATATGCGCCTGGGCCGGAGCCGCCAGTGCCTGTTGCGCGCGCAAAGCCGCCAAAGCCTGCTCCACCTCCGGCGGATTGAGCGAAAGAGGAGACGACGTGTCGCCCGTATCCATGTTTGCCGCCGTTGCGGCGGCATGCGGCGCGCCTGCGGCCCGATCCGCTTCCAGCCCTCCGATCTGCGGCGCGACGCCTTCGTATACCGCGGCCGCCGAATCCGGATCAGCCGAAGCCGTGGAAACATCCGGGGCTTTTTGCGCTCTCCCGGCCGGATCCTCGGCCGCCGCGGGCAGAAGCGGCGCCGCGCCGGGCGTGAAAGCCGGCGCATGGCCGGTCCCGGCCGCGCTCCGGCTGGCCGAGACCAGATTGCGCGAAAGCTGGGCGTACATCATATCCGCCAGGCCAATGCCTCCGGCGCTTGTCATTTTTTTGGACAATTCCTGATCATACATGTCCTGCCAGAATTTCTCCTCGCGCCCCTGGAGCAATCCCCCCTTGGGCAGGGTATTGCGCATTTCCTGCCACATTTTCTGGATAAAAACCGACTCGAAGCCCTCGCAAGCCTCGCGCAGCTTCCTGGCCTTTTGTTCGGGGCTGAGCTTCCTGCCGTTGAGATCGCCGAGCCCGGCCAGGCGGCCTTGAAGCTCCCGGCGGGCATTTTCGTTCTGCGCGGCTTCCGGCGAAATCCGGGCGGATGTGAGGGGCGTGCTCATCTTAAATCACCTCCAGGGCCGCATGCAGCGAGCCCGACGCCTGCAGGCTGCGCAATATGGAAATCAGGTCACGCGGCGTGGCTCCAACGGCGTTCAGGCCGTCTACCAATTCCTGCAGGGTTGCGCCCTCCACCATGACAAGACGGCGATCTTCCTGGCGCACGTTGATGTCGGTCTGGGGCGTGACCACGGTCTGCCCCTGGGAAAAGGGACCGGGCTGGGAAACCTGTTCGCTTTCCTGCACGGTGATTTGCAGATTGCCGTGCGCCACGGCCGCGCGCGTGATGCGCACATCCCGCCCCAGCACCACGGTGCCGGTTTTTTCATCCACCACCACCTTGGCCGGGGTATCCGGGTTCACTTCCAGATTTTCCACCGAAGCCATCAGGGGCACAAGATTATTCTTATACTGCGGCGGAATGTCCATGCTCACGGTGCCGCTGTCCACAGCCCGGGCATAGGGGCCGCCCATGACCGAGTTGAGGCGCTCGGCAATCTGTTGGGCAGTGGAAAAATCCCCGTTGCGCATGTTCAGGGTCAGCTTGTCCTGTTGATTGAATTCAAAGGGTATGGCCCGCTCCACAATGGCGCCGCCGGGGATCAGGCCCACGGTGTTGATGTTTTTCGTAACTCTGGCCGCCGCGCCGGTGGCCGAAAAGCCGCCCACGGTCAACGGCCCCTGGGCCAGGCTGTAGGTTTTGCCGTCAACGCCCTTGAGCGCGGTCTGCAAAAGCACGCCGCCCAGCAGCGAAGTGGCGTCGCCCACCGAGGAGACGGTCACGTCGAGCCTGCTGCCGGGCTTGGCTGAAACCGGCATGCGCGCCGTGACCATGACCGAGGCCACGTTTTTGATCTTCAGCGCTCTGGAATCCACGCCCACGCCCATGCGATCCATCATGTTCTTCATGGAACTCAGGGTGAAAACCGAGTCTTTTTTATCGCCGGTTCCGGCCAGACCCACCACCAATCCGTAGCCGATGAGCTGGTTGTCGCGCACTCCGGAAAAGGTGGCGATATCCTTGATGCGCACGGCCTGGGCGGGCAGCGCCCAACAGAGCAGCACAACCGTCGCGGCAAGCCCGAAAAGATGATGGCGGGTGATTGTCAATTTCATGGCGCAAGCTCCTTGCCGGAATCCCGGCACAACGGCTTATGCAGAAAGCGTGCCCGCCATGGCCTGAGGCAGCGTCCTCCTAGCATCGCCGTGCGCGAAAGCGTTTTTCCTGAGAGCCTTTTGCTCATGCAATCAGCAAAACGTTCTACGATTATTGCGGTAATGATTTTTTACGCTTCATCTTTTGACAGTAGGTGCAATTTTCAAAACTATTCAGGCTTTTCAATATTCCGCATTCGCTCTTTTTACCGCCATCGCATTTATCATAAAGAGATTTGAGATGCTCTTTGAGATGCAAGAGATCGTTTATCTGCCTGTCAACATCCATAATGTGCTTTTTGATAAGTGTATTTATCCAATCACAACTGACTGTGGGATTATCGCTGAAGGTAAGCAAGTCACGAATTTCAGAAAGATTCATCCCATGTTGCCTGCAATGGAGAATAAATTGCAGGCGTGCAATAGCATCGTCTCCATAGAGGCGATAATTCCCCTCCGTCCGCTCCGGGGCTTTCAACAGTCCCTCTTTTTCATAATAGCGAATGGTGACGACCTGACATCCGGTCATCCTGGCAAGCTCTCCAATCTTGACTTTCATACGCTCTCCTCGGCGCGGCCTGGCATCAAAAAACATGACCTCCACTTTCCTGGCAAGAAGAGGGCAGCCGGAAAATTTTTGAAATTTTCATTCCTCCCCCTTGACTCTATAGGGACTATAGATCCTATCGTCTGCTTGTAGCAAGAACAAACAAAGGGCATCTCGTCAAAACGCCCTTGCGGAGGAACAGTATGAGCGGTGATACGCTGGTGTTATGTCCTTGTGGGGAGTACCACCCGCTCGGATTTATCTGTGAAAAGGCGCAACAACGCAAAGAAAAGCATGCAGAAGAATGCCCCCATGAAAAACACGCCGCGGACATGCAGGCCCCCAGCCATCCGGGGCATGAGCACGCGGCCTGCTGCGCTCATGATCAGCATGAGCATGAACACGCTCATGGAGAGTGCTGCGGACATGAGCACGCGGCCCCGCAGGATATTGATGTCACGGCGCTGGGCGAGGCGTCAGCGACACGCGCCATGTACCGCATCGCCAACATGGATTGTCCGATGGAGGAGGCGCTGATCAGAAAAAAACTCGCTGCTGTTCCCGGCATCACCGGACTTCAGTTCAAGCTTATGCAAAGAGTGCTTATCGTTGAGCACGAGCTTCCTTCAACCGCGACTATCGAAGCCGCGTTGAAGGCCATCGACATGGAGCCGGAATCCCTTGCCGGAGAAAAGGGAGCGGTGGCTGTTTTTTCGGTCAACGGGATGGACTGCCCTGTGGAGGAAAGGCTGATACGAAGCAAACTTGCCGGAATGCCGGGCGTGTTTGCCCTTGATTTCAACCTGATGCAGCGCACGTTGCAAGTGCGGCATGACCCTTCGGCTCTTCCGGCCATATCCGCGGCTTTGGCTTCGCTAAATATGGATGCCAGACTGCTTGATACGCAGTCCGGGGCAAGCAACGTCATTGCAGCCCCCAAAATTCCCTGGAAAAAGCTCGCCATCGCCGGGATATTCGCCGCCCTGTCGGAAGGAGCTGAGCTCGTCCATGAATGGGGAGCAAAGCCTTTCGGGCTCGACATGTCCGCATGGACGTTGGGAAGCTACCCCGTACTGGAATATCTGCCTCTGCTTTTTGCCGTCATCGCCATCGCGCTGGGCGGGCTGACAACCTACAAAAAGGGCTGGCTGGCCGTCTCCAACTTCAATCTGAACATCAATGCGCTCATGTCCGTCGCTGTCACGGGAGCCGTTCTTATCGGCCAGTTCCCTGAAGCGGCAATGGTCATGGTGCTGTTCAATCTGTCGGAAGCCATTGAGGCCAAGGCGCTGGACAGGGCGCGGAACGCCATCAAAGACCTTCTCGCGCTTGCGCCTGATACCGCCACGATAGCGCAGGAGGATGGAACCTGGCGGGAGATGGATATCCGCGAAGTGGCGGTGGGCAGTCGCGTGCGCGTGAAGCCGGGCGAGAAGATCGCGCTTGACGGCCTTGTGGTGAGCGGGATGTCGATGGTCAATCAGGCGCCCATTACCGGCGAGAGTATGCCGGTGGAAAAGACGGTCGGGAATCCCGTTTATGCCGGAACCATCAATGAATCCGGTTCGTTTGAATTTGAAGTGACCGCCGCGGCCACGGACTCCACTCTTGCGCGCATCATCCATGCCGTGGAAGAAGCGCAGGGGAGCCGCGCTCCCATGCAACGCTTTGTGGATGCCTTTGCCAAATACTATACTCCCGTTGTTTTCCTCATCTCGATCCTTGCCGCCGTCATTCCCCCGCTGTTCCTCGGCGGCGCATGGCTGGATTCCATCTACACCGCGCTGGTCGTGCTTGTCATCGGCTGCCCGTGCGCTCTGGTCATTTCCACCCCGGTCAGCATCGTCAGCGGCATGGCCGCGGCCACCCGCTACGGTATTCTGATCAAGGGCGGCATGTTTCTTGAGCAGGGCAGACTCCTCACATGTCTGGCACTGGACAAGACCGGCACCATTACCCACGGCAAACCTCGTCAGACAGACTTTGTCCGCATTGGCAAGGAAGATGAAAGCCGCATCATTTCCCTGGCGGCCAGCCTTGCCGCCCGTTCCGATCATCCCGTCTCCAGGGCTGTCGCTCAGGCTGCGGCGGAATCCGGCATCCGCTTGCAGGCGGTGGAGGATTTCGCGGCGATTCCCGGCCAGGGCGTCAGCGGTGTTATCGACGGGCAAAAATGGTTCATGGGCAATCACAGAATGGTTGAAGAGCTGAAACAGTGCTCCAACGAGCTTGAACAACAGATTTTCAAGCTTGAAAAGCAAGGGAAAACGGTTGTGGCCCTTATGAGCGAAGCCGGAGTCCAATGCCTGCTCGCTGTGGCCGATACTGTCAAAAACAGCAGCATTGAAGCCCTGCGGGAACTGAAAAAGCTCGGCGTGAAAACCGTTATGCTGACAGGGGACAATGAACACACGGCGGAAGTCATCGCCCGGCAGGTGGGCGTGGACGATTTCAAGGCCAGCCTGCTTCCGCAGGACAAGCTCGCCGTCGTTGCGCAGCTTGAGCAGAATGGCGAAAAGGTCGGCATGGTGGGCGACGGCATCAACGATGCCCCCGCGCTGGCCAAAGCCCATATCGGCTTCGCCATGGCGGGCGGCGGCGCTGATACCGCCATTGAAACCGCCGATGTGGCGCTCATGGATGACGACCTGCGCAAAATTCCCCGCTTCATCCGCCTGTCCAGATCAACGTACGCCATTCTGGTGCAGAACATCACCCTGGCGCTTGGCGTCAAGGCCCTGTTCTTCGCCCTGACCTTTACCGGCAACGCGACCATGTGGATGGCCGTCTTTGCCGACGTGGGCACGGCGCTTCTGGTGGTGGCCAACGGGCTGCGGGCCATGCGCAGGTAGCGTTGCCCCGCATCGTGAACAATCAACCTGCAAGGAGAAAAACATGTCCAAACGAAAAACAGGCCTCATGTATGCCGCAGCGTTCGCGAACTACAAGGCCGGAGATGGCTATCTCTGCCTCCCCGCGGAGTATTCTCCCTGGATCAGTACCACTGACTACTATGATACGCCGGAACGGGTGACGGAAGCCTACGCGCTGCTTGAAAAATCCGGGCTTCTCGGCAAACTCGCGAAGATCGCCCCCCGCCCTGCGACCCTTGAGGAACTTACGGGCTTCCATTCTGCCGCGTATATTGAAAAACTGAAGCGCCTGAGTGAAGGGGACGGCGGTATTGTCGGCGAAATGTGCCAGATAGGGCATGGCGGGCTGGATGTCATTGCCCAGGCTGTGGGCGGCGATCTCGCGGCGCTGGATGAAGTCATGGCGCGCCATGTGGATAACGCTTTCTGCCTTCAGCGCCCTCCGGGAGCCCATGCGGAACGCGAACAGGGCTTCGGTTTCTGCGTGGTCAACAACTTCAATATCCTCATCAACCGCGCGCGGGAAAAGTACGGCCTGAAGCGGATCATGCTCATTGACTTTGACAATCATTATAAAAACGGCATTGAGCAGGCCTGGTACGGCACGGATGAAGTTTTGTACGCCGAGGCGCATCAAAGCGGGGCCCTGGCCGAAAACAGCGCTGCGGACAAAAACGCCGACCATATCGGCGAAGGCGCGGGGCGGGGCTACAATGTGGTCATTCCCATGCCTTCCGGCGCCGGAGACGCGGCCTATGCCAAGGCCTTTGAAGAGATTATCATGCCCATTGCGGATCAATACCGGCCTGAGCTCGTCGTTCTTATCGCCGGATTCGCGTCCAATATCTTCGATCCCCTGTGCCGCCAGCAGTTGACCGCGACCGGCTACGGCAAACTTGCCGGAATCGTCCGAAACATCGCCGATCGCCATGCGGATGGCCGCCTTGTGGCCGTGCTGGAAGGCGGCAAGGGCAATTACATGTCCTTCTGCATCCTGAAGGTGCTTGAGGCCATGAGCGGCGAAAAAACGGAGGTTCCTGACCTGGTCGAAGGGCTTATCGTGCGGAACTTCCTCACGCCGGATCAGAATGCGGCCATTGCAGAGGTCAAGCGCATTCTTGCTCCATATTGGCAGCTTTGAAATGCACAGTGGAAATAATTCTGTTTTCTGATATATGACTCTTGGAAACATCTTAAAAAAAGATGTTTCCAAGAGTCATAACATTCTTGCGAAAAAAGGAGAGCAGGATGCTGTTTCAACAGATTCGTGGCGCTACGAGCTGTATCACGTTCAGCAACAAAAAATTTTTGCTTGATCCCTTTCTGGCGCCCAAGGGAAGCTGCCCTCCCGTGCCTTCCCCGTATAATAACTTTCCCAATCCTTTAGTGGAGCTGCCTCTTCCTGTCAGCGAGATCATTGCGGTGGACGCGGTTATTGTCACCCACATGCACCATTTCGACCATTTTGATGACCATGCCGCCAACGCTTTGCCCAAAACCATGCCGATGTTTGTTCAATCCGAAAAGGAAGCCGGGGATATGCGCAGCCTGGGATTTGCCAACGTGACGGCACTGACGGACGCGGGCGTCAAATTCGGCGACGTGACTCTTTACCGGACAGACGCCCTGCATGGGGACGGTGTCACAGCGGCCTATTATTACCAGAAATTCGGCCTTCCCGCTGAAGCCTGCGGCGTCGTCTTCCGCGCGCCGGGAGAAAAAGTTTTTTATGCGGCGGGCGATACGCTTTGGTATGACGGCGTGCGGCGGGCTATCGAAAAATTCCGCCCGGGAATCATTGCTCTCAACGCGGCCAACGCCCAAATGTACGACGGCACACCAATTCTTATGGGAGTTGACGGAGTAAGGGAAGTGGCGCAGGCCGCTCCTGATGCCGTACTCATTGCAACCCATATGGATGCGGTGAATCATGCCCGTGTCAACCGCGATGATTTGAAAAAATTTGCTGCTGCCAATGGGTTGGAGAAGAGACTCTCTATCCCGGATGACGGCGAAATTGTAGCCCTTTAGAGCGTTTTGCCAATGAAATCAGCCAGAGCATTTTTTGATTAAAAATATCCATTTTCAATCAAAAAATGCTCTGGCTAAACGCTCTAAACGCTCCGGGGCCTGATCTTAAAAAAGCGCAGGCGCAGGGCATTGGTGACCACAGAAACCGAGGACAGGGCCATGGCCGTGCCCGCCAGCATGGGCGAAAGCATGGGCCCGCCGAAGAGGTGCAAAAGCCCGGCGGCCACGGGCAGACCCAGCATATTGTAGCCAAAGGCCCAAGCCAGATTCTCGCGGATATTGCGCATGGTGGCCCGCGAAAGCGCCAGGGCCGTGAGTACGGCTTCCATGCCGCCGCGCATCAGCACAATGTCCCCGGCCTCGGCGCTGACGTCCACGCCCGTGCCCACGGCCATGCCCACATTGGCCAGAGCCAGAGCGGGCGCGTCGTTGATGCCGTCGCCCACCATGCCCACCACCAGGCCCTGGGCCTGCAGGCGGCGGATATAGTCGGCCTTTTCCGCGGGCAGCAGCCCGGCGGCCACCTCATCCACGCCGGCGCGGGCGGCCACGGCGCGGGCCGTGCGCTCATTGTCGCCGGTGAGCATGACCACGCGCACGCCCATTTCATGCAGCCTGGCCACCACAGCGGCCGACTCTGGCCGCAACGCGTCGGCCAGCGCCAAAATGCCCGCCAGACGGACGTTTACGCCCGTGCCCACGGCCAGCAAAAGCGGGGTTTGCCCGGCTTCGGCCAGAGCCGCCAACTGCGCCCCCGCCGTTTCGGGCACGCTCAGGCCGCGCTCGCGCAGAAAAGCCCGGTTGCCCACGGCCACCACATACTCTTGCCCCTCAAAGCGCACCTTCCCGGCAATGCCCAGTCCCGGCGAGACGTGCACGTCGTCCACCGGGCAGGGCGGGCAGCCGCGCTCGCGTGCGGCATTGATCAGGGCCAGAGCCAGCGGATGCTCGGAACGCGCTTCCAGCGCCGCGGCCAGCGTCAGCAGATCGTTCCCGTCCAGGCCGTCCACGGCTTGGGTTGTGGCCGAACCGTCGGCAGCCAGCAGCGTAATGCCGGTCAGCACGGGCTTGCCCGTGGTCAGGGTGCCGGTCTTGTCCACGGCCAGAGCCGTGATCTGCCCGGCCTGCTCCAGAGCCGCGCCGTTTTTGATCAACACGCCCAATTGCGCCCCCCGGCCCGTGCCCACCATGATCGACATGGGCGTTGCCAGGCCCATGGCGCAGGGGCAGGCCATGACCAGCACGGCCACAAAGACGGACAGGGGAGTGGTGATCGGCTCGGCGCTGAAAACCAGCCAGGCCGCGGCCGCCAGCAACGCGAAGAGCATCACTGCGGGCACGAAATAATAACTCACCCGGTCGGCCAGCCGGGCTATGGGGGCCTTGCTGCCCTGGGCCTCGCGCACCAGCCGGATGATGCGGGCCAGACGCGTGTCCTGGCCGACCTGCTCGGCGCGCATGGTCAGCGAGCCTTCCCCGTTGACGCTGCCCGCCACCAGCGTATCGCCCGGGCCCACGGCCACGGGGATGGATTCGCCGGTGAGCAGGGAAAGATCCACGGCGCTCCTGCCGCTGAGCACCACGCCGTCCACCGGCACCCGGCTGCCGGGCCTGAGCAGAAGACGATCTCCGGCGCGCACGGCGTCCACCGGCACTTCCGCCGGCGGCAGGGCGTCATCCGCCGCGTCCAGGCGCAGGGCCGTATCCGGCGTGAGACTCAGCAGCGCGCCCATGGCATCGCCCGCTTTGCGGCGGGCCGTGGCTTCCAGAAACTGCCCGAACTCGATCATGGTCAGCAGCACGGCGCAGGATTCATAATAAAGATTCATGGCCCGCATGACCGGCTCCTGCCCCAGAACGCCCAAGACCGTATTGCCGAGACTGTAGAGAAAGGCCGCGCCCGTGCCCACAGCCACCAGGCTGTCCATGTTCGGGGCCTTGTGCAGCAGGGCCGACACGCCCTCAAGATAAAAATGGCGGCCCAGCCAGACCACCGGCAGGGTCAGGACCAGTTGCGCGAGCATGAAGGCCCGGGGCGAGGCATGCGGCTCCAGCCAGACCGGCAGGGACAAGCCCAGCATATGCCCCATGGAAATGACCAGCAGCGGCACGGAAAAGCCGAGCATGGGCCAGAGACGGCCCAGGCGCTGCCGCCGATCCTCCAGGCCCTTGGCCCTGGCGGCCGCAAATTGGGCGGAAGCGTCGTCATCGGCCGCGGGAACCGCGGAAAAACCCAGTTTCGCCACACGCTCCATGACTTCCCGGCGCACAAGCTCCTCGTCGCCGGGCCTGGCCCAGACCTGCGCCTTGGCTGTGGCCAGATTGACAGCGACTTTTTCCACGCCCTGCATCTGCCCCACCACGCGCTCTATGCGCGAGGAGCAGGCCGCGCAGTGCATACCGCCAATGTCGAAACGCAAGGGGCGGATTTTGCCCCCTTTATCGCTCTGTTCGCTCATGACAAGCCTCCGGCTTGTTTTTTCAGAGAAATACGCGTAAAATGAATGCCATGAAAATGAAAACCAAATTACTTGGAGACTACTATGAAAATTTTAAAAGTCAACGGCATGCAGTGCGGCCACTGCAAGGCTGCGGTGGAGGAAGCCGCGGGCAAGGTTTCAGGCGTGAGCAGGCCTGAGGTGGATCTGGCAGCCAAGGAGCTGCGCTATGAGGAATCCGGCCCCGTTGATCAGGATGCGCTCAAGCGGGCCATCCGCGACATCGGCTTTGATCCCGAATAAAACGCGTTGCGTTGCGGCCTGCTTTCCCTCCCTGATTGCGGCCTTGCGCGGCGTATGAAATTGCGCCCGCCTTTGCGGCGCAGGGCAAGCCGTTCTTGCGCCTGCGCCGCAAAGAGCGTATTATCTTCCGCAAGAAAATCAGGAAACAGGCAGTGAAGGCACACGCAGGCAACTCCTCCGGCCCTGCCCAGGCAGTGCCGGTTTTTTCCCGGCAGTTTGCGCGCGTCACCCGCGCGGGCGGCGTGCTGACTCTGTTTGTCTGCCTCTGGCTTACCGGCAGCGCGAGCGCGCGGGCGTTTGATTCCGCTGTTTTTCCTCTGGACTTCACCACCATCCGGCTGGGAAATGCTTCGCGTGCCGTGCTGGTGGTGGGCGGCATCCAGGGCGACGAGCCCGGAGGCTTTTCCGCGGCTACCCTCCTGGCCACCCGCTATGAAATCGAAAGCGGCGCTGTCTGGGTGGTGCCCAATCTCAATTTTCCGAGCATCATCAGGCGCTCGCGCGGCCTGCACGGCGACATGAACCGCAAATTCGCCCGCCTGGACGAGACTGACCCGGAATTTCCCACCGTGCGCCGCATCCAGGAGCTGATCCGCTGCCAGGAAGTGGCCCTGGTGCTCAATCTGCACGACGGCAGCGGCTACTACCGCAGCAAGTACGAGAATTACCTCTGCAATCCGGCCCGCTGGGGGCAGTCGGTGATCATCGATCAGGAGACGCTGGAACCCGGCGTCTTCATGGGGGCGCTGGCCCGCGAGGCCGCGCAGGTGACAAAAGAGGTCAACCGCGCGCTGCTCAAACCCCGGCATGTTCTGCATGTGCACAATACCAACACCGCCGCCGGGGACAAGGAAATGGAAAAAAGCCTTTCCTACTACGCAGTGCGCCACGGAAAGGCGGCCTTCGGCCTGGAGGCCAGCAAGGAATTTCCCGTAGAGCTGCGCGCCTATTACCACCTGAACATGATCGAAGCATTTCTGCGTCAGGCCGGGGTGCGCTTCAAACGCGACTTCGCGCTGACGCCTGAAGGCGTGCGCGCGGCGCTGCGGGACAATCTGGGCGTGTCTTTTGCGGAGAATCGGATTTTTCTGCCCCTGGAGGATGTGCGCCCGGCCATCAATTACCTGCCCCTGCCCAAGGGCAGCCCGGCCAAGGCCGTGACAAGCAAGCCGATCATGGCTGTGCTGCCCTGCCCGCAAGGCCGGGACGGGGAACTCTGCATCCATTACGGCAACCGCACCATCACCCTGATCAAGCCGGACTGGCGCGAGGTGGATCAAAGCCTGGACGCTGTGCGCGTCACTGTGGACGGACGCGAGGAAGATGTGCCTTTCGGCCGCGTGCTCGGTGTGGAGGAGAGCGTACGCATCCACCCGCGGGAGGATTTCAGGGTCAATGCCATCGGCTATGACGGCGGCCGCCGCGACGAAAGCGGCACGACCCTGCGTCTGAAAGACTTCATGCCGCGTTTTTCCGTGGATCGCGGCGGCACCCTGTATCGCGTCGAAGTCTATAAAAAACAGCGTTTCAGCGGCATGTTTCTGGTGCGTTTCAATAAAAAAAACGCCCGGATGGCCACGAGCGGCGCAGTGCTGCCCGACCGGCCCGGCCCGGAATCAAGCCTGGGATTCTGAGTTGCGCCATGCCTGACCCACTACCCATGACAACGCCCATAAGCGTGGCCGGAGGCGGCAGTTGGGGCACCGCGCTGGCGCATCTGCTGGCCGCGCGGGGCCATCAGGTCACTCTCTGGCTGCGCGACCCGGCTGTGGCCCATGCCGTGAACACCCGGCATGAGAACCCCCGCTATCTCCCCGGCTTTGCCCTGGCCCCGGGCCTCAGGGCCTCTACGGATCCGGCCGTGCTGGAGCGCGATCTGCTGGTGCTGGCAGTGCCGAGCCAGCAGTTGCGCTCCTGGCTTCTGGCGCACAAGGCGCATTTCCGGCCGGGCCTGGTGCTGGTCAACGCGGCCAAGGGCCTGGAAACCGGCAGCCTGGCCCCTTGCAGCACTGTTGCGGCAGAGGCTCTGGCCGGGCTCCACCCCAGATATGCCGTGCTTTCAGGGCCCTCTTTCGCGGCCGAGGTTTTGCAGGGCCTGCCCACGGCCGTGGTGCTGGCCGCGCGCGACGAAAACCTGGGGCGCAGCCTGCGGGAAATTTTCTCCGGCGCGACCTTTCGCTGCTATTCCAGCACGGATGTGATCGGCGTGGAAATGGGCGGAGCGCTTAAAAACGTCATGGCCATTGCCGCGGGGGTCAGCGACGGCCTGAACCTCGGCCACAACAGCCGGGCCGCGCTGATCACCCGCGGCCTTGCGGAAATGAGCCGCCTGGGCGTGGCCTGCGGCGCTCGGGAGCGCACCTTCATGGGCCTTTCCGGGCTGGGAGATCTCACCCTGACCTGCACCGGGGATCTTTCGCGCAACCGGCAGGTGGGCTTGCGCCTGGGGCGCGGCGAGCGGCTGGAAGAGATAACCGGCAGCCTGGGCATGGTGGCCGAAGGGGTCAAGACCACGGCCGCCGTGCACGAGCTGGCGGCCCGCCTGAACGTGGACGCGCCGCTCACTGCCGCGGTGCATCAGATTCTTTACCAGGGCCGGCCCGCGCGCGAGGTGGTCAAAAGCCTGATGGCCCGAACCTTGCGCGAAGAATAAGCCTTCGGGCGGCGGGAAAGCCCGGCTCGCCGCCACAGGAGGCCAGGGCTGACGCATCTTCTGCGTCAGCCCTGCACAGGAGGCAAAGACGCCGTGCGCGTGTGAAAAAAAATTCATAAGCCCGTCAGGCGGCTGTACAAGCCGGTTCCAGCATTTTTCGCCTTTTGCAATCCATGCTCCCCGCTTGCGCCGCTCCCTGAAGTGGGCTAAAACAGCAGCCATCCAAGGTCAGCCTTTATGCCATGCCGTCTGTGAAAAGCTGCATTTTTTCGGACGACAAGGCGCAAAACGGAAACTGCGCGAAGCTGTCGTGAACTGCCGCGAGATCCATTTTCGCTGTGCAACGTCGCTGCGCGGGATATGACAGCTTTGCAGCAAGCGCGTTTCAGGAGATCTGACCCCAGGCATTTTATTTCACGAGCAGCTTTTCACGCAGGCGTTGCGCCTGCCCTGCCGGATCGGTCTGTCCGGCAGCCGGACCCCGGCCTTGCGGCGCATGGGTCCGGCCCGAGACGAGAGCCGGAGGAGTTCATCACTACACGGGGCGTCTATGACAACACCATTGTTCACGGCTGACGGCTTGCTTCTGCCGCTTCTGGCGGGTGCGCTCATTCTGCTGTTCGCCACGGTCAAGGCCGTGTTGCAGCGCGGCAATCCCCGCCGCCTGATCCTCTGGGGCGCATTGTATGACGCGGGCCTTGCCTGCATGGCCCTGGCCGCGCAAAATCCAGCGGCACAGACGGGCTTCTGGCTGTTCGTCCTTTTCCAGATTGCGGCCCGGCTGCTGGCACTGGCCGCTCTGGCCCGACTCGCGCCAACCGGGCGCGCCCTGCGCCCGGACGAATTGCGCGGCGCGGGGCGCAGGCTCCCCTGGTCCGGAGCCCTTTTTGCGCTGGGTCTGCTGGCCGCCGTGGGCGGTACGCCCTTTCTGCTGCCTGAGGCGCGCGCCCTGATGGTCCAGGGCCTGCTGCAAGCGGTCCCCGCAGGCGGCATGCTCTGTCTTCTGCTGGCGGCCGCGTGCGGAACCGTGTTCATCTGGCTGTATGTGGACGCCGTGCGGCGCGTCTGCCTGGAAGAATCCCAGCCTTCCGCTGATGCCGCTTCTGCGGCCACATCCGGGGCGCTGGGCGGCCTGATCATGTTTGCCCTGGCTCTGGCCGTGGCCGCCCTGGGTCTGCTGCGCGATCCGCTGACCGCGTGGCTGGGCGCGCATTTCGGCCTTGAGGTCCTGCACGCGCCCGTGCATCCGGCCTACTGGTGTTTTTACGGCGGCGCGTTCATCGCGGGTCTGGCCTTCCTCCTGCGCCTGCGCGCGGCTCCGCTGATCGCCGCCCTGTTTCCGGCCCTGGCCTTTGCCGCCGTATGGATCATCCCCAGCCCGCCCGCGGCCCGGCTCTTCCTCTCGCTGATCGTCCTGGTGGCATTGGTGGTCGGGGTCTATTCCCTGGGCTATATCCACGACGAGCGCCGGGGCTGGTACTGGTTTTTCCTGCTTCTGACCTTCGCCTCCCTGGCAGGCATTGTTTCCACTCCTGACACGGCCGCCCTGTATGGCTATTGGGAGCTGATGACCTTCGCCTCCTATTTCCTGGTCGTGCATGAAGGCAGGCGCACGGCGTTTGAGGCGGGCCTCAAATACTATGTGATGTGCGCGGGCGGCGCCCTGTTCATGCTGCCCGGCCTGTTTCTGCTCAGCCTCTTTGCCGCGGCGCCCCAGGCCGCCGCGCAGTTTCCGCTCTGGCTGCAAGCCGCTCTGATTCTCAGCCTGGCCGGTTTCGCCGTCAAAGCGGGCCTTGTGCCTCTGCATTCCTGGCTGCCCGACGCCCACCCGGCCGCGCCCTCCTCGGTGTCCGCGCCCTTGTCCGGCATCATCACCAAAATGGGCATTTTCGGCATTGTCAGCCTTGTTTTGATCAATGCCGGGCAAGCCACGGCCGGGCTGCGCGGCCTGTTCGGCCTGTCATGGTTCGGCACGGCGCTGACCGCTTCAGGCGTGGCCACCCTGGTCTACGGCGAACTCATGGCCCTGCGCCAGAACGACATCAAGCGTATGCTGGCCTACTCCACGCTGGGCCAGATCGGCGAGATTGCGCTGGTTCTGGGCCTGGGCGCCTGGCTGGCCACGGCCGGCGCGCTCTGGCATGTGATCAACCATGCGGTCATGAAGGATCTGCTCTTTCTGGGCGCCGGCGCGCTGATCATGCGCGCGGGCAGCCGCCAGCTTGAAGATCTGCGCGGCCTGGGCCGCTGCATGCCCTGGACTGTGGCCTGCATGGCGGTC
This sequence comes from Desulfovibrio sp. ZJ369, assembly GCF_011039085.1. Classification (GTDB taxonomy): domain Bacteria; phylum Desulfobacterota; class Desulfovibrionia; order Desulfovibrionales; family Desulfovibrionaceae; genus Desulfovibrio. Next base: position 7,292 of record NZ_JAAKEI010000002.1, on the reverse strand, counting down.
GGTCTGGTGTCGCTCATGGGCCTGCCGCCCTTCGGGGCTTTCTACAGCAAATTCCTGATGATCCAGGCCGCGGTGCAGACCGGGCACATCTGGCTCGCGGCCCTGATTCTGATCGGCTCCCTGGTGGGCGCGATATACTACACCCGGATTCTGAAAACCCTGGTTTTTGTGGAGCGCCCGGCCCACCTCCCGGATGTGCAGGAGGCTCCCTTCAGCATGCGTCTGAGCCTGCTTGTTCTGGCGGCTCTGAGCCTGCTCCTGGGGCTGGCGCCGCAACTGCCCATGCAGTTGGTGCTGCCTGTGGCCTCGCTCTGCTATGCGCCCACGGCCGGCGATCCGGGCATCATCACGAGCATGAGCGTCTTCTGGCCCGTGTATGTGCTGCTGCCGGTGTTCGGCGCGCTCTTGCCCGCTCTGTTCGCGGGGCAACGCAAGCTGGCGGGCTGGAGCAGCGTGGCCGTGCTCCTGGTCACGGCTCTGCTGGTGGCGATCTACGGGCGGGATCTCGACACGCTTTCTTTCTGCTTTGCCCTGATCGTGCCCCTGATCGGCGCGCTGAATATGGCCTACGCCGTGGGCTATATGGAGCACAGCCACAGCCAGTGGCGCTTTTACTGCGCCTTCACCTGCATGTGCGGCGGCCTTGTGGGCATGGCGGCCAGCCAGTATCTGCTCAGTTTCTTCCTGTTCTGGGAAATCATGAGCTCCTGGACCCTGTACATGGCCATTGCCCAGGAAGGGGACAAGGCCTCCTTGCGCGAAGCTTTCAAGTACTTTTCCTTCAACCTTCTGGGCGCGGGCTTTCTTTTTGTGGGCATCTGCGTGCTGGGCCCCTTCGCGCCCTTTACGCCTGAAGCGCTGACCCGTTTCTCGTCCGCGCTGTCGCCGGGCGCGGCCTGGCTGGGCATGGCTCTGCTGGCCGTGGGTTTTGTGATGAAAGCCGCGCAACTGCCCTTCCGCATTGACTGGCAGATGCACCCGGCGCTCGCGCCCACGCCGGTTTCCGGCTACATCTCGTCCGTGCTCCTGAAAAGCGCGATCATCGGCCTGATCAAGCTCTTTCTGCTCCTGGGCGGCGGTTATGCCGTGGCGGGCATTCTGGGCGGCTTCGAGCAGGGCCTGATCCGCCTCGCGGTCATGTGGATCGGCGGCATCACCATTATCATGGCCGCTGTGCAGGCCCTGCGGACCAGCGGCATCAAGCTGATCTTCATTTACTCCACGGTCAGCCAGCTCGGCTATATGGTCATGACCGTGGCCGCAGGGGGCATATTGGGCTACGCGGGCGGCATGCTGCATGTGATCAACCATGTCTTCTTCAAGGATCTGCTCTTCTTGATCTGCGGAGCCGTGATGTTCGCCACGCACCGTGACAGCCTGGACGATCTCGGCGGCATCGGCCGCAAGATGCCCTTCACCCTGGCCATGTTCGCCATTGCCGGCCTCTCGCTGGTCGGCGTGCCTCCCACCAGCGGCTTCTCTTCCAAGTGGCTGATCTATCATGCCCTGATGCAGGCCGGGCAACCGTTCCTGGCCCTTCTTTCCCTGGTGGGCAGCGTGCTGACCCTGGCCTATGTGGCCAAGTTCCTGCACGCGGCATTTTTGGGCCAGCCCGCCACGGATCTGGACGAGGTGCGCGAAGCTCCGCGGGTGATGCGCGTTCCCATGGCTCTTCTTGGCCTGGGCTGCGTGCTCACCGGTGTTTTTCCGGGTCTGGCGCTTCTGCCCATCAACAGCATCTTGTCCGAATACGGGCTCATGCCCCTGGATGCAGGCCTTTCCGGCGTGCTTTCCGGGCCCGGCGCCTGGAACGCCACCGGCCTCTTCGTGATGGCGGCGCTGGCCTTCCTGGCGGGTTGGTGGTTTGTACGCCGCTTCACGCGCCTGCGCGAAATCGACGTGCATGCCTGCGGCCTGCCCCCTGAAACCGCCACCAGCCGCATGGCCCCGTCCAGCATTTACGGCGGCCTTTCAGGCCTGCCCGGCGGGGCGCGCCCCGCGCCCAAGGAGAACCGTGCATGAGCGACACCCTGCTTGCGATCCTGCATATGTGCATTTTTCCCGGCGGGCTTTTCGCCCTGGCCGTGAGCTTCTTCTTCAAAGGTCTTGACCGCCGCGTGGAGGCCCGGCTCCAGCGTCGCGTGGGGCCGCCGCTGGTGCAGCCCTGGCTGGATCTGGCCAAACTGCTGACCAAGGAAACCCTGATCCCCAGGACAGCCTGCCGTCCGGCCTTTCTGCTGGCTCCGGTCTTCGGCTTCACGGGCATGGCGGTCTGCGCGGCCTTTATTCCCATCCCCGGCGTGTTCCAGGGCCTCTTCAACATGGGCGACCTGCTGGTGATCTTCTATCTGCTGCCCATCCCGGCCATGGCCCTGATGCTGGGCGGATCGGCCTCCAGCTCGCCCTTCGGGGCTGTGGGCTTTTCCCGCGAGATGCTGCTCATGCTGGCCTATGAGACCCCGCTGCTGATGATCCTGCTGTCCGTGGCCATGCTCGTGGGCAAGGGCCTTGCGGGCGGCGCGTGGGGAGCCGAATTCTCCCTGCTCAAGATCGTCGCCTGGCAGCAGCAGACCGGCTCCTTGGGCTTTAATCCGGCCATGATCCCGGCCCTGCTGGCCTATCTGATCTTTCTGCCCGGCACCATGGGCGTGGCGCCCTTTGATATCCCGGAAGCGGAAACCGAAATCATCGAAGGCCCGCTGCTGGAGTACGGCGGCCCGCTGCTGGCGCTTTTTCAAATCACGTCCGCGCTGAAGACCTTTGTAGTTTTGGGTCTGGGGGTGGCGCTTTTCTTTCCCGGCACTATATCTGATCTGTGGCCGGTGAATCTGATCTGGTTCGTGCTCAAGTGTCTGGCGCTGATGCTGCTTTCCCTGACACTGGTCAAGTCGGCCACCGGCCGCTTCCGCATAGATCAGGCCTTTCGTTTTTATGTGACGGTGCCCACGGCTCTGGCTCTGTGCAGTTTGATTCTGGTCTGGGTCATGTAACGATACCGGCCCGGCCTTTCTCGCGCCCGGCTCCCGCGAGGGCAAAAAAGCCGGGGCACGGAGCCGGCGCAGGCCATAAAAATAAAAATAAGAATTTTTTTCTGGCGACGACAAAATTTTTTCCAAACCGGCGGGCAAGGCTTGCGACTTACGCCGGACAGACATACAGCGTCGTAGTAACATTGCCTCTGCCCTGAAGGAGACCGCTGTGGCTCTGGATATGATGCTCAAAAAACTTTCGGTGCGCTCGCCCTGGCTGTTCCGGATCAATGCCGGCTCCTGCAACGGCTGCGATGTGGAGCTGGCTACCACGGCCTGCATCCCGCGGTACGACGTGGAACGTCTGGGCTGCAAATACTGCGGCAGCCCCCGGCACGCGGATATCGTGCTGATCACCGGCCCCCTGACCACCAGAGTGCGCGACCGCGTGTTGCGGGTCTGGCATGAAATTCCCGACCCCAAGGTCACGGTGGCTGTGGGCATCTGCCCCATTTCCGGCGGGGTCTTTCGCGAGGGCTATTCCATTGAAGGCCCCATTGCCCGCTACCTGCCGGTGGACGTGAATGTGCCCGGCTGTCCGCCGCGGCCCCAGGCCATTCTGGAAGGCGTGGTGCTGGCGCGCTCCATCTGGCTGAAAAAGCTGGGGCTGGAGGAATGAGGGCCACATTGCGCCACTGGCTGAAGAGCCTGCGGCGGCCGCGCATCCGGCGTGAGAGCGCGCTTGCGGCGTTGCAGCGCCGTTCCCCGGCGGATCGGGATGTCTGCACGCGTTGCGGCATCTGTCGTCATCTCTGCGGCCTGCTGGCCGCAAAAAAGCCCCAAAGCGCCACAACTGGCCTGGAGGATTGATATGGCGGGCTTTCTGAAAGTTTTGTTCCGCAACCTGCTGGAAGGCCCCAGCACCGACCCTTTCCCCCTGGGCGAGACCTTCACCCCGGATCGCCTGCGCGGCCGGGCCAGGGTCGATCCCGATCTGTGCATGGGCTGCGGCATGTGCCGCGACGTGTGCGCGGCCGGGGCCATCAACATTACCCCTCTTGACGACGGCAGCGGCTACACTATTACTATCTGGCAGAATTCCTGCTGCCTTTGCGCCTCCTGCCGCCATTACTGCCCGACCGGCGCCATGAGCATCAGCACGGACTGGCATTCGGCCCATCCGGAAGCAGATAAATTCAAGCGTGTGGAACAGCATACCATCAAGTATGAACCCTGCGCCCACTGCGGCACGCTGATGCGGCCCATCCCCCTGCATCTGGCCGAGCGGCTGTATGCCCACAATCCGGAGCTGGATCCGGAGCTGATCCGCAGGATCTGCCCCAAATGCCGCCAGATCGAGGATGCCAAGCGCAATGCCTGCCGCCTGCCCGCCGCGGCCTCCGGCGCTGCCGCGGAGCGCGCCGTCACTTCGGCCGTGCCCACCAAAGACTGAGCCGGAGCGGAACTATGGAAAAAGAAGGACACCCTATGCAAGACCTCATCCACGGCGACGCCCGGATCATCGAGGGCATTTCCCGGCTCTGCAGCGAACCCGACGCCGTGCACCACAGTACGGACAGCTACGGCAACGCTTTTCACTGGTTCAGGCTGGACACCCCGCGCCTTTTGCCGCAGGGGGCCGCGCTGCTGCACGAGGCGGGGGCGCGCCTGACCATGATCACGGCCTACAACCGCCGCCAGTTGAGCGAGCCCATGCAGGAAGTCTGCTATCATTTCGAGCTCAAAGGCATCATTTACAACCTTACGGTGACGCTCAACGGCGAATGGCCCACCGTGCCGTCGATCACGCCGCTCTTCGCCAATGCGGACTGGCACGAGCGGGAAATGATGGAGCTCTACGGCATCAATGTCAGCGGCCACCCCAATCCGCGCCGCCTGTTCCTGGACGAAGAGCTTGACGAGGGCATTCTCAATGAGGCCGTGCCCCTCTCGATCATGATGAACGGCGCCTGTACCACTGACCTTTGGGAACGCATCCTCAAGGATAAGGAGAAGCGCTCATGAGCAGCGGCACCTTTACCATGCCTCTGGGGCCCGTGCATGTGGCCCTGGAGGAACCGGTCTACTTCCACCTCACGGTGGAAGGCGAAACCGTGCGCCGCGTGGAGCTGACCTCTGGCCATGTGCATCGGGGCATGGAGGCCATGGCCACCCAGCGCAGCCTGATCAAGAACACCACCCTTACCGAACGGGTCTGCTCGCTCTGCTCCAACAGCCATTCCTTTACCTACTGCATGGCCGTGGAGAACGTGCTGGGCATCGACATCCCGGAGCGGGCGCGCTATCTGCGGGTGCTGGCCGAGGAAATCAAGCGGGTTGCCTCGCATTTGTTCAACACTGCCATTCAGGCGCATATCATCGGCTTCAAGTCCTTGTTCATGCATGTCATGGAAGTGCGCGAAATGATGCAGGACATCAAGGAAACCGTGTACGGCAACCGCATGAACCTGGCTTCCAACTGCATCGGCGGGGTCAAGTGCGATGTGGACAACGAGCTGTTGCAGTATATTGTGAAGATGATCGCCAAGGTTGAGCCCGCTGTGGAGGAGATCCGCGAAATTTACGAGACCAACAGCATGGTGCTCGGCCGCACCAAAGGCCTGGGGCTGCTGCCCCGCGAGGACGCCGTGCGCCTCGGCGTGGTAGGCCCGGTGGCCCGCGGATCGGGCGTGCCGGTGGACGTGCGCAAGGATTCGCCCTACGCAGCCTACCCTGAACTGGAATTCAAGTCCTTCCTTGAGGAAGGCTGCTGCATACATTCCCGCACCAAGGTACGCCTGAACGAGATATTTGAATCCTTCAAGCTGATCCGCCAATGCTGCGAGCGCGTGCCTCAGGGCGCGGTGGTCGCGCCCATGCGCCAGATCCGCACGGCCGAGGCCTGCGCCCGCACCGAGGCCCCGCGCGGCGAAGTCTTTTACTATATCCGCACCAACGGCACGGATATGCCGGCCCGCCTCAAATGGCGCGTGCCCTCGTATATGAACTGGGAGGCTTTGGGCGTGATGATGCGCGACTGCAAGGTGGCGGACGTGGCCCTGATCACCAACAGCATTGATCCCTGCGTCTCCTGCACCGAGCGCTGAGGAAAGCCGCGCGGCCTGACCAGGCAGCGGTAAAGAATTACGGCTTTCCCCAAGAAAGGAGCCGCATGCACGAAGCAAGTCTGGTTCAGGGCCTGCTGGATCTGGCCCTGAAAGCCGTGGAGGAGCATAACGCGGCCCATCCTGAAAACCGCGTGGCGCGGATTCAGGAAATTGAGTGCGAGCTCGGACTGATTGCCTGTGTGGAACCCCGGACCCTGACCGGCTGCTTTGAGCTTTTTGCGGAAGGCACCCTGGCTGAAGGCGCCACGCTCAGCCTGCGCACAGCGCCTCTGGCCTGCCGCTGCACGGACTGCGGGCATGCCTTTGATTTGACCCGACGGCATTTTGTCTGCCCGGCCTGCGGCGGCGAAAACATCCATTTCAGCAAAGGGCACGGACTCACGCTCCTGGCCCTGCGCGTGGAATCCGAGGAATCATTATGAGCATGACTGAACATATCCAGGTCGTCCCGGACAAATGCCGCGCCTGCCGCCGTTGCGAGGTGGCCTGCATTGCCGCCCACCACGGCATGACGTTCAAGGAGGCCATGAAGCACCGCGACGTTCTGGTCTCGCGCGTGCAGGTGGTCAAGGCCGAGGGTTTCAAGACGACAGTGCGCTGCCATCAGTGCGATCCCGCGCCCTGTTGCAATATCTGCCCCACCGGCGCGCTGCAACAGGAGGAGGACGGCCGCATCACCATGCGCGTGCAGTTCTGCGTTGCCTGCAAAATGTGCATTGCCGTCTGCCCCTACGGCACCATTTCCCTGGACAGCATCGGCATGCCGGATCTGAGCGCGGACGACGCCGAGACCATGGCCCAGCGCACCCGCCGCGAAGTGGCGGTGCGTTGCGACATGTGCCGCGCCTGGCGTGAAGAGAACGGCAAAAAAATCACTGCCTGCATGGAGGCCTGCCCGGTGCGCGCCCTGTCCATGGTGGAGCCCGACGGCACTGTGGTGGAAGCTCCGCTGCCGGAAAAGAAAGCCGCGGCAGAAGCCAAAGAGCGCACGGAAAACACGCCCGCAGCAAAAGCCGGAGCCGCCGGGGAAATTCCGCCCGCGGCTGAAACCGGGGAAAGAACGACGCCCTAGGGCCTGTTCACGCTATTTGACGAATTATATTCATGGGGTATACTTGCCCCATGAACATAACCAAAGAACAATATGAACGCATTGCTGATTGCTTCCCCCGACAGCGGGGAAATGTTTCCCTGG
>NZ_JAAKEI010000030.1 GCF_011039085.1 Desulfovibrio sp. ZJ369 | reverse complement strand
ATTGCCTGGCTGTTGCTTTTCCATCAAGATACGCATGAACAGCCTTGGTTCGGATTTCTTCAGATGCAAATTTCATCTCTGCAATCTAAACGATTTCTAAATAAAATAAAAGTCAAATTGCTCTAGAAAAATAAATAAGGATAATATTTCTGTGTTTAATATTGATGCAAGGGATTTTTTAAACTATGGGGACTACGATGTTATATACTTTTTTAATCCATTTGGAAGAGAAATAATGAAAGATGTTATGACGGCAATCACTTGTCAGATGTTAGAGAACAAGGTATACACAATAATATACTATAATCCTGTCTGTGATGATATTGTGCGAAAAAGTGGTATCTTTTATCTTAAGGATGAACTGTCTATTCCTCGTGGGATAAAAATTTATATTTATGAGGGAAGGCGTAATCACGATAAATATTTGAGCAGTTGAGAGAAAAGTTCCCGTTTGCCTGGCGTTTCGAGATAGCTGTTATGCCAGAGCAGAGTCATATTCCCTCCATGGCGGCGAACATGTTGGGAAAGTTGATAGGCAATATTAAACGCCTCATCTATTGTATTATGTCCGTATTCAAGTAACGTACAATCCATAATGATCAGTGGACGTTCTTTCAGATTAAGTTGATCGCGCTTATTCAGATCAAAGACGGGATATTCTCGGGCTGTTCCGGTTCGAAATCCAGATACTCTATTAAAGCCCACTGTTGAGTCGTATTCAAGTCCTGCATCGTCCCACATCTTCCAGGTTGAACTACCCAAAAAACGCAGGTAGTGTTGCCTCCCTCCTCGGATGGGTACAGGAGAGACTTCTTGGACAGATTTGAATTCTTGGAAAAAAGCAGAAGGATTCTCAGGCGTTTCGTAGCTGGGATGAAAGCCAAGTTCATGCCCTTGTGTGCTAAGTAGCCGTAGCAGGTCTTTCAGCCACGTTGAATGTAAATCATAATATTTGTCAAATTTGTTGTTTGTCACTCCCCCTTTTAGATTAAAACAACCGCATAGATCATACTTTTCAAGCTCTTTGATAATCCAGGGAAAGGTAAAGAATAAATCTTCATTGATAGAAAAATACGACTTCAATATAGTCGCTAGTCTGTTCAGAGAGCGATGCTTTAGTATGGATGAAGCAATATACTTGAGGGTAATAGCAGGATTTCTTCCATAGCAGAATGTCGGTATATCGATATCACAGCTGTACCGTAACGTATATGGAAAATGCTGTATATCTATATTGATATTTTGTTTTTTCAGATAGTTGTGGAAGAGGATAAGCATTTCATCGACAACGGGTCGGTGGATGATATCGTTTTGAAAGAGAAAGGCATCCGATGGTGAAAGGGTACCGTTAAATTCTGTATGCCTTGATGAATATGTATCCTCGTAGCATGTAAGAAAGAAAAAAGCTGTACCTAAGATGTCGACCGATGAGAGGTCACGAGCATCAGGTAAGGCAAAAGGGAATGGTAAATCACTACCGTCAATATAGTGAGCTTTTAAATTCTGCTGCAGACACTTGCCTTGGAAAAACTCTTCAGGTTTATGTTCAGGGAAAAAAATATTAGGTAAAGTTACCTGGTGTCCTTCTTGCGAAAAAGACCATTCCCCAGAATAGCCTACGACTATTCTGTAGTCCGCCAATAACCATTGTGAAAATATACAGTCGATTATGTATTTGTACTCAGAGAGGAAATACTTTCCAGGAGTAGTAATCGTAATCATATGGGGTGGTATTTTGACCAGTCTTCAGGTAATGGCTCTTTTTGCCAGGTTTCATGTGAATGGGACCCTGGATGATAGTAAAACCTTATTTAGTTAATACTCTCTTTTTTTATTACTGCGCTGATAAAATTGTCATATCTAGTCTCCCAACTATCAGCATAAAAATCATGTTCATAGGTGTATGTTTTTTTTAATAGATGATCAAGCTCTTCTAACGAGGCAAAAGAAGGAAACGGATTCTCATTGCCTAAAAAATTTTCTGCAATTTTATTTTTAAAAGAAAATACAGGTACTTTACATGCATATGCAGCAAACAGGGCTGTGGACATGTCGCCTATTACATACTTTGACTTTAATATAACGTCGTATAAATTTTCGGAGTAAGAAATCGTTATGTTTTTATTGTTGTTATTACTTGATACATTATCCGCAAGCAACCTATTTGTGGGATGTGGTCGTAATAGTATTTTTTCATTTGGATATTTTTCAGATGTGTATAATGAAAGCTTATAAAACTCAAGAAAAGTTCCTCCTGTGGGTAAAAAAAGTATGTGTTTGTTTGTTGAATTTTTATTTTTATAATATTCTACGCATAATGAATGGTAAGGATGACCAGAAATATATTTTTGAGAAGCGCAATTTGTTTTATTTTTGAACCATGCTCCAAAGAGAAAAATTGTATTTTGGTAGTATTTCTGAAACTCCTTATGTTTAGATGCAAATCTACTGAAGTTGTATGCAAAATGATTAGAATAAATTATTCCGTGTTGAACTTCCACTGTATGGATATTTAATTTTTTTGCAATATAAACGCTAATGCTGTCTATTCCATAAAATCCTGATGTGTAAAATATTATTTTAGGCTTTAATTTTTTCCATAGAAATGAATAAAAAAAGCCATATAAGATTGACTTTTTTGACCATTCTAAAATTACGCTGTAAATAGATTCTCGTTGTTTTTGGGAGAGATAGCTATTGGTCATTAAATGGTATTTATGTTCAATAAAATTAATCATTTTTTCTGCAGCAAGTCGGTGTTTTTTTGAATTTGAGAATTTAGAACAAAAATTTAGTACACGCAGAATAAAATTCATATCATAATATTTATAAGGTACGCTGCTAGGTAGCTTTGCAAAGGAACTGTCGTAAAGAGATATCGAATTTGATGAATATCTGCTTGCAATTCCAAAGATTGGATCGACAAAATCATTATCAAACTTATCCAGGTAAACGATGTGTTGATGAAAAACTATAGGATATGTTTCTTTAGGAAAGTTGAATATAGTGAAGATATTTTTTAAATTTTTCAGAAACATTTTTAGAGATGTCTTTTTTTTGTATTTATTAAATTTCTCTATGTCGTCTATGATTTCATAGATTCCATTTCTAACAAGAGGCCAGAGCATATAGCCTGATGGAGATTTGATCTGAAAAATATATTCATCCGATTCGATTTCATGTATTAATGTAAGGGCTTTTTTCATAAGGATTTTATCCATCTAAAATAAGGTTGTTATAGCGAAGCGGAGTCCCTTTTTTAATAGGGAAAGAACTTTTTTTGCCAAACAGAATTTTTAAATATCTTGGATGGAGTCCATACCCCGGCCGAATGCTGCGCACATTCTCTTCCGTGAAAACTTCACCTGCCTTCATGTCTTTGACGACGAACAGCGAACGCCGGAATACCTTGCTTTCTTTCTGCTTGGGCGTCAAGTCGTAGCAGACGGTTCCCAGGGCCTTTTCCACCGTGCGGATATCCTGCACCATCTGCTTGAATTCGTGCGGCTCCATGCTGAAGGCGCTGTCCGGACCACCATCGGCGCGGGCAAGGGTAAAATGCTTTTCGATGATGCGCGCGCCTACGGCCACAGCGCCCACAGCCACGGCACTGCCCAGCGTATGGTCTGAAAGGCCGGCCACACAGTTGAAGGCCTGCGCCAGATGGGGAATGGTGCGCAAATTGGCTTCTTCAGGCGGCGCGGGATAGGCGCTTGTGCACTTGAGCAGGGCAAGCTCGGAGGTTCCGTGTTCGCGCAGAGTCGTCACAGCTTCGTCTATTTCCGCCAGACTGGCCATACCGGTAGACATGATGACCGGCTTGCCTGTGGAAGCAATTTTTTTGAGCAGCGGAATATCCACCACTTCAAAAGACGCCACCTTATGGCAGGGGACGTTCATTTTTTCCAAAAAATCCACGGCGGTGGCATCAAAAGGGGTGGAAAAGCAGTCCATGCCCAAGTCATTGGCCAGAGCCTTGAGGCGCGGCTGCCATTCCCACGGCGTGTGGGCCTCCTGATAGAGGTCGTACAGAGTTTTGCCTTCCCACAGCGTTCCCTTGATACGAAAGTATTCATTGTCGCAGGGGATGGTCATGGTATCCGCCGTATAGGTCTGCAACTTGACGGCATCGGCTCCAGCCTCGGCAGCGGCGCGAATAATGGCCTCAGCGCGCTCGATACTGCCATTGTGGTTGGCGGAAACTTCGGCAATGATATAGACTTTGTTTGTATTGATAAATTTTATCATACTATCCTGTGATATAGTCAGTGCGGGAAACTGCTTCTAGCTACATGTTGAATAAAATTTTAATATTATTCAAATTGAATTTCTGAAAAATAGCGCAATCCTATAAAGCGATGTTTGGTTAAAGCGAAATTGTCAACTTGAACACCTAATAAAGACTGAATCCACCAATGAGCATCTTTGAACCCAATCATATTTCTGAAAAAAACAGTGCTTGAAAGACGAGGATTTATTTCAAATATAAAATGTTCATTATTTAATTTTCGAGATTGTATATTTATAGACCCATGTAAATTTACCAAAGGGGCAATCTTTTTCCCTAAGTTTTCCATATAAGGAGATTTGACGAGCTCTACAAAAAATGACAGTCCATTTTTAAGCTTTCTACGAAATGTTACTGTTGTTATTGTTTTTCCATCAGAAAAAACAGATGAAGTGTATTCTTCGTTTTCATTAGGAAGGTATCTCTGAACTATATATGCTGTATCTGATTTGTTGATAGCTTCAAAGTCCTCATTACTTTTAATGAGATATATTGATTTGCTACCACATCCAAAATCTGGTTTCACGATAAAAGGATATGGTAATTGCATTTTGAATTTAGAGAGTAGATAAGTTTCAGGAGCTTTAAAGCCATTTCTGATAATAAAACTAGCAGTCTTATATTTGCTAGAAAAGTTTTCTACAATATCTTTATTATTAATTGCTAGTTTACAATTGAGTTTAGAAAAAAACTCTCTGTTGTTATCAATAAAGAGAATTTCAGCTTCTGAAGTTGGTAAAAAGACTTCTATATCATATTTTTTTATAAGAGATGAGATAATTTCTAGATAGTCGGCAGATGCTACTGGAGGAACAACTTTGAAGGTTTCAAGAAGATGACGTACAGGACAGAGTGGAGACATATCTATTCCATAAAGTTTGTAACATTGTTCCTCAAAAAGTGCTTTTACACAAGAATATCCTATATCTCCACTAACCCCAGTTATCATTATATGATGCTTATACATGACTATCTCCAGATGACATTGTAAAGATATTCAGGAATATTATGCATTTTTTGCAGTGTGTCTGTTAATGATTTTCTATTATAATCAAAATGTTTGACTTCCCAGCTAGATGGCTGCTCGGTATGGAGAACAGCAAATGATGGTAATTTCCCATCACGAGGCTGGCCCATAGATCCGGGATTTCCATAATAATGATTGTTTTTCAGTCGATACATAGAATAATGGGTATGTCCCATGATTGTTAATTTTGTACAAGTTTTCGGAAGAATAGAATTCGGATATAGATACTGATCTAAAAAATTATCAGGTCCACCATGGCAGCAAAATAACGATATTTCATGATTTATATAAAATTCTTGTGCACTTTTTAGCCAATTAATAAATTCTCTTGTGCTATTATGTAAAAGGATTTCAAGTGCTGGTCCGTACTTTGTCGAGTAGTCTCGTTGTATAAATCCTTTAGCATAACTGTCAAGCAATATTTTATCATGGTTTCCTAATAATCTAATAATATTTTTGCAGTTCTCTAATTCCTTCCAAACTTTTAGGGCGTCAAAGTAGTATCCACAAATATCACCTAGAAAAATATTTATATCTGCATCTTCTTTGAGTATTAACTTGTAACCTGAAGAAAAAGCATCAAAATTGCCATGAATATCAGAAAAGAAGCATATTTTCATATTGCTTACGAAGCTTTTTTAAATAGTCAGAGAAAGATGGCATTTGAACAGGGCTGTGAGAGGCATGTACTAAAACATCTAGATTATCTCTTCCTGGATAAATATCAATTGTATCATCTTCAAGAAGAATTTCGGCAATAGTTTTCAACCATGATTTAATCGAAAGAGTTTCTGAGCCAGCCATGTAGACAATTTTTGACTTTCGTTCTTTCTGCAATACTTCATGTAGAATCCATTGAGCTGCTGAAATATCCGAAATATAATTCCGTAACTGTGCTCCCTCACCGAAGAGCTCAGGTTTTTTCTTGGATACCAACGCCTGATAAATAGCTCTATTTATGCCAAGATGTGATGAATTCTGAAAACCGTATATGCCGTTGAGGCGAAAGATGCATACTCTTTCTGGCAATGCCTGGAAAATTCGTTCACAAACGAGCTTCGAAAATGCGTAATCGTCTGCAGGTTCTACAGGGCTGTCAATTGCCCATGGAAAATGTTGACCATGTATGGATGCGGTAGATGTAAAGTATACATTGGAATCATTCCTTTTTACAGCGTCCAGAAGTGAGATAGCTGGTAGCGTGTTCTTATGTAGAACAGAACTTTGAGGGGTGTAGTCAATAACCGAAGCCATATGCAGCAACGCATCAAATTTGAGGCCTTCTGGAAGTGGTTTTTGAAAATCCCAGTAAAGTTCATTGTCTGCGACAGGATGGTGACGAACCACAAAGGTACTTGTAATTTGAGGTAAGAAGGTGAGGAGATGGCGAACTTGTTTGCCAAGCAGGCCAGAGATCCCTGTTACAAGAAGTTTCATGCTAAGTTCCGTAGTAAGGTATTAAGAGGATGATGAGAGAGTTTGCTAGCACTGTTTATGTATTGTTCCCGGTTGCTTCCCTTGAGCGTCTGCTCAAGATGCAGAGAAGTATAGGGGAGGGCAAAATTCCCCTCAATCAGACCAGAAACAACGTGTATCTGGTTTTCTGCTGTTTGCAGAACCAGAAAGGGCACGCCAAGGCAGCAGAGTTCCCAACAGGTCGATCCTCCTGCCGTGATGCACAGGTCCGTATCCAGCAAGAGGGCGGGCATATCACCCACGCGGGGCAGAATCTCCAGTTGTGCCGGGCACTGGGCAAAAGCCTCACGGATGCGATCCGCATCCATGGCTCCCTGAATGACGCGAATCGTGCGCCCCGCCAATTCCGGCAGGCACATGTCAGCCGCGACTTTTTCCAGATGTTCGATACAGTTGCCGCCTCCCAGCGTCACCAGAATATTCCGGGGCTGCGCTGGTCTGCTGCGTTGCTGTGCCTTTTTCTGGGCATCCCAGAACTCCTGCCGCAGCAGGACATAATCCAGCCCCAGCAATTTGCGGCCGATGTTTCCCTGATACGTCAGCAGCTCCGCGCCAATATTCTGGTTCAGCAGCACATCGCAATGGTATTCAGGCAGATGCGCGTAGTCGTCGATGACCAGCAGGCGATACCCTGCCTGCATGACGGCCTTCTGGCAGGCCGTGTCGAAGTGATAGCCGTCCAGGACGACCCAGATAGGCACAGTCGCAGTTCCCGGAGCCGGCAGATTGGCCGTCTGAAGCTGTCGCAGCAGATCGTCGGGAGCCTCCGCCACAGGCGGCATGGCCGGCAGACCATGCAGGGGAATATCCTCTCGTGCCAGACGTTCTCGCAGCCAGTCGACACCAAGGCGGCAGATCATCTGCACGTCCAGCCCTTCCCTGCGGGCAGCCTGAGCCAGCGCAAGACAGCGCATGACATGGCCGGTCCCCATGCGCGGGGCCGCGTCGGCACGGATGAGGATGGTACTCATTGCCGCAGTCCATGATAAGAGGCAAGAAGTTCTGCCCAGGCAAAGTCGGCTTCTGTGTCAATATCTACAGCACACGTTCTTGGAACAATAACAGCTTTCTTTTTCATGGGAAGAAAATTTTTCCCTTCGTGACGGAAAAACGCCTCTACTGAAAAGTAGTAAAAAAGGCCTATATCGTGGTATGCTTTGAGACAGTCCTGCGTTCGTACGGGAACAAATTCTGGATGAAGATATGTTATTGTCCCAGAGTCATCCAATCTTATCGCCCGTTGAATGGGATGAGCATATTCAGAAACAGCCATGCACAGCTCACAGCAGGAAAGCATATCTCTGGCCTGAGTCAACTGTTTTTCTGTGACAAAAACAGATGTTCCGTATAGACAACAACAATACTTCGGAAGGGTGCCTGCATACTCTTGCCATTGTTGCAAGGTTACACGTAGTACATCAGCTGTGGTTGAAAAATCATCAGCAACTGTTGTCGGTCTTGCAAAAGGAAACTCCGCTCCTGCCTGTTGTGCCGCCGAGGCGATTTCTTGGTCTTCTGTTGAAATAATGACATGTTCAAACAAGCCCGATCGCAAAGCAGAACGGACAGGCCAAGCAACAAGTGGCTGACCACAAAACTGTCTGACATTTTTACGAGGAACTCGTTTTGATCCCCCTCGAGCCATGACGATACAAAGAGCTTTTGACATGATTATTTAAAATCAAGTCGTCTAAGATTGTTGTTGCAATCTTTATAGAGTAAATTGTAGTTGGCGTGTTTTTCTACAATATCATCAAAGTACTGATTGGAGATTTCAAGAGTACGGCAAAAATCAGCCTTGGCAGCTGGGTCGAGAATATAATCCCTGTCCTGAATAAGTTGGAGAGCCTGCTCTTTTGTCAGCAAACCTTCTCTGACGTGTCGGCATGCTATATCTGAAACTCTCTGAAAACCAAATTTGGGGAATTTGCACCAGATATGTACGAGATAAGCGATAGAATCTATTTGGGCATACTGTTCAATGGTTCCCTGGCGATACCATTCATTATAGTAAGTGAGATCTCTGAATCCGCACTGTTTGGCAATCGCGAGAGAGTCTGCTATGGAGTATGGATAGATTGCCCCGAGAAAGATTACTTTTGTTTCTTCATCAGAGAGCGGACAAAATATGTCTAGTTGTTTTGCAGAACCATATTCGAAAGCACTGTTTTCTCCCATGAAAACCGTATTGATACCAAAATTTTTTGCGATTTCGAACGGTACTTTATAACATTGTTCCTCAAACCATCGAAGCGGATGAAGGTCCCCTTTGAATCCTGCCAGTGCTTGTTCGCAGAATTCATCGTGGCTATACCGAAACTGGATATGGTCTATCCCAAAATGTCTTGAAATATTGTCTCTGTTATACTTGCCTGCTTCCGTCATGGTAAATTCATCGACAGCAGAGACGAGTAAAGGCCTTTTGATTCCGTAATCATGCATGAGTCGATAGACGATCATGTGGGAATCTTTGCCACCTGAAACACCTACGACACAATCATATTTACTTTTATTATGGGATTCTTTGAAATATTGAGAGAGCCATTGCTGTCGTGCTGTAAAATCAATATTTTTTTTCTCTTCAATATTGAGGCAAGCCTGGCAGATACCATCCTGTTCAAGTAGTCCAGGACGAGTTCCCAGAATAAAACCACACTTCTTACAAATCCGGATAGTACTCATGTTCATCTCCTATTTCGTTTTTTCAAGCAAAAACCATGTACAGTCATCCTTGGGGAAGGCGGCATCTCTGTGGTATATGAAATTATAGGCAACAAGTTGTAAATCTGGAAACATGTCCAGCAGTTCACCAGCAAAATCACGCTTGAACAGCTTATTTTGATGATTGCGATAGGGAATGGCAACCGGAGATGGATTGTAATATTCATTAATCAGAATATACCGCTGGGAAAGCTGGTAGAGCTTCTGATAGATGGCAGGAAGTTGTTCAGGATTTATATGAATCATGACTCCGCAAGAAAAAACTAAATCAAAAAAATTGCTATCTTGACCGAAATCAAGAATGGAACAATTGTAAATACTCGCACCAGTATTTTTTTTTGCGAGAGCTGCTGCTTTTGTGTTTATTTCAACCCCAGAAATCTTTATATTGGGAATAATGCATTTTAATGCATACAGGTTTGCTCCAATATTACAACCCATTTCAAAAGCTGTTTCAGGAAGCTGTGAGCAATTTTTTAAAATATCAGACCACATGGCGATATCAGGGCCAATAAGTGCTTCCAGCGAGTTCCTAGAGATATACTCGTCTCCAAATTCACTGGCCCAAAACTGTTCTTGTTCACTCAGTTTACGCATGTAATGGTCCTCATAATAGTCAGTATGTTATCTTCAGTCAACCCCGGCCAGAGCGGCAGGGTGAGGAGCTCCCGATAGGCGGCTTCAGCCACGGGACAGAGGCCTTCCCGCGTACCGACGACGTTTCGGTAGTAGGGGTGCAGGTGCACAGGCACATAATGCACATTGGCGCCGATGCCGTTGGCGCGCAGATGGCGGAACAGGGCATCCCGGTCTGGGCTGCGCACCACATAAAGATGGTAGGCGTGGCGGACATCCTCCCGGCATCTGAGCGGCCGGATGCTGTCCTGCCCCGCCAGCGCGGCAGCGTAGGCCTGAGCCAGTTCGTTGCGTTTGGCAATCCAGCCGTCCAGCTTTTTGAGCTGCGAACTGCCCAGCGCGCACTGAAAGTCCGTGATGCGATAATTATAGCCCAGCTCGGTCATTTCATAGAACCAGGCGCCGGATTTTTCGCGCTGGCTGGTCGTGGTGGTGATGCCGTGCCCGCGAAAAGCCCGCATGCGCGCGGCGAGCTGCTTATCACCGGTCACGGCCATACCACCTTCGCCGGTGGTGATGTGTTTGACCGGGTGGAAGCTGAACACCGTGATGTCGGCCAGTGTGCCCACCTTGCGCCCCCTGAAGGATGCGCCCAGGGCATGGCACCCGTCGGCCACAAGGGCCAGGTGATGTCTGTCCGCAATGGCGCGCAGGGCGTCCCAGTCGCAGGGCTGGCCGGCATAGTCCACAGCGATGATGGCTTTGGTGCGCGGCGTGATGGCCGCTTCCACAGCCGTTGGATCCATGAGCAGCGTCTCGGCGTCCACATCGGCAAAGACCGGTGTGCCGCCCTGATACAAAATGCAGTTGGCCGAGGCCGCAAAGGTCATGGGCGGAACGATGACTTCGTCGCCGGGGCCGATATCCAGGGCAAACATGGCCGCGTGCAGGGCCGCGGTGCCGTTGCTGACAGCCACGCCATGACGCGCGCCGGTATAGGCGCAAACGTCAGCCTCGAAGCGTTCCACAGCCGGGCCGGTGGTCAGCCAGTCCGAGCGCAGCACTTCGACCACGGCCGCGATATCGTCGTCGTCGATGGTCTGCCGACCATAGGGGATAAAATGGGGCGTACTCATGACTAGCGGATAGCAAAACCTTGTTCTTTCAGGGTGGCGCGCAGCTCAGGGACGGTCAGCCAGCTTTCGTTGGTGCCGGAATTGTAGCTGAAACCTTCGGGCACGGGCGTCCCCTCAGGCCCGCGATAGGGGAAGGTCTCCGGCTTGATGACGTAATAGTGGCCGATGTCGATGGTATGGCGGGAATCCTCGGCCGTGATCATGGTCTCGTGCAGCTTTTCGCCGGGGCGGATCCCCACTTCCACAGTTGCCATGCCGGGAGCGATGGCTTCGGCCAGATCCGTGATCTTCATGCTGGGGATCCTGGGCACGAGGATTTCGCCGCCGCCGGCCAGTTCAAAGGACCGCAGCACCATGTGCACGGACTGCTCCAGCGTGATCCAGAAGCGGGTCATGCGCGTGTCTGTGATGGGCAGGGGGCCGCCTTCGTCACGCTTCCTGATGAAGAAGGGGATGACGCTGCCGCGGCTGCCCATGACGTTGCCGTAGCGTACCACGGAGTACACCGTATCGCAGGCCGTGTAGGCATTGGCCGCGATGAAGAGTTTGTCCGAGCAGAGTTTTGTGGCGCCGTAGAGATTGACCGGGGCCACAGCCTTGTCCGTGGACAGGGCCACCACCTTTTTCACGCCGCAGTCGGCCGCCGCATTGACGATATTTTCCGCGCCGCCAATATTGGTGCGGATGCACTCTGTGGGATTGTATTCCGCCGCCGGCACCTGCTTGAGAGCCGCCGCATGGATGACATAATCCACGCCACGAAAGGCCCGGTACAGGCGCTCCCTGTCGCGCACATCACCGATGAAATAGCGCATGCATGGATATTTTTTCAGGGAAAAGACCTGCTGCATCTCGAACTGCTTGAGTTCGTCACGCGAAAAAACGATAAGCCGCCTGGGCTTGTGGTTTTTCAGGATGACTTCGACGCATTTCTTGCCAAAAGAACCGGTACCACCGGTGATGAGCAGTGTTTTATCGGTAAACATCATGCACCCATCAGCTGAGCTTTTCTGCCAGGTGAGCGGCAGTATGTTGCAATGTCTTTTCATAGGCAGGCAATACCGTTGCCGCCGTACCATGCATGGCTACACTTCCCTTGTCGATCCAGTAGAGCAGGTCACATCCTTCCACCGTACTCAGACGATGGGCTACAACCACAAGTGTCACATGCTGGCGCAAACTCTCGATAGTTGATTGTATGGCCCGCTCGGTGGCCCCGTCAAGGGATGACGTGGCTTCATCGAAGATAAGAAGTTCCGGCCTGTCATACAGGGCGCGGGCGATGCCCACGCGTTGTATCTGGCCGCCGGAGAGGCGCACGCCGCGTTCCCCCAGGGGAGTGTGGATGCCTTCAGGAAGATCCTCCACAAAGTCCATGGCCGCCATGCGGCAGCATTCCCGCACCCGTTCCTCATCCACCGGCTCGCCCCAGTGGCTGAAGGCCACATTCTCGGCCAGTGTGGCATCCAGCAGGTAGAGGTTCTGGGGGACGTAGCCGATATTCAGGCGTTCAGTGGACGTATTCCAGATATTGCCGTCAAGGCACAAATGCCCCTGCTGCGGGCGCAACAGCCCCGTGATGAGCGAGGTCAGCGTGCTCTTGCCTGAGCCGGAAAGGCCCACCAGCCCCACCATGCTCCCCTTGGGGATGGTGAGTGAGATATCCCGCAAGGCGGCATGCTCCGCATGGGGATAGGTGAAGCTCACATCATGCAGGCTGATCTCGCGCTGGAAGTGGCGTACAGGGCGGGCGTCCAGTCGTTCCGGCGCGGGGAGTTCCGTCACAAAGTCCAGAAGTTTTTCCAGGGTGGGCTGGTTGAAACGCATATTCAGAATGGCGTTCATGGTTTTGTTGGCCGCCGGCAGCAGACGCCAGGAGACGGCTGCCAGCAGGGTCAGCATGCCGGTGGTTGCCGCCACGCTGCTGCCCAGACGTACCTGAAGCAGCAGAACCAGCAGCAACAGGAGCATGCCCGCCACCTCCAGCACCCACATGGGCAGCATGGGCAGGGTAGTGCGGGAACTGTTTTTCAGCGAATAGTCGTCAATGAACTTTGCATATTCCTGCAGGAAATTCTGCCTCTTGTCGTAAATGGCTATCTCGCGCAGTCCCTGCAGCCCCTGCATGGCGACACGCGAATTATACAGGTCATAGTGGCGAATGTCCTGCGACAGACCATAGATACGGGCACGGGTCCCTTTCTGAATGAGTACGGCCAGCAGGGCAACGGACGCAAAGAGCAGGCAGGAAAGCAAGGGATTGGCGATGAGTGCCCCCCCCAGCAGGAATACAGCGATGACTATCTGGGTGAACAGGGTCAGCAGGGTCGTGGCGTAAGCGGCAACATAGACTTTCCAGTTCAAGGAAGTCAATAATTCCGCCGAGTTCTGCCCGGCATGCCAGATGTGCGGCGCGGCCAGAAAACGGCGAAAGAGATTACTGCCCATGGTCCAGGCAATGCGCTGGGAAAAATAATTTTGCAGCCAGGTGATATAGCCCAGCAGGACATTTTTCAGCAAGGCAGCTGCACAGACCCCAGCCAGGACAAGTATCAGAAATTGTAAGGCCGTGGGGATGCCCGGCGAAAAGGGCAGGGCCGCGCGGATATTCTCCAGCAGGGCATAGCGGGCCAGACTTTCTGGGGCGGACATGGCCACACCCAGCAGGGAAATGCCGCCCGCCACACCGATCTCGAACAGACCCATGACAATGTTGAGCAGGCACAGCCACCAGAACAGACGGCGTTCCCGTGGCGTGGCCAGAGCATAGAACTGGCGGGCGATGGAAAGCGGGGTATACTCTTGATGCGACGATGCTGTCATCCATACCCTCTTGCCTTGAGCTGCGTATACAGCAGTTTCGTGCAAATGATCACGGAGTTAACGTGGGAGAAGTAAGTTTTATAGTCAGGTAGCGCGCAAGATACCTCAGGCGGTAGCCAAGTACCTTAGATTTGGGTATCCGGTGATTCCAGGTTTACAGCCTCCAGTAGTCGATGCCCGCGGCACGCATGGCCTGCGGGTCGAAGAAGCCCTTCACGTCCATGAGCACGGCCTTGTCCGCATGTTTGCAGCGGGCCTTGATGTCTTCGGGCGTCAGGGCGGCGTAGGCCTTGTGGCTCACGGCCAGCAGCACGGCATCCAGGTCGCGCAGCCGGTCCAGATCCACCAGCTCCTGTCCGTATTCGTGCATGGCTTCGGCCGGATCGGCCTCGGCGTCATGCACCAGCGGGACGATACTGTATTCCCTGAGTTCGCGGATCACGTCCACCACGCGGGTGTTGCGCAGGTCGGGCACGTTCTCCTTGAAGGTGAAGCCCAAAATGCCCACGCGCGCGCCGCTGACCACGTTGCCGTTTCTGATGAGGCGCTTGACCAGGCATTCGGCCACATATTTGCCCATGTTGTCGTTGATGCGGCGACCGGCCAGGATGACTTCGGGGTGGAAGCCCATTTCCTCGGCCTTGAAGGTCAGGTAATAGGGATCCACGCCGATGCAGTGGCCGCCCACCAGACCGGGACGGAAGGGCAGAAAATTCCATTTGGTGCCGGCGGCTTCCAGCACTTCGAGGGTGTCGATGCCCAGACGCTCGAAGATGATGGCCAGTTCGTTCATGAGCGCGATGTTCAGGTCACGCTGGGTGTTCTCAATGACCTTGGCGGCCTCGGCCACCTTGATGCTGGAGGCGCGGTGGATGCCCGCCCTGACCACGGAGCCGTAGACCTGGGCCAGCAGATCGGCTGTGGCCTGGTCGGAACCGGAGACGATCTTTGTGATGGTCTCCAGGGTGTGGACCTTGTCGCCGGGGTTGATGCGCTCCGGCGAATAGCCCACGGTGAAATCCGTGCCGTATGTCAGGCCGGATTCCTGCTCCAGGATGGGCACGCAGATCTCTTCGGTGAGGCCGGGGTAGACCGTGGATTCATAGACCACCACGCAACCCCTGGGCATGTGACGACCCACGGTATGGCTGGCGCCCACCACGGGCGTGAGGTCGGGGGAGCGGTGTTCGTCGATGGGCGTGGGCACGGCCACGATGATCACGGCGGCCCGGGCCAGGTCGGCGGGGTCGCAGGTATATTCGATCGTGGCGGCGGCCAGGGCTTCGTCGGTCACTTCGTTGGTGCGGTCATGGCCTTTGCGCAGCTCTTCGATGCGTCCGGCGTTGATGTCAAAACCGAGCACGTTCATGTGGCGGGAAAAAGCCACGGCCAGGGGCAGGCCCACATAGCCCAGGCCCACCACGGCCAGGGTGCGCGTCCCGTTTGTGAATTCTTCCAAGCTGTACATCATCTGAGCCCCCATAGACTCCTTTATCCAGTCGATAGACCAGTAGGACGATCCTGCCGCAAACCAGCCATATTGCGCGGCCTTTTCCCTGAACCCGTTGAGTTTGCCCTGAAGCTGTCCCTGTTGCGCGTAGCTTTGCAGGCCGGAAAGGATGATCGCGTTGACCTGATTGGCCGCATCGTACAGGGCGCGAGGTTCGATGGAAGAAGCGGACGTGTCGGGAGCGGCAAGCTGCTGCGCCAGCGGCGAACGCGCGGAAACAGCCGCGCCCACGGCATTGACCTTTCCCCGGCACAGGGCGTCGCCTTCGTCCACGCAGGAAACAGTAACAGACCCGGCAGTGCCGTTGAAAATGAACCTGTATTCCCCGCCGGAGCCTGTGCTCCACAAAATAGTCCGTTGCATCCACAGGGAACTGGAACGCTTGCCAAAGGGCGTTCCCTCATGGGCTGTTCCGGCCACGGCAACGGCCAGCCCCCAGATGAACAGAGCTGATACCCCAGCCGGAGCAATCAGATTGAAGGCACTGAACATTTCAAGCATCCGTTTGGATGCCTGACCGCCGCCAGGACTGTGCCCCAGGTATCCCAGCCCTGCCCCGGAACGGTGTCCAGAATATGCTTGCCGGCATCGCGCCGTGTCGCCTGTTAGCAAACAAAGGCAGGAAAGTCAAAATGCCAGTCAAAGTGCGCCTTATATCAAGAGTTCACTTTAGGAGTGATAAAAGTTCATTAATACTTCCATTGACCCTGAACCTGGCAAAGAACGCCAAACTCATGTCTACCATTTTCTGAGAGCGATTGACTGTCCAGCCCCGGCATGTGGGGGGCGCGGCTCACTTGCGGCGGGTCAGATGATACACGCGCGGGATCATGTACATCAGGCTCATCCGCCTGTGGGTGGGCGCGTATTGGGTGGCCACCACCACGGACCCCAGGTTCCAGAGGCGGGCGTCGTCCCCTTCTCCGGCTGAAGGCGGCCCGAAACGCTCTTCGACCATGCGCAGGATGCGCTCGGCCGTGGCTTTGTCCGAAGCCGGATAGTCGATTTTCACAAAGCCCAGGGGCGCAGGCGCGCCCGGCCCGTAGCAGGCGGCCATCTGGCTTGCTCCGGGTATCAGGCGGCGCGCGTCGTACAGATCGCAAATAAAAGCGTCATCCTCCCGGCTTGCGGGCAGACCGGCTGTTTTCAGCGTGGCGCGCAGGGTCGCGCGGTCAACATTGTCGAGCTCCCGGCCAAAAAGCACGGCCCGCGGCCGGGCCGGGCCTTCCCTGGCCATCTCCTCCAGTTCTTTCATGGCCTGGGCCTGACCGTTCATGGCCGCGGCATAGAGCAGCAGGGTGGCGCGCCCGGCGTTTCGGGCCACGCCCCGGCCCGTGCGGTACAGATGGCCGAGCCGGGCCAGGGCTTCGGTCTGCTGCTGGGCTGCGGCCCGGCTGTACCAGGCCGCGGCCGCCTGATCGCTCTGCGCGACGCCCCGGCCCTGCTCATAGAGCAGGCCCAGATTGTACTGGGCCTCGGGCTGGCCTTTGCGGGCCGCCAGATCAAACCAGCGGGCCGCTTCCTGCGGATCCGCAGCAATGCCCCGGCCTTGCTCCAGCATGCGGCCGTAATTGCTCATTCCCGATGGATGCCCGGCCTTGGCCGAAAGCGCGAACCAGTGCAGGGCGCGGCCAGCATCCGGCTCAACGCCCTGGGCCTGATCGTAGAGCACGCCGAGATTGTTCATGGCCTGGCCGTCCCCGGCTTCGGCCAGCTTTTGCCAGATGTCCCGCGCTTTGAGAAAATCGCCCCGGGCATACGCCCGGATTGCTTCCCCGGCCGGGCCCTGGGGCAGCGGCGCGGCCGGAGCTTCGGCCGCCGCGTCCGGCTCCGCGCCGGTCCGGGCGGCTCCCTGCGCGGGGGAGTCAGACTGCTGCCCTGTGGAGGCTCCGGAGGGAAGCGCGTTTTTCCCTGCCGCGCCGTGAGGTGTCGCGCGTCTGCTGCCTGGAACAGCGGGCGTGCGGCGGTCTGACGGAGGCCGCGTCGTGGCCGCCGGAGCGGCATTTGACCCTGCCTGATCAGTGGCAGCGTTTTTTTGTGCAGGCGTTGCGGCCCCGGGGGCGGGCGCGCCCGGCGCAAGGGCCTTCTGCGCGGCCTGGGCGGCCTGCCCGGCATGGGCGGCCAAGGCTGTGAGCCCCGAAGGCGCGCCGCACAGCAGCAGGGCGACCGTCAGGAGCAGAAACAAGGACGGCCCGGATACGCGGCGCGGCAAAACGGAAAAGGCAATGGACATGACGGCGCTTTGCACTCCTTATATCAGGGGTGTCGTTTGGGGCAGTTGAACTGCATGAAATCCGTTTCCGGCAAGGCCGTGACGCGCGGGTCACGCACTGCGGCATGGCCTTTCCAGTCCCGTATCGCGGCGTTCAGCCGTTCCATGTTCACATAGGAAAGCAGGGCCGGCCAGCGGTCGGCCATGTCGCGCAGAATCCGGGCATAGGTCACTTCGCCGCCGTGAAAGCCGTCGATGAACTCGCAGTCGCCGGAAGCGAAGGCGCGCGGATCCGTAAAGTCCAGCACGTCGATGCCGCGCGCCAGAAGGGCCTGGCGCAGGCTGAAAAGGTGGGGATAGTCTTCCGGGTGCTCCCGCATGGCCGCGAGCACGCGTTCGGAAAGAGGCGCGATGAAAACAAAGGTCTGAATGCCGCGGGCCCTGAGGCGGCACCAGATCTCGGCAAAGGCGTCCAGATGTTCCGCGTCGGGGCCCTGCTGATCCGGCCTGGCCCGGTAAAAGGGGGGTAAGCCGTGGCGGACACGTTTGAGCGTGTCCTGAAATTGATAGTCCGGGGGACGCTGCTGGCCGCTGATTTGCGCGCTGTGATACCAGGAGCCGTCCGGGCCGAAGCCGTCGTCGGTCTGCTGGGCCATGATTCCGTAGCGCCCGGCGCGGAAGCCGCCGGCGGACTCCGGCAAAAAGGGCGCGGCCAGCCCGGCGGGGGAAATCTTGCCCTCCAGCAGCCAGGTCCAGGGTTTTTTCAAGGTTGCCCAACCATAATTGTAAGAGCCGGTGGTGGGCGGCACTTCCTCAAAGGGTCTGGCCTCCCACTGGGGCAGAAACCACCAGAAATCCAGGCCCAGGATGACCGCATCGGGCTTGTGGATGCGCAGCATGGCGTCAATGGTGGAGCGCAGCACCGCCAGATTGCCCGCCACCCCGCCCATGTTCAGGAAGGATTTGCGAAAGCAGGCCGCCCGGAATTGCATGACCCGCGAGGAGCCTATGGCCGTGATATCGGGTTTCACGGCCGCGTAGAGGCGCAGCTTGTAGTCCACGAAATCCTGGGAAACGCCCGATCCGAACAGGGCGAAATCCCCTTTGGCCTGGGCCTCCACAACGCGCTCCACGGCCACGTCGCCGCTTTGATGCAGCCACCACCAGGTATAGGGCAGTACTGCCAGCAGCCCCAGCAGCCCCAGTTGCAGCAGGGTTTTGAAATAGCGTCTGAGATAGGCGGCGCTGGTCAGGATTCGGGACATGGCGGCTTCCAGTGGCGTTAGGGGCAGTCTCTGCGGTTAGAGGATTTTTTGATTGAAAATATTCATTTTCAATCACTTCGCTGCCATCATTTCGCGTCCAGAACGCGGTCTGGACGCTCATTCGGCGCGGGCGCCAGCTAACGCTGTCGCCAGAGCGGTTTAGCTCATTTCATGAGCAAACCGCTCTAGAACTGAAAATATAAAAAGCTTGACTGCCGTGAAACCAGAATCAGCGAAAGAAAGGCGAGCGCAGCCAGGCCCGTGGCCCAAAGGCCGGTGGTGCGCCAGGCAAGCCAGGGCAGCGAGCCATCCGGCCGCCCGCGCAGGATTTCGCGGCTGTTGGGAAAAGCCCAGACCAGCACGGCGCAGATCGCCAGCAGGGCAAAGGGCTGCCAGCCCGGAAAATAACTGTTGGGCAGCAGCGCGGCCAGAAAGGCCGCCATGCCGCTCAGACCCTGCGTGGACGCCTCCGCCGCGCCAAAGGGGCCCGTGAACATGGCCGCATACACGCGCAGCGCGCCGTCCGGGCTCACGGCGCGGAAGACCACCCAGCAGAAATTGATGCACAGAAAGGTGAAGGCAATGGACAGCAGGCGCAGCGGCGCGGCGGCCAGAATGTTTTCCGCGGGCGAGCCCTTGATGCGCGCGCGGAAAAAGTGGTTTACGCACAGCATCAGGCCGTGCAATGCGCCCCAGATCAGAAAGGTCCAGCCCGCGCCATGCCAGGCCCCGCCAATCAGCATGGTCAGAAAAAGGTTGCGGTACTGCATGAGCCGCCCGGCCCGGTTGCCGCCCAGGGGAATATACAGAAAGTCGCGCAGCCAGGCGCTGAGCGTGATGTGCCAGCGCCGCCAGAAGTCCACGATGCCTGTGGATTTATACGGCGAATTGAAGTTTTCCGGCAGGCGCAGGCCCAGCATGAGCCCCAGCCCCAGGGCCATGTCCGTATAGCCTGAAAAATCGAAGTAAAGTTGAAAGGTATAGCAGAATGAACCGAGCCAGGCTTCGGCGCCGCTCAGGGGAAAGGCTTTTTCAGCGGCATTGAAAACCGCGTCGGCATAGGGCGCAATGCCATCGGCCAGCAGCACCTTTTTGGCAAGGCCCAGGCTGAACAGGCTGAAACCGCGCGCAAGATTTTCGGCCGTAAGGCCGGCAAGCGCGTCAAACTGCGGGCCCACCTGCTCATAGCGGACAATGGGCCCGGAAAGGACATAGGGGAAGCAGGCGGAAAAGAGCGCGTGGCGCGAAAGCCCGGCCGGAACGAAACGGCGGCGGTACACATCCGCCAGCCAGGCGATCTGGATAAAGGTGTAGAAAGAAATACCCGGCGGCAGTTCCGGGGGCAGGAATTCCCAGTGCGCGCCAAAGAGCGGGGCCGCGTTTTGAACCAGAAACCAGGAATATTTGAACCAGATCAAAGGCAGCAGATTAAGACCTACCGCCAGAACCAGCAAGCCTTTGCGGCTGATGCGCCTGCGAGACACTGGCGTGCCGGAGATTTGGCCGCCAGCTTGCGGGGGGACTGCAAAAGCGTTGTCGGGCGCGGCCAGCGCCAGACCGAAGGTGTAATTCATGGCGATCAGCGCGGCCAGCAAAAGCAGAAAACCAGCGCCCCACAAGCCGTAAAAGACAATTGAGAAAATCAGCAGAATCAGCGCCGGCCGCCAAGTGCCCCCAGCCAGCCGCCAGGCCAGCAGCAGCAAAGGCAGAAAGCAGAACAGGAAAGGATAGGAATTGAACAGCATGCGCGACTCCCGGCCCGCAGCGTTCCAGGCGTGTTGACGCTACGTTCTTTTGCCCGCGGGCCGCGTCGAAGTTTGTCTTTTCTTCCGGCGGAGCACTATGGCGCGGCTGTCCTCATCCGTAAGGCGGCACAGCCGCCAACGGCTGACGCGCGCGGCGGGCTTTGCCCGCCGTAAAGCGATAAACTCAAAGCAAAACGGCTCTAGGGATTGAGCTCGGAGCGAAATTTGCGCGACAGCCGGAAGACCATGACTTTGCGCGGCGGCAGGGTGATGGCTTCATCGGTCTGCGGATTGCGCCCTCTGCGGGAGGATTTGTCATAGCATTCAAATTTGCCGAAGCCGCTGATCAGCAGGGACCGATCCTTTTTGATGGCGGTCTTCATAATCTCCAGAAGCTTTTCCACCACGTTTTTCACATCCACGCGGTTTTTGTCCGTCTCTTCGTAAATGGCCTCCACAATATCGGCTTTGGTCAACGTTTTTTTCATAACGAGTTTCTCCGACGCTTGCAGACAACGCCCCGGCGGCGTTTTCGGCTGTGAACCGCCTGCGGCACATCCGGCATCCGCATGGGAAAGCGCATCTGCTTCACAGAGTTGGCAGTTTCTTTTATAAATACACGCAACTCCTGGACGGAGCAAGGTTTTTCTTGGTTGCGCCGCTGCGCCGCGTTGGCCGTTTTTTGCGGATCCGGCAACCGGGCCGCAGGTGCGGGTTTGTTCTTCAGCCGGAGCAGTCCATGTCTTTCACGCCCACGCCCTCCCACATGCCTGCATGGGTTCTGCCCTGGCCGCGGCAAGCGCGCTCGCGGTCGATCATTCCTGTTTTCCTGCCTTTTCGGGGATGCGCCGCGCGCTGCATCTTCTGCGCGCAGGACGTCCAGACCGGCCTTGCCGGACAATCCGCCGGGCGATGCGGACGGCCTGCGCCGTCCCTGACCCATATTCTGACAAAAACCGGCGAGCAGTTGCGCGCCCGCGCGGCGCGTGCCCTGCCTCCGGCGGAACTGGCCTTTTACGGCGGCACATTCACGGCCATGCCCGACAAGGAGCAGGACGCCTGCCTTGCATTTGCCGCGGAGATGCTTGCACAAGGGCGGATCGGCGCTTTTCGCTGTTCCACGCGACCCGATTGCGTGGCCGGCGGGGTTTTGGCGCGTCTGCGCGCCGCGGGCTGCGAAACCGTGGAACTCGGCGTGCAGAGCTTCGCGGACGCGGCGCTTGCGGCGTGCCGGCGCGGCTATGACGGCGCTGCGGCGGCTGAAGCCTGCGGCCGGGTCAAGGCTGCGGGCCTGCGCCTTGGCGTGCAGTTGCTGCCGGGCATGCCCGGCGTCAGCCCGGCGATCTTTCTGGCGGATGTGAGCCGCGCCCTTGGCGTTGGGGCTGACATGCTGCGTTTTTATCCCTGTCTGGTTCTTGAGGGCACGGAGCTGGCCCGGATCTGGCGCGGCGGCGGCTACCAGCCCTGGAGCCTTGACACCACGCTGGAAAGTCTGGCGCGCGGCTGGCTGGCAGCGCGGGCGGCGCACAGGCCGGTAATCCGCATGGGGCTTGCCCCTGAGCCGGAACTGGCCCGCGCCGTGCTGGCCGGGCCCCTGGATCCTGCCCTGGGCGCGCGGATCATGGGCCGGGCACTGCTGGCGGCTGTGCGCGAGGCGGCACGCGGAGAACTTCTGAGCCGTCTGGAAGCGCCGCGCGCGTGTCAGGGCCATTTCTGGGGCAACAGGGGCGAGCTGCGCCCGGCCTGGGCCACCCTCGGCCTTACGCCGTCGAACGTGTCCTACGCGGACAGGCAGGAGCTGCGTCTCTGGCGCACAACCGCGCCGAAAGAGCGCGGGGAGCTCACGTTGCAGAAAAGAAGGGATGTTTAGAGCATTTTCAAAGAGAAAATGCTCTAGATAAGGAAACGACCGCCGGGGGCAACCGGCGGTCGTTGAGAGGGAGGATGTTCCGATGGTTAGAGGGTTCTGTTCAAAGGAGGAGGTTTTCAGGGGGGGGGAACCGTGCCGCTCCCGATGGGGGGCTGAGAGCGGCACGGAAATTTTTTTTTGTCCGTATATGTCGACCGCCCGTCGGCGGATTGCTAAGTTGATAGGCCGGGTAACGGTTGATTAGTTATTATCCATCATTCCCTGGCCGTAACCCATGCCATAGCCCATGCGGTGTCCATAGCCCATCCCGTATCCACAACCCATTCCGTGGTGGTAACCGGGGCCGTAGTTACCGGAGTTGGCTCCGGCGCCGGCGGGCCTGCCCACTTCTTTTTCGATTCGCTGGGCCATTTCATCGTGCAGGTCGCCCAATTGCTTGTTGAGTTTCGTCAACTCGGTGGCGGTTTCGCGCACAGTCTTCACATCAGGATTGGTGGCGTTCCGCAGGGCGCGAAGTTCCTGCCGCTTCACAAAAATCTGATCCTGAATGGGCTCCATGCGCCTGGCGTAGTCTTGCACAATCTTTGTATATTTCTCCTGCTGTTCGGACGTCAGGCCGGAGTTGCCGTTCCATCCATAGCCGGGGCCGTATCCGCCGGGGCAGCCGTAGCAGCCGTAGCCGGGATCAGTAAAGTGGGGCCGGGCCATGCTGTCCGTGGCTGTCAGTACGCCTCCGGTAAGAGCGGCGGCCAGCAACGCGGTCAGAATGAAACGAGGGCTTTTCATGCGTACTCTCCTTGGTGTCCAAACAGTCAGTGTATTTCCGTCTTCCTCTGACGCCGGTGCATTCCGTGCGTCTTGCCTCGCATAAAGCAAGGCGCGTGCCAAAACCTGTGCTAACGTGTAACCTATTACTATTCAATGATGTTTATGTTTTTGCCAATAAAGTGGGCCGCAACAGGCAGCGTATGTTTTTTATACAGTCAGACAAGCACATCTGTATAAAATTTGTACAAGTGGATACATTTCGCACAGGTCCGGTTGCGCCTCCTGCAACGGCCTTTGCCGTGAGGGATCTTCCCTTGCGCTGCGAGGCGCGCGCACGCTTTTTCCCGACTCGTGATCGGGCAGAAAAAGCCTGGCCGCAACGTGCCGTGTTGTCAACCTGCGGGACTGGGGAACATTCTTCTTTGCGCCATATCCCGGCAGGCGGCAGAGCTTCCCGCGGGCCATGACGGGCAAAGGGCGCAAAAAACCCCGCTGACGCGGGGTGTTGCTATCATGAACTACAATAAAGGAGCCGGTCTAGAGCAGATTACCTTTGACTTTTTATGAAAGTCAAAGGTGGCATTCAGGCGAAAAGCGCGGTTTTCGCCTGAATGTACGCCGCGTTGCGGCGGCTGCCGCTTTCGCGTCAGCAGAGCATTTTCAAAGTGAAAATGCTCTATTCCTCTTCTTCCAGGTCCGGCAGGCGGGTGTGGCCCATCCGGCAGCCCCGCGTGACGGGCGGCCCGAGGGAGACGCCCACTTCCCGGAGCATGCGGTCATCCATATACAGGAGCTCCGCGCGAAGCTCGTCGCGCAGCAGTTGCAGCTCCCTGCCCAGGCGGGGCAAGGTTTCCGGGGAGGTTGCCCGATCATAATTGAGGCTTTCCAACTCGACCATTTTATTCTGAATGCGTCTGCGCAGCGCCCTGATGCGGGGGCGGGCCTCCGCCAATATGGATTTGGCCCTGGCTTGCTGCACAGGCGAGAGGCGCTGCATCCACTCGTCCAGATCGCGGATATCGGGCCTGTAGCGGTGCTTCATATGGCCGTCGTGTCCCACGGGATCGGGACCGGCGTGACCCGCCGCCACAGGCTGCGCCAGACAGAATGTCAGCAAAAGGCATAGCGATAAGTACCCTTTTAGCATAAGGCAAACCTTTGGTATCGCGAGTACTTGAAGCGGCTCGCGGGCTATGATTTTCGCGGCTGTGATTGTAATTTTTTTTACATAGCAAGACGCTTTGCAAGAGGCAAGCTCAAGAAAAGCGCAACCAGGATCGTGAAAGTCTAGAGATTTTCTTGCAAAAAACGTGCTAGAACGTTTTGCTCATGAAATGAGCCAACCGCTCTGGCGAAATCCGGCGACGTTTTTTCAGCGCGTGCGGCCTGGAAAAAACGGTTTTGGTTTTTTTGCGGCACCTTGTATACTCACGGCATGAGTTCCGAACAAGCTGACGCGCAGGCTGCGCCCCAGGCATCTGCTCCGATCGCAGGAAATACCGCGGACGGCAGGGCCGCGGATATTCCGCCCACGGCGCTGGACATGCGCGTGGGCGTCGTGCGCACTCCCCTGGGGGGCTTGTTGGGCGCCGCCGCCGTGGTGCTGGCCCTGATGATCAGCCTGCTGGCCTTCATCTCCATTGAGCGCAGCGAGGCGGCCATGGCCCGCCTGCTGGCGGAAAAAGGCTCTTCGCTGATCATGGCTTTTGAAAGCATTTTGCGTTCGGGCATGCGTAGCGAGGCAGGGGTGCGCCTGCAGGTTCTGCTGGAAGAAATGGCCTCCAGCCCGGATATCCATTTCGTGGCCGTGACCATGCCCGACGGCACCATCGTGGCCCACAGCAAACGCGTCCGGCTGGGGGAAATCCTGGATCTGGAGGGGCGGGAGGTGGACGAAGCGCGCATGTATGAGCTTGAGCCGGGCATGCCCGCACATTGGGGAATCATGAATATGGAGGGGCAACGGGCCTTTGTGGTCTACCGTTACTTTACTCCCGGCCTGCGCGACATGCCCCGGCTTTTTCCCCTGCCGATCATTTTTCTGGGTCTGGATGTCTCGCCCTTTGAAATCACCCGCAGCCAGAACCGCGACTATGTGGCCATCCTGGCTGCGGTGACCCTGCTGGTGGGCCTGGCCTGCCTGCTGGCTCTTTATTATGCGCAGCACGCCCGCGAGTCGCGCCAGCGGCAGCACATGGCCGAGGGCAAGGTTCGACGCCTGGAGGAAGAAGTGCGCCGCAAGGAAAAACTGGCGGCCGTGGGCAATCTGGCCGCGGGCGTGGCGCATGAGATCCGCAATCCCTTAAGCTCCATCAAGGGCTATGCAACGTATTTCGGCCAGCGTTTTCCGGAGGGCAGCGAAGATCGCGAGGCCGCGACGGTCATGGTGCGCGAGGTGGATCGCCTGAACCGGGTGGTAACGGATCTCATCGGCCTGTCGCGGCCGAGCGACGTTTCCCCGCGGCCTACCTGTCTTGAGAATGTGGTGGCGCATGTCATGCGCCTGATCCGCCAGGATGCGGAGAAACGCAATGTACGCCTGGAGTACAGAACGGCCCGGCGGGTGCCCAATGCCCTGGTTGATTCCGAACGTCTGGGCCAGGCCCTGCTCAATCTGTGCCTGAACGCCCTGGACGCCATGCCCGGGGGCGGGCGGCTGACCCTGGCCATTGCCAGATCCCGCAAGCGGGTTTGCCTTATGGTGCGGGACAGCGGCAAGGGCATCGAAGCCAGCCAGTTGCCGCATATCTTTGATCCCTATTTTACCACCAAGGGCCAGGGCACCGGCTTGGGGCTGGCCATGGTACATAAAATCGTGACGGCCCATAACGGGGAGATGCATGTTTATTCGCGCACCGCGCCGCCAGGCGGGCAGGGGGAGACGATCTTCCGGCTCTGGCTGCCGCAGGCTCCGGCCGCTGCGGCTGCATTGCCGCAACGCCGCCGCGACAGAGCAAAAGAACGGCGCTGAACGTTTCGGGCCTGCCGGATATGCGCGGTAAAGGCGGACACGTTGGGAAGCGCGGCCGCGCGGCGTTTTGCTGCCCGCCGCGAAGGAGAGACGAGTGAGCAACACTGTTTTAGTGGTCGATGACGACGATGCCCACCGCGGCATGCTCAAGATCATGTTGCGCTCATGGGGCTATGCGGTGGACGAGGCCTCGGACGGCGACGAAGCCGTGGCCCTGGTGCGCGAAAAAGCCTTTGACGCCGTGCTCACGGACGTGCGCATGGCGCGCATGGACGGCATCCACGCGCTCAGGGGTATTCTGGAATACAATCCCGCGCTGCCTGTGGTGCTGATGACGGCGTATTCCTCGGTGGAAACCGCGGTGGAGGCCTTGCGGCTTGGCGCGTATGATTATCTGGTCAAGCCGCTGGACTTTGAGGCGCTCAGGCACACGCTGGAACAGGCGATTGAACATTCCCGCCTCAGCGTTGAAAACCGCGAGCTGCGCCGTCAGCTCACGGACGCGGCGGCCGGCCCCGGCATTCTGGGGCGCAGCCGGGCCATCAGCGAGATGTTGCAGATCATCAGCACGGTCGCGCCCACGGAAGCCACAGTGCTGATCACCGGCGAGTCGGGCACAGGCAAGGAACTGGTGGCCCGCGCCCTGCACGAGGCCGGCAACCGGGCTCACAAACCCCTGGTGACGGTCAACTGCGCGGCTCTGGCCGAAAATCTGCTGGAATCCGAGCTCTTCGGCCATGAAAAAGGCTCTTTTACCGGCGCGGATCGCCGCCGCGAAGGCCGCTTCATGCAAGCGGACGGCGGCACGCTCTTTCTGGATGAAATCGGTGAAATGCCCCTCTCGCTTCAGGCCAAGCTCTTGCGCGCCCTGCAGCAGGGCGAGATCCAGCGGGTGGGCTCCGACGCGCCCATGCTCGTGGACGTGCGCGTGCTGGCCGCCACCAACCGCGACTTGCGCCGGGAAGTGGCGCAAAAACGCTTTCGCGAGGATTTGTTTTTCCGGCTCAATGTGATCAGCATCGACGTGCCTCCCCTGCGCGAACGGGCCGAAGACATCCCTTTGCTGGCCGCGCATTTTCTGGAGCGCTTTGCGGAGCGCAACCGCAAAAGCATCAAGGGTTTCGCGCCGCAGGCGCTGGACAGCCTGCTGCGTTATTCCTGGCCGGGCAATGTGCGCGAGTTGGAAAACGCCGTGGAACGGGCAGTGATCCTCTGCACCGGCGATTTGATTCTTGGCCCGGAACTGCCGGCCGGCATTGCCGGGGCCACGGCCCCGGAAGAAGCGCACGCCGCGCCCGGGGGCGAGGCTTCGCTGGCCGGTTTGCCGTTGGACATCGTGGAACGCAAATGCATTGAGGAAACACTGCGGCAGGTCGGAGACAACAAAAGCGAGGCAGCCCGCCGTCTGGGCATCACGCGGGCCACTCTGCACAACAAATTGCGCAAATACGGCCTGGAATGAAGGTTGCGTCTTCCGCGGCCGGGCAGTATCAAGACAGCCCTGCCGCCCGGACGGCGCAAGGGCAGCGCAAAGCGTGTATTCCGGCCTGATCAACCTGTGAAAAAGCCGGACGCGCAATGGCCGCAGCGTCGGCATTGGAGCGTTTTGCTAATGAAATTAGCTAAACGCTCTGGCAGGGCGAAGCCATGCCCGCCGCGCGCGTCAGCCGTTGGCGGCTGTGCCGCCTTACGGATGACGACAGCAGAGATAGGCGCAGGCGAAATTTACTTTCGCCGTGAAGCGCCGGAGCGAGCGTTTCAAAAAAATATGCTCTGGAAGTTCGCCATGTCTGAAAAAAAACGGCATCTGCCGCAAGAACAGCTTGCCCGCCTTGCGGATTTTTTTAATGAAGTTGGAATGTTGCGGCACACGCCGCGCAGTGGCTACGCCTTTCTGGGCACGGGCAGGGAAAATGTAGCCGAGCATTCCTACCGCACCGCCGTCATCGGCTATGTGCTGGCGCGGCTGGCCGGGCTCGATCCGGCGCGGGTCACTTTTTTGTGCCTGTTCCATGATTTGCATGAGGCCCGCACCGGCGATTTCAATTACGTCAACCACCGCTACAATCAGTGCCGGGCCCGCGAAGCCCTGCAGGACGCCGTGGCGGGCACCGGCCTGGCGGGCGAGGTGCTGGGCTTCTGGGATGAACTGGACCAGGGACAAAGCCCGGAAGCCGCGCTGGCCCATGATGCGGATCAACTGGATTTGATCTGCAATCTCAAAGCCGAGCTGGACAAAGGCAACGCCTTTGCCGGGGAATGGCTGAAGAGCGCCCTCAAACGCCTGCGCAGCCCCTGGGCGAAAGATCTGGCCGACGTCGTCCTGCGCACGGATCACAATCGCTGGTGGTACGGACATGTGGATGGAAACTGGTGGATCAACCGCGGCCGCGACGAGGAGGAATCCTGATCCGGCCCGCAGGCGCGAGCGTTTCAAAAGCAAAATGCTCCAGGGAGCTGCCGGGGCCTGTGTCTGCTTCAGCGCACGACCACCGTGCCCAGAGGCGCGTCATCCAGCAGATAGCGCCGCAGGCTTGAACGGGCGCGGCCGTCCAGAATCAGCGCGCGGCCGCAGCCCGCGTCCAGGGCGTTGAGGCAGGCCTCCACCTTGGGGATCATCCCGCCGCTGATCACGCCCTGCTCCATGAGCCGGGTGATTTCCGCGCGGTTCAGGCCGGGAATCAGCCTGCCTTGCGCGTCCAGCACGCCGGGCACGTCGGAAATCAGCACAAAATAGTCGGCTGCCAGGGCGCCGGCCAGGGCTCCGGCCGCGGTGTCGGCGTTGATGTTCAGCGCCTCCCCCTCAGGGCCCGAAGCCACGGGCGCGATCACCGGCACAAAACCGCCGTCCAGAAGGCAACGGGGCAGGGAGGGATCCACGGCGTCCACCTCCCCCACCAGGCCCAGGGCCGGATGTTTACGCCGCGCCCGCAGCAGATTGCCGTCCCGCCCGGAAATGCCCGCCGCGCGCACGCCGCGCTGCGCGAAAGCGCTGACCACGGCCTTGTTGGCCTGGCCGCAGAGCACCATTTCCACGGCCTGCATGCAGGCCGCGTCCGTGACGCGCAGGCCGTCCACAAAGCGGCTTTCAATATGCAGGCGGTCAAGCAGGGCGTTGATTTGCGGGCCGCCGCCATGCACCACGACCAGGCGCATGCCCTGCGCTGCAAGCCGGGCAAGATCCGCGGCAAAGGCCTCGCTCAGTTCGGGCTTGTCCATGGCGTGACCGCCATATTTGATGACCACTGTGGGCATTGCGTTCCTCCTGTGCGCGGATCGGTGCGCTGACCTGTTTTTCCTAGCATTGGCGGCCTGTTGAGGCAAGCCCGCGGCGTGACTGAGGGATCCATTTCCGGGCGACGCGCTGCGCAGGCTGCCCGGCCTTGCCAAATGTTGCGTTGTGCCCTATAGCCTTTTGGCATTGGCTCCCAAACCCTTGCCGCCGCCGCGATCAGATCGCGTCAGAGGCGCGGCCTGATCGCATTTCGGCAAGCATGTGAAAATGCCCTGAAACGTCCTGGGCGCATGCGGCTCGCGCCTCTTTTGGAAAGGCGTCGCGCTTTCTGGTCCTGCCCGTGAAGCCGTCCGCTCCGCTTCGCCAACCTCGGATAAGGAAAAATCATGCCAAACGTCGTCACCCGTTTCGCGCCCAGCCCCACCGGGCATCTGCACATCGGCGGCGCGCGCACCGCCATCTTTTGCTGGCTTTTGGCGCGCCACTACAAGGGCCGTTTTCACCTGCGCATTGAGGATACGGATCTGCTGCGCTCCAAACAGGAATACACGGATTCCATCCTGGCTTCCATGCGCTGGCTGGGCCTGGACTGGGACGGCGAGCCCGCCTATCAGACGCAACGCACGGATCTGTACAACAGCTATGTGGACAAGCTGCTGCAAACAGGCCATGCCTATTGGTGCTCCTGTTCGGCCGAGGAAGTGGAGGCCATGCGCGAGGAGGCCCGGCAAAAGGGCCTGAAGCCGCGCTACAACGGGCTGTGTCGCACGCGCGATCTCGGCCCTGGTCCGGGCCGTTGCGTGCGCCTCAAGGCTCCGCTGGCGGGCAAGGTGGTTTTTGACGACATGGTCAAGGGAAAAATCGCCGTGGACGTGGGCGAACTGGATGATATGGTCATCCGCCGGGCCGACGGCATGCCCACCTATAATATGGCCGTGGTGGTGGATGATCACGAAATGGGCATCAGCCATGTGATCCGCGGCGACGATCACGTTTCCAACACCCCGCGCCAGATCCTGATCTATGAGGCCCTGGGCCTGCCTGTGCCGCGTTTCGGTCATGTGCCCATGATTCTGGGGCCGGATCGCCAGAAGCTTTCCAAACGCCACGGCGCGCGCGCGGTCATTGAGTATCAGAAGGACGGCCTGCTGCCGCAGGCCCTGGTCAGCTATCTGGTGCGGCTCGGCTGGTCCCACGGCAATCAGGAGCTGTTCAGCCTGGAAGAACTGGTGCGGTATTTTGACGGCGCGAACCTCAACCCCGCGGCCGCGGCCTTTGATCCGGCCAAGCTGGAGTGGTGCAACGCCCATTTCATGCGCGAGCTGCCCCTGCCCGAACTGGCCGCCCTGGTCAGGCCTTTTGCGGCGGAAGAGGGCTACGGCGATATTTCTCAGGACAGGCTTGAGGCCTTGTGCGTCATGTTCCGCGAGCGGGCCAACAATCTCAAGACCCTGGCCCAAAGCTTCCGGCCTCTGCTCGTGCCCGCCGCCCAACTGGTCTATGCGGAAAAGGACGCGGCCAGGCATTTTACGGATCAGGGCAAGGCCCATCTGCGCGCCCTGGCCGGGATATTCAAGGCCTGCGAGCCGTTCACGGCCCAAAGCCTGGAAGCCGCGCTCAACGCCTATGTGGCGGACAACGGCCTGAAATTCAAGGAAGTGGCTCCGCCGCTGCGCACCGCCCTGATGAGCTTCATGGGCGGCTCGCATCTCAACGAGATCATGGCCTTTCTGGGCCGGGAAGAAACCCTGGCGCGCCTGGAGCGCGCCGCTGGCTGACGCCGCGCCTTTTCAGGGCCCATTGCGCGCGCAGGCGGGAAGTTCCCTGTCTGCGCTTTTTGTATGAAGAAAACCTCCCGCCAGAGCGTTTTGCTACTTTCATTAGCAAAATGCTCTAGTTGTACAACGGGCTCATGGCCCGCAGCAGATTGGCGAACAGGCCGTCCATGCCGCTGATGAACTCTTCCACATGATCGGACATGATCACCAGCAAGAGGCCCACAAAGAAAAAGCCCACCCCGATTTTGATCGGGAAGCCGAATTCCATGATGTGAATCTGCGGCGAAGTGCGGGCCACAAGGGCCAGAGCCACTTCCACCATGAACAGGGCCACCATGACCGGCGCGGCGATTTTCAGGGCCAGCACGAACATCCCGGCCGCCAGATGCAGGACCTGCCGCAGCAGGGTATCGCCGATGAACAGGCCGCCGGGCGGCACCAGGGCAAAAGAGGCGGCAAAGCCCTTGATCATGTAAAGATGCCCGTCCAGGGCCAGAAAGGTCAGCAGGGAGACCATCCAGAGAAAAAAGGCCGTGGCCCCGGTCTGGTTGCCGGTGAGCGGGTCCGCGAAGTTGATCATGGTAAAGCCCATCTGAAAGCCCAGCAGCTCGCCGCCCGCCTGAATGCCCATGAACAGAAAATTGACGGCCATGCCGAGCACCAGGCCGAGCACCACCTCGCCGAGCAGCATCAGGGCCAGGTCAAAGGGATGGGCGGGCATGGCCGCGCCGGGAAGCGCCAGATGCGGCCACACGCCCAGGGAAAAGACAATGGTCACCGCGGCTTTGACCGGAATGGGGATGTTGTTGGTGGAAAAGACCGGCAGCATGAACATGACGATGCTCACCCGCATGATGGTGAGCAGCAGGCTCAGCACGGCCGCCGGATCATAGTTGAAGACATCCATGCCGCAAGCGGATGCAAAAAGGTTGCCAGACTGCGAAAACCGGGCGGGAGGTCCGAAACCAGTCGGGCGCTGCCGCGCTCTGTCGCGGGCCATGCAACGCGGCGGCCAGCTGTTGCGCGGCCCGTGGGCGCGCCGTGAAGCGGCGCGTTGCGCTATTTGTGCAACTTTTCGGCAATGAGCTCGCGAATGATTTTATTCAGGCCCGGCAGATCCGGTTTGGAAACCTGCCTGTCCGCGCCGACCTTGACGCCCTTGTCGCGCAGGGCATCCGTGATCAGGGAAGAGAAAAGAATGACCGGGAGCTTGTGGGTGCCCGGATTCTCGCGGATTTTGGCCGTCAACTCGTGCCCGTCCATTTCCGGCATCTCAATGTCGGAAATGACCAGATGCACCAGATCCGTGAGATCCTGTTGTCTGTTCTGGGCTTCGTCGCGCGCTTTCGTCAGAAATTCCCAGGCTTCCCGGCCGCTGGCCACGGCTGTGACCTGAAAGCCGGATTTTTCCAGGGAGGATTTGATGATGTGGCGCAGGGAGCTTGAGTCGTCGGCCACCAGCAGGTGAAATTCGCCCGCGCCTTCCACCGGCGTGGTGTCAACCTCCACCTGCGACATGTCCAGGGAGCTGTCCATGCTGGCCAGGATCTTTTCCATGTCCA
This sequence comes from Desulfovibrio sp. ZJ369, assembly GCF_011039085.1. Classification (GTDB taxonomy): domain Bacteria; phylum Desulfobacterota; class Desulfovibrionia; order Desulfovibrionales; family Desulfovibrionaceae; genus Desulfovibrio. The sequence continues at coordinate 2,757 of NZ_JAAKEI010000030.1, read as the reverse complement.
GGATGAAAAGCACCCGATCCTGGATGCGCACCACGCCCGTGATGCTCTCGCGCGAGTAGGTCTGCACATATTTGTTGGGCGGCTCGATGCGATCCCAGGTCATCCGGTGGATGCTGGTCACCGTGGAAACCAGAAAAGCCGCCTGCACGCCGCTGAACTCCGTGACAATGACCTTGTTGTTTTCGTCTGAGGCCATCTCCTTGCCCAGCCAGGCGGCCAGATTCAAAATGGGCAGCACCTTGCCGCGCAGATTGAAGGTGCCGAGCACCGAGGCGTCGTGCTTGCTGGGCACGCTGGTGACCGTGGGCAGACGGATGATTTCCAGCACCTTGGCCACATTGATGCCGTAATGCCCGCTGTAGACGTTGCCGTCCGGCAATTTTTCGTCAATGAGAAACTCAATGATTTCAAGCTCATTGTTATTGACGTTGAGCAAGCTGTTCTGGCTCATGGCTTTCCTCATCCTGTGCCGCTGCTGTTGCGGCCGGGTCGGCGTGAATACTCTGTGTTAGTTCATCGGCGGCAAGCCGTTTTTCTTAAGGCGCGGCCGAAAATATCTTCCACAATGACCCGTACCGGGTTCAGGCTTTCCGGGCGCGCGCCGCGCCGTTGCGGCCGCCGGGCCTGCGGCCCGCCGCGGCAGCCCGCGGGCCGGATCCTTTGGGCGGCTCAAGGCGCGGGCAAAAGTCCGCCATCTCGCAGTGACCGCAAAGGGGCTTGCGGGCGTGGCAGACATCTCTGCCGAACCAGACCATGCGGTGATTCACGTTGCCCCATTCCTCCTGCGGGAAAAGCGCCATGAGCTCCTGCTCCACGGCCACCGGATCCGTCTGCTCCGTAAGGCCCAGGCGGTAACTGATGCGTTTGACGTGCGTGTCCACTGCCAGGCCCTGGTTGACGCCAAAAGCGCCGAACAAAACCACGTTCGCGGTTTTGCGGGCCACGCCCCCCAGCGTGATCAGCTGCTCCAGCGTGTCGGGCACCTCGCCCTTGTAGACATCCCGCACGCGGCGGGCCGCGGCCAGAAGATTCCTGGCCTTGCTGCGGAAAAATCCCGCGGCGTGGATCACGCTTTCCAGCTCCTCCTGCGGGGCTTCGGCCAGTTCGGCCGGTCCGGGCCAGCGCCGGAAAAGTTCGGGCGTGATGGTGTTGACCCGGGCGTCGGTGCATTGGGCGGCCAGCACCGTGGCTACCAGCAATTCCCAGGCGTTACGGGAGTTGAGATGGGTTTCGGGCCGGGGATAGCGCGCCTGCAACGCGGCAAGCGTTTTTTGCGCCCGCGCCGGGCGGGAGTCAGCGGTATTCATGTGCAAGCTATGCCACAGGCGGCGCAAGCCCGCAAGGCAGGCCGTGGACTTGGGCAGGGCTGACCCTGGTTTCATGAGCAAAACGCTCTGACAAATCGAAGAAAAGCAAAGCCCCGTAAGGCGTTCCAGTCCTTACGGGGTGCTCTGGGATTCTTTCCTGGTGCCCGGAGTCGGACTCGAACCGACATACTCGAAGAGCGAGGGATTTTAAGTCCTTGAGCTAGAGCTGATATGACAACGGGTTAGCGCACTCCGTATCACTACTCCACGGTGATACAGCTTTTCCTGCCATCCTGCTGCCCCGCCCAAAAATATGACCCTTGACTTCTCCAAAATCTGTGCATTTCTCTCATTATGGAGTCCGTAAACTCCGCTCCGAGGACTTCCTATATTATTCCTTGCGTACCGCCAGCACCTGCCTTATCATATATGACTGCCCGAAAGGTGGTTGCCGGGCTCGTGTGTTTACGGGAAAGCGACCACGCCATACCAGTGGAGGGGATATGGGCGTTACGATAATTGAAGCCTCTCGATGGGAAAGACAGGAAGGCGTGCCTGATACTGAATTTCAGCCCAATCACGGATGCAACCTGACCACGGACGGGATCCTAGAAAGCCTGCATGAAATCGAAAGCCGCCCCGAGATGGCGGAGCTCGACAATCTGCTCATGGCCTCCGGGGCCTATCTGCGGGGTAAGGATCGTGGCTGAATATGGCAATATAAAATGGCAACCAATCCTGAAGGATGTAGCAGAAAAAATCTCTACCACTTACTCAGTCGAGCTCATCCTTGATGAAGCCATAGTCCTGGAGGCCGAACAGCGTATAAAGGAGAGCTTGGACAATTTGGGGTTTGACCGGCCAAATGTCGCCAAGGTTGCCGGCCAGGTCGCCTTTTGGCTCCGCAAGTTGAAGCCGCTCAGCATCGCCCCCTCATCGAAAAATTATTTTCGTCTGGTCAACGAGCTGGCGGCCTTGCGAATTGGCCTTGCGATCTGCAACTGCTATAAGGATGATTGCTCAAAGGATAAGGAGGTGCAGCTCCATTCTCGGATATTGAGGGACTGGGTAACGAGCTTCCGCTATCATTCCCACTCGCCCCACAGCTCAATGACCTCCTTTGAGCTGCTCATGTGCGACAACTGACCGCCAACGCCACCCCGTACCTTAGAGCATATTGCTTTTAAAACGCTCGCTCCGGCGCTTAACGGCGCAAGTAAATTTCGCCTGCGCCTCTTTCTGCTGTCGTCATCCGTAAGGCGGCACAGCCGCCAGCGGCTGACGCTCGTGGCGGGCATGGCTTCGCCCTGCCAGAGCGTTTAGCTAGAGCATTTTGCTTTTAACTTTTTACATATCCACAGGATTTAAACCATCCTTCAGCGTCTTTTTGTGTGATACAACTTAATGCTTTTCCAATGGATTTATACAGTTCATCACATGTTTTTGCTTT
>NZ_JAAKEI010000029.1 GCF_011039085.1 Desulfovibrio sp. ZJ369 | reverse complement strand
GCCCCCGCCGGAGGCTTCCTTGTCCGTCGCCCGCAAGCATCCATAGCCGGAAAGCAAGGGCATTTGGTCAAGGCCCGCGAAGCGGCCCGCCAGGGCTTGGCCTTGACGGAATGCCCGCTTCCGGCACCCATGCGGGTGTGACGGACGAAGAGCCGGGGAAAAAACGGGATTCATTTTTCCTCCGGATCGGCAGTGAGCTTTTCCAGAAGCGCGGCAATATCCGCTGCCCTCCACGCTGTTGTGCGCGGACCGAGTTTGACGGGTTTCGGATACCGACCGTTCTTGCAGCCCGCCCACCATGCGCTACGGCTGACGGGGATGAGCGCAAGTACCTGCGGCAGACGAAGCAGAGCGTTACTGGGTATATTTTGCATGGACTTTCTCCTGTCTGGTTAGAGCATTTTCTCTTTGAAAATGCTCTGCTGACGCGAAAGCGGCAGCCGCCGCAACGCGGCGTACATTCAGGCGAAAACCGCGTTTTTCGCCTGAATGCCACCTTTGACTTTCATAGAAAGTCAAAGGTACTCTGCTCTAGGTTCGGCAAACTGTAGCATAACTTTTTTCCATCTCCGTAAATTTGCAATGTTGCAAGCTTGAAAACATATCCAACAACCTCCAAAGCGGTTCATATTGGACTCAAAAAAATTTTATAAAAAGGCTTGACATGTTTTTGTATTTAAAAGCGTAAATATTTATCGCTTTGGATTTTTTATGGTTTTTAGAAATAAACACTATGCGACAATAATGGATGTTACTCCACAACTGTAGACAACAACTTGCTTTTTAGTCCTTGCAAGTGAGGCGGGGGGTGCTGAAGAGGATTTTGACCGGCAACGAAAGTTTGCAGCTCAGCCAGAGAATTGACCAAGAGCGTTGGCTGAAAAAATCTTTGCGGTAAATTTTTGCGGAGGGAGATGAGATATAGTTTAAAAAGAAAAACAGCGGCAACAAGATATTTTGATTGGCATTTAATTTAAATCGTTGTTACCGCTATTTTTCCTTATAGGTGTAATGGATTTTACAACTTCATTTTTGCGCGTTCACGCAGGTCATCAAGATAATTTGCCCAGTCGTCCATCATTTTACGACGCTCCGGCAGATATTCGGCGCGATTGTAAATGCCGCGAATGCGCTCATGTGGAACATGGGCAAGCTGCCGCTCAATGGCGTCAGGGTGATAACCCTGTTCATTCAACAGCGTACTCGCCATGGAACGGAAACCATGCGGGGTGAACTCATCTTTGGCATAGCCCATGATACGAATCGCGCTGATAAGGGAATAAACGCCGATTGGTTTGGAATGATCCCTCTGGTTAAGAAAAACATGGCTTGCATGATCGGAAAACATTTTCATTTCATTCAGCACTGCAATGGCTTGAGGACTGAGCGGCACAAGATGCTCACGCCGCATTTTCATTTTTGAGGCGGGAATGCGCCAGAGTCTGTCCTCAAAATCGAACTCGCTCCACTCGGCATTGCGGATTTCCCATGAACGGCAAAAGGTCAACGCCATAAGCTGCAAGGCTCCCCGCACTGCGGCAACTCCGTGATAGTCGTCAATCCTGAGCATGAGTTCGCCAACTTTTTCAGGGTCGGTGATTGTCGGATGGTGTTTCTTCACATGCGGGATCATGGATCCCTGCAAATCCGGGATGGGATTGCGCTCTGCAAGGCCGCTGGCGACAGCGTAGCGAAAAATTCCCGAACAAAGGCCGCGTATGGCGTAGGCTGTGGCAATCGTGCCCCTCCCTTCCAGCCTGCGAAGCATAGCCAGGATTTCCTGCATGGAAATATCCGCAATCGGCCTGTTCCCGATATAGGGAAAGGCGTTCTTGCGGAGATTGTCCATTGTTCGTTTGTAATAGTTTGCCGACCATTTGGAAATCTGCTTTTCGTGCCATTCATGGGCAATTTTTTCAAAAGTGTTCCGGGCGTTCTCCCTGTCCAGCTTTTTCTCAACGGACGGGTCTTTCCCGCTGGCCAGAATTTTCTTTGCGGAACGAGCCTTCTCCCTTGCGTCTTTTAAGGACACTGTTGGGTAAAGTCCAAGAGTGAGCAGTTTTTCCTTACCCTGATAGTTGTATTTCAATCTCCAGCTTTTTGCTCCGGTTTTGGTCACGAACAGGAACAATCCACCGCCATCAAAGAGTTTCTGCGGTTTTTCCGCAGGTTTGGCGTTACGAACGGCTGTATCAGTCAAGGCCATTTCAGTACCCCTTTTATAAATTTGATACCCCAATAGATACCCCGTGAACTAGGCCATGTCCATGCTTTTTGGTGGACGCTATTCGCCATATGTAATAAAAATTATCGTATAATTTCAAATAAATAAAATTTATATAAGTCCAAGTAAGTCTATTTATTATCTTCGTCAGACAGCTACCATCCTGTAAAGAAGAACGATCATCAGTCTCTGGGGCAGTACATTCATACTTTTGCTGGCGCATCGGTCACGCCGTGCTTCCTCTTTTGGCGCAAGCATAGATGAAAAATGAGCTTGAAGGCCAGATGAAAAATGAAAAAGACTGTATTGCTTTTCCTTGAACAAATGATTCTGAAGGAAATATAAATTTAAATAGAAATGAGTTAAAAAAATTTACTGTCTATACTTGTGTAATAAAATCCAGATATATCCAGTATTGTACAAATATATCCACAAAGAAAAGTTGCCACTCAAGTTTTCACTGTGGTATGAGGAAAGGTCTCTGAATTTTTGACAAGGAAGGTGCCAGCTATGGCAAAAGCCCAACGCTACACAATGGAACAAATAGAGGCCGTCCGGAAAAAGCTCCGCAGCCTGCCGATGAAAACGGCTGGCAAGACGCGGGCCGAGGTCGCGGAACTTCTGGGCAAGGACATCAGGAAAGCCGTGCGGCAGAGCTACACGCTACGCGACATAAGGGACGTGCTCGCGGATGCCGGGCTATCGGTTCCGCTGACTAGGTTGGAATCCCTGCTTGAGGAAGTTCCGGTAGCGGGGCTTCCCACGGTCAAGGAAGACCCGGAAACAGACAACGTCCCGCCCGCTATTGGTGACGAAACAGAAGAGCATGGAGGCGGGATATAAGGCAAAAAAATGGCAGGGCCTGTACGGCGACAACTCCGTACAGGCCCTGCCGGCAAGAGGTTTCCGATACGCTTCTCAGCTATACCAGGCCCGGATTATGTCCATATCATCATAACCGGCTTGCCGCATACGGTCTTTTTCTTCCTCAGTCCAGCCGGTATCTTTGGTTGTGATTTGGGATTCCTGGTCGATTTTTCCAAGAGAGATCCGCACATCATGATCGGTCATGGAGTTCTCGTTCATGCTTCCTCCTCAGGGGTGGTTTCTTCTGAGGGACAGCCCTTCAATTTTGTTAAAAAATCGGCCCACTCTTGCATCATCTTCCGGCGCTCCGGCAGATACTCCGCATAATTGTACGCCGCCCGCACTTCATTGTGTTCACCGTGGGCAAGCTGACGCTCAATCCAGTCCCGATTGTAGCCGAGTTCATTCAAGAGGGTTGACGCAATGGAGCGGAAGCCGTGCACGCTCATTTCCTGTTTCTGATAGCCCATGCGCCGGAGCGCATTGAGCATGGTCGCATCGGAAATGGGCCGTACCTCCGTGCGGATGGAGGGGAAGAGGTATTTTCCCTCGCCGGAGTATTTCTGAAGTTCTCGAAGAATGGACAACGCCTGTTCGGACAGCGGCACAAGATGCTGTCGCCGCATCTTCATGCGTTCGGCAGGGATGCGCCATTCCCTTGCCTCAAGGTCAAACTCCCGCCACTGGGCGGCCCGCAACTCCGTGGGACGGGTGAAGACCAGCGGAGCCAGTTTCAGGGCGCAGACCAGAGGGAAATAGCCTTCGTAGGCGTCGATGTCCCGCAAAAGCTGGCCGACTTTCTCCGGTTCCAGCACCGCCGCCCGGTGGACGGTTTTTCTCGGCCGCAAGGCTCCCCGCAGATCGGCCGCGACATTGTGCTTTGCCCGGCCCGTGATGACCGCATAGCGGAAAACCTGACTGATGATTTGCAGGACACGTCGGGCCGTCTCGTGGTTGCCCCGCTGCTCCAGCGGTTTGACCACAGCCATGACATCCCGTGTTTCCAGTTTGGCGATGTGCGTTTTGCCGATGATCGGAAAAATATACGTCTCCAGCCGGTACATGACGGTTCCCTGATGTTTTTCGGAAAACTCGGCCATGCGGGTTTCATGCCACTCTCTGGCAATGTTCTGGAAACTCTCGCGCTCGGCTGTGATTCTGGCCCTCTTTTCTTCCCGTTTGTGTTCAGAAGGATCAACGCCTTTGGCCAGCAGACGCCTGGCCTCCTCGCGCCGCTCTCTGGCATCCCGGAGCGAGACGGCGGGGTATTCCCCAAAGCTGAGCAGCTTGCTCTTGCCGTCAAAGCGGTAGGCCATGCGCCACAATTTGCTGCCGCTGGTGGGCACATAGAGAAACAGACCGCCGCCGTCGAAATACTTGCGGGGTTTCACGTCGGGTTTCAGTCCGCGAATGTGGGTATCGGTAAGAGGCATGGGCACTCCCTGGCTGTTGGTGGACAAAGAGATGCCTACATGGACAAAACGAGTTGTATTCCGGCCGGTTATCCATGTAGGTATCGGAAATACCGTACCACATTTCTACCTACGGATATACCCACAAAATGTTTGGATGCAAGCGGACGGGCTGGACTTCGGGAAACACAACTGGAGGGAAAAAATGAAGAATGCCAAGGCGTTGCAGACCTTGGCATTCTTCTTTGTACCCAAATTTGGCGTCCCCAAGGGGATTTGAACCCCTGTCGACGGCGTGAAAGGCCGTGACGGTCATTTTTATTGCCTTTGCCCCACTTTTACTAAATTATATATTTCATATGGTTATTGAGAATTTTCTTCTCTGAAAAGCCGCTGACTTCGATTGGACTTTATGCCGTCTGTGGGGCATAGTGTGGGGCAGATGAAAACGGCTATTTCCGCCGTTATCAAGGGATAAATGCCCATTCATTCCCACACATGTGGGGCAGAGCGCCCCAAACGAGGTCAAAGGCAATATGGCCAGCAGAAAAAGACAGTCGGTCGTCGGTTACGCCGGGGTCTATTTTGTTGAAGTCCCCCGATCCACGGGGCACGGACTGGAAAAGGTCTATTACATTCGATACCGCAAACAGGGAAAGCTCATTGAGGAGAAAGTCGGCGGACAATACCGCGACAACATGACTGCGGCCAAAGCCTCCAGCATCCGCGGTTTGCGCATGGAGGGCAGGGACGCCTCCAACGAGGAAAAACGGGCTGCTGTTCGCGCCGCAAAGATGGCCGAGGAGTCACGCTACAGCTTCAACCGGCTGTGGAGTCTTTTCGAGGAAGTCAAAAGCTCCAATCGTTCCATCAAGGATGACCGTATCCGTTTCAATCTTCATATCGCGCCTTCGCTGGGAACGAAAAGCATTCCCGAACTGACCGTTCATGACATCGACAAGCTCCGCGCCAAACTGGAAAAGGCAGGCAAGTCGCCACAGACCGTCAAGCACGTTCTGACACTGGTCAAGCGCATCCTCAATTTTGCCCTGCAGAAAGGCTATGTTGATTCCATTCCCGGCACTCTCCGCATCACCATGCCCACGGTGGACAACAAGGTCACGGAAAACCTGACCCCGGAACAGGTTCAGAATCTCATGAAGGCGCTGGATGAAGAGCCGGATCAGACGCTGGCCTCTCTTGTGCGCCTGGCGTTGTTTACAGGGATGCGCCGGAGCGCCCTGCTCAATCTGCAATGGGAAGACCTTGATTTTGAGCGGGGATTCATCAACTTGCGCGGCACGGTCGCCAAGAAAGGCAAAACGGAAACTATCCCCATGAACGAGCAGGCCCGCGCCATTTTGACAGCCCTGCCGCATACCAAAAGCCCCTACGTTTTTCCCGGCCGCTATGACGACAAGCCACGGGGCAATATTACGGATATGCTCAGGCGTGTGAAAGAGAAAGCCGGCTTGCCCGAAGCATTTCGCCCGTTGCATGGGCTGCGCCACTCCTTCGCCTCATGGCTGGCCAGTTCCGGGCAGGTATCCATGTACGAGCTGCAAAAGTTGCTCACCCATTCCAGCCCGCAGATGACACAGCGTTACGCCCACCTGCACGATGACGCCCTGCGCAAAGCTTCCGGGGTGGCAAGCGCGCTGTTCGGCTCCATACATTCCTCTTCTCAAGAGGGTAAGGGTGCGGTAGAAACAGAGCAGGCGGCATCCAGGGCAGGCAGCAAGAAAAAACAGATTTCCCCCGCCAAAAATGATGGCTGAATCCCTAAACAACGATTGTGCAGCAAGCTGCTGCAAGATTGATTCTGGAGCAGAGTAGAGAAAGCTGGCCTGCCCGGAGAGAGGACGCATGACGTATCCGCCATACACCATCACAAGCGCCATCCTCAAAGGTGTGGCAGGCATCAGTGCACAGCTTGCCACGCTTGCCGCCGTCAGAGGGCTTGCCGTGGATCTTCTGTCTCCGCACCTGCGGCGGGAAAATCGCATTCGCACCATCCATGCCTCACTCGCCATTGAAAACAATACGCTCAGCCTGGAGCAGGTGACAGACATCATTGACGGCAAGGCGGTCATTGGCCCGCCCCGCGATATTCAGGAAGTGCACGGCGCTGTGTCCGCCTACGAAAAGCTGGAGACATGGCAGCCGCACAGTCTGGAAGACCTGCTGTCGGCCCACGCGATACTCATGCGCGATCTTGTGGAAAAGCCCGGCAGCCTCCGCACGGGCGGAGTGGGCGTTTTTCAGGGCAACAGAGTCGTCCACATGGCCCCGCCCGCGCAACTTGTGCATGGACAATTGAAAAGACTTCTTGGCTGGCTGGAAGGCACGGACGAGCACCCTCTGGTCGCGAGCTGCGTTTTTCACTACGAGTTCGAGTTCATCCACCCGTTTGCCGACGGGAATGGCCGCATGGGACGGCTCTGGCAGACGCTTATCCTCAGCAAATGGAATCCCCTCTTTGCCTATCTGCCGGTGGAAACCATTGTCCGCAATCGGCAGGCTGAATATTACAACAGTCTCGGTCGTGCTGACGCGCGGGGAGAAGCCACCGCCTTTGTGGAGTTTATGCTCACGGCCCTGGGCGATGCCCTGGCAGACATCCGAAGCGATCAAGCAAGCGACCAAGTAAGCGATCAAGTCCGGCGTTTGCTGGATCTGCTTGGGCAAGGGGAAAAAAGCGCGGCTGAATTGATGAGCGGGCTAGGGCTGCGCCACGCCCCCACATTCCGCAAGAATTATCTGTCGCCCGCGCTGAACGCCGCTCTTGTTGAAAGAACGAGGCCGGATTCCCCCCGCAGTCCCTTGCAAAAATACAGGTTGACAGCGGCGGGAAGAAGATTTGAAGGTCACGGAAAACCTGCCCCCGGAACAGGTTCAGAATTTCATGAAGGCGCTGGATGAAGAGCCGGATCAGACTCTGCCCTCTCTTGTGCGCCTGGCGTTGTTTACAGGGATGCGCCGGAGCGCCCTGCGCAAAGCTTCCGGGGTGGCAAGCACTCTGTTTGGCTCCATACCTCCCTCTTCTCAAGAGGGTAAGGGTGCGGTAGAAACGGAGCAGGCAGCATCCAGGGCAGGCAGCAAGAAAAAACATGTTTCCCCCGCTTGTTTTACCATCTCAAATTACGGGCTGTTTCTGAGTATGCTCTGACACGGGCCATTAAGAACTCAAAACAAGTCTGCCGAGTGTTGAAGAGATTGAAAAAGAACTGGATACGGGTAAACAGGAATAACACATGCTTCCTTCATCAACAAAATTAACCATTTTTCAGCGTGGCATAGCACAAAAATGTGCTGTATTTTGTATATACCTTATCAGCATTACTGTTACAGCATTTATTCTTGATTGGTTGGACAAGAAAACCTTTCTGAAGATCGTCCATGAAGTAAATAAACAAGGCTCTATTTCTGAGCAGGCTGTCAATGCTTTTACCATTCTCATTGAATCGCGTGAGGGAATATTCTTCCTCGATCTTATTCTTATTGGAGTTATTTGCGGAGTTGTCGGTTTGCTTATCATTCAACAATTCGCAAAGCTCCAATGGTCAAAAGCGGTTGTTCTCCCCAAGGTTATTGAATTCAAACAGGCCATGCAGCATATCGGCATACATACCCCTGGAGACAGGATAGACTTTGTTCGCAAGCAGGGAGTTCCTGTTTTTATAGCATCCGAACCATTTCTTGAACTGGAACAATATAATGTCCCCGTACGCCTGTATGCTTTTGCGTATGACTCAAATCTTAGCGATGCGAATATTTTCAACTCATATATCGGCCAGCAACGTCTGTGTCTTGACGCTGCCGATTATGAATATCTTCTGGAAAAGTATGGACAGAAAGCCCTTTCTGCATATGCAGCGCGTATCCGCGATCTGGAAGAGACCATCACCAACCTGCAGGGTGCATTCTCGGTACAGCAGACAAAAATGAATGAGCTCACGGAGCAAAATCAAGCGTTGCTCGCTGAGAAAGTTGAATACCAAAACAAAGAGAAAACCCTTTCCGGCAGAGAAAAGAGCCTGGAAAGCCGGGAAAACGTCAAGCTGCCTGTCCGGCGTATTTTCTATCCTCTGGTGAATCGACTCATTGCCGAGGCCAGGCCGGGAACAAAGTACACCCGTACCAAAATTCAGGAAGAATTTTTGCGGGAACTTGACTCCTTCCCCGAACTCAAGTCTGCGGTTCGGGACGCGCTTCATACCCCTCAAAAAGCCAAAAACAACACTCCCTTTGAGTTGGCAGGCTGGGCTATGGAAGAAATTCGTCTTGCCCTGGGTGAGTACGCTCAAACAAGCCCAGGGCGCGACAGGGAAAGCTGAACTTCCGCTCAAATCTCTCAGCTCTGTGAAATATTTTTTGCGGCACCCGCACAACTCAGTATTTTTTAATAATCTGAAATTATTTAACAAAAATAAAAATCTCCGAGATTGACAGAACTCGGAGATTTTTTCTTTTCACTGGCACAGCACCGGGAATTTTATTCTTTTTCAAGACCGGTATCCTTCCTTCAAACACCGCCTGACATAAGTTCACGCGGGCAATCCCATGAAGGAAGGATACAAATCATGACTCCCAAACAAAAGCTCAATACTCAGGAAGCCGCTGCCTATCTCGGCATCCAGCCCAACACTCTTGAAGTCTGGCGCTGCAAGCATAAAGGGCCTCGATACGCCAAACTTGGAACCCGCGTTCTTTATGACCAGGCGGACCTTGATGAATTCTTCGCTTCCCGCTCCATAGAAACGCTGGAAAGCGCCAAACGCGATCGCCGTTACAGGAACCAGCGATGAATCCCCGTCTTTTTCATAGGTTGCGGTTTCTGTCTGGCCATCCCGGAGGTGAGGCATGAGTGCGGATATTCAGCAAGCCTTTGCCGAGCAGCTCCGGACAGCCGGACTGATTGTCGAGCATGTGGAGACGGACGGATGTCTGCACCGCTGCGCTACGGAAGGCAAGCCCCAGCGCAGGGACGGCGTGTACAAGGCATTTCTGGACGATCCGCCCTCCATCTGGTGGAAGAACTGGCGCACCGGAGATGAAGGCACATGGACAGCCCGGCCGGAAAAGGAAAACAGCGTCCAGCGCAAATCGCTACGGACGCGCATTGCCGCCGCCAAAGCCGACACGCGGGCCGAGCAGGATCGCCGCTGGGAAGATGCCGCAAAATTGGCCGCAAGCATCTGGAACCATGCCAGGCCCACCGACTCCAACCATCCGTATCTGCAACGAAAGGAAGTCCCGGCCATCGGCTTGCGGCAGACGGATGACGGGCGGCTCATTGTTCCCGTAGCAAACCCATCCGGCCAGATACAGAGCCTGCAATTTATCCTGCCGGAAAAACCGGCAAACAACCCGGACAAGTTCTTTCTCAAGGGCGGCAAAACATCCGGCGGCTTTTTCTCCCTTCCGGCAAGGGATGATGCCCAGGACGGCCCGTTGCTCATTGCCGAAGGCTACGCCACTGCGGCAAGCCTGCATCTGGCCACCGGATACGCCGTGCTGGTGGCTTTCACCGCCGGGAATCTGGAAGCCGTGGCCCGCACAGCCCGAAGCATCCACCCGGACAGGGAGCTTGTGCTGTGCGCGGACAACGACTGCGAAACCGCCAAACCCGACGGCACTCCGTGGAATCCCGGCAAGGAAGCGGCTGCCAGAGCGGCGCGGGCCGTGGGCGGCAAGCTGGCCGTCTGCCCCGCTCATGAAGGCAGGGCCACGGATTTCAACGATCTGCACCGGCTCCGTTCCCTTGAGGCCGTTCGTGCTGTCATTGCATCCGCCCGCGAAAAGGATGCCGACTGCCCCATGCCCGAGGGCTTCTTTCTGGTGCCGGAAGGCAAACGCGCCGGGCTGTACAAGCTGGAGACGAAGCCTGACGGCGAGGTGAACGAAATCCGTATCGGCCCCCCGCTCCATGTGCAAGGCATGACCCGCGACAGCGAAGGCAACGAATGGGGCCTGATGCTCGCATGGGCTGATCCGGACGGCAAAAAGCACGCCTGGCCCATGCCCATTGAGCTGCTCTTTCGTCAGAACGCCGACTGGTACAGCGCACTGGCTTCCGGCGGCTGGTTCGGCAATCCGCTGACCAGGAAAAAACTTGTGGACTTCCTGTCCGCCGTCAGACCCGTCCGGCGCATCCGCTGTGTGCCCCGCACCGGCTGGGACAAGGCCGCCTACATTCTGCCGGATGCCGTGTACGGCAACACCTCCGGCGAAAACGTGGTTCTGCAATCCGCGCACCACGGCGATCTGTACCGCGCCGCCGGAACTCTGGACGGCTGGAGGGAAATCGCAACGCTGGCCGTCGGCAATGCCCGCCTGAGCTTTGCCCTGTGCGCGGCCTTTGCCGGGCCGCTCCTGCGTCTGGCCGGTCTGGAAGGCGGCGGCTTCAGCTTTGAGGGCGGTTCGTCATCGGGCAAGACAACGGCCCTCCAGATTGCCGCGTCCGTCTGGGGCGGCCCGGAACACGTCCGAAGCTGGCGCGCCACCGACAACGGCTTGGAGAACATCGCAGTTCTGCACAACGACAATGTGTTGATTCTGGATGAAGTCGGGCAGGTCAACGGCAAGATTCTGGCGGAGTGCGCCTATATGCTGGCCAACGGTCAGGGCAAGGGACGTTCCAGTCGGGAAGGCAATCTTCGCAAGTCGCACGCCTGGCGTCTGCTCTTTCTGTCCAGCGGCGAACTCGGCCTTGCCGACAAGCTGGCCGAAAACGGTCTCAAGTCCAGAGGCGGGCAGGAAGTGCGTTTTGTGGGCTTGCCCGTGGATACGACCATGATCACCGAACTGCACGGCCTTCCCGATGCCGGAGCCGTGGTCAACCGTCTGAAGGAAGTGACCGCCATCCATTACGGCCATGCGGGCCGTGCCTTTCTGCAAAAGCTGACCGAATCCGACACGATGACCACGGTTTTGTCCGAGCTGCAACCGGCTCTTGCCAATACGGTCGGTCGTCTTGTGCCTGCTGGAGCGGACGGGCAGGTGCGGCGTGTGGCCCAACGCTTCGCGCTCTGCGGACTGGCCGGAGGGCTGGCCGCGCAGATGGAGATTCTGCCCGCCGACTTTGACGCTCTTGGTTGCACCGAACGCTGTTTCCAGGACTGGCTGACCGCTCGCGGCGGCATCGGCGCTTCCGAGGATACGGCCATTCTCGCGGCTGTGCGTCTGTTTATTGAGCAGCACGGGGCAAGCCGTTTTCAGGACTTGAATACGCAAACAGCCACCTGCGTCAACCGCGTGGGCTTTCGGCGCACACGCAACAGCATAACCGAGTATCTGATTCTGCCGGAAAGTTTTCGGGCCGAGGTTGTCAAAGGGTACTCCGAGACAAGAGCCGTGCGTGTTTTGCGTGAGGCGGGCTGGCTGCGCACTCCAGACAAAAATCGGTTGAAAGCTCAGGAGCGCCTTCCCGGCCTTGGGCGTGTGCGCGTCTATATCGTGTGCTTGCCGGATGATACGGACGAAGCCCCTACGCAAACCTTGTCTGATTGAGCGGTGACAGTGGTGACAACGGTGACAAGCCTACAGTCACAAGAGGTTATGCCTGTCACCACTGTCACCATTCCCTATTCGAGTGGTGACAGCCGGAACGCCTTGCCATTGCTGAGTTGTCACCACTGTCACCGCTGTCACCACTGAAAAATATACAGGGAGAAGGCGCTATGTCCTATCTCGTTTTGCATATGGATAAATTCAAGAAAGACGCCATTCGCGGCATCCAGTCACACAACCGGCGCGAACGTGAGAGCCACTCCAACCCCGACATTGATTACAGCCGAAGCGTGGGAAACTACGATCTGCATGAATCCGTTTCAGCAAACTACGCGCAGGCCGTTCAAAACCGCATTGACGACCTGTTCCTGGTCAAGGCCGTGCGCAAGGACGCCGTACACATGTGCGGTCTGATTGTCAGTTCCGACACATCCTTCTTTACCCGAATCGGCAAAGACGAAACCAGACGCTTTTTTGAGGAAGCCGCAGCTTATCTCACAGATTTTGTGGGCAGGGAAAACGTCATCTCGGCAATGGTTCATACTGATGAAAAGACGCCGCACATGCACTTTCTTCATGTGCCGGTGACGCCGGACGGGCGTCTCAGCGCCAACAGCATCTATACCCGCGCCAGTCTGAAAAAGCTGCAAACCGACTTGCCCATCTATCTGCAAAGCCGTGGCTTCGCCATCCAGCGCGGCGTCGAACAGAAGCCGGGAGCAGCCAAAAAGCATCTGGATACGCGGGAGTTCAAACAGCAACAGGAAGCCCTGAACAGACTGATTCGGGAATCTGAAGAACTTGCCCAAAACTCCCGGCAAATCCTTGCTGCTCTGGGACAGCGTGAAGGAGAGCTGAAAAAGAGCATCTCCGAGTATGAGCAACAGGCCGAAGAAGCGGAAAAAATTCTTCAGGAGGAGTGCTCACTCCCGAAGGCCAATGTTTTCAACTACCAATCTGTCCTGCAAAAAGCCTCCGCTCTCATTGCCGAGCAGAACAAGGCGCTTGCCGTCAAGCACATCACCCAAACGCGGATGGAAAACCTGCAACGGGAAGCGGAAGCGTTACGCCAAAAACAGACGCGGCTTGAAAGGGAATACGCGGCCCACAGAAAGCACAGCCATGAGGAAAAAGAATCGCTGGAGTCCCAATTGGAAAAAGCGGACGCGATCATGGCTGGGTTTCTGGAATTTTTGCGTTTGCCGGAAATCCGGCCCCTGCATCTTGACTTCCTGAATCGCAAGCGGGCCGACCTGCTCCAACGCCAGAGCGAGCGTCAGGAAGCGGAGGCCCGCCAGCAGTCCGAGCGTGAACAACAAATCCGGCAAGAGCCGGAAGCCGTGCCGCAACGCCGTCGCCCAAGGATGCGCTGACCATCCGCCGGGAATCTCGGCTCAGGGTCGAGCCATAGCCCACTATGGTTTTCTGGCGAAAACCCGTGGGCAAGCGTGCCGCTTGACCGCCAAAGGCAAAAGACAAAACCGGGGTCACGCCCCGTCAATCACAGGAGAAAAGAACATGAGCATCACAGCCAGCCAACTGAAGGAAATCCGGCAGGAGTTTGCCCACCTCAAGCCCGCCACTGTCACGCTGGACGGAAACCGCGCCATGACCGTAAAGCAGGCCATCTTCGCTCTCGCCCCGACGCTGGAGCGGATGAAAAAGCGCGGCTTTGACACACAGGAGCTCGTCGAGAAGCTGCACGAGAAGGGGATCGAGGTGAAGGCCCAAACCCTGACCAAGTACCTGACCGAGGCCCGACGGCTGAAAGAATCCGGAAAGGCCAAAAGGCAAGACACGCCCCGGCCCGCTTCAACCACGGCGAAGGCCCCAGCCATACCCCCCAGCCCCGCACAGAACAATGACAAGCCCAGGCCGCTTTGGGGGCCGAACCTTCCCCCCGATCATCCGCAAAACCATCGGTGAGAGCAACTGTGAACCAATGCAAAAGGACAACCCTATGGAACAGACCTACGGCTACATCCGCGTATCCAGCGTGGATCAGAATGAAATCCGGCAGCGCATCGCCCTGGAACAGCAGGCCATACCACCCGGCCATATCTTCATGGACAAGATGTCGGGCAAGGACTTTCACCGCCCGCAGTATCAGGCCATGCTCAAAAAACTCAGGGCGGGCGATCTGCATCCCCAGCATCGATCGACTGGACAGAAATTATGAGGAGATTCTGGAGCAGTGGCGCGTACTGACCCGGGAAAAGCGCGTAGATATTCTCGTGCTGGACATGTCCTTGCGGGATGGCAGACAGATTGAACACTCCACCGGCTAAAGTCGGTGGAGTGTTCAATATAATTTCACAAAATTATACATGGATTCTCAAACTATCACCATACCTAATGTACTTCATTCATAATGAGCGTACCCAGGTAGTGTTCAGAATTTTTGCGCACATTCTTTGATGAACTTCGAGTCTGGCAGAGGCCTACTGGCAGAAGTATGCCCATTCAAGAGTGGAGCAGGGGTAATGCCTGTAAGCCACATCTCTTCCTCCATCCGCAAATACCTTGCCCCCCAAAAAATTGATCCATCGAAACGATGGACATGATTCCGGGCTTTGTCTTTGATCTCATCCGACCCCCCGCATTTCTGCGGCAGAATTAAGTGATTTTGTCTTGGCTGCATCCAAAGTGTTTACTTGATTTACGTGCTGGGCTAACGTGAAAATAATTTCCATACCGAAAAAGGTTCTTCACGAGCGAGGGCGCCATGAACAGCACGTCGCCAAAAAATTCCATTCTCAGGCAAATAGACTCCTACTGCGTGAGCAAATCCTCCGGCATACTCTGGAAGAAAAAGGACAAAGACATCCTCAGGGCCCTTCTCCATGATGACGTCTTGACGGAAGTCGCCCGACACGATGCCTCCATAGCGAGACAGCTTAAGAAATGCCGAAGTCGCGGCGAGATAAGCTCAACGCTTTACAAGGACTTGAGGACAAACAAAAATATCCCTCCCACGTTCCCTGCGGACGCCTGTCGAAGCTTCTTGTACAAAGAGTATTCCAAGTTGGATGAAGACTCCCATGAGCCTTGGGTCACTCTGTTGCTCCTGCGCAACATAGGCCTTGCCCTGTCCATGCCCGAGGAAACTTTTCCCTCTGAGCAAGAACTCGCTGAGGCTCTTGACAGCGAACAGAAAGAGTGTCTCCTTATGGAAAGGCTGGAGCCTCACATCCCCTTCGCTCTGGCGCTAAGGAATTTGGAAGATTTTAATCTAGATATAAAATCATATGTAAAAAGCTACAATAAAGCCCGCGAGGACTTCGCTGGGCAGACTGTGGACAGCTTGGAGCACGTCGTCGATGCCGACAGACACCTGCTGGAAATGCGCCGCATCCACCGAACCTTCCTGAACCGCATGAGGAAGCTGCGGGAAAGTCTGACCCGAATGACGGAAATCGAGGAGCTGCCCCGGCTCTCGGAGTGCCTTTCCTCTTCGGGCATGAAACTCGCCCTCGTCCTGCAGCGCCATATGGATAGTGTACGGGAGGAGCTCTTCCAAGCCTGCCTGAAAAAGCTATCTCCCAAGTTTGATGCCAACACTCTGCGAACTCTCCTTAATCGCATTATCCCACCGCTGATGCAGCGCGACCAGATGCTGGCAGAAGAAGAGGTCGCCGCCCTCGAAAATGGCAATCTTACAAGAGAAGAATCCCCTCTGCTTTCGGTCATTTTCCCGGCTATCCGCGGAGAACTGGAAATCGACGTCGACCAAATCTGCGAGCACTTCCCCGACTTTCCGTATTCCGGCAGCCTGCTCACAAAGCTTAAAAAGAAGATCTATTCTCTGGAGACCGCTGAGGAGACTGCTGCAGGGACTGAAGCCGAATCGGAACTGGCGTCTGAGCCCGTCTCCGATTCGGAACGCGCACCAGAACACGCAAGTATTACGTCCCTCAAGCCTGAAGACGCCCCAGAATCAACACCTGAGT
The DNA here is from genome assembly GCF_011039085.1 of Desulfovibrio sp. ZJ369. Lineage (GTDB taxonomy): Bacteria > Desulfobacterota > Desulfovibrionia > Desulfovibrionales > Desulfovibrionaceae > Desulfovibrio. The sequence goes on along the minus strand of NZ_JAAKEI010000029.1, from coordinate 20,109 downwards.
CCGAAGACGAACCAGGACAGGAGATTGATCACTCTCTCGAAGCAACTGTGGATGACGAGCTTGAGCCTGCAGCTGGCCCCGAGCAGGAGAACGCTTCCGAGGCCGAGACAGATGAGGAACTTGAGTCTGACGCCGAAACACTTCCGCTTTCTTCCGATGATATTGACACCCAAATGTTCGCGTCCGACACGGCAAATTTCGTCGCGCCCACGATAATCAGCGTCCCTCCCGTACGGGAGGTTCCCAAACCAGCCCCCCAGTCATCAGCCATCACGGACAGTCCACTGGCTGCCACGATCTCCGCGCCCACCCAGCAGGAGGTTGTATGGCCCGAATCGGAAGCAATGCTCGACAGCAGATCCGGCGACCCATTGACGGAAGGCATCAAGGGAATCATTGCGGGTACCCCCCTCACCCTGCCCACTCTTGAGGATGTCGATCCAGCCGATCTCGTGCGTCAGCTCATCGTCAAAAAGGACAGCTGTGCCCTCTACTGGCTGGCCAAGACTCTTGGCGAAGCTTCCCCCTTCCCTGCATGGCTGGCCAAATTCATACATCTCGGCACGCATTACCAGTCCAGGACTGTCAGCCTCAATCCCGAGATAGCTGATCTGTGTGATTTCGCCTCCGAGAATATGGAAAATCTGGGCGAAAAGCAGAAAATTCTCTTGTCCGCTGCCATACTCCGCCCCGCGCTGATGATGACCGAACCGCCAATGATCATGCTCACCATCGCGAGCTCCCTCTCTTCCAGCCTCAGCGAGAGCTACGGCCTCAAATCTTTCATGGACGGACTCTGCACTGTCGTACGCAGTGGCAGTCCCCTTGAAGACGTGCTTCTTTCCGAGAGTACCCATCAAAGAAGAGCCTATCATGAAACCCTTCTCAAGAAGGAGACCGAGAAACTTATAGCGCATGCAACCAAGGGAAAGACCAGCTATCAGCCTGCCACCCAAACGAAACAGCGCCTCTTCAAAAAGGAAGGAGCCATCGGCAAGCTTCTTTCTGCATGCACGACCAGGGAGCTGAACGGCATACAGAACGCGCTGCAGCGCTACCAGGACGAACGCCACATCCAGAGCCTCGTCCCGGCCAAGATCGAAGCCAAAGCGCGTGAAAGTATCATAAAAGATATTAGGATAGCCATAGAACTCGGCAAGAAGTGGTACTTTTTCTATAATTCGGAAGATAAGGACGAGTCCTCTTTTGCAGAGAATCAGCTGGAAAAACTCAACTCCATCATTGTCCGTCAGAAAGCCCAGCTTGAAAACTGTCCCGAAGGGCAGTGGTTCATTCAGACTATGGAGGATCTGCACAGCCGCACTTCCCTTGACGCCATTTCTCCCGCCAGGGAACTGGAGCTTTGGCCTCTGCGCCTCCCCTGCTCCGAGCCGGAAAGCGAAAACACTTTCAAGTTTCCTTCCCTCGCCGAGGCTCTGCACGTCCGCCACTTCGATGATGACGGGGCCGTGGCATCCAGCCTTGCCGTACACACGGCTTTCGGCAGAATATCTCAGGTTCGGGACTTCATAGAGCTCTTTCCCAACATACAGGACGCCACTCTCTCTTGCGACCTGCTGAAAAGCCAGGCCCCCATGCTGGCAAACGCAATGCCCTTCTCCCTTGATGAAGTCATGGACGCCAGCCGGAAGCTGTGGCAGGAAGCCTTTGAACGGGAACTGGACAAGCTGAAGGAATACCTTGGCGAGTGCTACTTCCGCGGCGCTATCGTGTACGACCAGCAGAGCCAGCTCAATGGACAGATCAGCGAGATAGTCGCCCGCTACAGCGACACCCCCGACAAAGCCCTCGGCATTCGAGAGCTGAGAGCGCTATATGTGGAACTGCAGAATTGGGATAAGAGCAGTCTCGAAGCCATGAACATCCGCATCGAAGAACTGCAGGAAAAATCCGCTTCGTCCGAAAACGCCCTGTCCTTCCTCAAGGATCTCAAGGAAGATGTCGCCAGAAATCGCATCTTCAGCGCCGCGTGGGACAATATCGCCAGGCTGGAAAACTACCTGCTCCAGCAAGGAGAGCTACCCAAGCTTAACGCCAAGAGCTCCTCCGAGCTTGCCGCGAGCGACTTCTACGGTAAGCCGGAGAACTACTGGATCTCCACGGCCGATAAGGAGCTCGCCAAACTCTGGCAGAAGCTCTGCAGCTTCAGCCCCAACAGCATCAAGAACAACAAAAGCAAATTCCTCGGCGTGACCACCGACTTTCAGCGCCGGTTGGGTTTCGTTCTCTCCTCTGAGGCCCAGTCCGAAGAGGTATTTACTGATGGACGCCCCAATCACTGGATAGTGATACGCTATAGCATGACCATTAACAGCCCGCTCCCCCAATGGGGAAGCGGTGCCCGAGGACAGCACATCATAGCCTTTGGCTGGAACGTCACCCCTACGAATATCAGCACCCTTGTCACCAGCGGACGCATACAGGCAGGCGAAGCTCTCACCATAGTCTGCTGCAATGCTCTCTCGCATGAGGCAAGGAAGGAAATGCTACGCCTTTCTCACAAGAAATGGCCTGTCTTTCCTCTGGTGATCGACGAAAACCTCTTCCACTTCCTCGCCTCACAGGATGAAGCCACCCGCACGGAAAAACTCTTTGAAGTGGCTCTTGCTGGCTCTCCCTACAACCCTTATACGCCGGATGTGGCAGGGGCCGTGCCCCGCGAGATGTTCTTCGGCAGAGAAAACGATAAGTTCAGCGTTTTCAATAGAGAAGGTTCGTGCATCATCTACGGAGGCCGTCAGCTCGGCAAGAGCGCTCTGCTCGAGCAAATCTATCAGGAGCATAACCTCGAGAAGAGCACCGGGGTCAAGGTTATCAAGTACACCATGACCGTACAGGACTCGTCCATACTCGATGTTGTTATCCGCAACTGCGTCAACGCCGGAGTGGTGAACAGCAACACTACGCGCAAGACTTTCAATACCAACGTCAAGAGGTGGCTTGATGAGAAAAGCGGCAGACGTGTGCTCGTTCTCCTCGATGAATGTGACAGAGCGCTCGACAAAGATGCTCTTGAGAAATTCCCGGACGTGGAGGTACTGCGCAACCTTATGCAGGACACGACCCGCAACTTCAAGGTGGTGTTCACCGGCCTGCACTCCGTTCAGCGCTTCAGTCTCGAACCCAACAGCCCTCTGTATCACTTCGGCCCCAATCTCTGCATAGGTCCCCTTTCCACCGATGCTGCCTACGACCTGATGACCAGACCCATGCAGTTTCTGGGATTGAAATTCGAGACTCATCAGCTGGTGCAGATGGCTCTCAACTACTGCAACTACCAGCCCAAGATCATACAGATGTTCTGCAGTGAGCTCGTGAAGGGCATCAACAGACTTCCCTCCCGCGAGCCCGTTCACGTCATCAACAGAAGCACCATGCTCATGGTCTACGAGTCGCAGGACCTGAAGACCCGCATACGCGATTGCTTCACCATGACTTTGGCTCTTGATACGCGCTATCTCGTCATCGGCTATGCCATGGCGATTCTGCAGGGGGAAAAGATCTCTACCAGCCAGCTGCAGAGAGAACTTCGCAGCTACTGGCCCGCAGCATTCGCTGGTAGCGGAGGCGATATAACTACCTTGCAAAGCCTCCTGCACGAAATGGAAGGACTTGGCCTCATCATTTCCCTCGGCGGCAGCTATCGTCTGCGTACCCCCAACATCGCAGAATTGCTCGGCGGTCAGGAGAACGTATTGCTCAAGCTTGAGCAGTACTACAAGCAGCCCTATCAGCCCGTGGCCGACCCCGATGAACTGCGTATGGGTGAAGCCAGCGTGCTCGTGGCCTCGCAGTATAACCTGCTTGCCGACAAGGCCAACCGTCTTTGCTGGATATCCGGATCTAACGCCCTCGGACTGGAAAAGATTCCTGCTGCCCTCAAGTTCATAGCGGGTAAGGCAGAATCTATCTACTGGGGCAAGATGAAGTACGCCGCACTTTCAGGAATGTCTGTGCTTGAAGCCATGAAGTCCCTGCGCGCTTCCTATGACAGTATCCACGAAGGAGGTCTCATCGCTACCATTTCTTCCTCCGAATTTCCTCACGTTCCTGCGTTCATGAAGGAGGCGGAAGACTGGCTCGGTCATCTTCGCACTGATAAGAAGTATGTCAAAATCGTCTGCATTGTTGACCCCGAATGTCTTTATGAACTCATGAAGCGGGGATTGGCTGACAACTTCTCCAGCTATCAGATGCCTCTCTGCCTTTGGACAGAAAACAGCGTAGATTACTGGTGCAAGGAGAAAACGCTCCCCGGATGCCATGCCGATGCCATGATAAGGGATACCGGAGGATGGCACTGTCTGATAAGCCCCGTACTGGAATTCCGCCAGAAGATGCCCGATCCTGGCAACCTTACTCCGGGAGACTTCGTGCCGACCTCCCCTGAAGTCCTGCCTGTCGTGAAAAAACTCCTTGAGGTGAAAAAACTCCTTGAGCTCGAAGGCGAAGCATGCCCTGAAGAAGTTCTCACCTCACTCATCGACCTTCCTAGAGGGATGCTCCTTGAAGACTTTCAGCGCTGCATTGATGTACTCAAGAGTCTGCATGTGCTCCGCGAAACCACACAAGGTCTGGTGCTCGACAGCATTGCCGCTAACGCGATATGTGGAGGAATCTCATGATCCTCTGGCAGTGCCCTCACCCCGCGCTATTTATGAAGGAGGTCTGCGAAACTCTCGATACACTGCAAGATCATTGCATAGTGAGCATGCCCAGCCGCCTCATCCCAACTTTTCAAGAGGAACTTATTTCCTATTGCAAAAGCACGAGAGGGGACTATTATATCCAATTGCATCAGCTCGAAAACGCCCCCCTCCTCAGAGACGCTCTGGCTCCTCTGTTCTCCGACAGCGAAGCATCCTCGTTGGCCGACCTGAAGAAAAAATTGCTGATGGGAGCGAGCACACTGATTGTGACGCTGCCTGACCAGCCCTTATTCATCGAAAAGGAATTCTTTGAGTTTCTGATAAACGACCTGATGGCACACGCCAAGAACTGCAGAGACAATGCCGAGACCCTACTCTGGAATATGCTGGTCATCGCGCCAGCCGACAGGAAAATCCCTTCGCAGGATATCGGCTTGAAGGTATTCCCCTGGTGGGGCCGCCTGCATAATTCCGATGTAGAATATGCCATCGAAGATGCGTTTCGGAATTCTTTCGGTCTTGAGACGAAAAAAAAGACTCTCGACTATTGGTGGCTCTACCCGCTGTGCAAGGGAATTTCCAGGAGCGACCCTGACCTCGTGGAAATGGTATACCGTAACGCCCCGCAGGACATGGACGATCTTATGGTCGTTCTGTCCGAGCATGAACTCAATACAGAGGAAAACGGAAATCTGGTCAAAGCATTCCTCGAAGAACTCGATGATTCCAGATACAAGCTCACCCTGAATGCCCTGCCGCAGGGCTTGGCTGCAAAACTATGGCATAAGGGCATACTCGATCTGACCTTCCAGGGTGACATCACCCTGCACCCGGCGGCCCTGCTCGCAGCAGGCTACAAAGACAAGCTGGAGAGGCTTATTGTTCAAGGGCAGATGCAGTTCTTTCTGCCTTTGGTTCAAGAAGCCCATACCCTGCTCTGGAACAAGGTGGAGGAATACTGGGGAGGCCACCTGGAAGACTTGATACCGAAAGACAAGAATCTGGAGTCTGCCCGCGATGAGATAGGCCCCTTTTACGCATTGCTCGGTTACCTGTACCACGAAAAAGGTAAAAGCATCCCTCACGTCCTCCATTCTGCCGTGAAGCGATGGCGCCAACTCAGGAACGATATCGCCCACATCAAGATGCTCTCGCGCCAAACCATCGACGATGCGCTCACCTCCTACGAGGAGATTCTTGAAAAGAGGTAATTCTGTACCAAAATGTGGATACTGTGCCCCTCGCGGTAGCGTAAGGAAAGTTTCGCACTTTCTGAAAAATAGAAGTGACCCCTTAACCCGATTTGAGTTTTGTTGTTAAACGAACTCAATCGAAAAGGGGCCGCATCATGAAGGTATCAAAACTTGGGGAGAGGTATCGACAGTCAGTCAGGTAACGAAGTACCCATAAATCTTTCAAAATCTGTGGGGCAGAGCGTGGGGCAGATTTGCCCCACATACGAAAAAAGGGCTACATTTTCATGTAACCCTTTGATTTCTTTTGGCGTCCCCAAGGGGATTTGAACCCCTGTCGACGGCGTGAAAGGCCGATGTCCATTCTAGCCTCTAAATTTTTCCCAGCTTTGAAACGATCCCTACACCTAAAAGGGGGATCACATGGATCTGAAAGAAGCGTTTGGCTATTACGATCAACTCGTTCTCTCGTCCCTAACTGAAAAGGAGATAACAACAGAAACGGGTCGTTGGCAACACCATATTGCCCCTTTTCTTGCTTCCGTGCCCTTAACGAGCATCAAAAACCTGCAAATTATGCAGCTAAGGAAGATGCTGGAGCAAAAGGGCCTCAGTCCGCAAACCGTTTACCACTGCCTCTCTTTGCTACGTCGTATACTTCGCCGAGCCGTGGAATGGGAATTCTATGCCGGTCCCATTCCCGTCTTCCGAATGCCGAAATTTGACAATCGGCGTTTGCGCTTTCTGTCCGAATCTGAAGCCCGCCAACTTTTGAACACTTTGAGAACACGATCTGAACTTTGGTATGATGTAGCCGACTTCGCCTTGCAAACTGGTTTACGCGCTGGAGAAATTTATTCCTTGATGTCGTATCAAGTAGACTTGGCAAGCAAAACGATCAAAATTTACGACACAAAAAACTCATTAAACCGTGTTGTGCCCCTTAATGATGCCGCATACGCTGTAGCGGATAAATACATAACTTTGTCCACGCCACAGCATCCGCTATTTCATATTAATGGGTCGTTAGCTATTCGGCATTATAAAATCTTTCGCGGCGCAGTTGCTAAGTGTGGGTTTAATATTGGAGTAAAAGACCGTAGAGAGCGTGTATGCTTTCATACGCTACGCCACACATTTGCATCTTGGCTAGTTCAAAAAGGCTGGCCGCTCGCAATGGTAGGCGAGTTGCTTGGCCACAAAGATATAAAAATGACCATGCGCTATGCCCACCTTGCACCGGATCAAGGACAAGTCGCGGTGTCCTCGTTGCCTTATCTCCGAGCAGGATCATCTTGTCAAGGTAAAAGCCTAAGTTAATTGCCGCAAATGTGCCAACAGCTCAAATTTTGTGAAATCCTCTACCTGGAGAATCACAGGCTATGACAACTTATAAAAAGCATTGTGCATTTCATAACATCCTATGCTATTTTATAACATTTGTCATAATCTGTTGTAAAATTGCAAAAGTCTGTTATAGGTTGAGATGAATTGAAGAAGACAGGACAGGTAAAGTGGTACCACTTTTCAAGTGGTCCACTTTACGTCCTGCCCCCTCAACGCCGGGGGTGGCTTGCTTATTCGCCTTCGGCTCAACGCTAGAGACAGGAAAACATCATGGAAGACAGTCAGGCCAATGGACAGGAAGTCACCGCGCAACCCATTGAAAACATTGTGCGGATTGACGACGGCAAGATGTTCACCACCTCGCTGATCGTGGCGCAGGCGTTCGAGAAGGAGCATAAAAACGTGCTTCAGAGCATCCAAAACCTGGAGTGCTCTACGCAGTTTAACCAGCTCAATTTTCAGCCCGTTGAATACAAGGATGCCAAGGGGGAACTGCGTCCCGCCTATCGTCTGAGCCGCGACGGCTTCGCGTTCCTGGCAATGGGCTTCACGGGCAAAAAGGCGGCGGCCTGGAAAGAGAAATTTCTGGAGGCCTTCAACGCGATGGAACGGGCATTGCTGATCCAGAGAGGTGAAGAGAGCGCCTCACTTGCCCACGATGAGGCTCCTTCCTTGCCCGAAGAACCACATCCCAGCCGTTTTTTCAGGCCCAGAAGAAAAATCGGAAAGAGCGAGCTGGCAGCGCTTAACGGCCTTCTTCGCTTGGAAGCCCTGATCCAAAAGGATACATGGGAAAAAGCCGTTGAGCGGCTTTGCCAACGAATGCACATTGAAAATATTGCGGAACTCCCCAAGGGCAAATTCCATGAAGCCATTGTTCAGATCTTTGAAGTTCTCTTCCTTGTAAAAAAGGACAAGCATCAGGAAGTAATGGCCTCCACCGATGAATTGCGCCTTACCTTGCAGGGCATGATCAGCTTTTGGAATACTTTATCAGAATATAAAGAAACAGAGATTCGTACCTACGTTTTCAATCGTTGCGGCGTGGACAGTTTGGACGAGCTTGGGACGGAGCGTGATCTGTTCAAAGCGATTCTGGCGGTCTGGAGCGGCTTCTCCAATCATAGCCTGAAATGGAAATACTGGTAATATGTCGTCTCCCGAGAAAAGGCCCAAACGCACGGAGCAGATCAAGGCCTATGTGACGCCCCGGGAGTTCACTCTTATCATGGAGTCCAGCGAGCGGGCCGGGCTGAGCATGTCGGAGTTTGCCCGGCGCGTGTGCCTGGGCTTCCGGGTTGAGAGTCGGGAGGACCAGCAGGCCAGGCGGGAACTGCTCAAGGTCAATGCCGACCTGGGGCGGCTGGGCGGCCTGCTCAAGCAGGCCCTGACCAGCGGCCACAAGGAACAGATTTATGGCCTGCTCCACAAGATTGACCAGCTTCAAGCCAATCTGAAGGCAAAGATCAGGGCATTATGATCAGCAAACGCATTCCGTGTGCGCCCCAAAATGATAACTACGCCCGGCTGGCAACGTATATTGCCGCCGGGCGTGAACATGACATGCAGCAGGAGCTGAGCGATGGACAACGGCACTACGATCCGCAGCGCCACTTTGAAGCAGATCAAGGCCTTGCCGGAAACCGCCTGCGCAGGCTGTCCGAATGCAATCTGGCATCGTATTCTCAAGGGCAAAAAAGAGGAGTTGCGAGTTTTCTGTCTGTTGATGCACGCGCTGATCGACGAGCCGCTGAGCGCGTGCGACGGGACACAGATTTTCCCGAAGATGTAAAGCCTGAAAAATGCCTTATGAGCTGGTGCGCCGGTTGCTGGGCCGGGGATGATTACGAGCTGGCCATGCAGGAAGTGGCCGATACCCAGGCGCTTAATACACGCACCAGCCAGGAGAAAACCTATCACCTGATTGTGAGTTTTCGGCCGGAAGATGAAAGCAGGCTGACGCCGGAAGCGTTCAGGGCCATTGAGGATCGCTTTGCCCAGGCCTTGGGTCTGTCTGAGCATCAACGGCATTGCGGCGTGCATGTGAACACCGAAAACATGCACATGCATGTGGCCTACAACCTGATCCACCCGGAAAAGCTGACGCGCGTGGAGCCCTGGCGGGACTACATCAAGCGTGACAAACTGTGCCGGGAGCTGGAACGCGAATACGGCCTGGTTGTGGACAACGGCCGCGATCCGGCCCAGGCGCGCGGGCTTGGCGTGAAGGCCGCAGCCGTGGAAGCGCACTCTGGCCAGCAATCCTTTGAAGGCTACGCCCGCGACCAGGGCGAAAGCATTCTGACCATCCTGGAAAATGCGCGTTCCTGGGAAGAGGCGCATCAGGCTTTTGCCCGGCATGGCCTGGAGCTGAAGCCGCGCGGGGCCGGGCTGGTGATCAAAAACCGGCATGGCCGACACACGGCCAAGGCCAGCGCCGCGCATCGGGACTTGTCCCTGAAGAAGCTGGAAGCCCGCTTCGGAGCCTTCCAGCCGCCCAGGGAAAAGCTGCCGGACAGCGAGCGGCGCTATGGCGCGGATCCTCTTCAGAAAGCGCCGAACCGAAACCGGCTTTGGCAGGAGTTCCAGGAGCAGCGCCAAGAGCAGAAAGCGGCCCTGGAAGCTATACGCCAAAAATGGGAACGGCAGCGGAGGGAATTGCAGCGCAGGCCCATTGCGCGCAGAACCCGCGCAAATCTTATGAAAATGGCCCGCCAGTATGAGGCCGAAGAGATCCACGCCGCGCGGATGAAACAGGGAGCGGGCAACTGGCTGGATTTTTTGCGGCAGAAAGCCGGGCAAGGCGACGAAACCGCTCTGGCCGTGCTGCGCTCCAGAAAAGAGGAAGTCGCGCCGGATCTGCCTGCAATTTCCCAGGAACAGGAGCGCGTGCAGGCCCGCGCGGCCTATCTGGCCCACAAGACCGTGATTCTGGAGAACGCCGTTTTATCGGCCAGGGCAAAAAATCGTCTTGTGGGCGTGGCCCTGATGCAGAGCGTGGCCAGCGGGGCCACGGCCAGAATCAGCAAGCACGGCAGCGTGATCTACACACTGCCTGACGGCGGGAAAATCTGCGACACAGGGCGCAGCATCAGCTTCAGCCCTGCGGCCAGGGAAACGGCCCTGGCCTACATGGCCGCCAAGTGGGGCGTAAAGAGCCGCACCCAGGATCGGGATTCAGGGGAGAGTGTGTACATTTTGGCCAATGGCCAGAAGATTTTTGAGCGGAAAGGGCGGAATGTCTTTGAGCGGCCTGCCGCCGTGCAGCGGCCGCGCCAGCAAGAACAAAGCCGGGGACAGAACCAAGGGCCGGAGCGGTAGCACGAAAAGCAAGACGGCCTTGCCTATTGGCTAGCCGTCTTATTTCGTCACTGGAAACTCAGCGTGACAACGCTCTGTCCTTGCCTTTTTCCTGGTCCTGTCCCAGAGCGCGGGAAAGATGCAGCATGTGTTCCTTGTACACAGCCTTCAGGCATTCTTGCCGCCGAGAAAAATAGAGTTTTTCTGCCGGCGTGGCATTGCCTTTGGCGTAATCGGATAAACGTCTGCATTGCGTTTTGATCAGGCTTTCCATGACCGTATCCATGATACGGGCCTTGGGCAGATTTTCCGGAGCATAGGTAGCCTGGAAATCTTCCCTGGCTGTCCTGGGGTTGCTGACAATCCGCCACCGCTCCATAATTTGCTTGTGGCCGTTTTCCGATTTTTGGGCCAACTCTGTTCCATACACACTGAAGTCACGCTGAACCGCAATTTTTTCCATCGCCAGCAATGTATCAAAATCCTTGGCTTTCAGCGCAAGGCCCATTTCAGAAGCAGCCTTTTGCAATTCTTTTGAGAGTCGCAATCCCGGTTTAGATTCTCTAATACTTGCTAAAATATCATCCGCCATATCCAATCGGTGGGCAAACTCAAGAGGCGAGCCAGTTTTTGCCATATTTTTCTACCGCAGTGGAAAGGTTTACGCCTTTTTCTATAAGCGCTTCAAGGCCCATGCACTCTTTAAGTGTTTGGAGATATTCAGCAGGCAAAGGCAATGTACGGTGGAGGGCATCAGCCTCATCATCCTTTCCTTCATCAATGAGCGCCATAACCTGCTGCACGACTAATTTTCTTTCCTCTTCCGAAAAATGTTTCAAATTCGGTTCCTGCATGGCTTCCTCCAGACGTAGAAAACTTTTACTCCAACGAATATATGCGAAGGTTCCAAGTCCCACAAGCGCCCGTTTAAACAATATTTTTTAATGGAACTATTTTTCAGAATAAAAAAATTTTTATAGTGAAAAATAGTTACATTTTTATTGTGTTTTCCCCTCATGCCTGGCCAGGTAAGCTTCCAGAGCCGCCCTAACCACATCCACTTCCTTGCATTCATGTTCAAAAGCAAAGCGGCGCAGGCGCTGATTCAGCTCCAAGGGAAGAGTGAATGTCTTGGCCTTCACCGGCCCTCCCCTGGGCCTGCCTATTTTCTTTGCCGTGTTCTCTGGTTGGACGACTTCCGCCCGCGCTTCCGTCGGTTTAAACAGATCGTCTGCCCTGGGCGAAGCATCAATTTTTATCCGTCGTTTTCCTCTGTCGCCAAGACCCATTTTTATATCCTTATGGTAATATTTTTTTATGTAAAAAAATAACTACTGTTTTCTTACCCTGAGCATGAACTCCCTGGCAAGTGCCGCGTAATCCTGAGCGCCATAGCTCTGTCTGCGGTAGTCAAAAATGTTCTGCCCATTGCTGGGCGCTTCTGCCAGCGCCACATTGTCCCGGATGGCCGTTTTGAAAACCAGGTTCCCCCAGCGATCTTGCAGACCGGCGGCCACGTCGCGGTTGAGCGACTTACGCCCGTCAAAGAATGTGAGCAGAATCCCCAGAGTATGGAGCCGGGGATTGAGATTTTCAATGACCCCTTGCATCGTCTCCCGGATCAGATCAAGACCGGCCAGGGCATAATATTCCGCCTGTACAGGTATCAAAACCCCGTCGGCGGCGGTAAGGGCATTGACAGTCAAAAGCCCAAGGCTTGGAGGACAATCAATGATGGCGAAATCATAGGCCGCGTCTTTCAGAGCTTTTTTCAGAAGATTCTCACGCCCCAGCTTTGAGGCGAAGGCCAGCTCCGCCACAGCCAAATCCCTGGAGGCGGGCAGCAGATCTATTCCCCTCTCCAGCGAAAGAACGGCATCCTCAAGTCCTTTACTGCCGCCAAGCACCTCATAGGCCGAGCCATGCAGATCCGATTGAACAAAGCCGCAGGCATCCGTCAGATTGCTTTGAGCGTCCAAATCTATCAGCAACACCTTCTTTTTTCGGCCCAGAACCATGCCAAGATTGTGGGCTGTCGTTGTTTTACCAACGCCACCCTTTTGGTTGGCCACAGCGCATACATACATGCCTCACTCCTTTTTTATGTAAAAAAATTATTATATTTTTATTTTTAATAATTGATATTTTTTTACATAAAAAATTGAATATGTAAATATATTTTTTCGAGATAAATACTGCCCATAATTCAAGGAGGATGTATGGGCATTCAATTTCATCAGTTCCGCAAGAAGAAGCAGTGGGTCGTCACCTGGCGAAACCCGTGGACCGGGAAAAAGCATACGCAGAGTTTTGCCGATGAAGCTGCGGCAATGGCCTTTGAGGCGGCACAGGCGGAAATTGCGGCCAGGGAGCGGGCCTTGCTGCGCAAAGCCCGTAAGCAGACAGCCGGCCGGAGCCGGATCAATGTGAAAGACCTGCTGGATAGCTATTTCAGGCTGGCCCACACGAATCCGCTCACGATTCGGCAGGCCCGGTATCATGCCGGCCAGATTATTTACGCATTTGGCCATCGCCTGGCCAGTCAGATCAGCCGGCAAGACATGCTCAATTTTTCCGAGGCGCAACAGTTGCGGGGCATTGCCCAGATCACCGTCAATCGCCGTGTGAGCATTCTCCGCGCCGCCCTGAATTGGGCAGTGCGAAACGGACTGCTGCCGGCAAATCCGCTGCATGATCTGCGGCTTCCCCGTGCCCGCGCGCAACGCATTGCACCGCCTACGGCCAAAGAAGCCAGAGCGATCCTGGAGGTGGCCGCTCCGCATGTGCAGCGCGTCGTCATTCTGGGCTTATGCGCCGGGCCGCGCATCGGCCCCAGTGAACTTTTTCGCCTGGAGTGGCGGGACGTGGACTTGGGCACGGCAATGTTGCGCATGCCAAGCGCCCGGAAAAACCATCTGGAAGACGGCCGGGACATACCCATCCGCAGCGACCTGCTCCGGATCCTGCAAGCATGGCAGCGTCATGACGCGGCGCTGGGCATCCGGCATGTCATCTCCTGGGGCGGCCGCCCGGTACGCAGCATATGCCGGGCCTGGCACACGGCCCTGGAGCGGGCGAACATCAAGCGCCGTATTCGGCCCTATGATCTTCGCCACGCTTTTGCCACATATGCCCTGGCCGGCAGTGCCGACATCGGCAGTGTGGCCAGCCTTATGGGGCATGTTGACGCCTCGATGATCCTCAATACCTATCAGCATGTCCAGGACAACCAGAAGCGTGCGGCTGTGGAAGCCGCGCCCGACATCCTGGGCCTGGCCGGAGCTGCCCGCGCGAAGCGGCTGCCGGGGATGTAAGAAAACGCTTCCGGGTGCGCCGCAGGCGCATCTTCCGCGCCGGAACTGACCAGCGGCGGCTGTTCCCTTGTGCAGCTCCGTGCGCTTGCGTACTCGCTTCCGCAGTCACAGCCGCCGCTGGCTGGCGTTCCGTCACGGAAGCAGACCCGTGGCGTTTTTTATCTTCTCATAGGGCTACGCCCATTATCGAGCAGGGGGAAAGGGCCCGCTTTCGGCAAAACCCTTTCCCCCAGCTCGAAAAAGGCTGGGCTACTCCAAAAGGAGAAGTTGCCATGAGTCAGGAAATCACCGTTGTCACAGAATCCCTCATTCCTTCCGAAAAGATGCTGGATGCCATCATCCGTCATTTCGGGTTTCGCACTACCGTCGTTGAGATGGCGGTATACGCCTACATGCGCCATTTGTGCCTGGAATACAGCGGGGGAATGTGGAGCTATTACGAGCTGAGCAATGGGGGCTTTTACATGTCTCCAGCAGGAGAAAGATTTTATAATCTTGTCAGTCCCAACGGCTACAAAGACGCCATGACATCCAAAGAAGCTGGAGTTACGGCCTGCCTGTTCGCTTTCAGCTTTGTATCTGCGAAGTACCAGAGCGAGCGACTTTGTGATCATTATGAATGGCTATGGGAATATATCAGCTACTGTGGCAGTAAATCCGCGCAAAAGATATTTGCGGCCATCGACTAAAGAGGGCATGGCCTCTCTGGGAGACCGGGGAGGCCTCAAAAAGCAGGTCTTTTTAAGAAAATTATACTGCACAATATAATTATATTGTGCAGTATAAATACATGGAAATCTTTGAAGGAGAGCTTCCAGAATGCATACTTCTCTTGGATAACAAGGAAAAGAGGAAGTATGGGTATTACCGATATAAACAATTCGTGAATCAGCAGGGTGATTCCTGTGATTGTATCGCTGCCCGGCCCTGCGCCTTGTTTAGGGGCGCAGGGCGCGTTCCCGGAACTGTTTGCGCTTGTGGGCGGAAGCGTGCCGGATCTGAGGGGGCTGTTTCTCAGGGGATACGGTGCACAAAGCCATGCTCAGAATAATGGCTCCACTGTAGGCATAACGTCCACCACACACCGCTCCGGGATATTAGGAGAAGTCCAAGGAGACAGTTCACGTCCAATTAGCGGAGGGCTGTCTAATGTTCAAGGAGCAGCTACGCCAAAGGGTGTAGCAGCATCAGGAGTCTTTGAGCGACACATCCACTCAGACAGAGCGGCAGGATCGTATGGAGGTAGTTATTTTACCAACCTGACTTTTTCATCCAGCCGTGTCGTACCAACCGCAGAAGAAAACAGGCCTGTAAATATGGCCGTGCGCTACCTGATCCGAGCCCGGCCCTGATACTTGCCAATCAGGCATGAAGGGGTTATCTAAAAAGGGAACCCCGGCCCCTGCGTCAACAGGAACCGGGGCTGGCACGGCGCGGTTTGCGCCCCCGTGCACGGCTACCAGTGTGACAAGCCTTTTCGACCCCGAACCACTCGCGATGGTTCGGGGTCAACTGTTATCTAGCCGTGGAGACTAGAAGCAGGACCAGTACCAGCGCGATGATCGCGGCGAAAACAACTCGCAGCATGGCCGATACCCTCCTTTTCCGTTTGCGCCGTGCCGACGCTCAGGCCAGAGGGTAGCCGTGCCCGTTCCTTATATCCAGATCTTCCACGCGCCACAACGCTTTTCAGACCGGCGCGCGCGTTCCCGGAACTGTTTGCGGTTGTGGGCGGACGAGTTCCCGATTTACGCGGACTTTTTTTGCGTGGTCACGGCTCCCATACGTCAACGCATTATGGCACCGTGACGCACAACAGTGCGGAACTTGGCCAGGTTCAGGGTGATGCGATCCGGGAGATTTGGGGGCGTTTTCCTGAACTGATCGCACCTGGTTGGGGAACAAGCACCCAGGGGGCCATGTACTACGGCAGCCCCTGGGATTCAGGCGTGCATCCGCCAGCAGGAGGGGACTGGGCTAAACGCGGAGCCAATTTCTACGCCTCGCGTGTTACTCCAGTCGATAGCGAAATCCGTCCGGTAAACCGGGCTGTGCGCTACCTGATCCGGGCACGTTAAGGCATAGCCCTGATGAGATAGCGGACGGCCTGGTTATCGGGGCGCACTTCATTGGCCACGGGAACTCCACCGGCAGAAAGATCAAGGCCATAATTGGTGCTTCTCCAATTGTTGTCCCACGATCCCCGGATGACTGTGACTTTATGGCTTCCTAGAGGCTTAAAAATGCCGCTTCCGTTCAGATAACCGCCAAACCCGACACTGATACTACCCGACGCGGAAATATCACGCATGGCGTGACCCTGATGCGCTCCCAGCCCTGCGGAATTTCCCCCATGCCCCCGCAAAAAAAGTCCCCTCAGATCCGGCACAGTGCCGCCCACAAGCGCAAACAGTTCCGGGAAGGCGCATTAGGTCCAAAAACTCATTTAGGGACGTGCGCGAATAAGATAGCGTACAGCTTTGTTTATGGGGCGATTCTCTGTAGCTTGCTCATACTCAGCGGCCCCAGAGTATTTCACTCCGTACTTCCTGAAGTCCCCTGAGTGTGAATAATCGAGAAACGCTCCGTATCCTCCCCCGTGATAGCCCGTGCCGTTCACAACTTTACCAACGGGATGCGTGTGCCTAGGCTTTTCTGCGTCCTGCTGGACTCCCAGAGTACCACTCTTTCCCCCGTAACCTCTCAGAAAATATCCCCTCAAGTCCGGGACCTTCGCACCCATAACCGCAAACAGTTCCGGGAAAACTGACCGCGAGATGCTTTGTCCGTTACATTCCAGCCAGTTACTCATATCTTCCGGGTTCGTCGCAACTGGCCATGCAATGATGGTCCCGACCGGGACGCCGCCCGAGCCTTGGGCCGTTACTGCCACCTTTGTGGGATCAAAGCTTGTGGCGTCTGCGCCGTGGGCCGCCTGGGCCGACAGGAAGAGCAGAAAGAGCCAAAGGAACAGCGGGAAGGAACGAAATCTTTGCATTTGAAATCTCCCAGGAGAAAGGGGCTGGTCAGCCAGCCCCGGACGTACGTTAGTTACCCATGCACTCCACGGCGTTGGCCACACATGCGCAGGCATCCGCCTTCAGCAGGAACGTGGCCACGGCGTCATCGCCCTTTTCTCCCTTGGGCAGTTTCAGGCCGGAAACTGTCAGATCATCAGCAAGGGAGAAAGCAAGTTCCTGTTCGCCGTCCACTGCCAGCAACGCCATTTTGGTGATCCGCAGGCCCTCTTGCAGAGCCGTGGCCACTGCGCCCTGGTTGTTGACCACAACCACATGCGCCTTGTCTTCCTGTTGCTCCGGCGTGGCCAGAGTCACGGAGCAGCCGTTGGCGCTGACCTCGGCGCTCCCGTCCACGGGGATGTTTTCACGGAACGCTCTGTCGAAAACCGCCGCCATATCCGCTTTGGGCAACAACGGCGTGGGGGTAATGCCGAAGGTTTTGTGAAACAGCTCCAGCAGGATGGCCAGCACGCCTTCCGAAGCCGTGGAGACATAGAGGCGCTGCGCCTCCAAATCCCAGATGCAATCCGTCAGGGACGGAATGAAATCGGCCTTGGAAGTCACCGTGGACGTGATCGCCTCTTTCAACTCCTTCTTCCGCTTGCCTGAGACTTTGCCGCCATTGGCGGCGGCTTCCTCCTTGAGAGCTTCCGCCAGACGTATTTTGATAGTGGCGCTGGAGGGCTTGCGTTCGTCGATCCGCAGGGAAAAGGCCAGAAAGCGGCCGAAGTCCATGCCGAAGCTGAAATCAAGGTCAAGCGGATCAGTGAGGCCGACCCAGCCCACACGCTTGCCGTCAGGGCCGGGCGCGGGCGAAAAGGCATGTTCCCTCAGCTTCTCGGGATCCGGCTTTTTGGCCTGAGCCTCGAAAATTTTCATTGCCGTGGTGGAGCTCATGAAACCGGACATTGTTCCTCCTTTCAGTGTTTGGGGGGATTGTCGTAATCAGGGCTGCCGTCGTCCTTGGCCCAATAGCGGGCCTTGCACATGGGGAAGCCCGAGCAGCCGAACCACACGCCGCCGTTTTTTGTGGGCCGGGGCACCAGAGGCTTGCCGCATTTTTTGCATGTATGTTCAGACAGCGCCGGAGCCTTGCGGATTACGGGCCTGCCGTCCACATTGTCGTACTTTGCGCCGCACGCCTTGTCCGAGCAGGCAAAAAAGTCATATTGGCCGGAGCCGTCTTTTTTCGTGCCCTGAAGGTGTTGCAGGGGCTTGCCGCACTTCTCGCATAAAAAATCCGTCAGTTCCGCAGCTCCCTTTTCTTGTCTGAGGCCCGGCCGACCGTTGTCATCGGCAAAAATGGCCCCGCAGGCCTTGCAGCCCCAGAAATTCCAGCCTTTTTCCCTGGAGTAAACATGCCGGAACTGCTCCCGGTTCCCGCAGGCCGGGCAAGGGACGGCATACGCCTGGACGAACCGGCCCAGCTCTTCCATGAGCTGGGCATGGAACGCGCCCACGCATTGCACATAACTGACGTTGCCGTTGGCCACATCGTCGAGCCGTTCTTCCATGTGGCTGGTAAAATCCAGATCCAGAAAGCCGAATGCGCCCGCCAGAGCGTCCACCAGCTTTTCCCCGCGCGGCGTGGGCACGAGGAAAGCTTTTTCCTCCTTCACATAGGCGCGCGCGGCAATGTTCTCCATGATGGCGGCATAGGTGGCCGGACGGCCGATGCCGCGCTTTTCCATCTCACGGATCAGCGAGGCCTCGGAAAAACGGGGGGCGGGCTTTGTTTTTTTCATCTTCACTGCGCCCTGGACAGCCGTAGCCTGGCATCCGGCCTTGAGATCCGGCACGGCGTTGTCGGGCTCCGCCTCTTCCGCGTCGGCCAGGGAAGCGTCCGCAGCCATGACCACTTTCCAGCCCTGTTCTCTGAGCGTCCGGCCTTTGGCCTCAAACACGGCCTTTTTGCCGTCCACGTCGCTGGCAAGCCGGGCCACGCGCACGTCAAAAACGGCATCCGCGAGCTGGCTGGCCAGGGTCCGGATACGTATCAGGGCATACAAGGCTTTTTCCTGGGGAGTATCCCCGGCGCTTTCGACCTCGACGTGCGTTGGCCGGATAGCTTCATGCGCTTCCTGGGCTCCGGCCTTGCTTTTCCACGTCCGGGGTTTCTCCGGCAACGGCCAGCCGTTGGAGTCAGCGCAGGCTCGGATTTCAGCAATGGCCGTCTCACTCAGGTTCGGGGAATCCGTCCGCATATAGGTGATATGTCCGGCCTCATAGAGCTTTTGCGCAATGGCCATCGTGTCCCTGGGCTTGAACTTCAGCGCATTGCTCGCCGCCTGTTGCAGGGAAGACGTGGTGAAAGGCGCGGGCGGGGCCGCCCGGCTTTCTTTTTCCTCGCAGGAGAGAATATCCAGGGTCCGCAGGGCCGCGATTTTTTCGGCTACGGCCTTGTCCAGGAAATATTCCTGACCATCTGCCAGCCAGCCTTCCCTGGGCAGCCAGCACGCTTTCCAACCGTCGGAAATGTTTTCAACAGCCTCAAAGATCAATTCCACGCCAAAATGCGTGGTGGAGACAAAGGACCGGATAGCCCGCTCCCGCTCCACCACCAGCCGCACGGCCGGACTTTGCACGCGCCCGGCGGACATTTTCTCCTCCCGTACCGCCCGGCACAACGGCCCGGAAACCTTGTAGCCGCAAAGGCGATCCAATGCCCGCCGCGCTTCCTGGGCGTGGACGAGATTCATGTCAATGTCGCGCGGACTGTCCAGCCCGGCCTGGACATCCCGGGGAGTGATGGCCGTATAGGTCACACGCTTATAGGCCTTCAGCCCGAGGGCGTCTTTCAGATGCCAGGCGATCCCTTCCCCTTCACGATCCGGATCCGATGCCAGAAAGACTTCCTCCGCATCCCTGACCAGCGTCCCGAGCTTCTTCAGCACGTCCGGCTTGGTTTCCGTATAGCGGAGCGTGAAATCCGGCGGCTCCAGGCCATAGCCCTGATTCGGCAGGTCGCGGACATGGCCGCAACTGGCGGCGACGCGCCATTCCGCGCCCAGGATGCCTTGCAGCTTTTTGATCTTGCCGGGGCTTTCCACAATCAGCAGTTTCATCGGCACAGCTCCTTGCCATGATCCCTGGCGCAATCCCTGCCGACCTGGCGCTGGACGGCCTCAAGGCCGCGCGCCTGGTGCAGATCATTGAAGTCTGTCAGGCCCTGGGCCTTTTCCCTGTCGGTGAACGTGGGCACCCTGACCGTGCCGTTGACTTTCCGAGCCGCCAGTCTGGCTTTCTCCACTCCCACATTGTAAGC